>JAFUIO010000008.1 GCA_017468425.1 Clostridia bacterium | reverse complement strand
GTACGTAGCAAAAGCTTAAATCTTTCTAACTTCAAAAATCCGGCGTCTTTGACGTCTGTTTTGTTATGCCTTTTTTCACCGTCTTACATTTCACAACATTTTTTGATTTTTACTATTGACTTTTAATAGTTAGTCTTTCGTATTATAATTTAAAAATTATTTTAATAATTCAACAGCATTTGTTTCGCCGTACATACTGTACATTTTGCTGTAAATTCCGCCTGTCTGCAGAAGCTCTTTGTGTGAGCCCTGTTCTTCAATTCCGTTTTCAGTAAGAACAATAATTTCATCTGCATTTTTAATAGTTGTAAGTCTGTGCGCAATGGTAAGAGTTGTTCGTCCCTTTGCAAGACGTTCAAGTGATTCCTGAACAAGTCTTTCACTTTCGTTATCAAGGGCAGAAGTTGCCTCGTCAAGGAGAAGAATGGGTGGATTCTTCAGGAAAACTCTTGCTATAGAAAGTCGCTGTTTCTGTCCGCCTGAAAGTTTAACGCCTCTTTCACCGATGTATGTATCAAAACCATTGGGAAGTCCGCAGATAAAGTCATACGCACCTGCCTGTTTTGTGGCTTCGATAATTTCTTCTTCCGTTGCATCGTGTTTACCGTAAATCAGGTTATCACGCACAGTACCGCTGAAAAGATATACATCCTGCGCAACAACACCTATATTTTTACGCAAAGAATGAAGTGTGATATCTTTTATATTTTTTCCGTCTACAAATATATTGCCGCTTTCAATTTCGTAAAAACGGGGAATTAAATTGCAGAGTGTTGTTTTACCGCCGCCGCTGGGACCTACAAGTGCCAGATTCTCACCTTTTTTAAGATGAAGATTAAGGTTATTGAGAATCTGTTTTTCGCCTTTCACATAACTGAAAGATACATTTTTAAATTCAATTTCGCCTTCAACATTTTCAATGTCAACTGCATCGGGGCTGTCTTCAATTTCAGGAATTTCGTCCATAATTTCAGTAAATCTTTCAACACCGGTAACACCGCGGCTGAACTGCTCACTGAAATCAACAATACTTCTTACCGAGTTGAGAAGTGTTGAAACGAGAAGTAAGCTTGCTGCAAAATCACCTGCTGCAATTTTGCCTTCTTTCATAAGCCATGCACCCATTGCAATAACTGCAATATACATTGTGCCGTTGATAAGTCCCACTGTTGCGTGGAAAGATGCCATATATTTATAGCCTCTGATTTTTACTTTTATGTATTCATCGCAACCGTTAAGGAATTTCTGTTTTTCTATTGCTTCATTTGTAAATGAACGCACAACCTTTACACCAAGAAGACTGTCTTCAAGTTTAGCATTTATTTCGCCAATCTGATGACGATTTTCCTTGAAAGTATCACGCATTTTTGTTCTTGTTTTTTTCGTAAGTAAAACCATAAACGGAAACATGAAAAAAACTGCAACTGCAAAGCGGATATCCATTGTTGTGAAAATATAAAAACTTGCAACAAATTTTACAACTGTCATCAATATCATTTCAGGGAAATGATGTGCCCATTCCGCAACGTCAAAAAGGTCTGATGTCATTCTTGACATAAGCTGACCGACTTTTGTGTTATCAAAATATGAAAAGGAAAGCTTCTGCAGATGATCAAACATATCTTCACGCATTGCGTTTTCAATTTTTGTTCCCATTTTGTGTCCGAAAAATGCCTGACAATAACTTGCAATACTTTCTACTGCTTTCATACCGATATACGCAAGGCAGATTGTAATTAAAAATTTGTATGTAATCTGTGCGCCTCTGTCAGTAATTTCTCTTACAATAAGGGGTAAAATAATTTCACTGACTGCTGCAGTAATTGCACATAAAAGAACACAGAGTTCAGTTTTTATATGTTTTCTGAGATAAGGGAAAAATCTTTTTATAAGTGCAAAATTTTCCACCAGACTTTTTTGTTTCTTTTCTTCTTTTTCCATCAGGATATCCCTCCTTTATTAAAGAAATAATCAAAGATTATCAACAGATTTTTTATTTAATTTTTTCCGCAAGTTTTTTTGCCTGATTTTTTACGTTTTCAGGACAGGGTGAGCCGAGAGGTGTACGCATTGAAACGCATCTTTCAAGAGAAATTGCATCATAAACACCTTCGTCAAACAAATCGCACACACTCTTATAATCTTCAATGGGAAGCACGTCAAGAGTTGTACCTTTTTCTATGCAGAGTGCAACAAGCTCACCTGTTGCTTTATAAGCATCCCTGAAAGGAAGACCTTTTGATACAAGGAAGTCTGCACAGTCTGTTGCATTTATAAACCCGCCGAGAGCTGCTTTCTTCATATTAGCAGGAATAACTGTCATAGTTTCAATCATGGGGATAAATGCTGTAAGGCAAAGCTTTACTGTATCAATTGCATCAAAAATTGCATCTTTATCTTCCTGCATATCTTTGTTATATGCAAGGGGAAGACCTTTCATAAATGCAAGAAGTGTCATAAGGTCGCCGTAAACTCTGCCTGCTTTACCGCGTACAAGCTCTGCAATATCGGGATTTTTCTTCTGTGGCATAATGCTTGAGCCTGTTGAGAAAGCATCGTCAAGTTCAATAAATTTGAATTCCCATGAACACCAGAGAATAATTTCTTCACTGAAACGTGAAAGATGCATCATAATAATTGAAATTGCACTTGCAAGTTCAATGCAGAAATCTCTGTCCGAAACACCGTCGAGTGAGTTTTCGGTAGGTGCTTTGAAACCTAAAAGTTCAGCTGTTCTTGCACGGTTGAGAGGATAAGTTGTGCCGGCCAATGCACCGCTTCCCAGAGGACAATAATCCATTCTGTCAAGGCAGTCTTCAAGTCTGCCGATATCTCTTAAAAACATTTCGCCGTAAGCAAGAAGATGATGACCGAAGGTAATAGGCTGTGCTCTCTGAAGATGAGTGTAACCGGGCATAACAACCTCTGCATATTTTTCTGCCTGCAAAGCAATAACCTTTTCAAGTTCTTTTACCTGTGTAATAAGATTGGCACATTCTTTTTTAAGGTAAAGCTTAATATCAAGTGCAACCTGGTCGTTACGGCTTCTTGCAGTATGAAGTCTTTTACCTGCCTGGCCGATTCTTCTTGTAAGCTCACCTTCAATGAATGTGTGAATATCTTCTGCATCGGGGTCAATCTGCAGAGTGCCGTCAATAATTTCTTCTTTTATTTTCTTAAGCTCTGTAACTATTGCTTCTTTATCTTCAACAGAAATAATTTCCTGCTCCGAAAGCATTGTTGCATGAGCAATACTGCCGTCAATATCTTCTTTGAACATTCTTGAGTCAAAAGAAATTGATGAGTTGAAATCGTTAGTTTTTTTGTCTGCTTCTTTTGAAAAGCGTCCTGCCCAGAGTTTCATATATTTTAAAATCCTTTCTCTGAAAAAAATTAAAGGGTGAAAAATACTTCACCCTTAATTTTAAAAGTTTTCATTATAATTGTCAAGCAATTATGATGTTTTATAATTATTTATTTGCTTCTCTTTCCTGGTCAAGAATAGCCTTAACTTTAATGGGAAGACCAAAGAGATTGATGAATCCTGCTGAATCGTTCTGGTCGTAAACTTCATCCTCATCAAATGTTGCAAAAGCTTCGCTGTAAAGTGAGTAGGGAGAAGTTGTACCTGCGTTGATGATGTTGCCTTTGTAGAGCTTGAATTTTACTTCACCTGTAACAGTTTCCTGTGTTTTATCAACGAAAGCTGAAAGAGCTTCACGAAGAGGTGTGAACCATTTGCCGAAGTAAACAAGGTCTGCAAACTGCTGTGCAATAAGTGCTTTATAGTGCTGAGTATCTCTGTCGAGACAGATTGTTTCAAGCACCTGATGAGCTCTGAAAAGAATTGTTCCGCCGGGAGTTTCATAAACGCCTCTTGATTTCATACCAACAAGACGGTTTTCAACCATATCGATAAGACCGATACCGTTTCTGCCACCGATTTCGTTAAGTTTTGTTACAAGTGCAACGGGGTCAAGTTTTTCACCGTTAACTGCAACTGCTTCACCTTTTTCAAAGCTGATTGTAACATATTCAGGTTTATCGGGAGCCTGTTCGGGAGAAACACCGAGTTCAAGGAAGCCGGGTTTGTTGTACTGAGGCTCATTTGCGGGATCTTCAAGGTCAAGACCTTCGTGTGAAAGATGCCAGAGGTTCTTATCTTTTGAATAGTTTGTTTCTCTGTTGATTTTAAGCGGAATACCCATTTTTTCTGCGTATTCGATTTCATCTTCACGAGATTTGAATTCCCATGTTCTCCAGGGAGCTATAATTTCCATTTCAGGAGCAAAAGCTTTGATAGCAAGTTCAAAACGAACCTGGTCGTTACCTTTACCTGTGCAACCGTGGCAGATAGCATCTGCACCTTCTGCTTTAGCAATTTCAACAATTCTCTTTGCAATGATGGGACGTGCAAAAGCTGTACCGAGAAGGTATTCGCCTTCGTAGATAGCACCTGCTTTGATTGTAGGATAAATGTAATCTTTAACGAAAACATCATTCAGATCTTCAATATAAAGCTTTGAAGCACCTGTTTTAAGAGCTTTTTCTTCAAGACCGTCAAGCTCTGTACCCTGACCAACGTCACCTGATACTGCAATAACTTCGCAGTTATTGTAATTTTCTTTAAGCCACGGGATGATAATAGATGTATCAAGACCGCCTGAATAAGCAAGAACAACTTTTTTAATTTCTTTTTTCATCTGAAATTACCTCCAACTTATATTTTCGATGTTTTTTTCATTCAATATACACTATTATACACTTTTTATGCATAAAATCAAGCGTTTTTTAATATTTATGCAATTTTTATACATATTTGACATTTGAATGAAAAAATAATAAAATAATTGTACACTATTACAACATTTTTTGCAAGGGGATGAGCCGATGAACAGAAAGAAAAATTTAAGGCCGGTGCTTTTCGGGGCGCTTATCGGCATTATTCTTGTATGCGGTTCTCTTTTTGCCGTTGCAAAGCTTACCGACAGAAACGAATCTCCGATTCCTATTGATACAGATACGTATATTTCTAAAACAAAATATTGGAATGACCCTGACGGTACAGTTGCAAAGGAAATTGTTTATAACAAAGACCAGAGCATATACAAAAGCTCATATTTAGGCGAATATAAGAGTTTTTCTATTAATCCCAAAGTTGCAAAAATCAGTAAAAACGGTTGGAACCTTATTTTGCTTAATAAAAACAATGTTCTTCCTGATAATTACGAGGTTAACCTTGCAGAAATTGCAGGCAGTAAAATAAAAATGGATTCAGATGCTGCAACATACTATAATAAAATGTATATTGACGCATCGCGTGAAGGTATTATTCTTACTCCTTTTTCAGGCTACAGAACAATTTCTTTCCAGAGAAAGCTTTTTGAAAATAAAATTCTTGAAATAATAGAGAAAAAAGGTGTTGAAGAAAAGGTTGCAGTTAAAAGTGCCGTAAAATCAGTCAATATTCCTGCTTCCAGCGAACACAATGCAGGTCTTTCGGTTGATATTATAAGCAGAAATGAATCTTTTGCCGATACAGAAGAATACAGATGGTTAACGGCAAATGCCCATAATTACGGCTTTATTCTCCGTTATCCTGAAAATAAACAAAAGATAACAGGTGTTGTATTCAAACCGTATCACTGGCGTTTTGTGGGCATCAATGCCGCAAATGAAATGAAAAAAACAGGACAGTGTCTTGAAGAATATTTGAAATAATTATCAGAGGTAATATTTATGCAATATTTTGCAAAACAATATGATGTTGCAGTTATCGGAGCAGGCCATGCAGGAATTGAAGCAGGGCTTGCTTCTGCGCGTCTGGGATGCAGTACGTGCGTTTTTACAATAAATCTTGACTGGGTAGGAAATCTCCCCTGCAATCCGTCTATCGGCGGCACATCAAAAGGTCACCTTGTGCGTGAAATTGATGCTCTCGGCGGCGAAATGGGTATTGCAGCCGATTTACATTCATTGCAGAACAGAATGCTCAATGTGGGTAAAGGTCCTGCTGTACACAGCTTACGTGCACAGATTGACAGAAGACTTTATTCACAATATATGAAGCATGTTCTTGAAAAACAGGATAATCTTGAACTCCGTCAGGCTGAAATTGTTGACCTTAAAAGAAATGATGACGGTTTATGGGAAATGATGACTAACCTTGAAGCAATTTATACGGCAAAATGCGTAATTCTTGCAACAGGCACTTTCCTTGGAGGTAAAATATACGTAGGCGATGTTTCATTTTCAAGCGGACCTGACGGTATGTTCCCCGCAAATAAGCTCTCAGAGGCTCTTTTACGCCTCGGAATTGAAACAAGAAGATTCAAGACAGGTACACCGTCAAGAGTAAACAGACGCAGTGTTAACACCGAAATTCTTGAAATTCAGGAGGGTGACGAAGAAACTACTCCCTTCTCTTTTAATTATAATTCTAAAATAGAAAATACTGAACCTTGTTATGTTACATATACAAATGCAGAAACAAAAAGAATAATTCTTGAAAATCTTCACCGCTCTCCCCTTTACGGCGGAAAAATTGACGGTGTAGGTCCCAGATATTGTCCGAGCATCGAAGATAAAATTGTAAGGTTTGCAGAGAAAGAAAGACATCAGATTTTTATTGAGCCTTGCGGCAGCAGTGAAAATACTGAAGAAATGTATCTGCAGGGACTTTCATCTTCTTTGCCTGAAGATGTTCAGCTTGCATTTATCAGAACAATCCCCGGCCTTGAAAATGCTCAGGTTATGAGAACTGCATACGCTATCGAATATGATTGCGTTGACCCTCTTACTCTAAAATCAACACTTGAATTTGAAAATTTTGAAGGTCTTTACGGTGCAGGTCAGTTCAACGGCTCAAGCGGATATGAAGAAGCTGCGGCACAAGGTCTTGTTGCAGGTATAAATGCAGCAAGAAAAATTCTCGGTAAAGATGAATTTATTCTTGACAGAGCAAGTTCTTATATAGGTACTCTCATTGATGACCTTGTTACAAAAGGTTGCTCTGACCCATACAGAATGATGACTTCACGTTCAGAATACCGCCTTATTTTAAGGCAGGACAATGCAGATTTGCGTCTTACCGAAAAAGGATACGAAATCGGTCTTATCAGTGAAGAAAGATATAATAAATTCTTACATAAAAAAGAACTTATAAAACAGGAAGACGAGCGTATTAAAAAGGTAGTAATATCGCCATCTGATAAGCTTAATGAAATACTTGTTTCACGTGGAACAGCACCTATAAAAACAGGTGTGAGATTTTCTGAACTTATCAAAAGACCTCAGCTTGATTACAAGGTGTTGGCAGAATTCGACACAGAGCGACCTGATTTGCCTAAAGAAATATTTGAACAGGTTGAAATTGAAATTAAATATGAAGGCTACATAAAACGTCAGAAATCACAGATTGCTGAAATGAAACGACTTGAAAATAAAAAAATAGATTTTATAAAAGATTTCAAGGATATTGTAGGTTTACGTCTTGAAGCACAGGAAAAGCTCAACAAGGTACGTCCTGCGAATATCGGCCAGGCATCGCGTATTTCAGGTGTAAGCCCTGCAGATATTTCAGTGCTGCTTATTTATTTATCGTCTCTCGGAAAGGAAAATAATTAATGTTTATATCAAAAGAATTATTTGTTGAATCACTTAAACCGTATAACATAACTCTTTCTGATGAAAAAATTGAAATGTTTGATAAATACGCTTCTTTACTTGTGGAATGGAATGCAAAATTCAACCTTACTGCAATTAAAGATGCTGACGGAATTGTTGTAAAGCATTTTGTTGACAGCCTTATAGTGCTTGGTGAAAATAAAATTGAAGGCAGTCTTATTGATGTCGGTACAGGTGCAGGTTTACCAGGACTTCCCCTTCTTATAGCAAATGATAACCTTGATGTTACTTTTCTTGACAGTACAGGTAAAAAGATAAAGTTTATAGAAACTGTTCTTGATGAATTAGGTTTGTTTGCAGACACAGTCAATGCAAGAGCGGAAGAAGCAGCACGTGATGAATTTTTACGTGAAAGCTTTGATTTTGCTACTGCAAGAGCTGTTTCAAATTTACGTGATTTATCAGAGTATTGTCTGCCCTTCGTAAAAGTCGGCGGAAAATTCATATCCATGAAAAGTGCCAAAACAGAAGAAGAAATTACGGATGCAAAAGAAGCAATCAGGGTTCTTGGCGGTGAAATTGAAAAGGTTAATTCATTTGAACTTGCCGATTGCGGAGAAAGAACACTTATTTTTATAAAAAAAGTTCGTCCTACTCCGACAAAATATCCCCGTAATTATTCGCAGATTATAAAAAATCCTATTGTTTCACGTGGAACAAAATAAAAGATTGTCATTTATTGACTGAAAATTACAGTGGACAAACATCCCCTGAAAGTGTATTCTTAATTCAACGAGAAACACTTCCGGGGGATTTTTTAATGCAGAATAAATATGCAGGACAAATCATATTTGTTAAATGCAATAAAATAGTTTCTTCAGATAACTGCAAAAACAAAAATGACGATATTACTAAGCTTTCTCAGAATATAAAGAAAAACGGTCTTATTCAGCCGATAAGCATAAGACCTGTAAAATATGGTTTGTTTGAAATAATAAACGGTGAACGCAGATTCGCAGCATCAAAACTTGCAGGACTTACTTCTGTTCCCTGCCTGATAATGAATATAGACAGCAGAAAATCCGCTTACTTCAATTTCATAGAAAATTCGTTCAGAAAAAGCTACAGTTTATTTGATGAAGCAGATATTCTGAAATCTCTTATACTTGACCATAAATGTACAATAGATGAAATTTCTTCTACGTTAAGTATTGATACTTCTGAAATTTTAAACAAGCTCAGAATACTTCATTTTTCACGTGAAAACAGAATAAAAGCAGAAAATTACAACCTTACTTTTTCACAGTGTGTTTCCTTGATGAAGCTTGAAAATACTGAGTTTTTCAATAAAACCTTAGATGCAATAATTGAAAATCATCTTAATGATTTCCAGACAGAAGAATTTGTAAATAAGCTTCTGCGTGAAAAAAGAAATACCGTTATTTTCAAAGATGTTCGCATTTTCACAAATACTATTTCTCATGCAGTTGACAGAATGAAATTATCAGGAATAAATGCAGAATTACTTAAAACAGAAAATGAAGAAAAAATAGAGTTTTCAATAACTATACCAAAGAATAAAATTCCGTTATAAGGTCACATTTTTGTGATTTTATATACAGGGCATAAAGCCCACCCATATCTTTCTCTTTCACACCCCACATCCACAAACAGCGAAGGAGCAGTCTTGACAGGCTGCTCCTTTGCTGTTTCACGTGAAACATTTTTAAAAAATTATCCTTTTTCATCTAAATAATAGTACCTTTATTCTTGCATTTTTATTATATCTATGATATAATAAATTAATTATTGTGGAGAATTTCCGTTTTTTCAGATAGGAGAACTTCAGATATGGGAAAAACCATTGCTATTGTTAATCAGAAAGGCGGTGTAGGAAAAACTACTACTGCCGTTAACCTTGTTGCTTCTTTAGGCAGCAAAGGATATAAAACTTTACTTGTAGACATCGACCCTCAGGGAAATACAACAAGCGGTCTCGGTGTAAATAAAAGGAATGTTTCAAAATCTTCATACGACCTTCTTACAGGTAATGCAAGAGTAAGCGACGTTATCATAAACACTGAATTCAAAAACGTAAGTGTTGTTCCGTCAAGCATAAATCTTGCCGGTGCAGAGATAGAACTTGTTGATGTTAAAAACAGAGAGTCCAGACTCAAAAATGCTCTTGCACTTGTAAAAAATGATTTTGATTTTATTTTTCTTGATTGTCCCCCTTCTCTCGGACTTATCACACTTAATGCTCTTTGTTGTACAGATACTTTCTTTGTGCCCATACAGTGCGAATATTATGCCCTTGAAGGCCTTTCACAGCTTATGTCAACAGTAAGACAAGTAAAGAAGCTTTATAACGAATATATCGACCTTGAAGGCATTTTGCTTACAATGTACGACGGAAGACTTAACCTTACTCAACAGGTTGTTGAAGAAGTTAAAAAATTCTTTCCTAAAAAAGTTTATTCAACAGTAATTCCGAGAAATGTAAGGCTTTCAGAAGCTCCAAGTTTCGGACAACCTGTAATTTACTATGATAAATCTTCAAGGGGTGCAGAAGCTTATATGAACCTTGCAGATGAATTTTTAAAGATGAACAGGAAGTGAATTATATGGCATCTAAAAAAGGCCTTGGCAGAGGCATAGAATCTCTTTTTAACGAAAATTCTTTAGAAGAAATAAACACTTCTTCTTCTGAAAAAATAAAACTTGTTGATATAGTTCCTAACAAAGACCAGCCGAGAAAAAAATTCAACGAAGCTGCTCTCAGAGAACTTGCAGACAGTATTTCACAGCACGGTGTTATCCAGCCGTTGCTTGTGCGTCCCCTTTCAGGCGGTACATATCAGCTTATTGCCGGTGAAAGAAGATGGCGTGCTTCAAGAATGGCAGGTATAAAAGAAGTTCCCGTAGTTATAAAAGAACTTACTGATGAAGAAGCAGCAGTGCTTTCAATGATTGAAAACCTTCAGCGTGAAGACCTCAATGCCATTGAAGAAGCAGCGGGAATAAAATATCTTATGAATAAATACGGTCTTACTCAGGAAGAAGTAAGTGAAAAGGTAGGAAAATCCCGTTCTGCAATAGCAAACTCTTTGAGACTTCTGAAACTTCCCGTGAGTATTTCAGAATATGTTTCGGACGGAATTATTTCTGCAGGTCATGCAAAAGCACTTCTTCCGCTTGAAGATGAAGAAAAAATGATTTATCTCTGCAACATCATTATAAAAGATAATTTATCTGTAAGAGATGTTGAAAAAGCCGTTAAAAATATGATGGCTGAAAAGAAAAATAAAAAGAAAAAATCAAGAGATAAATTTTTTGATGAAGTTGAATTGTCACTTAATGATACTCTTAAGAGAAAAATAAAAATCAATTCAACTGCAAAAAATAAAGGTACAATCACAATCGAATTTTTCGATAAGGATGACCTTAAAAACTTTGTAAAATATTTTGATGAAAATAAATAACAGGAGACGGTAAAAATGTTAGACATTAAAGTAATCAGAGAAAATCCCGAAAAAGTTAAAGCAGCTATGAAAACAAGAAACAAGGATATGGACAGCCTTGTTGATGAAGTTCTTGCTATTGACGTTGAGCGCCGTGCTCTTATGACAAAAACAGATGCTTTCAAACAGGAACAGAATGAAGCAAGCAAAAAAATTCCGCAGATTAAAAAAGAAGGCGGAGACATCTCTGAAATTATGAAGAGAATGAACGAAATCAAAGAAAGCATCAAAGCAAATGATGCTGTTCTTTCTGAACTTGAAGAAAAACAGAAAAAAATAATGTACGAATTTCCCAACATCCCCAGCGATACAACACCTATCGGTAAAGACGATTCTGAAAATGTTGAAATCAGAAAATGGGGTGAACCCAGAAACTTTGATTTTGAAGCAAAAGCACACTGGGATATCGGTGCAAATCTCGGAATTTTAGACCCTGAAACAGCAGCAAAAGTTACAGGTGCAAGATTCCATTTTTATAAAGGTCTCGGTGCAAGACTTGAAAGAGCTATCATCAATTTCTTCCTTAACACTCATATCGAAAACGGTTATACAGAAGTTATGCCTCCCTACATGGTAAACAGAGCTTCCATGACAGGCACAGGACAGCTTCCTAAATTTGAAGAAGACGCTTTCAAAACAACTGACGATTATTTCCTTATTCCCACAGCAGAAGTTCCCGTAACAAATATGCACCGCGATGAAATTCTTGACGGAGCAAAACTCCCAATCAGCTACTGCGCATATTCAGCTTGTTTCAGAGCAGAAGCAGGTTCAGCAGGCAGAGATACAAGAGGTCTTATCAGACAACACCAGTTCAATAAAGTTGAACTTGTTAAATTTGCAGACCCTGAAACTTCTTATGATGAGCTTGAAAAACTCACTAACGATGCAGAAAGAGTTCTTCAGCTTCTCGGTCTTCCTCACAGAGTTGTTGCTCTCTCTTCAGGTGATATCGGCTTCTCATCAGCAAAAACTTATGATATAGAAGTATGGATGCCTTCTTACGGCAGATATGTTGAAATTTCTTCATGTTCAAACTTTGAAGATTTCCAGGCAAGAAGAGCTTCTATCAGATTCAAAAAAGATCCTAAAGCAAAAGCTCAGCTTGTTCACACTCTTAACGGCTCAGGTGTTGCAATCGGCAGAACAACTGCTGCAATTCTTGAAAACTTCCAGAATGAAGACGGTTCAGTTACAATTCCCGAAGTTCTTGTTCCTTATATGGGTACAGACATTATTAAATAATCTGAAAAAGTTTTCCACAATTTTTTACATTTTCCACATTGAGTTTTTAAAGATTTCAATACAACCTTTTATTGTGTGTGAAAATATAAAAATTATTCAGATATTTTTCCATATTTTATTTTTATAAAAAATCAAACAGAATAAGGGCTTAAGCTACTTTTCAACATTTTTAACAGCCCCTAATACTAATACTAAAATAATTATATTTCTTATTTTCTTTTTCACGGAGGTTTTTTCAGATGAGAGTAATCTGCGATACACAAAAATTATCTGAAGTATGTCAGGTAATACAGAAAGTTGTTTCAACAAAATCAACTATCCCTGCAATAGAAGGTATTTTATTAAAAGCACTCGGTAACGAACTTATTTTAAGTGCTTACGACCTTGAAGTAGGTATCAATACTTCTATAAATGCAAAAATTGAAGAACCGGGCAGCATTGTTCTCAATGCAAAAACACTTTGTGATATTCTTCGTCATCTTCCCGGCGAAACAGTTTCAATTTATTCTGAAGATGACAGACTTAAATACAAAATTAAAAGCGGAGAATCTGAATTTTCACTTATGGGTATTGCTGCAACAGATTTTCCTGAAATTCCAAATGTTGATTCAGGCTTCCCCATTGTTGTTGAAAGTAAGATTCTTAAAGAAATGGTAAGCCAGACTATTTTTGCTGTTTCAACAAAAGATACAAAGGTTATACATACAGGTATTAAATTTGAAATTTCTGAAAAGAAAATCAAACTTGTTGCACTTGACGGTTTCAGACTTGCAATAAGAACAGAGAATATTGATTATTCAGGTAAAGATGTTTCATTTGTTGTACCTGCAAAATCTATTGACGAAGTTGTAAAAACTGCAAACACTCCTGACGGTGTTATTGCCATTAATGTAGGAAAAAGACATATCAGCTTTGAAGTTGATAACTACACAATAGTTTCAAGACTTCTTGAAGGAGAATTTCTTAACTACACAACTGCAATTCCCCTTTCAGGCACTACAATAGCACGCGTTGACACTAAAACTTTCATTCAGAGTATTGAAAGAACATCTCTTATTATCACAGATAAATTAAAGAGTCCTCTGAGATGTATTTTTGATTCAGATTCAATCAAAATTTCAAGTGTTACTTCACTTGGTACTGCTAATGATAAAATCCCTGCAAAAATTGACGGCGGACGCGTAGAAATAGGTTTCAACAACAGATACATTTTTGAAGCACTCAAAAATTGTAATGTTGACGAAGTAAGAATTGAACTTAACGGTCCCACTTCACCTATTGTTATTCTTCCTCCCGAAAACGATAATTTCCTTTATCTTGTTCTTCCTATGAGGTTAAAAGCATAATGAAAATAAAAGTAAGAGTAAAAGAAAAAGAAACAAAGAAAATTTCTATAGAAACAGAATTTATAAGACTTGATGCTTTTCTTAAAATGTGTGATGCAGTGCAGAGCGGCGGTCACGCAAAGATTGTTATTCAGGAAGGCGAAGTAAAGGTAAATGGTGAAGTCTGCACGCAGAGAGGTAAAAAAATGCGTACAGGCGATAAAGCCGAATTTGAAAGAAAAATTTACGAGATTGTATAATGAAAATTACAAGATTAAATTTATCAGGTTTTCGTAATTTAAAAGATGTTGAATTTTTCCCCGATGAAGGAATAAATGTAATTTACGGTGAAAATGGTCAGGGAAAAACAAACATTATTGAAGCTGTATGGCTTTTTACAGGTTTTAAAAGCTTCAGAACAAGAAAAAATTCAGAAATGATTCCGTATAATGAAGAAAAATATGAAATTGAAATGGATTATTTTTCTGAAAACAGGGAACAGAATATAAAACTCACAAGTGACATTACAAAACAGGAAACATATAAAAACGGAATCAAAATGGTGTCACCGAGAAGTATTATAGGCGAATTTTTTTCAGTTGTTTTTTCCCCTGCGCATCTTAATCTTATAAAAGGCGGACCTGATGAAAAAAGAAGATTTTTGGATATAGCAATAAGTCAGTTAAAACCTTCTTATGCAAGAATGCTTTCTGATTATGTGAGAAGCTTAAAGCAGAGAAATGCACTTTTAAAAAATTTCGGCGAAACTTCTTATGAATATGATATGCTTGACTGCTGGGACGAAACGATTTCCACACTCGGTGGAAAAATCACATCGGAAAGACTTAAATATATTGAAAATTTAACAGAATCTGCAATAGAAATTTACGACGGAATTTCAAACGGCAGAGAAATACTGAATGTTAAATATAATCAGGTAGGCAGAGAATCTAAAAATGATGAGAAAGAAATAATTATTTCTCTGAATGACGCTCTTAAAAAATCAAGAGAAAACGATATAAAAAATAAATTCACATCAAAAGGTCCTCACAGAGATGATTTTGAAGTTATTTTAAATTCAAAAAATATAAAAAATTTCGGCTCACAAGGTCAGCAACGCTCAGCAGCCTTATCACTCAAACTTGCAGAAGCTTCACTTATAAAAAAAATAAATGATGAACAGCCGGTAGCTTTGCTTGATGATGTGATGAGTGAACTTGACACATCAAGACAGGATTATATTTTGAATAAATTAAAAGACTGGCAGGTTTTTATTTCCTGCTGTGAACCTACTCAGGTTTTAAGAATGCAGAGCGGTAAAAGCTTTTATGTAGAAAACGGTAAAATAATTTTTTAAAAGGTGATAAAATGTACCTTCATTTAGGCCAGGAAACAGTAGTTATGCAAGATGATATTGTAGGAATTTTTGACCTTGATAATACAACTGTTTCAAAGACAACAAGAGATTATCTTACTCTGGCAGAAAAAGAAAAAAGAGTTACAAATGTAAGCTTCGAACTTCCTAAAACTTTTGTACTTACAAATAACAAAAATGAAGGAAGCAGAATTTATATATCACAGATTTCCTCATCAACGCTCCTTAAAAGAGCTGAAAATATATACGAAAATAACAAATAGAACCGGAAAATTTTTATTCGTTTATGGAGGGTATAACATTGGATAATTTTGAAAACATCGAAAGAGAAAATCAGGAAGAAATAATGGATGAACAACTGATTAAATTTGACGATGAAACAGAAATGGATACGGCAGTTTCCGAAGAATACGGCGCTGACCAGATTCAGGTTCTTGAAGGACTTGAAGCTGTAAGAAAACGCCCCGGTATGTATATCGGTTCAACCGGTCCTAAAGGTCTTCATCATCTTGTTTATGAAATTGTTGATAACTCAGTTGACGAAACTCTTGCAGGTTTCTGTACTCATATTGAAGTTGAAATTCATCCCGATAATGTTATATCTGTAAGAGATAACGGACGTGGTATTCCTGTTGAAATAAATGAAAAAACAGGTCTTCCGTCTGTAACTGTTGTTCTTACCGTTCTTCATGCCGGCGGTAAATTTGGCGGAAGCGGTTACAAAGTTTCAGGTGGTCTTCACGGTGTTGGTTCTTCTGTAGTTAACGCACTTTCAGAATGGCTTGAAGTTGAAGTTTCACGTGACGGACACATCCACCGTCAGAGATTTACAAGAGGTAATATTGATACAGAACTTGAAATTGTAGGAGATACAAACGAAACAGGTACTCTTGTTAAATTCAAGGCTGACCCTGAAGTTTTCACAGAAACAACAGAATATGAATTTGAAACTTTGCAGAGAAGACTGCGCGAAACTGCTTTCCTTAATGCAGGTCTTAAGCTTACTCTGACAGACAGCCGTGACCCGGAAAATGTTGTAGAAGAAGTTTATTGCTACGAAGGCGGTATAGGTAGTTTTGTTGAATATATAAATGAATCAAGAGGACTTACTCCTCTTCACGACAGTGCAATTCATTTTTCATCAGTAAGCGGTGACAGAAGTGCAGAAATTGCAATTATGTATAACGATGGTTACAATGAAACAATTCTTTCATTTGCCAATAACGTACGTACTGTTGACGGTGGTACTCACGAAACAGGTTTCAAAACTGCACTTACACGTGTTTTCAATGACTACGGTAAAAAATATAATATTTTAAAAGACGGCGATAAAAAGCTTTCAGGTGATGACGTAAGAGAAGGTATAACAGCTATAATCAGTGTTAAACTTACGGAGGCTGAATTTGAAGGCCAGACAAAAGGTAAACTTGGTAACACTGATATCACACCTCTTGTTTCACAGACAGTTTATGAAAAACTGACTACTTATTTTGAAGAAAATCCTGCTGTTATCAAGGCAATTTTCAATAAAGCACTTGAAGCTGCACGTGCAAGAGAAGCAGCACGTAAAGCAAGAGATTTAGCAAGAAGAAAATCTGCTCTTGAATCAAACTCACTTCCCGGTAAACTTGCAGACTGTACTTCAAAAGATTCAACTCTTACTGAAATTTACATCGTCGAAGGTGACTCTGCAGGCGGTTCTGCAAAGAACGGACGTGACAGAGAATATCAGGCAATTCTTCCTCTCTGGGGTAAAATGCTCAACGTTGAAAAAGCAAGACTTGATAAGGTTATCGGCAATGATAAGCTTACTCCTGTTGTTCTTGCTCTCGGCACAGGTATCGGAGAAGATTTTGATATCAGTAAATTAAGATACGGAAAAATTGTTATTATGGCCGATGCCGACGTCGACGGTGCTCATATCAGAACACTTCTTCTTACTTTCTTTTTCAGATATATGCGTCCGCTTATAGAAGAAGGTCATATTTATATTGCACAGCCCCCTCTTTTCAAAATTTCAAAGGGCAAAAAAGTAAGATATGCTTTCTCAGATGAAGAAAGAGACAGAACAATTGAAGAATTCGGCGGTAGCTGCGATATTCAGCGTTACAAAGGTCTTGGTGAAATGGATGCTCAACAGCTCTGGGAAACAACAATGGACCCCTCATACAGAACGATGCTCAGGGTCAACATTGAAGATGCTATGAAAGCAGACGAAACTTTCTCAATTCTTATGGGTGATAAAGTTGAACCCAGACGTGAATTCATTGAAAAGAATGCTAAATACGTTAAGAACCTTGACGTTTGATTTTGTTTTGTATACCCTAAAAAATAAGGAACGGTGAATGTAATGAGTGAAGAACATAAAATTCAATCATTTGAAGATTCAAAAGTAATAAATGTAGATATTGACAGGGAAATGAGAAGCTCTTTCCTTGACTATTCAATGTCAGTTATCGTTTCCCGTGCACTTCCTGATGTCCGTGACGGTCTCAAACCTGTTCACAGAAGAATTCTTTATACAATGCACGAAAACGGACTTACTCCCGACAAAGCACACAGAAAGTGCGCCGATACAGTTGGTTCTGTTCTTGGTAGATACCATCCGCACGGTGACTCCTCTGTTTATGATGCAATGGTACGTCTTGCACAGGATTTCTCAATGAGGTATATGCTTGTCGACGGTCACGGTAACTTCGGTTCAGTTGACGGTGACCCGCCTGCTGCTTACAGATATACTGAATCACGTATGAGCAAAATTGCTCTTGAAATGCTGACTGATATCGATAAGGATACAGTTGACTTTGCAATGAACTATGACGACCGTCTTAAAGAACCTACAGTTCTTCCTTCAAGATTTCCTAATATTCTTGTAAACGGTTCAATGGGTATTGCTGTTGGTATGGCAACTAATATGCCTCCGCACAACCTTAAAGAAGTAATTGACGGTATGTGCTGTGTTATTGATAACCCTGATGCATCACTTGATGATATTATGGAGCATATCAAGGGTCCTGACTTCCCCACACACGGTATTATTATGGGTAAAGCAGGTATACGTGCAGCTTATGCTACGGGTAAAGGTAAAGTTATTGTACGTGCACGTGCAGAAATTGTAGAAAATAAAAACGGAAGATTTTCTATTAATGTTACAGAAATTCCTTACGGTGTTAACAAGGCAAGACTTATTGAAAGTATGGCAGACCTTGTTAAGGATAAGAGAATTGAAGGTATTGCTGATATCAACGACTATTCATCACGTGAAGGTATGCATATCCAGGTTGACCTTAAGAGAGATGCAAACCCTCAGGTTGTTCTCAATCAGCTTTATACTTATACACAGCTTCAGACAACTTTCGGTGTAATCAACCTTGTAATTGTTGACGGTGTGCCGAAAATTCTCACACTTAAAGAAATTCTTCAGTACTATATAAAATATCAGTGCGAAGTTATCACAAGAAGAACACGCTTCAACCTTAAAAAAGCACAGGAAAGAGCACATATTCTTGAAGCTCTCAAAAAAGCGCTTGATTTTATTGATGAAGTTATCGATATTCTCAAAAAATCAAAGAGTATTGCAGAAGGTAAAGAAGCTCTTATGGCTCGCTTTGATTTTGACGATGTTCAGGCTCAGGCAATTGTGCAGATGCGTCTCGGACAGTTAACAGGTCTCGAAAAAGAAAAAATTGAAGAAGAACTTCTTGCACTTCAGGAAAAAATTAAAGATTATCTCGATATTCTTGAAAACGAAACAAGAGTTCTTGCTATTGTTAAAGAAGAAGCAAAAGCAATCGGTGAAAAATTCGGCGACGACAGAAGAACAGAAATTGCTAATGTCAGCGGCGAAGTTGATATTGAAGACCTTATCCCCGAAGAAGAATGCGTTTATACAATGACTACTCTCGGTTACATCAAACGTCAGCCCACTGAAACTTATCAGATTCAGCGCAGAGGCGGACGTGGTGTCAAAGGTCTTACACGTCGTGAAGAAGACATTGTTGAAACTATGTTTACTTGTTCAACTCACGATTACGTTGTATTCTTTACAAATTCAGGTAAAACATACCGTCTTAAGGGTTATGAAATTCCCGAAGGCAGCCGTACAAGTAAGGGTATGAATATTGTAAACCTGCTTCCCATCACTCAGGAAGAAAAAGTTACAGCTATGATTCGTGTAAAACCTGAAGAAGACGATGATAAATACGTATGTATGGTAACAAGAAACGGTATCATGAAGAGAACACTTGCATCTGAATACAGAAACGTACGTAAGGGCGGTATTATTGCAGTTAACCTTGATGAAGGCGATGAGCTTGCATGGGTTAAGCTCACTTCAGGTAACGATGACCTGCTTGTTGCTACAAAGAAAGGTATGTGTATCCGTTTCAACGAAAGTGATGCACGTCCTCTGGGCAGAACAGCAAGAGGTGTTAAAGCTATTGACCTTAAAGAAGGCGACGAAGTTATAGGCTTTGACGTGCTTTATGACGGTGCAACAGTTCTTACCGTAAACGAAAAAGGTTACGGCAGAAGAAGCAGCTCTGATGATTACCACATTCAGTCAAGAGGCGGTAAAGGTGTTATGAACTACCGTGTAGGTCAGTTCGGTGACGTAAGTGCTATCAGTGTTGTGGGAGAAAATGATGACGTAATTCTTATTTCATCTGACGGTATCATTATCAGAATTCCCGCAAATGAAATCAGCACATTTGCAAGACCGTCAAAAGGTGTACGTGTAATGAAAGTTACAGAGGGCGAACGCCTTGCTACGATGACTACAACTGAGCACATCGACGCAGAGGAAGAAACAGAATCCGAAGGCGAAGAAACTCAGACAGAAGAAGTAACATCAGCAGAAGAAAATCAGTAATATAATTTAAACTGTCGATAAAATTTTTATCGACAGTTTTTCCGAAAGGATAGTTTTTATGCAGTTAAATATCAAAGCAATCAAAGGTACACAGGATGTTCTGCCTAATGAAAGTTACAAGAATCAGTTTATTGAAAAAACTGCTCTTGAAATTGCAGAAACTTTCGGTTTCAAGGAAATAAGAACTCCTGTTTTTGAACAGACTGAACTTTTCCAGCGTTCAGTTGGTGACACAACAGACGTTGTGCAGAAAGAAATGTATACTTTCACAGATAAAGGCGACCGTTCAATTACACTTCGCCCGGAAGGTACTGCAGGTGCAGTGCGTGCATTCCTTGAACACGGACTTTTCAATGATGCACTTCCCCAGAAAATGTGTTATGTAACTTCATGTTACAGATATGAAAAACCTCAGGCAGGCAGACTCAGAGAATTCCATCAGTTTGGTGTTGAATGTCTCGGCACTGCTTCTCCTGCTGCAGATGCAGAAGTAATTTCACTCGCAAATGAAATTTTCGGATTTTTAGGAATAAGAAATCTTGAACTCCAGATTAACTCAATCGGCTGTCCGAAATGTCGTGCTGAATATCACAAAGCACTTAAAGCATATTTTGAAAGCTATAAAGAAGAACTTTGCGAAACATGTCTTGACAGACTTGACAGAAATCCCATGAGAATTCTTGACTGTAAAAGTCCCGTTTGTTCAGGTATTGCAGAAAAAGCACCCGTCGTGCTTGATTTCCTCTGCGATGAATGTAAAGAGCATTTTGAAATGGTTAAAAAGTATCTGGACAATATGAAAATAGAATATAAAATCAATCCTCAGATTGTAAGAGGACTTGATTATTATACAAAAACTGTTTTTGAATTTGTGTCAACTGAAATTGGTGCTCAGGGTACTGTATGCGGTGGCGGAAGATATGACGGGCTTGTTGAAGAAATGGGCGGTACACATACTCCTGCACTCGGATTCGGAATGGGTCTTGAAAGACTTCTTCTTCTTATCGAAGCACAGGGTATAGAACTTCCCGAAGCAAGAAGATGCGATGTTTATGTTGCATCAATCGGTGAGAAATCAAGTCTTGCAGCCTCAGAAATCGTCACAGATTTAAGAAGCGGCGGTATCAGCGCACAGTTTGATGTTGTTGGCAGGTCAGTTAAAGCACAGATGAAATATGCAGGTAAAATCAATGCACAGTATTCAATGGTTTTAGGTGACAGCGAAATTGAAAACAACAAAGCTATGCTCAAAAATATGGATACCGGTGATATGGCCGAAGTTGAACTTGATACTTTTGCAGATGATTTTATGAACATTATGGTTCAGAATGCTGCGCGCGGTCTCGGCGAATTTATAGGCGGAGAAGACCTTGACTTAAGTTCAATTTTAGGTTCACTTCCTCAGGAATAATATTGCAGAAAGGAAGAAAAATTATGGATACAATGGCAGGTAAAAAAAGAACAGACTATTGCGGTAGTTTTACTGCAAAAGATATCGGCAGAAAAGTAACTGTTGCAGGTTGGGTACAGCGTCAGCGTGACCTTGGTGCTCTTATTTTCATCGATTTAAGAGACAGAACAGGTATCGTTCAGCTTGCATTTGATGATACAACAGAAAAGGAAATTTTCGACAAAGCTTTCCAGGCAAGAAGTGAATTTGTGCTTATGGCAAGCGGTGAAGTAAGAGAACGTTCTTCAAAAAATATGGAAATTCCAACAGGCGAAATTGAAATTTTTGTTGACGATCTGAAGGTTCTTGCAAAGAGCGAAACAACACCCTTTGAAATTGTTGAAAACTGTGCAACAAGTGAACTTACACGTCTTAAATACAGATATCTTGATTTAAGAAGACCTGATTTGCAGAAGAATATTCTTATGCGTCACAAAATCACAAAAATCACACGCGACTATTTTGATGAAAACGGATTTATTGAAATTGAAACTCCTATGCTCATCAAATCTACTCCGGAAGGAGCACGTGACTTCCTTGTTCCCAGCAGAATCCACAAAGGAACTTTCTATGCACTTCCCCAGTCACCTCAGCTTTACAAACAGCTTTCAATGGTTGCAGGCTTTGACAGATATATGCAGATTGCACGTTGCTTCCGTGACGAAGATTTACGTGCTGACAGACAGCCTGAATTTACACAGATTGACTTTGAAATGTCATTTGTAGATATGGAAGATGTGCTTTCAATCGGCGAAGGTTACATCAAGAGAGTTTTCAAAGAAGCTATTGATGTTGAAATTGAAGCTCCTATTCCCAGACTTACATACAAGGAAGCAATGGAACGCTACGGCAGCGATAAGCCTGACACACGTTTTGAAATGGAACTTGTTGACCTGAGCGAAACTGTAAAAGACTGCGGCTTCGGTGTGTTCACATCTGCTCTTCAGGGCGGCGGCTCAGTAAGAGCAATTACTGCAAAGAATGCGTTCAATGTTCTTACAAGAAAAGAAGTTGATAAGCTTACAGAATTTGTTCGCGGCATCGGTGCTAAAGGTCTCGCATGGGCAAGAATTGCAGAAGACGGCACAGTTGCATCTTCATTTGCAAAGTTTATGACAGAAGATGAAATGGCTGCAATCAAAGAAAAATGCGGTGCTGAAAACGGCGACGTAATTCTTATTGTAGGCGACACTAAAAATTCAATCGTTCTTTCCGTTCTCGGTGCATTAAGATGCGAAGTTGCAAAGAAACTTGATATTATTGATAAATCAAAATTCAATCTTCTCTGGATTATCGAATTCCCCTTCTTCGATTGGGACGAAGATACACAGCAGTGGGTTGCAATGCACCATCCTTTCACATCTCCTATGGATGAATGCCTTGATTATCTTGAAACAGATAAAGCAAACGTAAGAGCAAAGGCTTATGACCTTGTTCTCAACGGTATCGAACTTTCAAGCGGTTCAATCAGAATCACTGACCCTGATCTGCAGAACAGAATGTTCAGACTTCTGGGCTTGAGTGAAGAAGAATCACACGCAAAATTCGGTTATCTTACAGATGCTTTCAAATACGGTGCACCGCCTCACGGTGGTATGGGTATCGGCCTTGACAGACTTGTTATGCAGATGCTCCGCACAGAAACACTCCGCGATGTTATCGCATATCCGAAAGTACAGAACGCAAGCGAACCTATGACAGACTGTCCGTCAGTTATCGACACAGAACAGCTTGACGAGCTTGCACTTAAAGTTAATCTTCCAACAGAAGAATAAAATGAAATCCCTGCCGTCATTCTTGATTAAAGAGAAAAATCTCGGCAGGGATTTTTTACAGAAGAAAATTACTGTCGGCACACTCATAAATTATAATTTTCAACGAAAAATCCCCTCAGTCAGAATCGCAGATTCTGACAGCTCCCCTTGCATTTTCAAGGGGAGCCTATAACCTGAATATACGTATAAATTATAATTAAAAATCACAAAAACTATCTATGGGATTTGCACCAATTAATTATCATAAAACTGACATCAGTGATAGCATAAAAATAATAATTTTTAATTTGACTTGGAAAAAAATGTTTGTTAAGATAATATTACAAAGATAATTTTCATTTCGGAGGTAGAAGATATGAAAAAATTTATCAGCATAATTTTATGTATTGTAATGGTTTTTACAATGTTCAGCACTGTGGCTTTTGCAGAAAGCGGAAGAAACACAGTCGAGTTTGAAGGAAAAACATATGATATAACAAACGAGCATCCCTGGATTTTTGTTCACGGTATGGGCGGTTGGAACAAATACGGCGACGAAGCTTACTGGGGCGGTTGGGCTGACTCTGAAGGTGACGTAATTGAACTTTACAACAGCCACGGAATTGAAGCTTATGCTGCAGTTGTAGGCCCTTTCAACAGCGCATGGGACAGAGCCTGTGAACTTTATGCACAGCTTACAGGCACAGTTGTTGACTATGGTGAAGCACATTCAAAAGAACATAATCACGACCGTTTCGGATATGATTATACAGGATTTGCTCTTATGAAAAAGCCCTGGGATATGCAGAGAAAAATTAACCTTGTAGGTCACTCCTTCGGTGGCCACACAGTAAGACTTTTCGCATCACTTATGGCATATGGTGATGAAGCAGAAATTGCAGCAACAGGCAAAGATACTTCACCGCTTTTCACAGGCGGACACAAAGACGCAATTTATTCTGTTGTTACTTTTTCAGGTGTTCATAACGGCTCACCTATTGCAAACCTTATTCACGATTCATTCCTTATGACAGGTATTATTGCATTCATTAATTTTGCAGGTGCCGTTTTAGGTCACAATGTTCTTATGTGGGAAGACCTTTTCATGGGACACATGGGACTTACTCCAAAACAGAATGAAGAAAAAGCAAAGTTCAGTTTTTCAACTATCAAAACTGTTGTTGAAGCACAGGATAACTGCGGATATGACCTGACACTCAGAGGTTCAAGAGAACTTAATGAGAAAATCAGAACAGTTGACAGTGCATATTATTATTCTTATTCCTGTAATTCAACTAATAAGACTGTCTTTAATACGTATGTGCCTATTGCATCAAACTTTGCAATGTTCTATCTTACCTCACTTTATATCGGTGCAGTTGAAGGTAAAACAATTGACGGAATTTATATGGATGAATCCTGGGCAAAGAACGACGGTATCGTGCCGTATGCAAGTGCACTTTATCCCGCAACAGATAAGGACAACGCAAAAAGCTATGAAGAAACAATAAAAGCAGGAGAAAAACCTGAAACAGGTGTGTGGTATTATATGCCCACAATGGAAGGCTTTGACCACTTCGACTTCTGCGGAACAATAGATTACCCCACAAGCTTTGAAGATTTTTATTTTACACTTGTAGGAACAATTAACGCAACAGTATAAAATTCAGAAACACCACCGTGTCATCCTTGAGCGTAAGCGAAGGATCTCGGTGGTGTTTTTTGTAATATATGGCGAGGGATAGCTCTCGTCGTTTTATTTTTCTGATTTACATTCTTACTTCAGATTTGAAATACTGTTCCTGAAAATTTACTTGTTCAGCTATTTCATCTTTTGTGAAAGATGAGTTTTCAGGTGCAACAACCCATTTCTCTTCAATATCATCATACCGATGGATAATTGCAATTACTTTTCCTGTAAAATCCTTAACAGGTACATTCACACCTATAATATACGCATCCTGTTCTTCTCCGTCGGGGGCAATGATTCCTTCAACATAACCGTAGTTTATAGGGTAAAAAATATTTTTATGTTTCGGGTGATAACTTCCCAGCGGTCTGTCAACTATCACCTTTACGATTTTTCCAATCATAACAGACTCCTGAAAATATATTTTAAAACTAAATTTTTATACTGATAAACTTTTATATAATCGACAATAAATTGTGAATCTTCTTTATTCAGATTTCTTTATAAATCGGATTTTCCGCATTTTAATATCCGTGGGTAACGTGTCTCCACGCTCCTCCATCGTTTCTTACAAGAATCCAGCACCATTTTTCATAAGTTGAGTCAGCTACGAGTGATTCGTCACTGCAGGAGGAGTCTACATCAAAAGTGGAAGTAAATACAATAACATCGTCTGCATTATGTGTTTCTGCAAAGTCCTGATAAAAATCAAGTTCAGAATCACCAATGTATGTTATTTCAGTCAGGGTACAACCGGAAAATTCATTTTTAAAATAGTCAAAAGTTACATTGAGTGCATCTTCTATTTTCTTATCAGTATATATTTCGGAATGAAAGTCTGCAATCTTTACATTTTCAACATTTCCTTCAACATTTTTCCTGCAAGCTGAAAATCCTGATATACAAATCAATACCGGTATTAATGCTATAAGCTTTTCATACAAACTGCCCCGCTTTCTGAATATTATCTGTTTATATTTTTATTATAAGCAATAACATATAAAAAATCAACACCGCAGATTCAGTTTAAAAACCTGCGGTGTTGATTTTCATTTATAATTTTCTTGCTTTAAATAAAACCGATATTGGCAACAATTCAGTCTTTTTTGTTTTGTCGGACAAATTGTCTGTGCTTTTTGCATCACTGTTATCATTTTGTTCAACCATTTGTTCAATAAAAAAACCGGCTTTTGCCAACGCATTGATGTATGTTGAAATTTTACGATTACATAAGACAATTTCACTACCGTGAGCGGGCATTGAAAAATAGGATTCGTCAAAATAACTTCTGTTAAAAATAAGTTCACCATTTTTAATAATGTCTTTTCGTTCTTCACATGACCAGGCAACACAGTAATTCAAAGTATGATGCCAACTGAAAATAAAAATCCCGTCTTTTTTTAAGTAAGAAGCAATTTTGTCAAAAGTTCCTTGCAAATCAGTTGTCCATCCGATTCCGTATATTGAATAAACATAATCAAAATATTTTTCAGGTATATCTATTTTGGCTTCCATGGGTGAGCATATTAAATTTGCCTTATAACCATTTTCTTTCAAAAGAGTATCAGCATTATTGAGTTGCTCTTGCGAAAAATCTATTCCCCATAATTCATCAGCGTTTCTGTCTGCCAAATATTTTAATGAATGTCCGCTTCCGCAACATATTTCCAAAACTTTTTTACCTGAAACATCTTTGAATAAATGCAAATCATTTTCTGTTACAAATTTTACTCCGTATTCCGGTAGTGATGTTGTTCCAAACCATAAATCCGCATGTTCATCCCAATATTTTTTATTATTTTCTATAATTGTTTTCATATATGTATCCACCTATCATTTTTACGGAGATAATTTTATCCATAAAATAAACACAGAGAACATTTGTTCCCTGTGTTTACAGTATAATTAAAAATTTTGGATTTGTCAAGAGAATGTTTTATTTTGAAAAATTCGAGATTATTTATAAATTACAAAAATCAACACCGCAGATTCAGTTTAAAAACCTGCGGTGATAAATTTTCATATTTTTGTTATGAGATATTTTATGCGACAGTTCTGATTAATATAAACACAATCAAAGCAATTACATCAACAGTAAATAATGCGGCGAACGCTATTCCCAGAACTTTAAGTATTTTAATAACTATTCCTGCAAGCTTTTCGGTATTGCTGACTTTTTCAACTAAAACAGTTTTTATATCATTGTCAAGCAAATCATCAATACTTATATTAAAAGATTTCGACAATAGTTTTAACTGCTCTGTGTTGGGAGAAGTTTCATTAAGCTCCCAATTTGAAATCGTCTGTCTTGTTACTCCTATCTGTTCACCGAGCTGTTCCTGAGAGATACCTGTTTTCTTTCTTAAGTTATAAATATTTTCTCCTAATGTCATAAGACATCACTCCTTTCGGAAATAATTATAAATCATTAAAGTCAGATAAATCTACAAAAAACTTTTGGAAGTTTGTCAAAGTTTTTTAACATTAAAAAATCACCGCAGATTCATCTGAAAATCTGCGGTGTAAAATTATGTACTCAACCACAAGTTTTACTTGTGGAAAACCAAAAAGCAGTAGCGTTCATTCAAAAGAAAAAGTCCTCCTTTGATATAATGGGAAAAGTAACATCAACCACAAAAAATCAAAGGAGGACGAATAAATGGATGAAAGTAGTTTATCACACACAAGGTGGAAGTGTCAATATCACATAATACTTGTACCGAAATTCCGAAGAAAAGTAGTGTATGGAAAGTTAAGAAAAGATATTGGCGAGAT
>JAFUIO010000001.1 GCA_017468425.1 Clostridia bacterium | reverse complement strand
TTCGATGAGGCATCACGAACAATAGTTGATTACATCGAACTTTACTACAATTCATCAAGACTGCATTCAGGTATTGGTTATCGTATTCCGAATCATTTTTTCACTCTTTTATCTGTCCACTAATCTTGACAAGTTTCAGTATGGGAGGACTCTGTCCGCACCTGAATTTATAACCAATAATTTATGCCTACCGAAAAATCGGCAGGCATTTTTGTTACAAACAAAACCTAAAAACGCATCAGAAGTTCTGAATTTAAACTTCTGATGCATTTAAGGTGTCCTCTAAACTTTATTCAAATGCCTGATTTTTCACTTTTCAAAGATTATGTTTTTATAGCCATTTTATTTTTGCAATTACCAGAGAGACGCAACTTTCTTTACATGTTTAAGAATTTTCGCGTAATCAGATACAGTAACCTTTCCGTTACCGTCAATATCTGCACAGAGTGTCTCATACTCGTCAAGCTCTGCTACTTTCTTAGCACATTTAATAACCCATGTATAATCTTTTACGCTGATTTTTCCGTCTCCGTCAATGTCACCTTTAAGGTTTATTGCCACATCCAGCTCTTCGGTTTCTGATTTCAGCGTAATTTCATAAACTCTTGTTATATGATTATTCTTTGAAACAGTAAGCGTATAATTGCCCTGAGCAAGATTCTCAAAAGAATAGTCTGCATTAAGGCCTGTCAGAGAAGCGGTAAATTTAACTGATGCATCGTCTGCCTTTTCAAGCACAACAGTAACATTTTCCGTTTCGTCACCGCAGCTTACTGCCACACCTGAAAGTGTAACTGTAGTTTCAGGTACTTCTTCACCTAAAAAGACAACATTTTTGAGAATCGGATCATTGCCTGATGAAATTTCAATTTCATTCCACTGTGCCTCTGTTCCTTCGTAATATGTCACTTCGATATTGTCGCAATCACAAAAAGCACTTCTGTCAATTGTTTTCACGCTCAACGGAATCGTCACTGATTTCAGACAATCAAAACCGTAAAAAGTATAATTTTTAATTTCAGTAATTGTATCCGGAATCACAATATCCGTTTGAAGAACATTATCAATATAGAAATTCTCTGCATAAAACATCGGGTTAGCGTAGCAAGAGCGCATTGTTGTAACTTTCGTTTCATCCGACACATAATGGAAATAAGTAACAATTTCTTCAAAAGATATAGAGCACCACGACGCAATGTCACCTGTATAATGTACATCTGTAAGATTTTTGCAAAATTCAAATGTATGTCCGCCAATATTTGCAACACTTTTTCCTATTGTGACCGTGTCAAGACTTGTACAACCAGAAAACGCACCAATTATGCTTGTAACTTTGTCACCAATCTTAACTGAAGTCAGATTTGTACAACCGGAAAACGCATCTACGCTAATACTTGTAACATTATCAGAGATTTCAACCGACTCAAGATCTGAGAAATTATAAAAAGTATTCGCTTTAATCTCTGTAACAGTATCAGGTATTATGATATCCTTAACAAAAAGATCATTATAAGTATAGAAATCATTTACATAATAAACCGGATTTGCAGTAAGTCCGTTAAATGATATATTGCACCATGAAGCGATGTCACCCGTATAATATACTGTTGCCAGTTGTTTGCAATTCAAAAAAGTATAACCAAACATTTTGGTAATACCCTTACCTAACGTTACTGTAACAAGACTCGAACAAGAATAAAATACGCGCGCTCCTAATGTTTCAACACTGTCGGGGATGATTACAGAAGTAAGTTTTGTACAGAACTCAAAAGCATTGTTCCCTATACTTTTAACACTATTTCCGATTATTACAGATTCAATCCCTGTGCAACAGGAAAATGCATAATCGCCTATGGTCTCCACACAATCAGGGATTATGATCGAAGACAAGCTTACACAATTTTTGAACACATATTTATCAATACTTGTAACACCATCAGGAATTGAAATTGCAGTAAGAGCCGTGCAACCTTCAAAAGCGTTCTGACCAATACTTGTAACACTGTCAGGAATTGTTATTGAAGAAAGTTTAGTACAACCAACAAATGTATAATCACCTATATTTTCAACACCATCTTCTATAACAACTGTTTTTAGTGTTTCTCTGTTAAAATATGTTATGCTATCTCTATAATCGCCTTCGCTATCAGTGCCATATGAATAATCCTGCATTACGCCCGTGCCTTTTGTAAAGGTTATTTCTTCAACACCACCGACATTTAAATCAATATTTACTGTATCAAGAGAAGCCGGCAATACAAGTTTTTTTACTGAAAAAAAAGTAAAAGCGGCAACCTCACTAACATAATTTACATTTTCTCCAATAACTAACAGTTCTACATCTCCCTCTACGTAAAATGCAAAATCAGCTATACTTGTAACACCATTACCAATTATAATCGATTTAGCTCTGTTACAATAAAAAAATGCACCTTCACCGATACTTTCGACACTATCAGGAATTGTTATTGAATTAAGCCTTTCGCAATAACTGAACGCATCCATACCTATACTCTTAACACCATTTCCGATTTCAGCAGACGTAAGCTTTGTACACTCACTGAATGCAAAATCACCGATGCTTGTAACACTATCAGGAATTATTACTGATGTAAGTTTACTTCTGCCATAAAAAGCGTTATCCATAATAAATTTTGTTCCATCTTTAATTACACATTCTCCCGCTACATTTTCTTTTGTCTCAATCAATCTGTTGCCTATATAAAAAACATCATTTTCCCAATTTTTCAAATCGTTATAATACGCTGTTCCGTAAAAAGCATTTTCACCTATAACTGTAACGCTGTCAGGAATTGTTATTGAAATAAGTTTATCGCAATTGACGAACGCAGAATCACCTATAACTGTAACACTATCAGGAATTGTTATCGAAACAAGACTGTCGCAATTACGGAACGCATAATTCTCTATACTTGTAACACTATCAGGAATTGCAATCGAAGCAAGACTCCTGCACCCTGAAAAAGTATAGTTGCCGATACTTGTTATGCCTTCGGGAATCGTAACTGAAACAAGATTTCTCCCCAATTCAAATGCCCCTGTTTTTATACTTGTTACCGTATCCGGAATTTCAAAAAATTCTCTACTATCTGCAACGGAATATTTTATTAATTCTGTTTTATCTTTATTATATAAAACTCCATACTTATCACTACTATAGTTTTCATTGTTGCCATCTACAGTAATCATTCCAAGACTGCCACAACCGGAAAATACGTTTCTGCCTATACTTGTTACACTACCCGGAATCTCAACAGAAGTAAGACTTTCGCAATTTGCAAATGCCATTACTCCTATACTTGCCACTCCATCAGGAATATCAACGGAAGAAAGACTTGTACAACCGGAAAACGTCCCTGTTTCGATATTTGTTACACTATCCGGAATTATAATTGAGGTAAGGCTTTCACATTCATAAAACGCATATTCACCTATACTTGTAACACCATCAGGAAGCGAAACAGATACAATATTCGAACAACCATAAAAGGCTCCATTACCTATGCTCGTAACTTTGTCGGGAATTGAAATTGATGCAAGTTTCGCACATCTTCCAAAAGCATAGTTGCCTATATGTGTCACGTTATTCGGCATTTCAACTGATTCAAGTCTTGTGCAAAAGTAAAAAGAATAATCACTTATGCTTGTCACACTATCAGGAATTTTGACTGATACAAGTCTCGCGCAGCTATCAAACGCATATCCGCCTATATGTGTTACACTATCCGGAATCGTAATCGAAGTCAGATTTGAACAATAACCAAACGCACTTTTTCCTATGCTTGTAACAGTATCGGGAATTGTAACGGAAACAAGACCCGAACATTTGTAAAAAGCCTCTTCACCTATACTTGTAACACCATCAGGAATTGTAATTGACTCAAGCTTCTTACAAGCACGAAATACATAATCGCCTATACTTGTAACACCATCTGAGATGTTAATCGTCTTTATTGACTCACGATAAGAATACCATGGTGCCGGTAAATTATATGTATAATTTTCCATTTTTCCCGCACCTGAAATATCAAGCACACCTGTTTCTTCGTCAAAAGTCCAGGTAACATTCTCACCGCATGTACCGCTGTAAGATTCTGCATATGCTTTAATATCGAAAGAAAGCCAATCAGGCAAATCAAGGTCTGTAAATCCGCCAAGTGGCGCTGAACAAAGCACCAATGCAACAGCAAGCAACGCCGAGATAATTTTTTTAAAGTTCTTCATAAATAAAACCTCCGTAAATATTGTTGACTGAAATTTTTCAAAATGTGTTATGTCACCTTTTTTATACAGCTTCCGCTAAAGCTCTTTCACCGCTATCATCCTTTCTTTTTTTGCCTTTCATAATACAAGACGCGGCAAATTCTGAAAAGTTGCAGATTTTTTTAAAAATTTTTATAAAAACAAAAAAGTGCGTACAACCGAAGTCATACGCACTGAATATTAAAATATATACAATTTCAATCAGAAAAATCTGCACTTTCAGACAAAAGGATTTTTCTCTTAAATTTCTTCAATTTCAAAGAAAACTACGTTACCCGCTTCAAGCATTACATCAAGAGTAAGATTTCCTTCCTCTGCAGTTGCTTCAAAACTTGTAGGTGTAAGACGTGCACATTCAATATATCTGTCACGCAGTTCAGTTCTGTAAATTTCTATTGCTTTCGGGTCAGAAAGTGTAGTTGTTGTGTCAAGCATCGGGTCATCAGGTGACCATGTGAAACAATCATCTGTGATATTGTACTTAACTCTGTCTTCCTGCCATTCATCAAAGAAGTTGCAATCATCATTTACAAGGTACTGCGTTACTTTATATTTTTTGCCGTTTTCAGCAGGGATGTTAACAGTAACATCTGCCTTACCTTTATATTCAAGGTCATTTTTGAAATTGTAAACCATAGCAAGGTATTTTCCTGTTTCAGGGTCAACGCCTACAAGGTTTCCGATTTCAACTTTCGGTGACGTTCTGAGTTGCATCGTATCTGCAGAAAGAATTTTCATTCCTTCAAACTTTGCCATATTACGTGCTACGTGATAGCTGATTATTGGGTAACCGTCAAGGTTTCCGTTTGTGAGGAAATTCCACGATGAAAAATAGTCCGCACCTGCAAGGATTGTCTGTGTGAAAATTCTCGCATCGTATGCTGCCTGCCACGTATAACCTACCGTTCTGTTATTAAGTTCATCGCTGATAGAACCGCTTGACTTTCCTACGAGAATCCTACCCTCATCAATACCGAAAATCAAATCAGTAAGTCCGTATTTTTCAGCCTTTGTTTTAAGGTAAGAAATTGTTTCAGGTAAAGTATAGCCTGATGTGAACTCACCCGGTGTTGAATCATAGAAGGAGGCTGAAAGGAAACAGATATGGCTTCCCTTTTTACCATTAGCGTAGTTTGTACCCTCTGCAACGTGGCGGATGAAAATTTCTTCATCCCACAAACCTTCCGTTACCGTCATACTGTGAGCACCTACGAAAACATCTTCACCGATTACATCAAGAAGTGCCTGAACAGTATAGTCATAAAGCTTGCAGTAAGCTACTGCACTGTCTTCAGGCAAGCCGCTGTTTGCCATAAACCAATCGCGGTTTTCATACTCGGTCATAACGCCGAAACGCCAGGATTTAACTTCTTCAAGGCCGAATTCTTCAACAAGTGCTTCTGCAATTGCTTTTATATAACCGTAGTAAGCGTTAAAATCATCAGGGGGATAAACGTTCATTCCAAATCCGCCCATCTCATAACCTGAGGTGAATTTCAACGGCACTCCGCCAAGCTTAAGGTGAGGCTTTGCACCAAGGCTTAAAATTCCGCGGCAATTCTCTATAAGGGGCTCAAATTTATAATCTGTGAGTGTTGAAGTGTCATAGGGGTCGATGAACAAATCTCTGTCGGGTGTACCGCCTGTGCACTGCATAAGCTGAACATATTTCACAAACTCGAAAACGTCATTTTCTTCGTTTCTCTGAACATTGTGGAATGTGGTGCCCATATGCCACAGATTGATATTGTCAACCACATTCGGGATTATATCTCCCGAATGTGAAGTGTCAACATTTATTTCGGCTGTGCTGGTAGATTTAAAAAGTCCGGGGAATGACGAAAAGAAGAAACTTATAAAAGTAACTATCGTCAGAAAGAATGAACCGATTTTCATGCTTTATCTCCGAAATAGTAAACTCTGAGTTCATAAGGTCTTGTTTTGAAAGTATTGTGCTTACGCATATTTTTACCGTAGTTAGCAAGCATAAGCTTACCTTCTTCAAGGTTGTATCCTGCGGGAGAAGTGAATTCTACAGGTTTATCTGTGAATGAGCAGATAACAAGAAGTTTTTCGTTGCCGAGAACTCGTTCATAGCAGTAAATTTTGTTGCTTTCTGCGTAATGTTCTTTATAAATACCGTCACGTACAACCTGGAATTTCTTTCTGAATTTGATAAGCTTACGGTAGAAGTTAAGAAGTGAATTGGGGTCTTCTTCCTGATCTTCAACATTAATCTTCCAATAGTTTTCGTTAATATAGAACCAGGGTTTTTCAGCAGTTGTGAAACCTGCATTGTCAGCGCTTGACCACTGAACGGGAGTTCTTGCGTTGTCACGGCTGCGTTTTTTAACAATGTTCATAATCTTATCTTCGGGGAAGTGAAGAACTGATTTATAAAGTCTGTGAGCATTGTAAGTAGATACGTCTTCATACATTTTAAGTTCAGGAAGACGGATATCTGTCATACCGATTTCCTGACCCTGATATACGAAAGGAGTACCTTTCTGAAGCATATACATAGCAGCAAGCATTTTACCGCTTTCGTCGTGGTAAGCTTCGCTGCCGTAACGGCTGATAATACGGGGATGGTCGTGGTTTTCAAGATAAAGAGCATTCCAACCTTTACCTTCAAGAGCATACTGCCATCTTGAGAAAGCTTTTTTCATTCTCTTAAGGCTGAAGGGAACAGGAATGGGGTCTGTCATGAAGCAGTCTGCTTCCATGTGCTGGAAGTGGAACATCATATCAAGCTGCTGATTATCGCCTTCTTCAATAAAAGGAAGTGCAGCTTTGGGAGTCATCATCGGTGCTTCGCCAACTACGAAGCAATCGTAGTTGTCAAGAACATCACGTTTGTACTCTAAAAGATATTCGTGGATATGAGGACCGTGTGTGTAATGTTCAAGTCCGCAAGCAACAGGAATCGGAATACCGTTGGGAAGTCCTTCTGCTTTTGAAATCCAAGTGATAACGTCTTCGCGGAATCCGTCAACACCCATATCGAGCCAGAAGCGCATAATATCTTTAACTTCTTCTCTTACCTTGGGGTTATCGTGGTTAAGGTCGGGCTGACCTTTTGCGAAAATGTGAAGATAATATTCATCAAGGTTTTCGTTGTATTCCCATGCGTCACCGTCGAAAGTTGAGAGCCAGTTGTTGGGAGGTTTCTTATCTGATTTACCTTTTCTCCAGAAATAGTAGTCGTGATAGGGATTATCGTGACCTTTCTGACTTTCAAGGAACCATTCGTGCTGACGTGATGTGTGGTTAACAACAAGGTCCATAATAACCTTCATACCGCGTTTGTGGCACTCGTCAAGAACTTTCTTGAAAATGTCAAGATCGCCGTAATCGGGAGAAATGTTTCTGTAGTCAGCGATGTCGTAACCGTAGTCTTCATTGGGAGAGGGATAAAGGGGTGAGAACCAGATAACATCAACACCAAGTGATTTGATGTAATCAAGTTTGCTGAGTACGCCCAAGAGGTCACCGATACCGTCACCGTTACCGTCGCAGAAGCTTCTCGGCCAGATCTGATAGACTACCGCGTCTTTGTACCATTGTTTCTTTTCCATAATAATTCAACCTCCGTTAAATCAAAAGTTTATGTATACTTCCGTCCTGAAGAAGCATAAATGTTTTAAGGATAAGTGCCTGTGATTTACCGTCAGTAATTTCACCGTCAAGCACCATTTTCACCGCTTCTTCAATGGGAATTTTTTTAACATCTAAAAATTCATCTTCATCAAGATGTTGTTCACCTGTTTTCAGCCCCGTTGCTGCATAAAGATAAATGATTTCGCTACAATATGCAGGGGTGGGATTGAACGTGCCGAGAAAATAATAATTCTCTGCTTCAGCACCGATTTCTTCTTTCAGTTCACGCTTGATTGCCTCTAAAGGTTCTTCGCCTTTTTCAAGCTTGCCTGCAGGTGTTTCAACAAGCACTCCCGCATTGGGGTAACGGAACTGACTTACAAGGTAAATTTCGTTCTTATCTGTAAGTGCTGCCACAGTTACTCCGCCGTGATGTTTCACAACTTCACGTATTGCGGTTGCACCGTTTGGAAGAAGAACGTTATCTTTGCAAAGGTCAATTATTTTGCCTTCGTAAAGAGTTTCGCCGGATAAACGTTTTTCATAAAGTTCCATCTGTTCACCGTCTTTTTTCTCATAATTGGTTATATAAATATATAATAGCAAGATTAACGAAAAAAGTAAACAGAAATAACAAAATTTTAACAAATTTTCGGAGGTTTTTATATGGAAAGAATTGTTCTGCCGCGTAAATTCGATTACAACGAAAGCATCAGAATAAGAGACAAACTGAAAAAGAGATATCCTTTTCTTGTCTGCCACTCAATCGGCAAAAGTGTCTGCTCACGCGATATAACAGCATACAGCCTTGGAAACTACAAAAACACTGTGCTTTTTGCAGGTGCTTTCCACGCACAGGAATGGCTGACGGGGCTTGTGCTTCTGCGTTTTCTTGAAAGAATATGCGAATCACTTAAAGCGAGAAAAGAGCTTTCGGGGGTGGATATCTGCGCATCGCTGATGACAAAAGGAATCACAATTATCCCCTGCATAAACCCTGACGGAGTTGAAATTGTGCTCAACGGTGCAGAAAGTGCAGGAAAGCTTTCGGGATTTGTGAAAGATATTTCGAGAAACGATTTAAGCAAGTGGAATGCAAACTGCAACGGAGTTGACATAAACCATAATTTCAATGCAGGGTGGGAAACTTTACGTGAAATGGAAACACGTGCGGGAATTCTGGGGCCGTCTGTACGTCAGTACGGAGGCTTTGCACCCCACAGCGAGCCGGAAACACAGGCACTTGTCCGTTTCTGCGAAAGAAATCATATCGACCACGCTTTTGCAATACATTCACAGGGGGAAGAAATTTATTGGTCTTACGGCGACAACACACCTGAAAACAGCCTTACAATGGCGAATATTTTCAGCGTATGCAGCGGTTATGAACTGGTTGAAAACGATTCATTAGCCAGTCACGGCGGATTTAAAGACTGGTTTATTGAATATTTTATGAGAAGTGCGTTTACAATAGAAATAGGCAAAGGGGAAAACCCTTTGCCTGTATCTCAGCTTGACGAAATTTACGAAAGAATTGAAGAAATGCTGGTTGTCGGTGCAATAATATAAGCGTGAAGAAATATCTTTTATCTGTAAAAACTAAATAAATTATAATTTTCAACGAAAAATCCCCTCAGTCAGAATCGTAGATTCTGACAGCTCCCCTTGCATTTTCAAGGGGAGCCTATAACCTGAATATACGTATAAATTATAATTTGTAAACATTAAATGAACATTTTGCGGTTTTGAACTTTACAGATTGATTTATTTTACACTTTATGTTATAATGTTGAGTAATTAATTTCAGATATCAGTCAGTCAAGGATGGTAATATAAATGAGTAAAACAGTTATAACGGCCGACAGCCCGATTGATCTCTCTGCCGAGCAAGCAAAAAGATACGGCATTGAAATCATCCCGCTTCACGTAATCCTCGATTCAAAGGATTATCTTGACGGTGTGAATATAACTCCCGATGATATATATGACGCATTCAATGAAAAGGATATTCTTCCTTCAACATCTGCCATTTCAGTTGCAGAATATCAGGATTTTTTCAAGAAGTTTGTTGATGAAGGTTTCTCGGTAGTGCATTTATCATTAAGCAGTGCAATTTCTTCCACATATCAGAATGCCTGCATTGCAGCAATGGATTACGATAACGTTCATGTTGTTGACACAAGAAGACTTTCTACAGGTATGGCAGTGCTTGCAATAAAGGGCGTTGAAATGGCTTTAAGCCAGACTCCCGCTGCAGAAATTGCAGCAAACCTTACTGCAATGCGTGACAAGGTCAGCACAAGCTTCATTCTTGAAACACTCACATATATGAACAAAGGCGGAAGATGTTCTTCTCTTGTTGCTTTTGGTGCAAACATTCTCGGCATCAAACCTACCATTGAAAACCAGCCTGATGGTTCACTTACTGTTGGCAAAAAATACCGCGGAAAAACCGAAACAGTAAGACGTCAATATATTGACGACAAGCTTTCTGCACCGAATATAGACTACAGCAGAATTTTTGTTGACCATTCAGGAATTGATGAAGATGAACTCAAAGAACTCAAATCATATATCGAAGATAATTACAATTTCAAAGAAGTTCTCGTTTCTCGTGCAGGAAGCACAATAAGCACTCACTGCGGACCCGGTACTTTCGCGCTAATGTTTATGTACAACTAAGATATGATAATATTTCACGTACAGTCTCTTTTTCAAGGGACTGTATTTTTTCTTTGTCAAAACTGCGGGAATAAATTTCAAAATATTCCTCGCGGTACTTTTTAGCTTCTTCCATCAGGTGAAAGGTCTGAAGAAGAAGCTCTTTTTCTGCATTCTGATTAAACTTTATACGTGTTTTATGTTTTTTCATTTTTTCGTTATCGAGAAATCGCGAGGCATTCACTCTCTTAAGGCACTCACCTGTATAAGGGTGAATATCGTTTGAAGTGATAACTCCCAAGCCGAGTTCCGGCACAATAATATGTTCAGGTCGGTTTTCTTTATCAAGCGGTGAAAGAAGGCTCACTACATCAAATCCGCAAAGCATTGCACTTTCGCGAATCTGTGAAACGAGCAGTGACGACACAAAACCGATTTTATCATCAATACAATAAAGCTTCGGACACATTTTTGTAAGCGTGTTACGTGCAAAGCCTATGCCCTGCGGAGTTACCGCCGTCAGATAACGGAAATATTCTTTCCCTGAAAAAGATGAAATTGTGCCGAATTCTCTCTTCACAAAACGGGAAACAAATCTCTCAATTTTTTCGGCATTCACTGCATCGCAGGAAAGCCTTACCGTATCTGCAGAAACCGATTTTACTGTGGCAAGAAAACGCACAGCTTTAGACAGATATTTTTTCTCCTTTTCCATATTTTCATGTATCAGAGCTTTGTTGAGAAACAGTTCTTTTTTCTTTGCCGCTACACCTAAATTCACAGTATACTGTCTGCAATCAGGCATACCCGGATTAAAAGCATTTGTGAAATTTCCGTTGAAAATATATACATCCACATCAGGAAAATATGCACCGTCTGCAAGGTTTGAATCAAGCGGATTCAGAAAACGTTGGGAATACAAGCCTTCCTTTTCAAGCATGGCAGAAACATTTTCGATAAACCCTGCACACTCACTTACCCCTCCCCTCACGAGAAAAGTTCTTGTGTTCTGATTATCCTCTGCACATTTTTCAGCAAGAGATGAAAATCCGTCTGATGTAAGAGCGGATATGTAAAAACAAACAGTATCGGTCATAAAGTAAAACCTCCTTTATATCATCTTATTCAACCGCATTGAAAACGTGAGCATAAGTAATAGTTGAAAAGAGAAATTAAATATGTTATAATAAATGTCGGATTTACTCGAAAAAACTAAAGGAGACCGAAAATGAACAAAAAAGTTTTAATAATTATTTTTGCAGCAATCTTTTTTGTGGCAGGCGTTGCCGCGGCCTTTTTTTTCACAAGAGATAAGGAAGGCAACAACCCGACTCTGGATGTAACGAATGTAGACAACACAGAATACACCGAAGATTCCCTCACTGCAACAGTAACTTTCCCCGAGGGTTATACAGTTACGCAGATTGCCGAAAAGCTTGAGGAAAACAAAGTATGCTCTGCTGAAGATTTTATTGATGCAGTGAACAATCCGTCGGAAGAAATTCTTTCAAAGCTTTCAATTACCAACACATCAGAACGCATTTTCACACTTGAGGGTTATGTTTTCCCCGACACATATGAATTTTACAAAGGCGAAAACCCTCAATCTGTACTTGGCAGATTTATAGATAATTTCAATTATAAAATAACAGACACAGACAAAGCACGTGCTGCAGAATTAGGCTATACAATGGATGAAATTGTCACAATTGCTTCTATTATCCAGAAAGAAGCAGGCAGAGACGACCAGGACTACAAAGTGTCTTCAGTGCTTCACAACAGGCTCAACAGCGGTACAAAAATCGAATGCGACGTTACAATCAATTATCTTGAAACATACTGCGCACCGTATCTTGACGGCGGAATCACAGAAACCCATAAAGATAACTACAACACATACAGATGTGCCGCTCTCCCCAAAGGGCCTATCTGTAACCCCGGTTACAACTGCATTCAGGCGGCACTTTATCCCGAACAGACAGATTATCTTTTCTTTGTAACAGATGCTGATATGAATTATTATTATGCAGTTACATGGGAAGAACACTGTGCGAACTGCCACACAGCAGGAATTCCCGGGTATTGATAAAATATATTTTCCCAAAACACTATTAACCTCCCCTTGCAGTACAAGGGGAGGTAGATTTTCGCAAAAAACAAGAAGAAAATATTGCTGTCTCTTGATGAAAATTTGTTTTCGGATACCCTTTCTCATAAGGGCATCCGTCGCTTACAGTCAGTTAAATTATAATTTGACAAGCAAATTATAATTGAAGTAATAAGTAAGAAGGAAGAGTGAATAAGTGTGGGTGGACCTCGTCTATACCTGAATTTATATGCATTTAATTTAACGTCGTAGGGGCGCCCATCGGGCGTCCGCTTGAAAATTACGCATAATTTAACGGGTCGTCGAGGACGCCGACCCCTACGAAATCTCAATTTAATTTTAACACTCGTAGGGCAGGGCCTTGGTCCTGCCGCCAAATCTTACTCAAAATAACAAACGGCGGGAGCAAGCCCCCGCCCTACAATAACGTTTTAGACATAGCGATAAATTATAATTTGTACAAAATTTGTTTTATTGAAAAGAATATGGTTATGTCGGAAATTTTAGAAGTAATTATGATTTTAAGTTTCGGTGCATCGTGGCCGCTTAATGTTATTAAATCTTAACAAAGCAAGAACAACAAAAGGCAAAAGTCTCGGCTTTTTATGCCTTATATTCTTCGGATGCATTGCAGGGATTATTTCCAAGTTTTTAAACGAAACATATATGGCATCTTTTTCTTCAAAGTGGTATGTGCTTTGCTTTTATTTCCTGAATCTGCTGATGGTAGGTGCAGATTTGTGCATCTATTTCAGAAATTATAAGCTTGATAAGAAAAAAGAAAAAGAACAGAAAACTATGTAAATCGGGAATATAATTTACATAGTTATTGAAAGATTTACAAGTATATGATATTATGTCTGTATAATCATTGAAAGCAGGTGTTTTTATGAATTATCTCAAATACGTAAATATAAAGCAGGGGTCTCAATCCCTTCACAGATTTTCCCAGGGCAACACTCTGCCGTTGGTGCAGAAGCCTTTTGGCTTTGCGGCTTTCAGCCTGCAGACAGAAACCTCCCGCGGAAGCTGGTACTATCATCCGGGTGACCGCTCTGTTGAGGGTATAAGACTTACACGTCAGCCAAGCCCCTGGATCAGCGACCACAGTGCTTTCACAATGATGCCACAGACAGAAAAACCTTATGTGGATTTTGAAGATTGCTGGTCAGGCTACGACCCTGAAAAAGCAATTCTTCAGCCCCATTATCTTAAATGCTATCTCAAAAGACCTTTCTGCGATTTTGAACTTACTCCCACAGAATACGGTGCTTGTGTAAGATTAAGCTTCAAGAAAGATTTTAACCGTTACCTTTCTGTTTTGCCTGTAAAATATAATTGTGAATACGAGTTTGACAAGGAAACTAACCGCCTTTATTGCTGGACAGACTGCAACCGCGGTAAAAAGAGCCACGACAAAGGCACATTGAAAGGTTATTACGTTTTCCAGTTTGATGAAGATTCTGTTGACGTTGACGGAATTCTCACAGGAAGCAGAGATACCAGCGAAACAGAACACAGCCTTCACATCAAAGGAGAAGGCACAGGAATACACATTGCTCTTAAGAAAAAGGATGTTACATTCACCGTTGCAACATCTTTTATCAGCTACGAGCAGGCAGTACGAAATCTTAAACACGATTCTGTTTACGGCAGTTTTGAAGAGCTGAAAACAGAAAACGAGCGTATCTGGAATGAATATCTCAGCAAAATCGAAATTGACGCTGACGAAGATACAATGAAAACCTTCTACAGCTGTATGTACCGCACATTCCTTTACCCCCACAAGGCATACGAGCCTGATGAAAACGGTAATCCTATTCACTACTCACCATCTGCAGACAAGGTGCTTTCCGGTGTAAGATACACAGATAACGGTTTCTGGGATACATACCGCACAAACTATCCTTTCTACGCAATTGTTGCAAAAGATATTCTCCCTGAAATTATCGAAGGATATATTCAGGACTATATTGACGGCGGATGGCTTCCCCGCTGGACTGCAGGTGATGCACAGAATTGTATGCCCAGCACTGCTATTGATGCAGTAATTGCCGATGTTGCCACAAGAAACCTTATATCGGAAGATTTACTTAAAATTGCTTTTGAAGGTATGGAGCATCACGCAAACAAATCTTCAACCGTTGCCGCATACGGCAGAGAAGGTTGCGAAGATTATCTGAAGCTGGGTTACGTGCCCTGTGACAAATTCTCTGAAAGTGTAAACCTTACACTTGATGCAGCATATTTTGACGATTGCCTTGCAACTGTGGCTGATATTTTAGGCGAAAACGAAAAAAGAGATTCATATCGTCTGCGTGCAAAGAATTATAAAAATATATTCGACAGCGAAACAGGCTTTATGCGTCCTAAAGATTCTGACGGCAACTTCAAGCCTGACTTTGACCCTATAAGATGGGGCGGAGATTATACCGAAGCCGCTGCGTGGCAGACAAGCTTTGCTGTGCAGCACGATATTGAAGGTCTGGCTGAGCTTTACGGCGGTAAAGAAGGTCTTATCAAGAAGCTTGATGAATTTTTTGCCACACCTGCAGATTACAGAGTAGGCGGATATAACTATGAAATCCACGAAATGACAGAAATGGCTGCCTGCGACTGGGGTCAGTGTGCTATATCAAATCAGCCAAGCTTCCATATCCCCTTCATCTACACATATTTAGGTCATCCTGAAAAAACAGAATACTGGCTTAAGAAAATCTGCAGTGAAGGCTTCTCGTGGAAAGACGACGGCTTCCCCGGAGATGAAGACAATGGCTCAACTGCAGCGTGGTACATTTTCTCATGTCTCGGAATTTACCCGATCACACCCGGTAAACCAATTTATACAAACTGCAGACCTATGGTTGAAAATATCAGAATTCTCGGCAAAAAAGCAGATTTCACAAAATACGGAAATATTATCACATACGATGAAATAATGAAAGAAATTGAAGAATAATAAACTCTGAATTATATTATCGCTGATAATACTGTTATCGGTTTTATGAAATTTTCAAATTTTCTCCCGTCAAATGAAACAGACTGCAAAACGGCTGAAAGGCATTTAAAAGCCTTTCAGCCGTTTTCTTTATAATATTATTTATATTCAACATATCTTCCGAGAAGGTAACCGCTGTAGATTCTGCCGTTACAATATACGTCGACAGACCAGTAATTCTTTGTGCTTTTATCAACATCCACATCAAGGTCTTCCCATACCCGCACGTCGCTGCCTTCGGGCACAACTATAATTTTTTCGCTTTTGCTTGTAGCCTCTGACCTGAGCACAAGACCTGCGTGGTCAGGTGTGTTATAGCTTACTCTGTAACTGAAGCCTACGCCCGAAAAAGGTGAAACATATCTTTCAAGCACGTATCCTGTGTATTCTTTTCCGTCAGCCTTTACACGAACCTTCCAATAACTGTCGGAGCTTGCCATTTCGTCCACAAGGAGCACTTCTGTACCCTCAGGAATCACCATTATCAAATCACTTTTACTGTTCGGCTGTTCTCTTAAATTAACACCATCGTGCCCGGGAGTATCGCGTGTAATCTGACGTATCTGCGGGAATATTTCCGTGTTACTATCATCCCAATCACCAAATCTTCCGGGAGAAACAGACGGAGAATCTGCCGGCTTTTTCGTAGTTTTTTCAATGCGTTTTGTGGTGTTCGGGGTAGTTGTATTTTTTGTTTCTTCGTCTGATGCATCGTCTTCATCTGTGGTTTTCATTTCGTCAATTGAAATACCGCCATCAATCTTTGTAAAAGAATCTGTCTTTTCTTCAGTACCCACTTCATTATAACCATCACTGATAGTTTTCTGACCGCAGGCACACAAGCTGAACACAAGCAACATTGCCGATAATATTAAAATAATTCTTTTCATCATTAAGCAACCTTTCATTGTTATAAAGTATTTCTGTTCCGCTGTGCGAAAATTTATTTATTCAGGTCGTGTTCTTTTATGAATCTGATTGTTTCGTCAACTGTTGTGAAAGCAAGAGCAACAACTGTGTCTGCACCGCCGTAATAAATTGCGATTTTACCGCTGTCTGCATCTGTGAGTGCAGCACAGGGGAAAACAACATTAGGCACGTCGCCCACAAGCTCATAATTTTCGTGAGGAGCAAGAAGGAAACAGTCTGCTCTGTGTTTCACAATCCAGGGTTTGTCAATATCGAGAATTGCAGCGCCCATTGCGTAAGTAAATCCGTTGCAGGAAGTGAGCACACCGTGGTAAAAAACAAGCCAGCCTTCGTCTGTTTCAATAGGAGTAGGACCTGCACCGACCTTTGTCATTTCCCAATTCTTTACGGGTGACATAACAAATCTGTGTTTGCCCCAATATGTAAGGTCTTTACTGTGGCTTAAGAAAATATCGCCGTAAGGTGTGTGACCTCTGTCGCAAGGGCGGATAAAAAGAACAAATTCATCGTTAATTTTTCTGGGGAAAAGCACACCGTTTCTCGCAACGGGATAGCAGGCATCTTCAAGCTGTACCCATTCTTCAAAATCGGTTGTGTAAGCAATGCCGATTGTTGTGCCGTGGGGTGTAAGGTTTACCCAGGAAAGATAGAATTTTCCGTCAATTTCGCAAAGACGGGGGTCGTAGCCTCTGAAAATCACTTTATCTTCAAGCTCCCAGTTAATTGCATCTTTACTGTAGCCTACGACAAGTGTGTGGTCGCGGCTTATGTTATCAACTCTGAAAACACCTGCAAAGCCGTCTTTATAAGGCACAACCGCAGAGTTGAAAATACTGTTTGCACCGAAAAGGTTATCCCTTGTGATAACGGGATTTCCGCTGTAACGCCATACGGGATATTTATAACCCTCAGGCTTGTCCTCCCACGGAATATTGGGCATTGAAGCTCCGATAATTTCAGCCATATTTATTCCTCCTGATATGTAAATAATCTAATTAGTCTGTGATGCTTTTGTTTTGGCAATAAGATGTTTTGTGATAAGACTTGCTATGAGCACAAATACAACGATAATTGCAACAGGAATTGCCGCTACCCACGGAGCTTCCGCAATGTTTTTGAGGGCAACACCAAAGAGCGTGTAAACCACTGCAAGAGGCACCATACCAAGACACGCACCTATTATATAATTTCTGAAAGATACATTTATCGCACCGAAAAGAAGGCTTGATAAATCAGAAGGGATAGCACCTGAAAGTTTGATTGCAAAGGTCATCATCATTTCGTTTGCACCCTTGAAATCATCAATTTTTTTAACTGCTTTGAAGCGGTTTTTCAGTGAATCCACCATTCCCGCACCTGTGAATCTGCCAAGAAAATAAGGTGCAATCAAGCTTAACCAGACTGAAACTATATTAATTGCAAGTGCCACCCAGTAGTTAGGTATAAGATATCCGCATATTGCAAAAACAACTGCAGGGGGAAAAACAAGTGCAAATGATTTTACAACGGAAAAGAGAATTATTGCAACGGGTATAATTAAGGGGTTTATGTTGAATTCCTGAATTTTCTTTGCAAGGTTCGGAATTTCCGTTACCTTGATGTTGTACTTTTTCATCAGGATAAAACAGGCAACAATCATTGCCACCATAAAAATGCCTGATAAAATCTGCATAATTTTTATAAGCTTATCTTTGCTGTCTGCTTTTTCAGGCAAAGTTTTATTTCCGTTTGTTGAAACTGCCATTTTTTAAAACCTCCTTTTTATAAAGCTTTTTTTGATTATAACTTATTTTTCTGTTCATTTCAATAAAAGTGAGATAAAAATATTTCAACAAAATATGTAATAACAATAATTCGGATTTTTGCTTACACTTTTCGTTATTGTTTTTTCTTCGTGTTTATGTTACAATGATGAAAATATCACTTCTCTGAAGGGAGAAACTTTTATGAAAGAATACAAAACCACCTGGGGCGAGAAATTCGGCTACGGAATAGGTGCATTAGGTCTTGATTTATCCTACGGACTTTTCTATTCCTATCTTTCCTATTACCTTACAAGCCTTGGCATTGCAGAAGCTTTTCTTCTGATTATCACTCCCCTTGCACGTATCTGGGACGGCATCAACGACCCTATGATGGGTACAATCGTTGACAACACAAAAACAAAAATGGGCAAATACAGACCCTGGATTCTTATCGGTACTGCATCTAACGCAATCGTGCTGTTCCTTCTGTTCTCCAATTTCGGTATGAGCGGAACTCCACTTTATATATACATCGCAATTATGTATGTGCTCTGGGGTATGACAAACACAATGGCTGATATCCCCTACTGGTCTATGGTGCCTTCATTCACAAATGATATGAAAGACAGAAACCTTGTTGCAACTGTTGCACGTGCTTTCAGCGGTATTGGTCAGGGACTTATCAGCATTCTCACACCTATGATTCTCCCCATGCTTTCAACAGGTCTTAAGAAGACAGAAGACGGCTACAGCCCTGACGGTTTTTCAAAATGGGCACTTATCTGCGGAATTTTCCTTGTGGTATTTGCAGTTATCTGCGTTCTTTCAACTAAAGAAAGACACGTGGTTTACAGTAATGAAAAGTTCAGCTTCAAAAAAGTTTTCAGCGTTATAAAGTCAAACGACCAGCTGGTAGTGTTTATGATTTTCGCTATGATTTCAAATGCCGGCTGGTATCTTACAAGCAGTACCGCCGTTTACTATTTCACCGATGTTCTCGGAAATCCCAAAGAACAGAGTCTTTTCTCAACCATCGGTGCCGTAGGCTCTGCACTCGGTCTTCTTGTTATCCCCGTGCTCAGCAAGAAATTCTCAAACCGTGCAATTTATCTCATTTCACTTACAACAACAATCATCGGATACGTTCTTATGTTTGTTTTCGGACCTGTTCTTAAAATCACAATTGCAATGGATATAAGCTATGCATTTGCAAGTATCGGTATCGGGTCAATGTTTGTAGGACAGACAATTTTCCTTTCAGACATTGTTGACTACGGTGAATTCAGAACAGGAAAAAGAAGTGAAAGCATCACTTTCTCAATGAAAGGCTTTCTTCAAAAAATGGCTTATACCTTCCAGACACTTTTCCTTTTCGGCGGTTTAGGTCTTATGAACTACACACAGCAAAAAGCAGTTGAAACCTTCAACGAGCCTACAAAAGCGGCTATCGGCATTATCTGCTTTGCCGTGCCCCCTGTTCTTCTTACAATTTCACTTATTATCTTCAAAACAAAATTCAAACTTCACGGTAAACTCCGCGACGAAGTTCACGATTACATTGCAGAAAAACGTGCAAGTGAAAAAGCTTGAAAATAAGGAACTGATATTATGCAACTTGAATTCAAAAATAAAAACTTCAAAATAATGCAGGTGGCAGATACCCAGGAAGGCAAAAAAGTAAGCCCTGATTTGCTGAATCTGCTCAACGCTGCAATGGAGGAAGAAAAACCTGATTTGGTTGTTTATTCAGGCGACCAGATATGGAACATCGCATCTTTCAAAGGTAACAGAAATATTGTACACGATGTTTTATATAAAATCACAGAGCCTGCACATTCAAGAGGAGTACCTTTTACAATCTGTTTTGGTAATCACGACAGGCAGGTAGGGCTTTCAAACGAAGAACAGTTTGAAATCTACAAAACTATTCCCCTCTTTGTAGGCGACAGTGCAGAAAACGTTGATGGTTGCGGAAATCACGTAATCGAAATTAAAAACGGTGACGAAATTGTTTTTCTTCTCTACTGTATCGACAGCCACACAAGCCTTACAATAGGCTATGACCACGTGCACAAAAACCAGATTGAATGGTACAGAAAAACACGTGACGAATACAAAGAAAAAACAGGCCGATATATTCCGTCAATTGTGATTCAGCATATTCCCGTGCCTGAAGTCGACCGGCTTATGCTTGAAGTAAAAAGAGGTACAAAGGGTGCAGTGCAGGGTTTCAGAAACCGTGCAAGGAAATGGTATATACTTGACGAAAACAAAGTGAACAAAGGTGCATTTATGAAAGAATCACCTGCTGACCCCATGGAAAACGGCGGACAGTTTGACGCAATGGCAGAAAAAGGCGATGTCAAAGGTATTTACTTCGGTCACGACCACATCAATTCTTTTAACGGAAATGTGCGTGGCATTGACGTGGGATATACTCAGGGTGCAGGTTTCCATATTTACGGACCCGGTCTTGACAGAGGTGTGCGTATTATAAAACTGAACGAAGACGGTACTTTCAACACTTACGACCGCAGATACAGAGACTTGGTAGGCAAAAAAGTTAAAGAAAAATTCCGTTTTGCTCTTTATCAGGTAATGCCCACAAATGTTTATGAGGCTTTTTACAGAGTGCTTAAATTCTTCGGAATTGCGGCCGTAATCGCAGCAATAATTTTAGTTATAAATTATTTTAAATAATCCAGAAAAGAGAAGCTTATGGTGGAAATAAAGCGTTACGAAGAAAAATACAGAGATGATGTCCGATATGTATGCCTTAACAGCGAAGGTCCATGCACCTGGAGTGATAAAAAACAGCAGATTATTCTTACAACTTTCTGCGACTATTTCATAGAAAAGGAGGGCCACAACTGTTTCGTGGCAGTTGATGAAAACGACAGAGCGGTAGGATATATCCTCTGTGCCGAAAACTATGATAATTTCAAAAAAGTTTTCAGAAAAGAATATGTTACACAATTCAGAAAATATGACCTTGTCGGCAGAGCAGTTGCTGTTTTTTCAACCTTTATCCAGGCAAGGCTCAGAAAAAAATATCCTGCCCATATGCACATTGATATTCTGCCTGAATATCAGCGGATGGGACTTGGGCACAGACTTGTGGATGCTCTCTGTGAAAACCTGAAAAGCAAAGGTGTCAAGGGCGTTTGTCTTACAATGTTTGCAGGTAATGAAAAAGGCGGAAACTTTTACAGAAAATATGGTTTCACTTTAATCAAAACAATATTTTCAACCGCCATTTTTTCATTGGAATTATAAAGAAAACCGTTGAATCTATAAAACGATTCAACGGTTTTTTCTTGTATTAGATTTATTATTCCCCTTTTACGTTGATTCTCACTTCACCGTTTGAAATAACTGAAATTGTAAGGGTACCTGTCTGTGCATCAAACTCTGTTTTCATTTTAGCATTATTAGAGCCTGTTGCCACAACTTCCGGCTCTGTTTCATAGCCCGACAGAGTAATTACAGATTCTCTGAAATTCTTCGGGTCGTGTATTTTACCGCCTGTTGCATATTCGCACATAAATTCGTGTTCACTTTCAAGCCCGGCACATATTTTGTCTGAATCAAGGCGAAGGTTGCATAAATCAATATCAATATTATTTCCGTTTTCCTTGAAAACAGCGTAAGTATGTGCAACAAACTCTGCATTAAGTTTTTTGTTGCTTTCAGGCAGAGTATATTTCACTGTCTGCTCACTGTCTGTTATTTTATTCTCGTTACTGTTGAAAACATAGATATAATCATTTATATCAAACAACACACCGTTTCCTTCATATGTTTCTTCATAACGCTCATTGAAGAAACGCTCCTTTATGGGGTTGATGAAAAGCAGGTTGATGAAATACTTCCAATCGTCGAGAATATAACTGTCGGGCAGTACTTCTTCAGGGTTTGAATAAATGGGAAGAATGGGAATCACGTGATATCTTCCTGTTGAGGGCACCCATGTTTTGCTGCAATCAAGATAAGGTGTATCAAAATATTCCTGAACAAATGTAAACTTATCGCAATAAAGTCCCTGAAGAAGACGGGCATCGTTACCGCTTAAGGCATACGGTGCAGGGAAATTCATTTTGAATCCTACTTTGATTTTTTCTTTCACCTGTTCTTTACTCGGTACACAGCCGTCAAGTGCCATTCTGAAGAAAGGATACAGAACATCGTGGAACGTGGGTGTAAGATAAACCTGGTCGTTTATGAAGTGATACAGTCCGCCTCTTGACAATGTGCCTTCAATAGAAAATACTGTTGCACCTGCAACGATATCTGAAATAAGGTCAATTCCGTAAAGTGCGGGAGGATATTTTGCAGTGTATGCAAAATCAGGCTCATTAGGCTTAAGTCCTACGCTGTCGTATTCAGTAAAGCCTTCTTCATACCACAGGAAATTTTCAAGATTAACGCCCCAGTTACCGCAAACATCATCAAGCCAGCATCCGAGAATATTTGACTGTGAAGCAAAGTGTCTGCCGTGACCATTGTGTTTATCCATTATGATTATATTTTCTTTGTTCGATTTGAGTAAATCGTAAAGTTCTCTGTCTTTGAGAATATGGTTTACATAGTTGTTCTTTTTCCAATAAGTGTATTCCATATCCTGCCAGATAAACAAACCGCCGTTTTCAGCGCAGGATTTCACGCAGGATTTGATTCTTGCAAGAATATTTTTGTTAACACCCATATCGTTTGTTACTACATCTGTTGCAAGATGCTCATTAGTAACACCGTTTGTTGAAAGTTCAACCTGAACATAACCCATCATTGATTCGTGTGCTTCAAAAATACTTGAAAGCTGTTCCTGAGTGAAAGGTTCACGTTCTTTATTTGTGCAGAAGCATTCTGACTGCAGAACAACAGGAACATTATATTCGTCTGTATAATTAAGAGTTTCATTCCAGAAATCAAGCTGCTGCTGAGGGTTAAGATATGTAGGGCCTTCGTCAATATAAATTACGGCAAAGGGCTTGATGTCTTCGGGAAGTGCCCAGAAAGTAACAACCGCCTCAAATGCAATATCAAAGGGAGTAGGATTAGGCAGGTATCTGGGGCAGTTTCTTATCATAAAAAGTGGGTTTTCTTCGTCTACATAAAGGCGAAGTCCGTCAACTTTTTTTCTTTGCCTTATTTCCGCACTCTGCGTTACATTTGCAGGTAACGGAATAAATCCGTCTTCAGACTCATTCACATCTGCTGCAAGTATTTCAACAGGCAACATTACGAGCATAATCAATGCTAAAATCAAACTTAAAACTTTTTTCATAACTTTCCCCTCCGTTAAGTTCTGCATCCGGATAAATTCTATCACAAACATAAATCATTTGCAATAAAAAAGGGACAGTAGCCTGTCCCTTCTTTGATAAATTATTTAAAATCAGCAAATCTTTCCTGCAAGCCAGAGAATGATGTTAAAGAAATTATTCAGAATGAATCCTACGAAAGTAAATACATAGGGGAATTTCCATTCCCAGTCTGAGAAATCATCAAGATTTCCTCTGAGTGAATCATCGTAATCCTGCGGGGCAAGGAATGCTCGTGTGCTCATCTTTGCAATGCAGAGATTCTTTGCAGCCTGTCTTAATGCATTACCCATACCGATGGGGTCTTTTTCATACACATCTTTGATAACAGAAACGTGTGAGGGATAGTTGAGAATCCACACACCTGAAAGGATTGTATCGTTACCGTTGTAAACTGCAATAACAGGGTTCATATAACCTGTACCTGTCATATTCCATGAATAGTCAGAAACTACAAAGCCTTCAAAGCCCCATTCATTTCTCAATACTTCGTTGAGAAGTGCACCGTTGCCGCCTGCCCATGTTGTGCCGATTCTGTTATAGGAAGACATTACGCCTTTACATTTTGTTTCTTTAATCGGGATTTCAAATGCTTTAAGGTAAAGTTCACGTATTGCCTGTTCATCTGCCCATGTGCATACGCCTTTTCTGTTTGTATCCTGCTCGTTAAGAGCGAAGTGTTTGATTGTAACTGCAAGGCCTTCCTTATGGCAGCCTTTAATCATTGCAGATGCCATTTTACCTGAAATAACGGGGTCTTCTGAGAAATACTCATAGTTTCTGCCGCCTGCAGGGTTTCTGTGAAGGTTAACTGCGGGAGCATACCAGATGTCTGTACCCATATCTCTTGCTTCAACGCCAACGCCTTCACCAAGTTTTTCCATAAGGTCTGTATTCCATGTGCAAGCCATAACTGCTACGCTGGGATATGCTGTTGCTGTGTCTGTGAAAAGGATACCTTTTCTGCCCTTGATGCTTGAAGGACCATCGTTATCGCTTGTTGCAGGGATACCGAGACGTTCAACAGCTCTTGTGCCGTAACCGCCGTCAGCAACCATTTCAGCCATTTCTTCAACTGTAAGCTGGTCAAGGAATTTATCCCAGAGGCTTTCGTCTTCATAAACATCCTGAAGAGTAATAACTTCGTCGTAAACTACGCCTGTTTTCGGCACTTCACCTTCTGTCTGCGGAAGGGGGAAATCGTCTGCAGTTTCAAGTCCGTCTGCTTTATCAAGCTGTCTGAATGTGGGATATGTGGGTGTACCTGCTTTTCTTGAAAGAACGGGGAAACCGTTATATGCATTTTCAAAACGGTTTTCTATTTCTGTGCCTGTAACATCGTCATATTTCATAATTTTATCTTCGGCCTGAACATATTCGAAAGAATCAATATGTTCTCTTACATTTTCGCCGATGATAATTTTATATGTACCTTTTTCCAATATCCATGCTTCGTTTACTTTGTGGTCGTAAGAAGCCATATCGTCGATATCAAAAGTAAGTGTTAGAGTTTCGCTCTTGCCGGGTTCAAGCATTTCAGTTTTATCGAATGCAACAAGGTTAATTGCACTCTTTTCAATTCCGCCTTCATAGTAAGGTGCACTGTAATAAACCTGAACAACGTCTTTACCTGCCACGTTACCTGTATTTGTAACCTTAACAGAAACTGTGATTTCGTTTTCAGTAACAGTTTTTTCAACTAATTCTTTCTCGAAAGTTGTGTATGAAAGACCGTAGCCGAAAGGATACTGAACTTTATCTTTTGCAAAAGTTTCAAAATAACGGTAGCCTACATAAATACCTTCAAGATATTCAATATATGTACCGCCTTCTGTATATTCGTGGTTACCAAAGCATGCACTTGAGGGGTAATCTGCTGTTTTGTAAGCAACTGTATCTGCAAGTCTGCCTGAAGGATTAACTTCGCCTTTGAGCATCTGTGCTACTGCTGTCATACCGAATTCACCGGGAATCCAGATAATTGCTGCTGCCTTGATGCTTTCGTATTTATCAATCCAACCCATTTCCATAATGTTACCGATATTGAAAAGTACAATAACATTTTCGAAATTCTTATCAAGCTTTTCAACAAGTGTAATTTCTTCATCTGTAAGGTGAAGAACATTGGGGTCAAGGTCAGTTTCTTCAGCACCGATTCTGCTTATTACAAGAACTGCTGTGTCTGAGAAATCCTTTGCCTGATTCATAACTTTATCGTTAAGCTTTGAGTCGGTCATTTCTTCAAGAGAGTCTTTTGCAAGGAGAATTGCAAGACCGTTGTTGATAACAGTATTCTTTGTTTTGGGAAGTGCATTTGAACCGCAATATTTTTCATAAAGCTTGCGGAGGTCTTTGTTATATTCAATACCCGCTTCATCAAAAGCGTCATACAAAGTTACAGGGTCATCGGAAACAACGCCGCCTGAACTTGAACTGCCGATAAACGGGCATACTGAACCTGCACCGAAAATATTTACTTTCTTGCCATCCAGCGGAAGAAGATTCTCTTCATTTTTAAGCAGAACAATACCTTCTGCCTCAACTTCAACTGCAGTTTTTGATGTTTCTGCAATAATTGCAGGGTCGATATCACCGCTTACTGCAAAAGCCATAGGAACTAATGAAATTACAATGGACAGCACAAGTGCCATTGAAATAAATTTCTTTATTTTCTTTTTCATAGTTATCCCCCTCTTTAATAAAAAATGGCAGTCTCAAAATTCTGTTGGATTCCTCGACTGCCTTGTTATTATAATACAGAAAATCACGGGTAATGTCAACCGCTTTTATGATAATTATACAGATTTATATGTATATCAGTCCTGCGGATAGACAATTCCTGTCATTTTCCTTATTTTATCCATCTGTTCTGTGATATACAGCGTCTGTTCGTGGTTAACAATTTCACTTTCTGTAAGACCTTTCTGCACACAATCACAGAAATGAGCAATCTGTTCTTCAAAGCCGTTACCTGCGTAAGGAACAGAAATTGTTTCGCTTTCACCGTTATTTAATTGAAGAAATATTTCCTGAGGTGCGTAGAATCTGGGCAGACGTGCGTAACCTTTGGTGCCGTAAACAAAGCCTTCATTCGGTTTTCTTAAAAGTGTTGCACTTGAAATATCTGCGATTTTTTCATCTTTATATTTCATAAGCACGCACATATGGCTGTCTGTGCCGTTATAGTAAGTACATTCTGCTTTTATATCAGTAACATCTTTACCCAGATACCAGCTTGCAAAATTAAGTCCGTAAACGCCCACATCAAGAAGTGAGCCGCCGCCGTTTTCAGGCTTGAAAACGTGGTGTTCCATTTCGTCTTCATCCATTGTGTAACAGAATTTACCTTCAACTGCAAGGATGTCCCCCAAAACTCCTTCTTCCACAAGCTGAAGCATTTTAATTGTACCCGGCACAAGCCTTGCCCACATTGCCTCTGTAAGAAGAACTCCGTTTTTTTCTGCACAGGCAAACATTTCCTCTGCTTCTCTTTTGTTTACTGCCATAGGTTTTTCGCAGAGTACGTGCTTTTTGTTGTTCATCATAAGGCACGAACAAGTAATATGTCCTGAATGAGGCACTGCAATATATGCAGCATCAATCACATCAGACTGAGCCATTTTTTCATAACTGTCAAAACGCACAGGGATATTAAATTCATCACCGAATTTTTCTGCATTTTCTTTTGTTCTTGATGCCACAGCAACAAGCTCTGCTTCAGGAACATTTTTGATTGCATTTGCAAAACGGTGAGCGATAGTGCCTGTGCCTACAATGCCGAAACGAATTTTCTTCATAATAATACACCTCTTTATTTTAATCTATAATTTTATTATACATTTTATAAAATAAAAATCAACACCCCTTGACGATTATCGGAAGAAAAGTATATAATTATATAAACCAGACAGACGGAGGTCGTTTTATGAATAAATATGCAAGATTCAGATTTCAACCATGTATCCCTCTCGGCGAAGACGGAAAATGTGTAACCGCTTCTTTAAAGCACACACAGCTTTCACGAAAAGCAGCCACAGAAGGTATGGTGCTTCTCAAAAACAAAGACAATGCTCTGCCCCTTAAAAAAGGTGAAAAAATCGCTCTTTTCGGCAAAGCGACTATTGAATACATAAAAGGCGGCGGCGGAAGCGGCGACGTACACACCCCTTACATCTGCAACATCTTCGAAGGATTTGAAGAAAAAGATGTAAAAATCTATATGCCCCTTATTGATTTCTATAAAGATTACGTAAAAAAAGAAAGCGTAAACATTCCCACTCAGGCACAGATTAATGCAACATGGGATATTGTTAACGCAATGGAATTCTGCACAAAACGTGACGATATGACTTACGATACATTCGCAAGCATGCACGTGCCTGAAGCAGAAGTACCCGCTTCACTTATTGAAGACGCTGCTAAAAATGCAGACACTGCAATCATCACCCTCAGCCGTTTCTCTGCTGAAGGTGTTGACCGCAGACCCCAGGGCGGTGACTATTACCTTTCCGATTTGGAAAAAAACCTTATCACAAAAGCAGGTAAACTTTTCAGCAAAGTTATTATTGTAATTAATTCAGGTGCTACAATCGACTGCGAATTTTTAGCAGAAAACGATGATGTTGACGCAGTGCTTTTCGGCTGGCAGGGCGGACTTGAAGGCGGTGCTGCTATTGCAGACGTACTCTGCGGTGACGTTAACCCTTCAGGCAAACTTGCAGATACAATCGCAAAATCATACGATTATTTCCCCTGCAAGGACGATTTCTGGGAATGCTTTGACCACCTTGATTATTCAGACGATATCTATGTAGGCTACCGTTATTTTGAAACAATTCCCGGTGCTAAAGATTATGTGCGTTATCCCTTCGGATTCGGACTTTCTTACACAACTTTTGAAATCACATCAAAACTCGCTCTTAAAAACGAAGGCAAAATTGTTGCAGTTGCAAATGTTAAAAACACAGGCAAAGTGGCGGGTAAAGAAGTTATTCAGGTTTACTACAGTGCTCCTCAGGGAAAATTGGGAAAACCTGCACGTGAGCTTTGTGCTTACAAGAAAACAAAGCTTCTCTCACCCGGTGAAGAAGAAACTCTCGTTCTTTCTTTCGACATCAACGATATGGCAAGCTTTGACGACCTTGGAAAAGTTCAGAAATCAGCTTATGTTCTTGAAAAAGGTGCTTATAAATTCTATCTGGGTACTGATGTAAGAAGTGCAGAAAAGCTTGATTTCGAATACATCGCAGAAGAAGATACAGTTACTTTACAGCTTAAAAACTGGTGCAAACCCTTTAAACTTGCAAAGCGTATGCTTGCTGACGGAAGCTTTGAAAAACTTCCCACAGGCGAAGAAAGCTACTTCTATGCAGAAAACAAACCCGTTGATGTTACTGCTCCCGAAAATGAAATCGGCTTCGACAAAGTGGGCGAAGAAATTTCAATGGATGAATTTGTAAGACAGTTCACTCTTGATGAACTTATGTATTTTGTAGGCGGCCAGCCGCCAACGGGTGTTGCAAACACAGGTTGCTTCGGTCCTCTTAAAAGACTTGATGTGCCTGCTGTGCCCACAGCTGACGGCCCTGCAGGTTTACGCCTTGAGCCTGAAACAGGAATCCCCACAACTGCATGGCCTTGTGCTACACTCCTTGCATGTACATGGGACCCTGACCTCATCTCTGAAGTTGGCGCTGCAGGCGGTGCTGAACTGCGCGAAAACAATTTAGGAATCTGGCTTGCTCCTGCACTTAACATTCACAGAGACCCTCTTTGCGGAAGAAACTTTGAATATTATTCAGAAGACCCGTTGGTAGCAGGTAAATCTGCTGCTGCAGCAACAAGAGGCATTCAGTCAAAGAAAGTTGCAGTTTCAATAAAACACTTCGCTTGTAACAACAAAGAAGCTAACAGAATGGGTTGTGATTCACGCCTTTCAGAAAGAGCTTTACGCGAAATTTATCTCAAAGGATTTGAAATTGCAGTAAAAGAAGCTGATCCCTACACATTAATGTCATCATATAATCTCATTAACGGTCAGCATACATCTGAAAGCTATGAACTTCTTACAGGCATTCTCCGCGATGAATGGGGATTCAAAGGAATGGTTGTTACTGACTGGGGCGTTAAAAATGACCCTGTCAAAGAAGTCAAAGCAGGTAACGATATGAAGATGCACTGCGGTTACCCCGAAGACCTGAAAGCCGCTTACGATGCAGGTAATCTTACACGTGCAGACCTTGAACTTTGCGTTAAACGCATTCTTGAAATGTTCACAAAACTCGTATAATCAAATACGCATAAAAAATCTCCCGTTTCTTTTTTCGGAAACGGGAGAGATTTTTTCGAGTAGATTAATTATATTACCTTCCTGATGTAAATACATTTTTATTTTCTGTCTTCAACAATTCTTCAAATGTCACATCAAATATTTTTGCAAAAGCAATAATTTCTATATCAGTTACGAAACGTTTTCCGCACTCAATACGCTGAATTGCGTTTTTATCAAGGTCAATTCCGACAAGTTGCATTCTGTCAGCAAGTTCCCTTTGCGATATTTTCAATTCAGTACGAAATGATGCAATATTCTTTCCGCACACATTATTAAGTCCGTCACTAGTTTTATTTATAAACATAAATTATCTCCTTTTGACATTTAGTGCTTGTCAACAAGAAAATTATATGTTATAATATGCACAAATATGACATTCAGTGAATGTCATATTAAAATGTAAAGGAGAATAAAAATGGCACTTATTAAATGTCCCGAATGTGGTAAAGAAGTTTCTGACAAAGCTCAGACCTGCATAAACTGTGGCTGTCCCTTGGCTCAAGTTAATCCGGCAGGAACAGTAACTGTTGCTGTAAATGGTCCGGGAATGGTAAAAATGTATATTTTTGACCTTACAACCGGTAATGAGCTTTGGTGTGGCAGAAATGGAGAAGTAGCAAGATTCAATGTGGACAACGAAACTGAAATTTCAGTTATTGGTTCTATGGAAAAAAGACATCCCGAAAGAGGTGCAAAAGCTCTTGTCCGAGGTGGTAGAAAATACGAATATAAAATGGTCCAGAGTTTCTTAGGCGGCAGATATGTTATTAATGAAATTGACGTTTTAGACTCCGGCAGATAATTTAATCAACGTAAAAATCAAGGATTAGTTTTGATGACGGTATTGTTAATTTTATTATATAATTTGCAAATACCCAAACTTTTTACATCTTCACTATTACTTCTTACCTGAAAAAATCTCCCGTTTCTTTTTCGGAAACGGGAGAGATTTTTTACTGTGCGTATGCTGCAACTGTGAGCATATATTCACCAATCTGTGCGCCGAATTCAGGTGCACCGTCCATGATGAGTTTACCTTTCTTTGTTGAATCGAGCATATCGTCTGTTGAAAGAAGAATACCCAATGCACTGTCGAGAGTATCAAAACGCATTGTGAAGAAAGGCATTGCTCTCTTATAAACGCCTCTGCCTGAGCGTGACTTACCTGCTTTGATGCGAAGGTAAGCAGAAACTTCAGGATGTCCGTCAACTGCCCATGCATAAACTCTGTCAGGGCTTTTACTTGTCCATTCGTGAATAGCCTCGTGACCCTGTTTGTTAAGCTGGCTGATACCGGCTGAAAGAAGATAGAAGAAACATTTTACCATAAGTACCTTGTCTTCTTCTTTTTCAGGTGCAGCCTTTGCAGTAAGAAGTGATGACATTTTAAGAAGTGTCATAAGAAGTGCCATAAAGACTTTTGTCTTTTTAAGAGCACCTTTCATTTTAGGAAGTGTTGCAGGACCGATTTTGCCTTTGAAGAAGCCGTTCATTGCTTCGAGAGTTTTGAACTCAAGGTCAACATCAGGATTTTCTGCAACCTGGTCATTTTTAACTGTCCATTCGCCGTCAACTACTTCAAAGTGTGTTGCAACCTTTCCGCCTTCTGCATTGGGGTCAAGTGCACTTACCTGAAAAACAGCGTTCATACCTTCAAATTTCTTTGCAAGGTTGGGCACGTCATTAGCGATAACTTTCACAAGAGGCAAAACAGCATTAAGAAATATTTTGTTGGTCAATACAACTTCGCTTGGCATAATAAATCATTCCTTTCTGTAGGATAACGAAATAAAGTAAATTAAACTTCGTCGTCCCAGTTGTCGTCCTCTTCGAAGTCTTTATTCATTGCTTCACGAACAGCGTTGATAATACCGTTACAGTCAATGCCAAGGCTTGACATAATATCTTCGTGAAGTCCGATAGGAGCAAATTCGTCCTGAATACCAAGACGTGTGAATGCACAACCTTTACCTGCTTCAGCCATAACTTCTGCAACTGCAGAGCCGAGACCGCCGATAACGTTATGGTCCTCAACAGTGATGATACGGCGTGTATCCATAACTGCTTTGAGGATTGCTTCTTTATCGATAGGTTTGATTGTGTGCATATCAAGAACACGAACTTTGAGTCCGTCTGCATTTTCAAGGAATTTTGCAGCCTGATAAGCCTGGAATACGCAAGAACCGCAAGCAATAACAGTAATATCTGTACCGGGGTTAACTTCGATTGCCTTACCTACTTCAAATTTATATTCTCTGGGATAATCTTTGCCGTAAAGAACACGGTCAAATCCGCGGTTGATTCTGATATAGTACGGGCCTTTGTTATCGTAAGCTGCCTGAACTGCTTCTGCAGTTTCAACACCGTCTGCGGGGCAGATAAGTGTGATGTTAGGCATTGAACGAACAACTGCAAGGTCGCAGATAGCGTGGTGAGTTGAACCTGCCTGACCGAAAGATGTACCTGAATGTGTTGCGATGATTTTAGCATTTACATTCTGATAACAGATGTCTGTATGAAGCTGGTCGGCACTTCTCAGAGATGCGAAAACTGAGAATGTTGAAAGGAAAGGTACAAGACCTGCCTTTGCCATACCTGCAGCAATACCGAACATATTCTGTTCTGCAATACCAACATTGAAGAAACGGTCAGGGAACGCTTTACCGAATGTACCGATTTTTGTTGAACCGGCAAGGTCAGCAGTAAGACCAACGATTTCAGGATGTTCCTTACCGAGTTCTACGAGAGTCTGGCCGTAAATTTCGGCTGTTGAGAGTTCAGTTGATTCAAGAGCTGTATATGAAATTCCGCCTGCCATATTATACGCCCTCCTTTTCTGCACGAGCTACACGCTTCTGATAATATTTTTCAAGGCTTTCTTTAGCCTGTTTGTATCTTGCTTCGTCAATAGCACCGTAATGCCAATGGTAATCATCAGCCATAAAGTCGATGCCTTCACCCTTGATTGTGTTTGCAATAATCATAACGGGTTTTTCAGGGTCATTAAGTGCAAAATCAATTGCATCGCAGAGTTCGCTTAAATTATGACCGTCAACTTCTTTTACGATGAAGCCGAATGCACGCCATTTATCTGCAAATGGTTCAAGGTTCATAACATCTTCTGTACGGCCGTCAATCATACATTTATTACGGTCAACAAAAGAAATTACGTTTGTTGCGTTATAGTGAACAATTGACATTGCTGCTTCCCAGTTTGAACCTTCGTCGCATTCACCGTCGCCGAGGATACAATATGTTTTGTAAGATTTGCCAAGCACTCTTGCTGCAAGAGCAGTACCGAGAGCAATTGAAAGTCCGTGACCGAGTGAACCTGTTGAAGCATCAACACCTACAACCTTGTTTGAGTCAAGATGGATACCCATTTTTGAGTTTGAAAGGTTGAATGTTTTAAGCTGTTCAGGGTCGTTGAAACCTTTGTCAACAAGTACGGGTGCATAAGCAATGCCTGAATGACCTTTACTTAAAATGAAACGGTCTCTGTCTTCCCAGTTGGGTTCTTCAACTCTGATGTTGAGGTATTTGTGATAAAGAACGGTCATCATATCCATAACACTCATACCGCCGCCGATATGACCGCTGCCTGCCCAGTAAGTTGTGTCAAGGCAGAGGTTACGGAGTTCGTGGGCTTTCTTTTCGAGAGCCAACCATTCTGATTTTGATAATGGCATTGTAGTTCCTCCTTTATTTTAAAATGCTTCAGGGTGCATTTTCTTTGTAATTTTGAATGCTTCGTCTGCAACTTCGATAGTATGCTTAATATCTTCATCTGAAACTGCAGCGTTCATAAAGTGGTTGTGATGGCTTGAAATGAAAATTCCGCGTTTCACCATTTCGGCAACCCAGTCCTGATGAATCATCATACTGTCATCATTTGCTATTCTCAGATAGAAGAGTGAGGGTTCACCTGAAACAACAAGATTAAATCCGTTGTTTGCTGCTGCACCTTTAAGACCGTCAAGAAGTTTGACTGATTTTTCTCTTAAAAGTTTAGGAGCATCAATTTCTTTGAGTTTATTGATATTTCTGATTGCTGCTGCAAAGGGAACAGCACTCATCCAATAAGAGCCTGTGTATGAAAGGCCGCTGACTGCGTCTTTGAGCCATTCTTTACCGCATATTGCAGAAACGTTCCAGCCGTTTGCAAGTGCTTTACAGAAACAGATAAGGTCTGCTTCAAAGCCATAATAGTGGTCTGAACCTGCAAGGTCAAGTCTCCAGCCTGCACGAACGTCGTCTACGATAAGAACGATGCCTTCTCTTGTGCAGATTTCGCGGACTTTTTTCCAATAACCGTCTGCGGGAAGTTCGTTATCCTTGTAGTTGCCGTGCATATAAGGTGTTGAAATGAAAGCAGCGATTTCGCCTTTGTTTTCTGCAACGATTTTTTCAAGACCTGCAACGTCGTTCCAGTCAACATAAAGGTTGTTTGCAACGTCTTCGGGAAGAACGCCGGGATAGTCAATTTTCTGTGTCCATGCAGAAACGCCGTGATAGAAACCGTTTACGAAAATAATCTTTTTGCGGTGAGTTGCATTTCTTGCAGTTAAAACTGCACATGAAGTTGCATCGTTACCGTTCTTTGCGAAGAAAGCCCAGTCTGCACAGTTAACAGTATCAACAAGAAGTTCTGCAAGTTCAACCATTTTATACGAAGGTGAAGTTGTGCAGTTACCAAACTTTGCCTGTTCAAATGCTGCAGCGTCAACATCAGGGTCGTTATAACCTAAAATGTTGGGGCCGTATGCACACATATAGTCGATGAATTTGTTTCCGTCAACGTCCCAGAAGTAAGCACCCTCTGCTCTTTCAGAGAAGAAAGGCCATGCACTTACGGGAATGAAGTTACCTTCAGCCGGTCCGAGGTGACCGTAAACACCTGAGGGAATTACTTTTGTAGCTCTTTTGAAAAGCTCGTTACTTTTTGTATAGTCGTTAATTTTAAAAGCCATAGTTATAATCCCCCTTATGCCAGATAGAGTGCTACTCTGTCGAGAATTCTGTTGATATTATCAATCATATTAATCATACCGCGCATAATGATTTCGCCTTCGCCCACTTTGGCAATAGCATTTACTTTGCCGTCGAAAAGGTCGTGAGCAAGCTTCATTGAGCCGAATTCCATAAGAGCACGGTATTTTTCCGGATTCTGCTTAACTGTTGTAAGTTTATGGTCTTTAACTTCGATAGCAGCAGCAGGACCGCCTGAAATTGCAATTTTAACAACGCCGTCAGGAATGTGATGTGCGCTGAATTTGCCGATTTCATCGTTATTACCAATCTGTGAAATTGCACCTGCAATTGTGTAGAAAAGAAGATTGGTGCTCAGCTCAAAGAATTTTTCATCTTTAAGGTCTTCCTCCGTGGGGCGCATATACTTTGAAAGCATATCGGTAAGAGGTGTAAACTGTTTGAGCAAAAATGAAATTTTAGTAAAACCTTTTGAGGGAATAGGTGTTACTGTGCCGTCAATAATTCCGTTGAATTTCTCACATGAAGAAAACGGAAGCTTAACGTTGCATTTTTCGCAACCTGCTGTGAATTTGCATTTACCGTCAGTGAATGTAAGTGTAGCACTGGGGCCGCCTTTTACATCAAAGCCGATTGCAACGGGTTTGTCTGTTTTAACAAGTTTTCTCGCATCTTCGCTTAATTCGCAAAGATTCTCCAGAGAGCCGAGTACAGCATACAAATTTATGTAAGCCAAAGTTCTTGCATCTGTCAAAATAATTCCTCCTTACGAGTGTTAGAATATACTTGCTCTATGCAATATATATATTATCCATTATATTTTACCAAAAGAATATGTAAAAGTCAAACATATTATTGTATAAATAATATTTGCAGATTTGTGCAACGTTACTTGACAGAAAGTATTTAATTATTGTAGAATATTAAAAATATTAAAAAAATATTATTGAGACTGAAAAGAAGGTGTCATTTCAGAATGAACTCAAAAATTTTTGAAAAGTTTTCTGATGAAATCGAAAAGTATTCTTCTTACGTTATTGAAAAAACTACGGAAGTCTGCGAAAAATGCGGTCCCCGCGCAGTATGCAGCGAGGGTGACAAAAAAGCAAGAAAATATTTCGTCAGAGATACTGAAAAAGTGTGCGACGAAACGGCAGTTGAAGAATTCAGATGCTCCGATAAAGCGTTTATGTCGTGGGTAAGCGTTGGTGCTACACTTATGATTACGGCAATTCTGTTATTCATTTTTGGTATGCCTGTTATTTCGCTTGCTCTTACATTGCTTACACTGTTCTTTATTGTAAGTGAATTTTTCTTCTACAAACAAACACTTGATGTTTTTTTCAGAAAAAAAGATACAGCCAACGTAATCGGTAAATTCAACCCCTCAGGCGAAACAAAAAGAAGAATTATTCTCTGCGGTCATACCGACTCGGCATTTGAATGGACATATACATATTACGGCGGAAGGCCTGCCGTTGCAACAGTTATTGTTTCTGCAGTTGTAACAATTGTTGCTTCCATTGCAGGTTCAGTTACTGCAATTGTATCATCAGGTGCATTCAGCCCGTCTGTGATTTTCGAAAACGGCAACAAAGCCGTAACTGTTTTCGGAATTGTTCTTCTTTGTCTTATTCCATTTATGATTGCGGCACTTTTCTTCTGCAATTTCAAAAAGCCTGTTACAGGTGCAAACGATAACCTTACAGGCTGCTATATTTCTCTTGCAGTTGCAAAGTATTTAAAAGATAACAACATCCGCCTTGAAAACACAGAAATCGTGATTGCACTTGTAAACGGTGAAGAATCAGGTTTACGCGGTTCAAAGGATTTTGCAAAACGTCACAAGGAAGAATTCACCGACAAAAATGTTGAAACAATTTTTGTGGCTATTGACACAATCCACGATTTTGATTTTATGAAAATCATTCTCGGCGATATGAACGGCACAGTCAAAAACGATAAGAGAGTTGCAGACCTTATCAAAGAAAGCGGTAAAAAAGCAGGTTATGATAACATTGATGTAGGAACAATTGATTTAGGCTCAACCGATGCTGCAGCCTTCAGCCAGATTGGTGTACCCGCTGCAAGCTTTATTGCAATGGACCCCACACCTGCAAGATACTACCACACACGTCTTGACACAGCAGAAATCCTTGACAAAAAAACTATTGAGGCAGGACTTAAAATTGCCATGGAAACTGTTCTTCAGTTTGACAAAAACGGTCTTGAATAAAAATAAAGCATCAGACAAAAAGCGTACATTCCGTCAAAAGAATGTACGCTTTATTTTTTACTGTTTACCTTTGTAAAGTTACTGTATAGCCGTCAAAAGAATACTGATGATATTTTGCTTCACCTTTTTTAACAGGATAGTCGGTAGATACTATCTGTGCCATACATTCTTCTGTCTGTGCATATCTCTTTTCGCTGTAATCAGGGAATGAATCTGCACGGACTCTCACAATAACTTTGCATTTATCGATGTTTTCTTTTTTATGCAGTGCTGCCTCGGAAGCTACATTATCAATAATAACAGAAGCATATGATTTATTTCTGTCCATATATCTGAGCATCGGGAACATTGCCTGAGATTTAAGTGATTTATCCTGATTTATATAACCTGAGGTAGCGTCTGAATCGTGAAGATAGAAAATTACTTTTCCCATTGTTTCGCCCAGCGGAAGCCAACCATCATTTTCTCTCATTTCTTTAAGGCTTTTATAATCACCCATCATATCTTTCGGGGTAAGGAGTGTATCACCCATTATTTCTCTGACAATTTCATCACACCTGACTGCGTAACTGAATCTGAAGGGTTTGAGATTATTGACAGGAGGAACAATTCTTTTCGGTTCAATAATAACAGTTATCGGAAGATGTCCCGGGTTATTATCAGACCACATTTTTATTTCCTTTAATGCCGTTTCAAAATCATAGCAGCTTGAAGTGTTGTCATTGAGCGGATTGTGGCAGACTATAAAGTTAACTTCATTTCCGTCATCGACTGTTTCGATATCAAGCTCAACACTTCTTATTCCCATTTCAAACTGCTCTGTAAGAGTTTCCATTTCGAACTCAAGAAGTTCATCATTTATAAGTCCGAAGGTTGCTTCGCTGAGTGCAGTGTAAAAAGTTCTGTATTCATCTGTGGGGGCAAGCTGATAGCTGTTGTGGGTTGCAAGGAATCTTACTTCGTTGAACTTTACTCCGCTTTCAATCGCTGCATCAAGGTTAAATGAAGTAAAACGACGTTCATCGCCGGGAGTATAATCAGAATAAAATTCATTTTCAAGATACGTCATTCTTTCCTGCTGAATCTTTATGTTTTCTTTTGCGGAAATGTCTGCTGCCGATATAGTCGCAGATAAGGTCTGTATTGCAAGAACAAGTGCCATAAATGCTTTGAAAATGCTCATTATTTCATTGCCCCTTCTTTGTTATTCTGTTTTTTCTTGCTTTTATCTTTCGATGTCAGTTTATCAAATGCAGCCAGAAGTCCGGGAAGCATAAACAGGATAAGAAGTATTGCTGCAGCGGCACCGATTGCAATTGTCTGGCAAATCTGTGCAATAGTCGGGTCAACAGGTGCGAAACCGATAACGCCTGTTACAAACACCATAATAAGACCTGACGTGAAAATTGTATGCGTGGAGCCGTCATATGCCGCATTTATTGCGTCTCTTATGGACATTGTTCTTCTGTTTTCGCGGTAGTAGTTTGTAAAGAGTATGCCGTAGTCAATGGTAGCACCCATCAATATACACTGCACAACAAGAAGTGCAAGGTAGTATACACTGTAGCCGAGGAAACCGCTTACGGCAACTGTGATATAAACACCGCTCTGCACAAGAAGCACAAGGATAAGCGGAATTGAGATGCTTCTGAAAGTAATTGCAACAACAAGGAAAATTGCTATAGCAGTAAGCAATGTAATAAAGAGAAGCTCTTTATCGAATGATTGCTGCATTTCGTAACTCATAGGTGAATTACCGATAAGATAATAATCTTTTTCCAGAGATTCATCACAATCTTTTATGAGATTCTCAATAAACTCTGTTGTCACTTCATCTTCAAGGGGAAGTGATGTATCAATCATCATCAGAGAATAGTTTTTGCCTTTCATCTGCTTAAGGCCGTCATCAAGCTGTGTTTTTGCACCGAGAATCTGCTCTTTCATTCCCTCGTCAATCATTCCTGTAAAGCGGGGGTCGTCCAGCATATTATTATAAAGATGGTCAAAAAGTTCTTCTATTGTAAGCGACCATTCTTTATTGCTTGAATTAAGTGCCGAATAATAGAGATAGAGAAGTGATACTGTGTTTTCATTAAGCTGGTCTGAAAAACCTTCAAGCAAACCTGCAAGTTCTGCTGATGAATATTTTTTATCACTTATTACAGAATCGATTATCACATCTGCTGTGCCAAGCATTGATTCTGTTTCTTTATCAAAATATCCTGCAAAATCTTTGTTTGTTACAACATCACTTAAAATAAAATCAATAAAGTTCTGCACAGAAATTTTCCAGGAACTTGTATCGCCGTGTTCTGTTTTGTAAAGAAGGAACAGTTGTCTGAGCTGTGCAGAATCCATACCGACAAGGTCTGCAATTCCCTGATAAGAATAAGCTTTACCGCTTACTGCACCGTTTATAAAAGCTTTACCTGTTTCTATTAAAGATAACTGTTCTTTTTCCATCATTCCCGCAAACATATCTTTGTTTTCAGCAAGGAAGTTTACAACAGTTTCAAGTGACAGTTTTTTATCGGGAGAATTTTTTGTGAAATCATATACCGAATAAATTATTTTCAGGTCGCTTTCTTTCATCGAAAGCATATTTGCCATTTCTTTGCAGGAAAGTTTTTCACCTGATACTACATTATCAATTATTTTCTGCATCAGCTGAAGCATAGGTATCATTTCTTCATCTATCTGAGATGCAAAGAGAGGATTTGCAGCAACATCTTCAAGAACAAAATCCACCATTTCTTCAATTGACATTGTTTTATCTTTTGCAAAAACAAATTTAAGTGTAAACAGACTTTCAACAAGGCTTTCTTCTATTCCGAGAACAGAAGACAATTCTTTTGCCGTCATCTGTTTCTGAACTGCTTCTTTGTTTGCAAACTGAGAAAGCATTGTAATCTGCGATGCTGTTTCTTCATCAAAATATGATTTGAACATATCATTTGAAAGAATATCATTTTTAATGAAATCAACGAAAGTTGTTACAGTCATTTTAGCAGGTGTGTAAGAATCAACAGATGAATAATAATATGCAAAAAGAAGCTGCATTTTATCCTTATCCACACCAAGCTTGGTTGCAAGTTCATCTGAAGTCAGAGGTTTTGTAATTGCTTTGACATCGCAGAAATCTTCAAGTGTGCCAAGCTGACTCTTTGTGTTTTCATCAAAGAAGGATGCATACATTTCGTTTGTTGCAACTTCATTTATAATGAAATCCGCAAAAACGGGAAGTGTCATTCTGCCTGTATCCACTCCGCCCTTTTCAGCAAAATAAAGCATAAAAATTTTCTTTATATCATCTTCATTCATACTTAAGAAATCTGCAAGTTCCTTTGCATTCATCGGTGAAGTAAGATTTTCTTTTTTGATAAACTTATCCATCAATCCCATATTATCTTTCATACCTTCATCGATGAAAGATGAGAACATCTCATTGGGCAGAACGCTTTCCTTAACAAAAGTAAGAACTTCGTTTACCGTTAATGTCTGCGATTTATCACCAAGTTTATCGTAATACAGAACAGACAGAAGCGATGCGTCTATTCCCATATCTGCTCCCATAGTGTCAATCATTGCAACCATTTCGTTTGCAGTGAAAGATTTGCCGAGAGTTGTTGTATAGCCGAGTACGCTGTTTACATTTTTATGCCCGGAAATTTTATCGCCTATCGGTGCGATTTTTTCTTCATCTTCGTTGTTGTAGATAAGAACAACAGGGTTGGAGGTGGGGAAAATTTCTGCAATTTCATCTTCTGTTGAAATTGTGTAAGTAATCTGTGTTATATTCTGCAGGAAGTATGTGCCCACAAAAACAATAACAAAAACTATTGCAATAATCTTACGTGCTTTATAGCCGAAGGTTGCAACTTTTCCGAAAGGAATATGAAGTTCCTTCTTTGATGATTTTTCAATAACTTTATCAAATATCAGAATCAGGACAGGAAGCACTGTAAACACGCAAAGCATACTCAGAAGTACGCCTTTTGCAAGCACAAGACCTAAATCAAGACCGATTGTGAAGCTCATAAACACAAGCATCAGAAGTCCTATAACCGTTGTCATACCGCTTGATGCAACTGATGAAAATGAATTCCTGAGTGCTTCTTTCATTGCTGTATATTTATCAGGTGCCGTAGCTTTTTCCTGGCGGTAGCGGTTCATAAGGATAATTGAATAGTCCATTGAAAGCACTACCTGCAGAATTGCGGAAATTGAAAAAGTCATCTGTGAAACTGTGGGGAACATTATGTTACTTCCCATATTAAGACCCACCGCAACACCGATTGTCGCAAGGAAAAGTACCGGTTCAAACCACGATGATGTCATTACAATAAGAACAAGCATAAGCAATCCGAAAGCAAGTCCGATTACCCACATCGGCAGATTTGCACCTGTTGCGTTATCGTTTTTCATCACCATTTCATATCCGTTGAAGCCTGAAGTGATGTCGCTTTCAATCGCCATTTCTTCGGGGGTTGAATAAGCATATGACGTGCTTACGGTAAAAAGTGAATATCCGTCTTTATCATTTATATCAGGGTTATATGTAACGCTGTCTACATATTCTATATTTTCAAGTTTGTTTTTGACATTGCTCTTGTCAACCTCAGAAAGGTTTTTGAACATTACTCTGATTGTGCTTGGCATTTTTGTATCAGGAAATTCTTTTTCCATAAGTGCCATACCCTGCCCCATAGACGAATCTTCGGGAAGGTATTTTGTCATATCTGTATTGATAACAACTTTCGGAATCATCATACAGCAAACAAGGCATAATGCAACCATTACACCTAAAACCAGAAATCTTTTATTTACTATAAAATCTGCTATCTTTTTCATGCCAAAACCTCTTAGATACATTTATTCAACTTTATTCTACAACAATAATTTGTTATAAAAAATGAAAAAATGTTAAGAAATATTAAACGATTAAATCCCCTTTGAAAATCAAAGAGGATTTTTAATATAATTACGGTTATTTTTTCTTTTTCATTTCTATCAGGTCGCGGTAACTGATAAGTTTTATTCCGTGATTTTCAAGAATTTTGTGAGTTTCGGGGTCATTCATAAGAGTATATTCCCACACTCTGTCACGCCAGGAGCCCACAATACTTTTAAGCTCATCTGTTTCTTTTGCAGGATGAACAAAAGTTTCTGTTACACCGTCGGGCAAATCTGTCCAGATTTTCAGAATTGTATCGCGGTAATGTTCATAGCCGTTTGAACGCAGGTCTTGTGTCCAGTCGGGGAAAAGAAGATAATCGGGCAGAATAACCTTATACTGCTTTGCCCACATACGTGAAATGAGAGTTGATGCCCAGTAAAGAGGATAAGGTGTACCTGCGGGGCAGATACGTTTATCGTGAGCTGTATACATTCTGTAAGCATAACCCAATTCACCGCACACGCGCAGTGACATTTTAAGCAGACTGAATCTGCCTGTGTAATGACCGTAAAGTGAACCCATATGATTATCAAGATGTGAAGGCTTGAATCCGTTTTCTGTTGCAAAATTCACCTGTGCACGGATTTCGTTTTCAAGTTCTTTTATGTCGGCATTTTTCTCAACTTCTGTGCTTGAATGCCACATATAGCCTTCATCGTTTACGAGAGTTTTACCGCCTGATAAAGGTTTCCAACGGTAATCGTCCCATTCATTTGTCATAGTAAGATGAACACCGATTGCAAATTCAGGGTGACTTTTTGCAAATTCCATTGCATCACGTGCACCGGGGCAAGGCATCATAATAGTTGAAGATTTAAGTCTGCCGTTGAGAAAAAGTTCCTGCACTGCATCATTTGCAGATTTGCAAAGGCCGTAGTCGTCTGCGTTTATAATCAAGTATTTCGCCATATGTATTCCTCCCTTTTCCTATATAGTACTATAAGCACGTTTCCGAATCAATTAAATAAATGTAAATTTTATTAACGCATTATCCTGATTTATTTAATTTCAAATCCCCAGATGTGTTTTGAAGCGATAATTTCAGGATTTACTACGGGGAAGATAAGCTTCAATTTTCCGTCTGCGTTTTCTGTTTTTATTTCAATATCTTCGTTGCCGAGAAGTGTAACTTTCTTATCAGCTGAATAATCATAATCTTCAAGCACAATTTCGCCGAAAGGATATTTTTTGATAAACACGAAATCAGCATCATCTTTTGTTGTGTACCATACATTTTCCTGTTTACTGAACATCAGTCTACGGCTGGCATATATTCCTTTGCCGTTGATTTTAAGCCAATCGCCGATTTCAAGAAGTCTTTCCTGCATAATAACGGGAATTGTACCGTCTGCTGCAGGACCTACATTAAGCAGGAAGTTACCGCCCTTACTTACAAGGTCAACGAGAGTTGTGATAAGTTCTTCACCTGTGAGATAATCTTCAAGCTGTTCAACTCTGTTGAAGCCGAATGAATGTCCGATACCGCGGCATTCTTCAAAATATCTGTCACAGTCCGCATCTTCAATTTTTCTGCCTGCTTCGATAAAGCCGTATTCGGTTGTGAAGTTACCGCCCTGACGGCCGCGTGTTTCCTTACCCCAACGGTCATTGGGAACAATAATATCTTTCACTGAGCTTTCGTTATAAAGCCACTGCAAAAATTCAGTTGAATGCCATACGTCACTAGGATGTTCCCATTCACCATCTGTAAAGAGAGTTGCGGGTTTGTATTTTTCAACAAGCTCTTTAAGCATGGGAATAAGATGTTTTACAGCATATTCCTCAGGATTACGCAAATAAATAGGATTGAACCATTCATAAACGGAATGATAAACACCGAATTTAACATCAGTTTTATCAAGTGCATCTTTAAGCTCCTGACAGAAATCTCTGTGGGGTCCTACATCAACACTGTTCCAGTTCCATGCATATTCGCTTTTAAAAAGGCAGAAACCATCGTGATGCTTCGAAACAAGGTTTATATATTTTGCACCTGAACGTTCAAAAAGACTTGCCCATTCATCTGCATCAAAAAGTTCAGCCTTGAAATCTTTTACGAAATCTTCATATTTGAAATTTTCACCATATGTCTTTTTATGGAAAGATGTGCTGGGTTCCCAGCCTGTGGAAATCTGATGTCCGTACCATTCTGCATAGTCTGTTCTTGAACAGTATGCGGGAACAGAATAAAGTCCCCAATGGATAAAAATCCCGAATTTTGCATCCTGAAACCATTGCGGAACAGGTCTTGATGTTATTGATTCCCAATTTGCTTCGTATTTCATAAACACACCTCATATACATTTTTACATCAGTATTATTAGTATAGTAACAGAAAACATCCCTTTTATCAAGTGTTTTTCACAAAACGAGTAATTTCGTTCTTATCTGATTTTTTACAATTCTTTCTAACAAACTATACAAACGGCCGTAAGGACGAATACAATTTTTTTGATAAATATGTGCAAAAACTATTGAAATTTAATATCTTTTTTGATAATATAGACTTGTTGGATTATAAATATATGAAAGACTAACTATTAAAAGTCAATAGTAAAAATCAAAAAATGTTGTGAAATGTAAGACGGTGAAAAAAGGCATAACAAAACAGACGTCAAAGACGCCGGATTTTTGAAGTTAGAAAGATTTAAGCTTTTGCTACGTACGGCTGTCCTGATTTCTGCAAGGCAAAAATCAAACGAACTAATTTCTTTGCTGCGTGAGAAATTGCAACATTGTAATGCTTGCCTTCTGAACGCTTCTTTGCAAGATAATCAGAAAAAGCTGGACACCAATT
>JAFUIO010000007.1 GCA_017468425.1 Clostridia bacterium | reverse complement strand
GTACGTAGCAAAAGCTTAAATCTTTCTAACTTCAAAAATCCGGCGTCTTTGACGTCTGTTTTGTTATGCCTTTTTTCACCGTCTTACATTTCACAACATTTTTTGATTTTTACTATTGACTTTTAATAGTTAGTCTTTCGTGGAAATATTCCCCCGATAACAAACCAAATTTTACCTGAAAAATTATTAATTTTCAACGAGATTTCAATAAAGAAAAATACATATAAAATTAAATTTCATATGTATTTTCTTATAAAAAGAAAATAACCGTACAGATTATTTTTTCTGTACGGTTATTTTAATTTATCTGAATAGTTTTCTTATTTCAAGTTTTAATTCTGCCAACCATTCCGCTTGTCCGTATTCCGCTGACAAATCAGGTCTTTCGGTCCATTTATAATCCTCACCCAGAGAATAATTCATCCATTCTTTTGTGACTTTTACAAAATAAAAATCTTCATTTTTCACATACCCGTAAGGCCCTGTTTCCTGGTCGTAGCCGTAAACGGTTATGATTTTTGCATTGCCTAAAAGACTTTCTTTGAAATACTCTCTGCAGATTTCCTCATTTTCATAATGAGCATACCCTTCCGCATTTGCATATTCATTTCTGCCGTTCTGTGCAAGATAAAAATATAAAGTATCCAAATCATATTGGCAGGTTTTGGGGCTCATTGTCCACCCCGGTGTACAGTAATCGTTTATACAAACCCATACGGGAGGTCTTGTTGTGCTGTATTCCTCCGTATATGAAGAAAGGGACACAATGTGAGAGAAAATTTTATGCCTTTCAATACCTGCATCATAGAACATTTTACAGGTAAACTCAATATAATCCGCAAGCACATCATAAAGAAGCTCTTTTGTCAAATCACGCACACTCATAAAACGTCTGCGTGCTTCTTTTTTCAGGCTGTCTTCTGTGTAGCCTAAATTATAAAGAGCGTGCATACCGTATTGTGCTCTTTCAAAGTCTTCCATTGAAGCATAATCAGAACCCGTATAATCAGGAATCTGTGTTTCCCAGCCTGTATTCACACCGGCAAAAAGATAGCTTTTGCCCGCTTCTTTAAGTCGCTGATAATTTTCAAGCAAAGGCTTTATGAATCCTTCTTTTACCTGCCTTGAATACCACGCAAGATATTTTTCAGAATTAAAGCACGGAAAACCGCCTGCAGTTGCAAAAGGAACACCGCTCCAGTCGCAATGCCAACGAGGTAACATTCCGTATTTCTCCCCTCCCCAACTTTCGTTTTCATCAGGGAAAGCTATCCATTCGCACATTTCAGGGTCATTATAGAATTTACTGCCTTTATCGTCAATTGTTGCACCGTCACCGAAATGTGTGGCATAATTTGTGCAGTCGTCCATCTGGAAGAAAACAGGCACATTATATTTCTCTGCAAGAGAGAATACGTGATTTACTTCTTCGTTCATCTGTTCGATTGACTGTGTAAGGCACATCGGACCTACAACACCAAAAGCGTACATTCTTTTTGATTCGGGGTCAATTTCACCGTGAAGCTCCACCATCTGTTTTACATAGGGTTCAAGGTTGTTATAATGGACATTTGTTACCATAAACACAACGTACTGCGGGTCATCTTCAAAGTAACTGTCCTTTTCTGGCGGAGTACCAATCCAGGAAAATAAAAAAGTAATTACTGCCAGAAAAAAGCTTAAAATCTTTTCCATCATTTTACTCCGACTTCTTCTTTATTCATATCGTCAAGTGTTTCCTGACGGCGGACATTCAATTCATCAACCATCTTTTTCTGCTCTTTACCGCCAAGTTTATAGAAAAGCATCGGCAGTATTGCAAGGATTGAAGAGAATGCGGGGAAAACTGCGAACAGCAGAACGAGCCACTGTTTTGTGTCCGTTGTGATATTTGCAACTTCTGTTCCGTTCTGCACGTAACCGATGAGAACAAGGCACCATGATGATGCATAGTTACCAACTGAACCCACAATTTTTGAGAGAGTTGATTTCAAAGCACTTACAGTTGCCTCATTACGCTGACCGAACTTGTATTCACCATAGTCATAAGCCGTAAGCTGAAGCATATTGGGCACAACTGAATAAAGACCTGTTGTGATACCGTGGAGTGCATACCAGAAAGTAATTCTCCAGAAAAGCTGTGTGGGATTGTAGTTTGTGATGGGGAAAGTTGTTACGAACATTCCTGTGTAACAGAAGAATGTCCAGAATTTTGTAAAAATATAAAGGGGTTTATCTGCAATCCATTTTCTGATAACGGGTGCAAGGAAAAGTGATGCGGCTGTAGGCACAATTGTTGCCACAGAACAAGCGGCCATAATAGCCTCATAGCCCTGCAGTTTATCACCTATATTGAAACCGAAAAGCGAAATCTGCAATGTAACATCAGAGAAACATGCTCTGAAAACATAGATTAAAAATCCGTAACCGATACCCATACCTGAGCCGAGCACGTCAGCAATTGTAATAAGCACAAGAGGTTTGTTTTTAAGCACCTGTGTATAAACGGATCTCAAAGGCGGCACTTCAAGTTTTTCAGGCTCAACAATTCTTTCTTTTGTAACTGCAATGTTGAAAAGAGTTGCGGGGATAGCAATAATGCTGAAGAAAAGCATACCGTAGAAGTATCTTTCTGCTTCGTTGATATTCGGAAGCACTGCCGCAACAATGGCTGCAACATATGTACCGCTGCCGCCGATAACTGAGCCTATAATTCCGCCGATACCTGAAAGATAGCCACGCTCAGTGTTATCGGTTGTCTGCCTTGCATTAAGAGCAGTAAGTGCTGCATTGTAGAAGGTTGACACCATATCGTTTACAAGATAGAGTATCACAAGATAAACAACCTTGAATGTATCGCCAAGCTGCGGGAAGAAATCTTTCAGCGGCACTGCACCTGCAATGGAAAGGAATGCTGTGGGAATAAGGAGCCATAAAAGAATCGGCTTGAATCTGCCCCAACGCGCATCTGTTTTTCTTCTGCGGTCAATTACATTACCTACAAGGACATCGTTGAAAATATCCCAGAAACTTAAAATAAATACAATTGTGGTGTAGGTAATATATGCCGAATCGCTCAGACCAAGATATGTTGAAACAACAAGTCCGCCGAAAGTGCTTGTAAGGGCTGATTTAAGATTCTGCCCTACTCTGTCGATGGAAAATGCGGCATATTCAACAAGGGTGAGTTTTTCTTTAACATCAGTTGCTTTCGCGTTTCTCAATTTCACAAGGATTACCCCCGATTCATATTATGTTAAGTGTCGTTTTTATCACGTTCTCTTATAACGTAATTTGTGGGTGTGCCTTCAAGACCAAAGATTTCTCTTATCTGATTATCAAGATATCTCTGATAACTGTAATGGAACAAATCCTTACGGTTAACGAAACATACAAACGTGGGTGGTCTTGTTGATGCCTGAGTCATATAATAAATTTTAAGACGTCTGCCTTTATCTGTAGGCGGCTGAACACGTGCTGTTGCTGCTGCAAGAACATCATTTAACTTACCTGTTGAAATTCTCATTGCATTCTGCTCGTCAACAAACTTGATAAGCTCATAAAGTCTGTCAAGACGCTGACCTGTTTTTGCTGAAATGAAAATAATGGGTGCATAGGGCATAAAAGAGAAATCGTTCATCAGTTTCTTTCGCTGAACATCCATTGTTTTGCCGTCTTTTTCTACTGCGTCCCATTTGTTTACCGCAATAATACAAGCCTTGCCCATTTCGTGAGCAATACCTGCAACCTTTGAATCCTGCTCTGTAAAGCCTTCTGTTGCGTCAATCATAATCACGCAGACTGTTGCTCTTTCAACTGCCATTTTTGCACGGATAACGCTGTATTTTTCAATAGCATCGTCAACACGGCTTTTTCTTCTTAAGCCTGCAGTGTCAATAAAAACAAATTTGCCGTGTTCGTTTTCGATTATTGTATCTGTTGCATCACGTGTTGTACCTGCGATGTTGGAAACAATCGCTCTCTCCTCACCTGAAATAGCATTGACAAGTGAAGATTTACCAACATTGGGTTTGCCGATAACTGCAACTTTGATATACTCTCCGCCGAAGTCGTCTTCTTCCTCTTCTTCTGCAGGGAAATATTTGCACACTTCTTCAAGCAAATCGCCTGTGCCGTGACCGTGTACAGATGATACGGCAATAGGCTCATCGAGTGCAAGGTTGTAAAACTCGTAAAATTCAGCAGGCATTTCACCGATACCATCGCATTTGTTTACGCAAAGTACGATGGGTTTGCCTGATTTACGGAGCATTGCAGCAACCTCTTCGTCAGATGCAACAACACCTGTTTTTACATCTGTAACAAAAATAATTACATCTGCACTGTCAATGGCAAGCTGTGCCTGACGGCGCATCTGCACAAGTATAATATCGTCTGAGGCAGGTTCAATACCGCCTGTATCTATCAAAAGAAAGTTATGTCTCTGCCATTCGCAATCGCCGTAAATTCTGTCCCTGGTAACACCGGGTGTATTATCAACGATTGAAAGACGCTGACCTATAAGTTTATTGAAAAGCGTTGATTTACCAACGTTAGGGCGTCCCACAATGGCAACAATCGGTCTTGACATTTTCATTCTCCTTTCATCTTTCCGACAAGTTCATATCCGTCTGAATTAACAGGTACAATTCTGCAACCCAGTATTTTTTCCGCTTCTTCAACTGTCATACTGTCAAGGAACATATCGCCCTCACTGCGCAGCATAGTTGAAGAAATGAGAAGCTCATCGAAATCATATTTATCTTTTAATTGTTCTGTTAAATCCTTTCCCGTAATCAGACCACTTACTGTGATTGAATTGCCGAAAAAGTTATTTTCTATTTTAACAACAGTAATATCTGTGCCGAATTTTTTGTTGAATGCACTGCTGAGTTTTACCATCAGCGGATATGCGGCAGAGCCTGTTGCTATTATCTTTTTTGTTTTGGTTGCGGTCAGGTCGGTTTCTTCAAGAGCCTGATTGAATGTGTATTCAAGGTCTGTCCACATTCCAACACCGTTTTCAATCTGCGGATAATCCTCATATTCCTCGTTTTCAGGCAAAGGCAGACCTGCTTTGAGATAGAACTCATCAGATGCGTACACAAGCCTTGTGCCGAATTTTCCGAGAAACTCTTTCTGATAGCTTTCGATTGTATCAACAACTTCTTTTGCTGTTTCAGGTGTGTACTCGTGGAGTTCGGGAAGGTTTTCCCTGAATTTTGTAATTCCCACAGGCACAGCGGCAACAGACTGTACTGACGGATATAATTCTGCTAATTTTTCAATGCTGAATTTAAGTTCATCTCCGTCATTTATCCCCGGACACAGAACAAGCTGTGTGTTAAGATGTGTGCCATGCTTTGCCAGAATATCAACATATTTCAGCACTTCCCCTGCGTGAGGATTTTTCATCATTTTCACGCGGAGTTCAGGATTCATCGTATGAACTGAAATATTCACGGGATTGATGTGCATTTCAATCATACGTTCAATATCCCTGTCTGTGAGATTGGTTAAAGTGATGTAGTTACCGAAAAGGAAAGACATTCTTGAATCGTCATCTTTAAAATAAAGAGATTCGCGCATTCCTTCGGGCAACTGGTCAATAAAGCAGAAAATGCATTTGTTTTTGCAGGTTTTCTGTTTATCCATGAGGTAGGTGTTGAAAACAAGACCTAAATCTTCGTTTTCTTCTTTTTTGATTTTTTTACGGACTGTTTTGCCGTTTGGTTTCTGAAGTTCAAGCAAAACCTTGCATTCACTTGCATAAAAGTTGTAATCAAGGATATCGTTTATATCGTGGGAATTGATTTTTTCAAGTATCCAGCCTTGTTTTATGCGTTTTTTACCCGATGGTGATTTTTTCACAACATCGATAATTTCCGCTGACATAACGACACCTCCTTACAAATTTGCCACTTTATATATTATACCACAATAAAAATAAAAAGGGTAGAGATTTTTCCTCTCTACCCATTAATTGTTATAAGAGGATTAGTCCTCAACTTTAACAACTTCTACGCCCTTATATTTGCCACAAGCTGTGCAAACTCTGTGAGGTCTTGTGTATTCACCGCATGAGGGGCACTTGATGAGTTCAGGTGCTTTCATCTTCCATACGTTTGAACGTCTTTTATCTCTTCTTGCTTTTGAAACTCTTCTCTTCGGTACTGCCATTTTTTAGTTCCTCCTTATAAAAATTCAATAAATTATTAATTAATTATCTTCCAGTAATTGCTGAAGAATTGCCAAGCGAGGGTCAATTTCTTTTTTGCAATTACAAACGCCGTGATTTAAGTTTTTGCCACACTGAAGGCAAAGTCCGGCGCAATCTTCACTGCAGAGAATTTTCGTTGGTAGCGAAAGAAAAATATCCTCAATCACAAGAGGGTCCAATTCAAAATGAAGGTCCTCAATGAGCATCAAGTCGTCATTTTCCTCGTTATTGAGCGATAAAACCAGAGTATGGTCAAATTTAAAACAGAAATCTTTTACAATTTCTTCCGCACAACGGTCACAAAAACCCTCGTAACGGAAATTCACATCAGTTTCCAGCGTAACGATGCCTGACGAGTTTTTAACGACGCCCGCTACCACTACGGGTGTTTTGAATGGAAAAACTCCGTCAACTTCCTCACCTGAAAGGTCGATGTTAAAATTGAATGATTTTTGTTCGCCTATGTTATTAAAAACAGGCTCAAGCTCAATAAACATAATTCACCTCAGTTACACGCTTAAATATTATATACTCCGAGTTTATTTTTGTCAAGAGTTTTTTGATATTTCGGCTATATTTTACCTATTCTCCAAAAATGCCCACCGTACTCAACATACAGTGGGCAAATTGTTGAAATTAATCAGAAATTATGCTTCTTTGCAGTATTCAAAAATTTCTGCAGGAAGCTCTTCCTTATCAGCAGATACTGTGAGTACAAAATTCTTGTTTGTAAGTGCTGCAAGGTCTTCAACTTTCTTAAGGAAAACAGCGAGTTCATTGTAGTCGCGTGAACCGATGCGAAGTGTTGCATCAATAAGGATATCTGTGATATCGTGGTCACCTGCGCAGATACCGCTGAGGAAGCCATAGAAACAATCAAAGCCTTTTATTGAATATTCATTAGCAGAAACAAGACGTGCACGGTAGTTAACCTCTGTTCTCAACTGTGTGCCCTGTTCAATGCATACTACATTTCCGTTTGTACTTTCGATAGCATCGTTGACAGCCTGAATCAATTTCTTTGTTTTGCCTGATCCTTTGTGTCCGATTATCAATGTTACCATAAAAAACAACTCCTTTAAACTTTATGTAAAGATTCCCGCGGGAATCCTTTTTACTTATTCTCCGAGCCTTGCTTCAAGCTCTTTTTTCATTTCTTCATATCCCGGTTTACCGAGAAGTGCAAACATATTTTTCTTATAGCTTTCAACGCCGGGCTGGTCAAAGGGATTAACACCGAGAACATAGCCGCTGATTGCACAAGCTTTTTCAAAGAAGTAAATAAGTTCGCCGAGTGAATACTCGTTCATTTCATCAAGTGAAATGATGTTATTCGGAACATCGCCGTCTGTGTGAGCAAGAAGTGTGCCTTCAAATGCTTTTCTGTTTACAAACGACATTCCCTTACCTGCGAGGAAGTTAAGTCCGTCAAGGTTTTCAGGGTCTGTGCCGATAATGTATTCCTGCTGAGGCTTACTGAATGTGATGACAGTTTCCATAAGCATTCTTTCGCCTTCCTGGATGTACTGTCCCATTGAGTGAAGGTCAGTTGAGAAAATTACTGATGCGGGGAAAATACCTTTGTTTTCTTTTCCTTCGCTTTCGCCGTAAAGCTGTTTGAGCCATTCGTTCATCATTGCAAATGAAGGTTCATAGCTTACGAACATCTCAACCTTTTTGCCTTTTCTGTAAAGCAGGTTTCTGATTGCGGCATATCTGTAGCAAGCATTTTCATCGATATCAGGTGACATAAATGCTTCTCTTGCATCCTGTGCACCTTTCATAATAAGGTCGATGTCAATTCCTGCTGCAGCAATGGGAAGAAGACCAACTGCAGTAAGCACTGAATATCTTCCGCCTACATCATCGGGGATAACAAATGTTTTGTAACCCTCTCTGTCTGCAAGGCCTTTGAGAGTGCCCTTGGCTTTATCTGTTGTAACATAGATTCTGCCTTTTGCTTCTTCTTTGCCGTATTTATCTTCAAGCATTTTTTTGAACACGCGGAAAGCAATTGCGGGTTCAGTAGTTGTGCCTGATTTTGAAATTACGTTAACTGAAAAATCTTTGCCGTCGCAAAGGGCGATGATTTCGTTAAGTGAAGTGGGGCTGATTGAGTTGCCTGAGAAAACAATCTGCGGTGTATCTTTAGCCAGAAGATTGTAGTTTGCACTCTTGCAATATTCAATAGCAGCTCTTGCACCTAAATATGAACCGCCGATACCGATTACAACTAAAACGTCGGAATCTTTTTTGATTTTTTCTGCTGCTTTTTTGATTTCTTCAAATTCAGCTTTATCGTAATCAACAGGTAAATCCACCCAACCGAGGAAGTCGTTACCTTTGCCTGTTTTTGAATGTAAAGCTTCGTGTGCGGCAGCAATTTCGCCACGTATTGCCTCAAGTTCTTCTTTTGCGATAAAACTTTCGGCATATTTGCTGTTAAAGTTTAAGTTCATTTGAGTCTCTCCTTAGTTTTTACATTTTAATTGTACAATAAACGCTCCGATTTTGCAATAGATTTTTGAGATTTTTCACAAAAATTTATTAAATCAGCTTCATAAGGAGCCGTCTGAAGGCAAGCGGAAGTTTCAAAGGCTCAATATTTTCAGGAGAGAGCAAACTGTACTCTGCAAGTTTTTCTCCGTCGAGTGAAAATTCCACCGTACCCAGCGTCTGCCCTTTTTCCACAGGAGCCGTTACTGCTATTGCAAGGTTTATTGTCTGTATAATATCTTTTGCTTTTCCTTTTTTGACAAGAATATTTTCAGTTTGCGGAATTGCAGGTCTTACTGATTTTTCTGCACCTTTTTCCACAATAACATCGGTTATGAGCTTTTTGTCAATCACAGGTTTTATACTTTCGTAATTGGAAAAACCCCAGTTAAGCATTGCTTTGGCTGTTTCAAAACGGTCCTGACTGTTTTCGCTACCCATAACAACTGCCACAAGATGAAGATTATCACGTTTTGCAGTTGCACTCAGGCAACAGCCCGCTTTTGAAGTTGTGCCTGTTTTCAAGCCTGTTGTGCCGGGATAAAACCTCACAAGCTTATTTGTGTTCACAAGTTCAGTTTCCCCGTTTCTCAGGTTATCCATCCATATTGTTGTGTATTTTGTTATAAGGTCTTCATATTTCATAAGTTCCCGTGACATAACCGCAATATCATAAGCAGAAGTGTAGTTAGTTTCCGTATCATCAAGACCGCTGCAGTTTACAAAGGTTGTGTCATTCATACCCAACTCCTTTGCACGGTTATTCATCAGCCTGATAAACGCCTGTTCACTCCCTGCAATGTATTCGCCCAATGCACAACACGCATCGTTTGCACTTGCAACGGCCACAGCCTTCAGAAGCTCGTCAACAGTCATTTCTTCATTTTCCTTAAGCCATATCTGAGACCCGCCTTTACTTGCTGCGTGTGCAGATGTTTTAACTTTGTCACTTAATGAAATTTCACCTTCGGCAATTTTTTCAACCACCAGCAGCATCGGCATAATTTTTGTAACGGATGCAGGCGGAAGCTTTGTATGTTCATTCATTTTCATTAACACTTTTCCTGAGGTGCAATCCATAAGTATTGCTGATTTCGCTTTGATTTCCACAGGATATGTTTCTTCTTCTTTTGCAAAAACATTGTATGAAAATACAAAAATTATTACAAGTGCGAATGACAATATTTTAACAAGCTTTTTCATCATAAAACCCCTTTCTTACACAGTAACTTATGAAGAAAAAGCCGTTATTATACTTCTTGAAATTACATTTGTTACGCTGATAGTATAACAATTTTGCAGAATATGTATAATAAAAATAAAAAATGTCATCTGAAACAGATGACATTAATTTAACGAGACAATACACTATATCAGTACCGCCTCTGATATGGGGTTGTTTAGAATTATACAGATAAATGTATATTTTTGCAATATGTGCAGAAAGAAAAATTTTTATTTTTTGCGTTGCACAGTTTTTTCTTTTGTGATATAATAAAATTCACTCTATTTCCATAATCAAGGAGTAAAAAATGAATAATTTTTCAAGAAAAATATCTGAAATTATAAAATCAAAAAAACTCGCAGTATATTCTATTGCAAAAAACTGCAATATAGAAAGAACTTACCTTTCACGAGTGCTTTCAGGGGAAAGAACACTCCAGTATGATAAGCTTGATGCTCTTTTACGTTTTCTTGACCTTTCACCAAGCGAAGAAGATACGTTACGTAAAATTTACGTCGCTGATTTTTTCGGAAACGAGAGATACGAAAAATATATTGATTTCATAAACAAAATAAGTCAGCTTGATTCTCCGGATGAAGTGCCGTCACTTAATCCGTCAATTAAAATCTCCCTTGACCTTGGTAGTGATTTCCTTTCTTTCAACGGACTGCTTGACACTGCAAACGTAGTTGATTTCGCCGTAGGAAATGAATTCTCCAAAACAGGCATCAACACACGCCTGTACACAAACCTTCCTTCAAAACACATATTCCCTGTTATCCGTAAATATATTGACACTATACCTGACACTATGGATTTCAAGCATATGATTTCTATAAATCAGAACGATGAATTTGCTCTCGATGCTATTTTTGACATTGTAAGATTCCTGAAATACGGTTGCTTTACAATGTATCATAATTCAGGTTCATCAAACCTTTGCACTCCCGACACTCTTTTTCCTTATTATGTAATAACAAATGAGTTGTGTATTTTCATAAACGGTAATTTCGACAGTTGCCATATCGTAAACAATAAAGCTCTTGCAGACATTCAGGCTCACGAGTTTCTCAGAAAAAGTAAAAACGCTAAAAAATACATCACAATTTACGACGATATCCTGTCCTGCAAAGAAAGTTGTCAGCAGATACACTCCGTAGGATACGACAGAATGTACTCTTTCGGCACTTTCTGCGCAACACTTTATATGACTGCAGATATGTGGGAGCAGATTGCGAGAGATGAAATTCCCAGCAGAGATTACCTTGTTAAATCAACTTACGAATACTACAGTAACTTCGCTGAAATTTATAAAGATAAATATCACATATATCTTAAAGACAGTATTGACGATTTCATAAATTACGGAATTGTAAAAAACATACCATTGGAATATACACATCCCCTTACTCCCGAAAACCGTCTCCGAGTGCTTGAAAACTTCAAGAAACGCCTTTTAAAAACCAAGCAGCGATTCCTTCTTGTCAAAGACCCACGTATAGAAAAGCTCAAAGATGTTTCAATTGAGGTTTTTGAAAAATCTGATAACGAAAAAATCAAATTCCTTTCTTTCTACTCAATGACGGAAGCTGCACCAATGCGTTATCTCGGCAATATCAACTGTAATATTGACGAGCCTAAAACTATAGAGGAATTTCTCCAGTTTACAAAATATTTCTCAGTTTCAGGTGCTTGTTACACTTACGAAGAATCTATGGCGATTCTCGACGACGCTATCGAGCGTTGCAGAGCTATGAAATAATTTAAAACTGTAATTATTTCTGTTGTTTTTTAATATAATATCTGGTAAAATATGTTAAATCATTTTTAGAGGGGATGTTACCAAATTGAAAAAGTTACCTGTAAAAATCTTATCATTTTTCTTTGCATTGTTTATTGTAAGCACAACGTTATTTGCCGCCACTGCAGCAATGACAGAAAAAATCACAGGTCAGAAAGCTCCTGCAGTTCAGCTTATTGAGGAACTTGCAACTGACGGAACTTCTGCAAAACCCGCAACAAGAAGCACTGATGACGGCATCAGCATTCAGATTGCAAGTGAAAAGCTCAGCGTTACGGTAAACAGAAGAATCCGCCTGATTGCCGTTGTAAACGGTACAGATGAATTACCTGAAATCACATGGACATCTTCCGATGAAAAGGTTGCAAAGGTTGACAAAAACGGTTACGTAACAGGCAAAAAAGCAGGTAAGGTTACTATCACCGCTTCAGGTGTTATCGGCGGCAAAACTTATTCAGGCAAATATGCTCTTAAGGTTGTTACAAGCAGTAATCTTGTAAAAGATTTGCTTGAAAGATATCAGGTTTTAAGTTATCAGTACAGTTACGAAGATGACTATTATTACACAAACGATAAAGAAGCCTGGCAGCACAATTTCGGCTACGGAAAGCTTTATGATATTGCAGCACCTTACATTCTCCTTGAATACGATTACGTTCGCGTTTTTTTTGAATACGAAGGCAAAGACTGGATGATCCAGTTATGGAAAGGTCAGTATGGTCTTATCTTCTACGGAAGTGAAATCGGAGTTTATAACAAGCCGCATTCAGATAAGGATGATAACCTCTTTACTTTCTATTCCTGCCCTGATGAAGAAGACTGGCTTAAAATGCGTATGACGCTTTATCATCAGAATCTTAACGGTGAATATGTAAGAGAATTTACCAGACCTTATGATGATTACTGGTGGTGCACAGGTTTCAAAGACGGACACCTTCGTGTTGAAGAGCCTGCAGATGAGCTGCGTATGAACGGTAAAATCACACTGAAAGATAAGGAAATGACAAAACTGTTCACGCAAGGCCTTTTAGACTGCGGATTCAGCCAGACAGATGACGTAAAAAACATTCAGCCTGACGAATTCTACGTTAAAGGCAACTCCGTTCATCTTCAGTGGCAGAATATAAATGAAGCTGAAAACACAATGCCCATCAAAGTTGGTGCAGGATTTATTATTGCAAGTAATTTAATTACATTCCTGCTTTCAATTCTTTCACTGTTCTCACTTGTTGGCGTAGGCTCAGTTGTTTTATTATTCTTTATATAAAAAATCATCCGACTTACACTAAAATGTGCAAGTCGGATTTTTTATTTTACTTTGCTTATTAATTCTTCCGTATAATCAGGTATTGCATCCTTCTTTGAAACAACATATGCTCCCATTATATTTGCCCTGTCAAGGCAAACCTGCAACGGCTCACACCTGAGATAATTATAGAGGAAACAAGCACACATACTGTCCCCTGCTCCTACAGATGAAACTTCTTCTGTTTTCACACCTGCAGAAAAATAAGTTTTATCTTCTTCGGCATCATATAATTCTGCTCCGTCTTTATCGAGAGTAAGCAGAACTTTTTCAATATTATATTTTTCGCAAAGGCTTTTTACCGAATTGCAAAAACCGTTTTCTTTCAGAAAGCAGAATTCGTCGCGGTTGATTTTAAGGATATCTGTTTTCTGAAGGCTGAAAGTTAAAACTTCGTCTGAATAATAATGTTGCCTTAAATTCATATCACAGAAAACTTTTCCGAAAGATACATTTTCAAGCACTTTAAGAAGTGAATTTTTTGATTCATTTTCTCTCTGTGCAAGTGTGCCGAAATATAACACGTCGAAATTTTCTTTTTTCATTTCTTCAAGCATTCCGTCGCTTACGCATATATTGTCATAAGCACCGATTCTGCTTAAATCATAGTCAGGCTCACTGCCGTGATATGTTACGTTGCAGACACCTGTTGATTTTTCGTTTAAAATTATATATTTTTTATTCACGTTGAATTTTTCTGCAGTCTGAAGTGATTCTTCTCCCAATTCATCTTTGCCAACTGAGCTGAGAATATATCCCTCTGCACCTAACTTTGACAGATGAGAGCAGAAATTCATAGGTGCACCGCCAAGTTTTTTCTCATTCTTTTTCACGTCAACGTCAAAAAGGATTTCGCCGAATGCAAGAACTTTCATAAACCAACCTTCTTTCACCTTACAATTATACTAAACTTAAAAGATTTTTTCAATCATAATATTGACTTTATTGAACCTGTGTGATAAAATCATTTAAAAGATAAACCTTTGAGAAAGAGTAGTATCCGTCGCGGATTTTGAAGAGAGTGGTTGGTTGGTGCAAAACCATATTGATTCGGCGGTGAATGGACTTTTGAGGGCAGCCCGAAATTTTAAAAAGTAGGCGCTGACGGCAACCAACCGTTACCACGGGAGCGTATGATGGTACGCGTAAGCACAATATGGGTGGCATAACAAGATTTCGTCTTGTCCCTGTTGGGGCAGGATTTTTTATTTTTTATAAGGTGATGTTTATGTTTATTATGTCAAAACGATGGCGCAGTTAACTTAAAAATTCAAAACACACAATACTTATTATTCAAGGAGATTTTATTATGAACAAATATAGAGATTTTGATAATTACTTAAAAGAAATGCCTGACGAAAACGGATACTTCGGCGAATACGGCGGTGCTTTTCTCGACCCTGAGCTTGTACCCGCTTTCAAAGAAATCACAAGTTCATATCAGGCTATCTGCCATTCAGCTCAGTTTATCAACGAGCTTCGCAGAATCAGAAAAGAATTTCAGGGCAGACCCACACCTGTTTATCATTGTGAAAGATTATCTGCTCTTTTCGGCAACTGCCAGATTTATCTCAAGCGTGAAGATTTAAACCACACAGGTGCACATAAACTCAACCACTGTATGGGTGAAGGTCTTCTTGCAAAATATATGGGCAAAAAGAAAGTTATTGCAGAAACAGGTGCAGGTCAGCACGGTGTTGCACTTGCAACTGCTGCAGCATATTTCGGCCTTGAATGCGACATTTATATGGGCGAGGTTGACATTGCAAAACAGCATCCCAATGTTATCAGAATGAAAATGCTCGGTGCAAACGTTGTTCCCGTAACTCACGGCCTTAAAACACTTAAAGAAGCAGTTGACGCTGCTTTTGACGCATACAAAAAAGAATACCACGATGCTATTTACTGCATCGGCTCCTGCCTCGGACCGCATCCCTTCCCTATGATGGTAAGAGATTTCCAGTCAGTTATCGGCATTGAAGCAAGAGAACAGTTTATGGAAATGACAGGTAATATGCCTGACGCGGTTTGTGCTTGTGTTGGCGGCGGTTCAAACTCACTGGGTATGTTCACACCATTCCTTGCTGATCCCGTTGATATTTACGGTGTTGAACCTCTCGGTAAAGGCGGCAACGTAGGCGACCATGCGGCAACTATGAAATTCGGCACAAAGGGTAAGCTTCACGGATTTGAAAGTTATCTTCTCCAGGACGAAAACGGTGAACCCCTCCCCGTTTACTCAATTGCAAGCGGTCTTGATTATCCCGGTGTCGGCCCTGAACACGCATATCTCAAGGATGCAAACAGAGTTCATTACGATGCAGTAACAGACGAAGAAGCAATGGAAGCTTTCTTCCTGCTTTCACGCTACGAAGGTATTATTCCTGCTATTGAAAGTTCACACGCAGTTGCATATGCTATAAAATATGCAAAAGAAAAGAAAAGCGGTTCAATCCTTGCTTGTCTTTCAGGCCGCGGCGATAAAGACATCGACTACGTTTATGAAAAATACGGTTGCGGTGAAAGCTTCGACCTTGACAAATACAAAAAATAATCAGCCACAAAAAAGCCTTATCGCTAGCGATAAGGCTTTTTATATTTCTTCTTTTTCAGTCAGCAAAACTTTCATTTCAAAAACATTTCCGTTATCGTTTATTTCCGTTACACCATCATAATTTCCGACAATATCTTTTATGATTCTCATACCGTAACCGTGGCCGTAACCGCTTTTTGAAGATTTATAATTATGTAATCCCGGCTTCTCTGAAACGCTCTTTGAATTCTGACATTTTATCACAATGCATCCGCCTGACGGTACAATATCGAGTTTTATAAATTTCTCTGAATTTTCATCAGCACGCAAACAGGCTTCATAGGCATTATTAAGAATATTCGTCATCACGCAGGTCATAGAAATATCATCAACACCTGTTTTTTGAGCAAGACAACCGTTAATTGTAAAGTCTATGTTCTCTTTTGTACATTTTTCTTTGATATCGCTTATAACAGTATCAACTGTTATGTTGCCTGTGAAATCAAGTCTTTTTATCCTTGAAAACTGCTCGTCAAGAGATGTAAGATATGTTTTCACTCTGTCGTATTCTTTTGATGCAATTAAAGACGAAATTGTCATCAGGTGGTTTTTCATATCGTGTCTGATTTTCTGTATTTCCTCGTTACGGTTTTTCATAAGCGAGTAATATTCAAACTGGCGTTCCGCTTCGCCGCTGAGAACTGCAATTTCACGTTTCAGTTTCTTTTTGGTGAAATAATCGTTCACTAAATACATCAGCACACAAAATCCGCTCCACACAACCAGCATAAGCAAATATCTGAAAATTGTTTCCTGTTTCAGAATTTTGGAAACATCGAGTGTAAGCACTACAAATTCCATAACAAAATAACATACAACACCTGCTATGCCGATAATGTTGAATATTTTTGTATTATAATTTATCTTTTTCAGTAGCCTGTCAGCCAACTTTGTTATCAGAACGGCCACAGATACAGCAACAATATATCCTGCTACCGCAAAAAGTAATTCTTTTATACCGGGAATAAATATACCAGACCCGTCGGGCGACGGAAATTTTGCTTGTACAAAATTTTCAAATAACAGCATAGGTATAAACGCAACTTCGCACAAAAACATCAGTATAATTATCTGCTGAAAAAGTCCGTCGAACACCAGGAAAAACAAAGCAAAATCAAAAAACAAAGTTGTAACGCCGAACAGGATTGATGCTGCTATTGTTTTTTCAGGGTCAGCAATGTAATATTGTGCCAGCAACTGCACAAATTTAGGAACGGCAAGCAGAAGAAAGCATTTGATTTTGCTGACTTTCTTTTCAATAAAAGATGTTGTCTGCACATACGCAATAGATAATGCTGTTACAGCAAAAAATAATATTTCATATATAAAAGTATAGTTCATTTTAGCCTCCGTGTGCAAAAACATAAATTAAATTTATCACATAAAAATATAAAAGTCAATTTTTAAAAAGAAAAATATTATAAGATATTTTTAAATTTTTATAAACCATACTTCGGTTGATTATTGAAAAAATATGTGATATACTGTAAAAAATATTTGTTAAGGGTGAGATTTATGTTCTGGTTCGGAAAACCTTTCAAAAAAAAGATTCCCTATTATTCAATTCCTCAGATAGACCTTGCAGTAAAGCCTGAAAATACACCTGATGAGCTTGACTATCTTTATCACCACGCGGTTGTTGACGATTCATCTGCATATCTCGGTCATCCCGATTCTGTTCTTCTGAACAACGGAAAAATTCTCACTTTCTATCCCGAAGGGCACGGAAAAGGCAGAATTATTTCAAAAATTTCCGCAGACGGCGGTAATTCATATACGGAAGAAATCAAAAATCCGCCCGTTTCCTGGGAAAAATCTCTTGAAACCCCCACAGTTTACCGCTTACAATTTACAGACGGCAAAGAAAAACTGATTCTTATTTCAGGCAACCCCAAATGGCCGAATATGTCTACTCCCGGTGGTTTCAACTGTTCAATCAGCGAAGATGAGGGTGAAACGTGGTCTGAATTCAGACTTTTCTACGATAACAATTCTGACTATCCCACTGTCCCGATTGTTTCCATGGCTTCGCTTACAAGGCTTAAGGAAAACGGAAAATTTGTTGACAAGTGGATGGGACTTTTCCATAATAACAAATTTGAAAATTTCAAAACAATTCTCACTTTTGATAAAGACGGAAATTACCATTGGTCAAAGCCTGAAAAATATCTTGAGAAATATCGCAAATACGAGCAATATGCAGGAATCTGCGAAGTTGAGGCAATCCGCTCTGATATGGGTCAGGGTGACGAAATCTGTCTTATTGCCCGCTGCAACAAGAAAACCTGCACAAGCTTACTTATTTTCTCGCGTGATGAAGGAAAAACCTGGTCTGAGCCCGTTGAAGCACCTGTTTCTCTTAACGGTGAACGCCACAAAGCCGACTACGCTCCTGACGGCAGACTTTTTATAACCTTCCGTTCAATTGAAAGGAATAAAAAAGCTTACAAGAAAAACAACGCTGACAAAATCAAGAGAAGCTGGTATTCCGAAGGATGGGTTGCCTGGGTAGGCACATACGATGACCTTAAGAAAGGCACAGAAGGTCAGTATCGCATAAAAATCGCTCATACATATCTCAACAATCAGAACAAACCCGCAATTGCCGCAAATGCCGACACAGGTTACTGTGGAAATGTTGTTCTTCCCGACGGCACAATAGTCACTTCTTCATACGGAATATTCTCTACAGAAGAAAAAGAACAAGGTAAATACAACACAGATAAAGGCAAACAAAAACGTAAAACATCAATTGTGTCAAAAAGAATCAATCTTAAAGACACAGACAAATTGTATTCAGCTATGAGGTGAGAAAATGATTTTTGAAAATATGGACAGAATTATCTTCGCAGGAGATTCCGTAACAGATATGGGAAGCGAAAACCCTGTTGGTGAAGGTCTTTTTGACAATGTGGGCAGAAGTTATGTAAGAGTAATAGAAAATATGCTTGCAGTTTACTATCCCGAAACAAAGGTGCGTATCACAAACTCAGGTATTTCAGGCAACACAAGCCGCGATTTGCTTGCACGTTTTGACCGCGATGTGGTTGAACTCAAGCCTGACTGGGTTTCAATCTGCATAGGCATTAACGATGTATGGCGTCAGTTTGACTGCCCCGCTATGCCTGACTCTCACGTACTTCCCGATGAATACGAAAAGAATGTTGAAGAAATGATTTTACGAGTAAAAAATAACGTAAAAGGTATTTTCATTCTCACTCCTTACATTATGGAACCGCTCCGTGAGGATATGATGAGAAAAAGAATGGATGAATACGTACTCATCTGCAAAAAACTTGCTGAAAAATACGGTTGCATTTTTGTTGATTTTCAGAAAATGTATGAGGATTATTGCAAAATCCGCCATTCATCATATATCGCCTGGGACAGAATTCATCCGAATCAGGTAGGCGCAACACTTATGGCAAAAGAATTCCTTAAGAAATGTGATTTTGATTACAGCAAATAATTATAAACAGCAAAATATCAGGACGGATTCAGTACAAATGAATCCGTCCTACTTGTTTTCATAAATGCAATATGGTATAATATTATGAATTTTTTATTGTGAGAGTGTTTTTATGATTAACAAAGAAAACGTTTACAGCGAAAAACTTTCACGTCTGATTCAGGTTGAAACAATATCTGAAAATAATCAGACTGACAAAACTAAATTTTACGTATTCCACGATGCGCTCCGCGAAATGTTTCCGAATCTTTTTTCCGTATGCGAATTCAAAGATTTTGACGGAAGTTTTTATCTGCGTTGGAAAGGCAAGACAGACAAATCCCCTGTTATGCTTATGAATCATCACGATGTGGTTGAAGCAACGGGCAAATGGACTTATCCGCCTTTTGCAGGTGAAATTCATAACGGAAAAATTTACGGCAGAGGCACTCTCGACACAAAGGGCGGACTTTTTTCTATGCTTCAGGCCGCCGAAGAATTGATTGAAAACAATTTCACACCTGAACAGGATACTTATTTTGTATCTGCCTGTACCGAAGAAACTGACGGTTCAGGTGCTGATGCAATTTCAAATTATTTTCTCGAAAATAACATTAAATTTTCTTTTGTTCTTGACGAAGGCGGAATGATACTTTCAGAGCCTATCGGCGGTGCAAAAGGCGAATTTGCAATAGTAGGCGTTGGTGAAAAAGGTTGTGCTGACATTAAATTTATCGCCCGTTCTTCAGGCGGTCACGCATCAACTCCCGGTAAAAACACTCCTCTTGTAAGACTCGGCAAATTTATGGCTGAGGTTGAAAAAAGTAAACTTTTCAAATCGGAACTTTCACCTACAGTAATTGAAGTTTTCAGAAGATTATCAGAAAGCATGTCAGGTCCTTTGAAATTTGTTCTCGGCCACGCAAAAATATTCAAGCCGTTACTTATCAGGGTAATGCCCTTGGTTTCCTCTGTTGCAGGTGCGATGCTCAGAACAACTATTGCTTTCACAATGGCAGGCGGTTCTGAAATGGCAAATGTGCTCCCCCATGAAGCTTGGATTGTGGGAAATATGCGCTTCTCTCACCATCAGGGCGGTAAAAACAGTATTGAGGCAATAAAAAAACTTGCCGAAAAATATGATATAGAAACTGAAGTGCTCGACCCCGGTTTTGATTCTGCTATTTCCGATTACCACAGCGATGCATTCCGTCTTGTGGAAGAAGCAGTAGACCACGTTTTTGAGAATGTGAAAACGTCACCTTACATTATGACAGGCGCATCTGACTGCAGATATATGAGCAGAATAAGCGAAAACTGCCTTCGCTTTGTGCCTTTCTTTGTAAGCGATGAACAGTTAGACAGTATTCATGGTTTTGATGAAAACCTGAATATTTCCTGTTTACCAAAAGCAGTTGAATTCTATAAATATATATTGGAGGCTTCTGTATGAGTAAAAAAGAAAAAGGCGGAATAAACATAAGCGTCAAATCTTTTATAACTGCAATTGTTGTTATTTTTGTGCTTATGGTAGCATCTTACCTGCTTACAATATTTGTTCCCGGCGGACAGTACGCAAGAATACCCGACGCAGACGGAAATATGATAATCGACATTGCTAAAGGATTTTCCTACACCGATGGCGGAATTCCTTTCTGGAAATGGATTCTGTCACCTATGCTTGTGCTTGGTGCATCAGGCAATACAACACTGATTGCAGTTATTGCCTTTCTGCTTGTTATTGGCGGTATTTTCACGAGTCTTGATAAATGCGGACTTATGAAATATATGCTTGAAAAAACAGTAAAACGTTTCGGTGCGGTAAGATACAGGCTTATGGCGGTTATAATGCTTTTCTTTATGGCACTCGGTGCTATGATAGGCTCTTTTGAAGAATGTGTTCCCCTTGTACCCATAGTTGTAGCTCTGGCGATTAATTTAGGTTGGGACGCACTTACAGGCATTGCAATGAGTCTTCTTGCAGTAGGTTGCGGTTTTGCGTCAGGCGTATGCAATCCTTTCACAGTAGGTGTTGCGCAGCAGCTTGCAGGGCTTCCTATGTTTTCGGGCGCATGGCTCAGAATGCTTTCATTTGTACTTATCTACGCTCTCTTATTTATTTTCGTACGCTTATATGCAAAGAAAATCGAAAAACCTATTTCTGATTCACATCTGAAAACAATTTCAGATACTGACCCTAAAAAAGATAAAGCCCTCAGATGCTTTCTTATAATTCTCGGCTTCGGAATTCTGTTGGTGCTTTCATCAGGTTTTATTACTGTTTTGCAGGATTACACAATGATTATCGTTGCAGTAATGTTTCTTGCGGCAGGAATTGTGTCTACACTCGTTTCAGGTATGAGTGGCAAAGACCTTGGCAAAACATCATGGAGCGGTGTTGTGAGCATTCTGCCTGCAGTGCTGATGATTCTTATGGCTTCATCAATCAAATACACTCTTGAAGAGGCACAGGTGCTTGATACAATTCTCCACAAAGCAGTGGGCCTTGCAGAAACAATGCCCGGTTGGAGCGTAATATTGTTCATTTACCTTATTGTACTGGTTATGAATTTCTTCATCCCCTCAGGCTCTGCAAAAGCATTTATGCTTATTCCGCTTATTGTTCCTATGGCACAGATTTTCGGAATTTCAACTCAGCTTTGTGTTGTTGCTTTTGCTTGTGGTGACGGATTCTCAAATGTATTTTATCCCACTAACCCTGCCCTTTTAATCAGCCTCGGTCTTGCTGATACAAGCTACGGCAAATGGTTTAAATTCAGCTGGAAATTCCAGGTTCTCAACCTGATACTTACAAGTGCAATTCTTCTTTTCGGACTTGCAGTAGGATATTAAAACAAAAAGTTAACCGCATACAACTTTTCGTTGTATGCGGTATTTTTATATCCGTATTGCATTATCAGAAATAACATTACAATAACTTCTGCAATTATAATCGTTTAAATACCGATTGTAATCCTCGGAAAAATTTTTTCTTTTTATCATCTTTATTATCCGCATCAATTTTCGGCTTGCTGTTTGCAACTCTGCCTGAAGAATTACTTCCCATTGCAGCATTAGCAGATTTAACATCGGTTCTTGCTGTTACTTTGCTATACACAGGGAAATCAACCTTCCACTGCGATTCATCAAGAACCATTACTTCACGTTTTTTATCATATATACTTTTTTCCGACATATTATATCAACCTTTTTTAATTCTGATTGCAGGACGTATTCCTATATCAGTACCTGTTTTTTCATACACTGTTATGCTTCCGTCTCTATGCACAACATCAGCTTTTGTGCCGTTAACATCTGTTTTCAACCACCACCAGGCAAAACCGCTGTTATCCACAAAAACACCTCTTGATTTTGCATAATCGGTTGCAGTTGCTTTTCTTGCTATATCCTTTGTCGCTTTAAAGAAGCTGAAACCGTGCTTTGTATTTGACGCCTCTTTAGCATTCAAAGCAAAAAATCCGTTATCATCAAGAAGCTGTTTTTCATTTTCATTCAGAGAATCTGAATAAATAATACCAAGACGGGAATTCAGATTACTTGAAGCATAATCACTTTCGATAATACCCGCACCCGGGTCAAGGTAATAGTAGAAACAACCGCTGTCAATTACATTTTCACAAAGCAGAAGGCCGGACGAGGAATCAATCACTCTCCATCTGAGTGGTTGATATTCAAACCAATACATTGTTCCTGTAAAATATCCGTTTTTAAATTGCTGCGAATTATTTTCGGATGAAACACGCGCAGTATAATCAGGCAGATAACTCATAAGCTTAACACCGCGAAATTTTCTTCCGTCGGATAACTTCACATCGCAAAAACTGTATGATCCTGATAAATCCGCCTCTCCGTATATGCCGTTATAAGCTCCGTCATCAATTGTGCCATAGCCTTCGTAATCGTTAGAATCAGTAAAAAAGTCTTCGTCTGTTGCCATTTCTGAAAGTGTTGAAATCAACTCTTTATCGGTAACTTTTGCCTGAGGATAAGAACCAAGCTGAATCACACTGCCGTTTTTCAGGTTAGAAAAAATATCGTTGTTGATTTTTTCAGGTTTTACCTCACCATCATTTACCATATCAAGATATTCCTGAACCTTTTCGGCTTCTTCATACACTTCACTTTCCCCCGCCTGACCTGCAACATCATATGTGATACTTTTTTTAGAATTCTGATCAAGAAAAGCAATACCCAAAACCAAAGCACCTATTATAAGAATAACGAAAAGAAGGATTGTCCACTTTTTTTGACTATCCATTTTCTTTTTTACTGTTGGTTTTGAATTATCGTTCTGCCGGCTTATATTCTTTTTACTATCGGTAATAACTCCTCCCGACGGGGCAGAATGTCCGACAGGAGACTTCGCTTTACTGATAACAGGTTGATTACTTTTTCCGTTAACGGGATTTGAAACAACCCACTCATCAACATTCAGATTCAATTTTTTCTTATTGTTATTTTCCATTTTATCCTCTTAAAGCCTCTGTCGGAATCTATATCGGTTAATAATTTGTGCAGAATCAAAAGAGATCTTTCGCTTCATCAGCAAATTCTTCAAGTCCATCTGAAATTGCTTTTACATCTTCATAACATTCGGGGCAAGCTTCCACTACAATACCGAAATCATTTTTATATTTATGTGCAAAGCCTTTGTATTCATCTCCGCAAAGACCACATTCTTTAGGAATCAATGCGATAACACCAACTACTATGGCCGCAATTACTGCAACTGCAGCAACTGCAATACCTGTTATAAGACCTGTTTTTGGCTTTGAAGTTGTTCTGCCACCTGAACAGTTCGGGCAATAACCATTCTGCATAGGTGTACCGCAATTTTCACAGTATTCCACATCTGCACCATAACCGCAATTCTGACAAAATCCGCCTGTCATAACCGCACCGCAGTTTTCACAATACTCCTGCACTGCACTTGCACAGTTGGGACAAACACCATTCTGCATAGGTGTGCCGCAGTTTTCACAGTATTCTACAGATGCACCATAACCGCAATTCTGGCAAAAAGCGCCTGTCATAACTGCTCCGCAGTTTTCACAATATTCCTGTGGAGTGGTATCTGCATTATTTGAAGACCATCCGCACATTCCGCAGAAAGCGCCTGTCATAACTGCTCCGCACATCTTGCACACATCACCTGCAGGTTCATTACCGTTATCTGCTACAGGCACATTATTTGTGCCATCCTGACTTGAATAAAGTTTTGTTGCACCGTCAGAAGTCTGCTTTGATTTGCCCTGTTCATCATTTAAATCATTTGTTGCTGCGCTGATAATATCTTCTAATGATACTCCGCCGAATTTATCCATTTTTATCACCTTTCCTGTTTTTTCTTATTAATAAACTTTCTAATCCGCCTGCCGATTTTTTGGTAGTTGTCTCCGATTTCTTTGTTGTCTCTGTTGTTTGCTCTGTTGTTGTCTCTGTTATTTTCTCTGTTGTTGTCTCCGGTTTCTTTGTTGTTTCAGCTGCCTTTGTGGTACTCGCAGTAGTATTTTCTTCTGTTGTGGTCTGTTTGAGCGTGGTTGATTCCGTGGAAGCTTTTTCTGAAACTTTTTCTGAAGTCGTTTCGTCAAATGTTTCGATTTCAGTTATTTCCTGTACATTTGATTCATAGAATTCAACTTCTTCAGTAGTTGTTTCTTCAGGGATAAACTTTTCGCCCTTTCTGTCTGCAATCGCTTTTGCAAGAACAATACAGAAAACAGTAACCAGAACAAGAGCCACAATAGTACCCAGAACGATGAGTTTGTGTTTCTTACGATTTTCATCCACGGGAAAAGAACTTACGTACTCTTCCTCGTTTTCTTCCTGAGAAAAATAATTATTGAGGTCTTCAATAAGCTCACCTTCATATGTACTTTCATACAGACCCTCATATCTTTTTTCTGCAATTCCTACGCTTTGGGAGGTAACTCTTTCTTCAAAAACCATAGCAATAAACGAACAGTCATCGCTCACCGGATCCTGCTGAATCATATAGGTTTCAATTGTTTCCGCAAGTCTGGATTCTCCGTCTTCATCAAGCGCCATAAGAGTCATTTTCCTTGCAGAGTCGTGAAAGCGCATTCCCGCTTCATCGAAAACGTATTCAGCAGAGCCGTCACTCATCATAAATAACGCAACAACATTGTCAATTTTGCATTTCTGAATTGTCAGATGTTCTTCAGCATCAGGACACGAGATGAAATAAGTATGATTTGCAAATTCACCGTTATCAGGTGCAGAAACAACTCTCGTTGCCATTTCTGTGATCTTACCGATTGCACCATCCCCGATGTGGCAGACCAGTGCTTTGCTCCCTTTTGCAGCAACAACCAGAAGCGTTGACGATAATTTCATGATATCATCAATGCCCTTTTCATCTGCAAGATTCTTAAGACTACGCTGACAAACGGCAGTGAAAACCTTCTTCATTTCGTTTTCTTCGCGCATATTATAAAACTTATCAAAATTATTGCAAAGAAAATTCGATATAGTTTTTGTAACACACTCCGCACCTAAAGCAGCATATGTATACTCTTTACCCCCGGCACCATCTGCCAAAGCAATTACGGTAACACCGTTTCCCTGCAAAGCATATGTTCTGTCTTCGCACGGTATTCCGTGAGCCTTATGTCTGGCACCCTGAGCATAATATTGTATTATTTTCATATTACATCAAATTCAACTTTCTGAATATGGATTCCATGCTGAAATATCAAATTCTTCAGGTTTTGCAAGTTCTTCGCTTGAATAAATTGCATTCATATCGCCGCTGTTGATAACAACACGTGAACTTGCACTCAAGAAACTGAATAATTCATCAAGATTTGTTTCTTCAACCTTGATAGGCTCTGCTCTTTTTTCCGAAAGACGTTTGAGCAATGCAAAATTTGCATCCGAGCCGATTCCGATATTGAATACTACAAGTTTATTGTTCCTTTCAAGATCAATTGTACGTGCAATTGCCGCATTCATATTTTCAAGTGCTTCCTCGCCTTCGGGTTCGCCGTCTGTAATAACAACAAGCCAGGGCTGAAAATATTTGATGCCTTTATCTTTATATGCTTTTTTTCTTACATCAAAAAGTTCAAGTGCAACCTGAATTGCTTCGCCGAGTGGGGTAAATGAGCGATGAACAGCTTTGATGCTTGAAAAGCTGTAATCTGAAATAGGGCCGAAGCCTTTGCTTATGTGAGGTTGACCGCCGAATGTGATAATAGAAATATCCGCAGAAGAACTCACTTCGTAATTTTCTTTCATAGTTCTGATGAATTTTTCAAAAGCTTCGTTAAGTTCTTCCATTCTTGTTTTACCGCTTGATGTAGGTGCTTCCATAGAGCCGCTTGCGTCAAGACAGAAACAAATAGGAAGTCTTTTTTTGGTTGAACTGCCGAAATCGCCCGCTGTAAGATTTTCATAGATGCTCATAATTTATTCTCCTTTAATCAAATAGAATTTCATTAATTGATGGTATTCTGTGCTTTTCCTTTTCAAGAAATTTCTTATATGTTTTCAGCATAAGAATCAGTTCGAGAACAGAATATCTGGTTCCGTTTTTGAATATATCATAAAAAAATTCCTGCATCTGGTCAGGGGTATTTTTCCACATTGAAGAATATCCGCCAAGAAGCGGAATACGTTCAAAACTTCCCACAGAATTCCGAGGATAGGGAAATCTTTTATCACGCATTTCCTCTTCAATTGTTTCAGCGCCGTTACGCTGGTCATACGGATGAATTCCGCAAAACAGAATTTTAAATACAACCACTGCACAGGAATAATCCTCATTAGAATATGACCTCAAAATACGCATAAGCTCTATGCCGTGCAAATCAGGGTCAGTAAAATCAGGGAAGCCGCTTGGACAAGGTAAGCCTCTTATCTGGCAGGAATCAAGGTCAACAAGACACGGGTCACCTTTTGAATCGATAATAATATTTTTAAACCTTAAATCGCCGACAATAATTCCAAGCAGATGCAGATACTGTATTTTCTGCAGAAGCTTGATGGTAAAATCTACCAGGTCGTATTTCTTCCACCCGGGAAATTCGCGAAGAAGATTTTCAGAACCATCAAAAACCTCGGAAAGATTTTTGCCCGAAACTTTTTTCATAAGGAAGCCTATAATCATTCCCTCAGGTGATAATACAACTTTTTCAGGCCAACAGACTCCGTCATATTTTACTTGTTTTTTCTCCATCTGGACAAGCTTACGCATTCTAAGCTTATTAAGCTGACCATCGTTATAAATTTTAACCACATAATTCTCACGATAATCACATTCGTATACTGCGCCTTCACCGCCGCTTGCGATAAAGCTCTTAAGAGTAACTACCTGTCCGTCAGAAGTTTTTACCTGTTTTCCTTCTTTTGCTTCAAAACCTGTTTTAAAATATCCGTCACCGATTACAGACGCATCGATTGACCTTCTTGTAGCTCCGAAAATTTCATCCGAATCACATACTATCGCATCACCGTTTGAATCAACTACAATAGCTTTGCACCTGGGTTTTTTCGCCTTACGCAGAACGTTCTCTGCAAATTCGGAATCACAATAATAAACAAAGCAAACATTAGGATTAAGATAAAGCATCTCAATTATTTCCGTATTATCAAGGATGTCAGACTTTGTAACCAACAGCTGATTCTTTTTCAGTTTTTCGAGAAAACTGTATGCCATTTTTGCAATTTTTTTCTGGTCTTCGTTCAGGCTTTTTATAATAACCTCATAGTTTTCGTAAAACTCTTTGCTGACGAAAACCTGCATTTTATTAGCAATTATTTGTTCGGTCAATCTTTCCCATACACCTTGTGACTTGATGTTTACAATTGCCGAAAAATCCATCACAAACAACATTCGTCCTGTCAAATCAGAAATGTTCATGTGACAAATCCCCCTTAATTCCCTATTTTTTACGTATAAATTGATTATATCACCATTTTTCGCAAAACACAATATGAAAAATGTTTTTTATAATTATTCAGATAAAATATTATGTATTGCAGATATATGCAAAATGTGTTAAAATAAATCATATTTTATTGGAGAGATTTATATGACTATTTTAATGTTTGTTTTCGCTGTTTTTGCAACAATAGGTGCAGTGGACAGAATCATCGGAAACCGTTTCGGTATCGGCCAGGAGTTTGAAAAAGGAATTATGGCCACAGGCTCTCTTGCCCTTTCGATGGTTGGTATGATCTGCATTGCACCCGCTTTTACAAAAATACTTATCCCCGTAATCACACCTGTTGCAAACTTCTTCCACTTTGACCCGTCAGTTATAATCGGTTGTGTTCTTGCAAACGATTTAGGTGGCGCAAGCCTTGCAAAAGACATTGCTCAGGAAAGCATTTACGGTGGTTTCAACGGACTTATTGTTGCATCAATGCTCGGTGCTACAATTTCTTTTACAATTCCCGTTGCATTACGTTCTATTAAAAAAGAACTCCATAAAGAAGTTCTTTTAGGTATTCTGTGCGGTATAGCCACAATTCCCGTAGGTTGCATCGCTTCAGGTCTTATAATCGGCCTTGATTTCGTGGGAATTATGCTTAACCTTGCACCCGTTATTGTAATTGCACTTATTACTTGTCTGGGAATACTCAAAGCACCCGACATTACAGTTAAAATTTTCAAAATACTCGGTCACCTGATTGTATGCCTTGTAACCGTAGGTCTTGCAGGCGGAATTTTCAAATCACTTACAGGAAAAACAATTATCCCCGGTATGGCTGACATACTTGAAGGTTTTGAAATTGTTGCAAATATCGGCATAATACTTGCAGGTGTTTTCCCTCTTATTTTTGTTGTTTCAAAAATTCTCGGCAAAGTTTTTGCAAGGCTGGGCAATGTTCTGAAAATCAACGACGTTTCTGTAATGGGCTTTATTTCTTCCCTTGCAAACAGTATTCCTACATTCGAAATGGCTGAAAAAATGGACAAAAAAGGCATTATAATGAATATGGCTTTTGTGGTTTCAGGCTCATTTGTTTTCGGCGACCATCTTGCTTTCACAATGGCGTTTGACAAAAAATTTGTAGGAGCGATGATTGCCGGTAAGCTTATTTCAGCAATATGTGCAGTAATAGTTTCTGTATTTGTTTACAAAGTAAATTACAAGAACAAAACTGAATTATAATGTTTTCCACTGCAGACCTGTAAGAGGCTGGTATTTGTATGATATAGCTTCATATTCTTTTTCTGTTATGTAATTGTCTTCCGACATTTTCGATTCGTCATGTACAATATCAGTTCCGAATTTTACGAATCTTCTGTCTTCAGACTGACCGAATGTGCCGATTGCTTCAATTAAAACAGGCTCTGACTCTGCATCTTCAAATTTGCAGAATTCTGTTACACTATGAAAACCTGTGTGAGCTGAAACGGACAACACACCATTCTGACACAAAGTAACTGATGAGCGACGGCCGAACAGTCTATCCTTAAAAAGCGGCTCTGCTTTACCGTCAACAAGTTCCCATATGTTCATAATATATGGCTCATATTCATCTGACGAGCCTGCTGAACCGACTACAAGTTCATCTACTGAATCACCGTTGATATCAACATAAGCATATTTGTTTGTTCCCCCAAGGAGAGATTCAATGTTTACCAGCTTTTCCGCTGTAGGGTCAACATATTTACCTGCGTTGTATTCATCTGCTGCTTTTCTGTATTTATTGAGAATTACTTCATAAGCATCTTCTGCTTGTGAGGTTTCTTTTTTTGTTACATCGTTTTCTTCTTCAATTTTTGTTATTTCTTCAGGCTGTGTGATTTCAAGTTCAGGTAAAGTAACATTTTCCGTTACCGCCTCTTTCACTGTTGTGGTAATGCTTTCAGGTGAATCAACTTTGCTTTTCGAAACTCCGAAAGCAATACCGCCCACAGCAATACCTGCCGCAAGAATCGCAGCAACTGCTGCAAGTAATTTTTTGTTTGTGTTTTTTCTTTCATAACCGTTCATAATTTTTCCTCTTTTCATTTTTTGTAATCTTATTATACGCAGACCTCGCATCGGTATTGTAATTGCAATTTTACGTGACCGCTTGTGTATCTGTGTTTCTTGATTTAATTATAAACAAAGAGGAAGTAACATTGTAATTTTCATTTTACACTTACATATATCACTATAAAATCACAAAAGAGGTAATGCGGAAAAACACATTACCTCTTTTCTGACGTCAGTAACTTACTCAGAATTCGTATTTATCCTTTTTCTTATTCTGATTGTCCTGCTGCTTTTTGTTCTGGTCGTTCTTTTTGTTCTGGTTATTCTGGTTGTTTTTGTTCTGATCGTTTCTGTCGTTCATTTTGATTTTCCTTTCGGGTACAGATTTTTAGGGTTTTGCCCTGTTTTATTCTTCGCCCGAAACTAAAATTTATACATTTAATTCATTGAAATCAAAAATAAATTTATCGGAAATATTTTTATTTTTTTCTACATCGTCTGCAGAGCTTTTATCATACACACCTACACAGTAAAATCCTGCTTTTTTCGCAGTTGAAAGTGCAGTGAAAATATCTTCAAACACCATACATTCCTGCGGCTCTGCACCTAATTTTTCTGCTGCACGTAAATAAATATCGGGGCTTGATTTACCTTTTCCCACTTCGTTTACCGTAACAAAATAGTCGATTAAATCAGCAATACCGTATTTTTCCAGACATTGCTCGAACAAATCTTTATCAGATGCAGTTGCTACTGCAAGTTTTACACCTTTTTCTTTAAGTGAAAGCAGGTATTGCTTTGCACCGGGTTTTAATTTCACGTGTTGTGAATACTCTTTTTTAGCAATTCCCCGCCATTCATCGATGATTTCTTCAATGCTTTCTTTTATATTGTAAGTTTCTTTTGTATAAACAGCGGCATTATATGTGCCCATAGGCGAAATTGCCTGAATATAACCTTCGGGGACAGGCATATTCCTGTTTTCAAAAAAGGCTACATCGACCTTGTGCCATAACCCCATTGAGTCAAGAAGAGTTCCGTCAAGGTCAAAAATAGCACCTTTAAAAATTTTCATACAGTACCTCTCAAAAATATTTTAAATAACTACATCTATGTTATACTATTTTCTTGTAAAAATCAAGAATTACTGATATAATAGGTTAAAGGTTGTGAGAAAATTGTTCAAGAAAAAAGATGACACAGTAAAAATATTAAACTCTGTCTGCCCTGAAGAAAGACAGATAAAATGGCAGGAAACAGAATTTTCTGCACTTGTTTACTTCGGGCTCAATACTTTTGTGGGCAAAGAAGAAACTTACGGAAACGTTGAAGCAAATGCATTTTTCCCCACCGATATTAATATCCCCGACTGGATTTCAACTTTCAAAAACGCGGGAATGAAAGGTGCAATACTTACGGTAAAACACCATGACGGATTCTGTCTGTGGAGAACAAAAACTACTGACTACTCCGTTGCAAACTCCCCTTATCTTGATTCAAAGGGAGATATTTTCCGCGAATTTACAGATGCCTGCCGCGAAGGCGGACTTAAAGCAGGTTTTCAGTTTTCACTCTGCGACCGTAATACCGATAAATCCGGGAAAGAGCTTGACGATTTAATCTGCGATCAGCTTACTGAATTACTTACAGAATACGGTAACATTTACGAGGTTAAATTCGATCTTGACGGAGAAAAAAATCACGAATACGATATGAAACGTTATGTGAATCTTATCCGTAAACTGCAACCCGATGCAGCTATTGTTAACGGACCTGACGTGAGACACATCGGTAACAAAAAGGCTATCTGCAGACCGGAAGAATGGAATGTTATAAAACCTGTTAACAATTTACAGAAAATCACCAGAATCAACCCCGATAAAGAAAACACTTACCGCACACCTGACGGTGCAGGTCAGATGGAGCTTGACCTTGGCAGCCGAAAGGCTCTTAAAAAGGCAAATTCACTCTGCTGGCAGCCTGTGGTGGTGGATTATTCCATACGCGACAGTTGGTTTTATAATCGATACGAAGACGAAGTTTCAATGTTTTTGCAGAATCTGAAAAAATTATATTTTTCGGTTGTTGGTGCAAATGCATCTCTTGAACTTGGTATACCCGTTGACCAACGCGGTCAGATACACGATGCTGAAAAATTAACGCTCGATTCTTTTGGCATTGATATGAAAATTCTCACAAAAAATCCCCTTTTAAAGGATTCAGAAATCTTTGCAAATTGTGGCGGTGACAGCATCAGAAATCTCCTTAAAGAAGATTCCGACGGCTTTAATTCAGGCAAAACCGATTCACCTATTGAGATTACAATAAACTTCAAAGAAGAAAAAATCATCAAACTGATTTCTTTGGGAGAAAACATAAAAACAGGACAGCAGATTGAACAGTTTTCTATTTACACTCTTGAAGGCAAAAAATTCAAAAAAGCAGAAACTCACGGCGCAGTGGGATACAAAAAACTGATTCTGCCTAAAAAGCCTATGGTAACAAGTGCAATAAAAATTGTTATTGAGAAAACAAGAGAATTTGCTACACTTAAAAATCTTGAAATTTATTCAGCCTAAAAGAAAACTCGTAAGGTGAAAATCTTACGAGTTTTTTGTTTTTACTTTTTATATTTTCTTACAAGAAAAACTCCGACTGCAATCAGCAGAATAATAATTACAGGAACGATATATTTAAGTATATTGTTTTCAGGCTTTGCCTGTTCAGCATTTTCGTTTGAAACAGAAAGTTCTGTTTTTTCCGTTACTTTTATTTCATCTGTAATTGATTCGGTTTCTGTAACAGAAGTAATTTCTGATTCCGTGTGTTTCTCGGTAGTTTTTGATGCAGTAGTTTTCACTTTTGCAGCAGAAGTAACTTTCTCCCCTATTGCAAAATGGATTTTTGCATTTTTTACAAACTGATTATCCGCATTTATTTCAAGATTTTTCCACTGAACTCTGCTTCCGCCAAAATAAATATCAGTCAGGTTATCGCAACCGTAAAACAGTGAACTGTTATTTTCATTTACAAGTTTTACACTTTCAGGGATATTCACTTTTTTGAGATTTTTACAATTTGTAAAAGCTTCGCACAACTGCTCTGTCTTGCCGAGACTTTCAACGCTCTCAAGATATCTGCAGTTATTAAAAGTACCGCTTTTAATATACACTACACTGGCCGGTGCGGAGAAAGATTTGTTCTTATTACCTGCAGGGTATTTAACAAGTGTTGTTTTGCTTTTATCATACAGAACACCGTTTTCATCCGAGCTGTAGTATTGGTTGTTTGTGTCTACAATAATTTCTTCCAGGCTGTTCATATTATAAAAGGGTGCACCGTCAAATTCACCTAAATCTTCAATTCCTGCAGGTATTGTAATACTTGTAACAGAATCGGCATTGACAATTGCATTCTGCGATAAATACACCACATCACAACCGCCAAGCTTTTGGGGTATTTCAAGGCGGGTAAGTCCTGTTGCATCAAGTTTTTCAATCACTGCCTGATTATTCTCCACAGTATACTCAATATTATTCTCTTTCGCTGCGTTTGCAGATAAAGTGCAACACGCAAATACAATGCATAAAACAGTAAATAAAGATATGACTTCAGCAAATTTATTATTCTTCATAATATAACACCTCCGTTTTATCAAAAAAGGCCGACAAAATATTTGCCGGCCATATTTTATTATTCTGTTGTATAGTTGTCAAAATAACCCTGAATAAACACGATAGGAGTACCCTTATCGCCTGAACCTGAAGTAAGGTCGCAGAGTGAACCGATAAGGTCTGTAAGTCTTCTGGGAGTTGTACCTTCAGAAGCCATCTGACCAACAAGGTCACCGTCTTTTTCATGGATTTTGTTTTTAATTGCTTCTTTGAGTTCTTCGCCTTTAAGGTCAGCAAACTCATTGTCAGCAAGGTATTTAAGCTTAAGTTCGTTAGGTGTTCCTTCAAGACCGCTTGTGTAAGCAGGAGAAACAACGGGGTCAGCAAGTTCCCAGATTTTACCTACGGGGTCTTTGAAAGCACCGTCACCGTAAACCATAACCTCAATGTTTTTGCCTGTTTTTTCTTTAAGCTGAGCCTGAATTGCATCAACTACAACCTGACAATCGCGGGGGAAAAGTTTAACTGTATCTTCTGTTGCTTTGTTTGAACCGAGAAGACCGTAATCAGCGTTGAAGCCGCTGCCGTTTACAGGTGCATTGAGAATTTCGTCAAGACCGAAAATCTTTTCGCCGCCTGCATTTTTAAGAATTCTCTTTGTACGTGCGCGTGTGTGGATGTCGCAGCAAAGAACATTCTTTGTAAAGGAAAGAATTGCTCTGGGATTATTAGCAAAAATGATTTCAACTTCTGCGCCTGATTCTTTGATAAGGTTTTCGTAATACTCTACGTAGTCAACACCTGTGAATGTGTGTTTTTCATAGCCGAAGAGTTCACGATATTTTTCGAGAGTAAGCACATCACTGTAAGGGTCAACGCCTTTTTCATCAAGTGCGTCAAGGCTTACAAGGTGGTTACCAACTTCATCAGAGGGATAAGAAAGCATAAGAACAACTTTCTTTGCACCCTTTGCAATACCGCGAAGACAGATAGCAAAACGGTTACGGCTGAGAATGGGGAAAATAACACCAATTGTTTCGCCGCCGAATTTTGCTTTAACGTCGTCAGCAATATCATCAACTGTTGCATAGTTACCCTGTGCACGTGCAACAATAGCCTCTGTCATAGCAACGATATCACGGTCGTTAAAACTAAAGCCTGCTTCTTCTGAAGCTTCAATAACTGAAGAAGTTACAATCTCAACTATATCATCACCGTTTTTGATAATGGGTGCTCTTACACCTCTTGAAACTGTGCCTATCATTCTGCTCATAATGAACAACTCCTTTTGGACAATTTAAAGTCTTTTCACAACTAAATATTATACTACTATATAAATCATATTGCAATGTTATTTTGCAAAGAATTTTTAAAAATCACAGTAAAAATTTTAGTGAATCTCGCAAATCGTAAACAAAAATGTCGCAAAGTTTTCTGAATTCGTCCTGCTCGTGCTCCTGCTCGTCAAAAATGCCCGTTACAAAGAAACCTGATTCCTTTGCAGTTTTGACAGCATACAGAGCATCTTCGAAAATAACCGTATCTTCCTTTGCTGTGCCCAGGCTTTCCATAGCGTGTTCAAAAATATACGGTTTTGTTTTATTGGTTTTCAAACCTCCGCAGGTAAAAACGTTTTCAAAATAATCAAATATTCCGCAATTTTTAAGCCCCAGCACTACCATATCATAGTCTGTGGCAGTGGCTACGCACATTTTTACGCCATTCTTTTTAAGCTCTTCCAGAAATTCTGTTGTGCCGTTTTTCACAGTTGCTTCATAAAGGTAATAATCCCTTACAACCTGCATCATACCGTTGAGAATTTCTTCGTAAGATTGGGACAGATTATATTCTTCCTTTATCATTTTTGGTGATTCCAGAAACCCCAGTTTTCTCACATCATACTGAAGACCTTCACGCGGTTCAATCCCAAGCTTTTTCAGGTATAATTCCCCTCTTAAACGCCATGTGTACATCGAATCAAGTAATGTTCCGTCAACGTCAAAAATTGCACCTTTGATTTTCATTTTCTCACCGCTTTCCGAGAAGATATGATATCATACATATCCCGCAAAGTCAATAAACACCTTCCTTGACATTGCTTATAAAAAGTGATATAATGTGCAAAATTGAACATCTACTGCCACCGGGTAGTTGCAATTTTGCGCTCCGAACACATCGTTAGGTCTTTGAAGATGTGTTTTGATTGCTTATTTTTTTGAGGTGATGATATGAAACTTACAAAATTCGAAAAGGCACTGTGGATATCCTCAGTGATAATCGTCACAGCAACATTTTTCCTTTTTAAAAGCACCGACTATTTAACACTTATTTCATCATTAATCGGTGTTACTTCTCTGATTTTTCTCGCAAAAGGACACGCAGTCGGACAGATTCTGATAATTATTTTTTCCGTTTTTTACGGAATAATTTCAATTAAAGTTAAATATTACGGTGAGGCAATAACTTACCTTGGCATGACTACTCCTATGGCGGTTGTGGCTCTTATTTCGTGGCTTCGTCATCCGTTCAAAGACACAAACGAAGTGGAAGTAAGCCGTATGACGAAGAAACAAACTGCAGTAATGCTGATTCTTACCGCTGTTACAACAGTAATTTTTTATTTTATTCTGAAAATACTTGGAAACGCAAATTTAGTTTTCAGCACTCTTTCTATTACAACAAGCTTTGTTGCATCATACCTGACTGCAATGCGAAGCCCCTATTATGCTCTTGGATATGCTGCAAACGACCTTATACTTGTTATTCTCTGGGTTTCCGCATCGATAAACGACATCAGTTCTGTCGCAATGGTTGCCTGTTTCCTGACATTTTTCTTCAACGATTTATACGGTTTTATAAATTGGAAGAAAATAGAAAAACGGCAGAAAGCAAATTGATTTACGTGTACGCAGTACAGCTTATAACAAAGAAAAAGTGGTTGAGCAATTGTTCAACCACTTTTTGTTATTTTATGCCTGTGCAAGTTTTGCTTTTGCAGCGTCATACATTTCGGAAATCTTATCAAGGTTTGCATAGTTTTCCATCTGTACAAGATTTCTTTCAGCATCAAGATAGGGTTTTGCTGCAACTGCGAAGTTTGTAATCGTTTCTGATTCAACCTTTGCTTTTGCTTTAATTACTTTCTTTTCTGCTTTAAGTTCTGCAATTCTGTTTTTCAAAGCGCCTTTATCAACATTTCCTTTTTTGCTGTCAGACAATTTCTGATAAATCTCTTTGATTTCCATATCAATTTTGTCTTCTCTTTCATAGTAACCTTCAACAACACTGTAATCGGGTTTCTTGAAAGTATTTGCATCGGAATAATATTTTTTGATTGCTTTATAAGAATACTTTTTGTTATTTGCAGTTTCAAGAGCTGCTTTACGTGCTTCTTTTTCAGCAGTAGTCTGTTTCGGCATTGCTTTTGCGTTGCGGATTTCCTCTTTGATTTCAGCCATATTCATAGCAGCAAGACCTGCAAGACCGTTTGCGTAAACTTTCTGCCACTGCTCAATCTGACCTGCATAAACGGGATTTGAGAATTTGTCAAGTTCATCGCAGACAAATTTTGCGATTTCAATTTCTTCGTTATGTTTCAGGTCGTCGCGATAAGCCTTTTTAGCAGCTTTTCTTTCAGCTTTGTCTGAAATTGATTTATAAGATTTTTTGTTGACTTCTTTCGGCAATTCTTTTGAAAGAGTTCTTGCATCTCTGATAAGGTCGATAGTTTCAACAAGCTCTTTATCTTTGAACACACCGTTGCCGAAGTCTTCAAACATTGCACGGACTTTAAGAACTCTGATAACTGATTTCTGCTTGATTTCGTTGAAGTCATACCAGAAATAAGGCACAACGTTCATAAATGCACCAACCGCAGAAATGATAATCAGCACGTGGATGAGTGAAAGAAGAATTTCGGGGTCATAAAGTGCGGAGAAAGCATTGTTGTAGTTATCCTGTCCGTTTGCAAGCTGTTCGGAAAGAATCTGGCCTACAGTTTTGCCGTCACCGAGAACTCTGTTTAAGATTTCGGGGTTTGATGTAACAACTGCAGCGTTTTCTTTTGTGATTCCGCCTTTTTCATAAATAGCGGGAAGCACAGATGAAGTAAGCAAAGTGATAACAGTACCGATTGTTGCAACGGCAGAGAACATACCGTCGATTCTTTCGCCTGATTTGTACTGCTGATAGTCTCTGATATCAGCCTGAATTGCAGGGTTGAGAATGTAACCGAATGAGCTCATAAAATGGTTCAGATAGAGGAATATAAGAACATACCACAACGTTGAACCGTTTATGCTCTGTGTTACGGGAAGGGTAGGAAGCAGGAAAATAATGTTGAATACGTTTGTGGTTACAAGAACGCTCTTTTTTCCCCATTTTCTGACACATATAGGTGCAATCAGCATTCCCCAGAGTGCAGCATTACCGTAAAGAGTGAAGATGAGTGAATATACATTTCCCGAAGTTGCACCGCCGTAGTTATAAAGCCAGAGCATAATATTAACGTATGCACTTTCAAGGAAACCGATCCATCCTGCAAGTGAAATTATCCAGAAATATTTATTCTTTGCAACTTCTCTGAGCGCATGTGTGAAACGGATTTTGATAACGTGAGTTCTTGCCTGAACGATTCTTTCTTCCGTGTACTTATAAACCACAATGCAAAGCAGAATACCAAGCACACCGAGAATGGGATAAAGGAGTCTGTAAACTCGGATATCTGTAAGGTTTGTGTGGAAAATATTTGATGCAATAAGTGGTGAAATAAGGTTTACGATTGTAGGTGCGAGAGAATAAACAACGCTCTTTACAGAAACAACGTCTGCACGTTCCTGTGTATTCGGTGAAAGAACGTGAATAAGGTTCTCGTAACCGTCGTAGAAGAAATAATAGAAGAAGTGTATAAACAGATTGAATATCAATATAAGTGCACATTTCGCCACGTAAGAATAGCTTTCGCCGAATATTTCGCCTTCGGGAAGCCAAGAGCCGAGTTTATCGTACGGGAACCACACCATCAGTATACATAAAATTGCGGTGGGGATAGCCATAGAAACTATGTAAGGTCTGTATTTACCCGCTTTGTTACGGGTGTTATCGATGATATTTGCCCTGATACCTGTCATCGGTACGTTTGCAAGCACTGCAATAACATACATAATGTACATATCAGTTGCGTCAACACCGAGTGTGCTTGAAATAAGTGTGTTACCTGTTGCGAGGATACACGCTGTACCGAGTGTGATAATCATATACGCACCGATACCGCCGCCGGCATATGCTGCAATTTCTTTGAAAGGCATATACCTGTCTTTCATTGGTTTGTTCCAATAAGTCTTTACATCCTTAAGCAAACCAAAAGCTTTTTCTTTTAGATTCACTCTGAAACCGCCTCCTTTTCTGATAAATTATATTATAGCAAAAATAAGATTTTTTTGCAATAGGAAGAGAGATATTGCGAAGAGTATTAAAATGTGATATAATTAATTTTAACTTCATAAATTTATTTATGGAGGTGTTTTATATGAACTGCTGTGTAACTGACCTGAGATATAAGGAAGTTATAAATAATTCTGACGGTGCACGTCTTGGTTGTGTCAATGATGTTGAAATTGACACTTGCACAGGTTGTATCGTTTCTATCGTGATTTACGGCAGAGCAAAATGTCTGGGACTTTTCGGCAGGACTGATGATATAAAAATCTGCTGGAGTGATATATGTGTTGTAGGCGAAGATACAATACTTGTAAACTTCTGTCCGCCCGTTTGTAACCCCGTAAGACAAAGAAAAAAAGGAAGAATCCTTGATTCATTTTTTAACTGAGGTAAAAAAGGATGTTTAAAAAATTTTTTGCTGTATTATTAGTGCTTACGGTTTCTTTAAGCCTTTTCTCTTGCACAAACAACTCAGGCAAAGAAAAAGGACCTCTTAAAGAATCTGTATTGGTAGCAAGTGAAATTGACGAAAAAACCACCCTCACATACGATGTTTACGAAGACTACGTAATAATAACAGGCTCAATTTCGGAATTTGAAACTCTTGTTATTCCCGAAACTCTTTCAGGCAAAACGGTAAGAGCAATTGCTGATAACGCATTTTGCGATATGGCAACGTTACTTGCTGTTACAATTTCCGATTCAGTAACAGAAATTGGCGAAGGTGCTTTCTCGGGATGTACTTCCCTCGGAAATGTGGTGTTGTCGGAAAACCTTTATTCCCTCGGCACATCAGCGTTTTTCGGATGCGTGAATCTGCCTTCAATCCGTATTCCTTTAGGGACTGAAATTGTGGGAGCATATTCTTTTGCAGAATGTACTTCTCTTAAAAATATTTTCATCCCCGATAACACCAAAAACATCGGCGGTGGTGCTTTCTGGGGCACTTTGTGGCTTGAAAATCAGAAAGACGAAATGGTAATTGCAGGGCAGAATATATTGATACATTATAACGGCAGCAAAGAAGAAGTTACTGTGCCTGACGGCGTTGAAAAGGTTGCCGCTTTCAGCGAGAATTTCTTTACCAAGGTTGTAAAAATCCCCGCAAGTGTAACTGAAATATGCCCGTATGCTTTTGCAAACTCATCTGTTGATTCGGTTATTATGGGCGAAAATGTTAAAATAATCGGCGACAATGCTTTTGACGGTTGCCTTAATCTGAACAAAATAAGAATCAACGATAAAACAGAAACTATCGGCAATTTTGCTTTTACGGGATGCCAGAATCTGAAAAACTTTACAATCCCTAAAAATGTCAGAGTAATCGGAAATAATGTTTTTGCAAGGTGCGAAGGTCTTGAAGTGCTTACATTCACTTCGGATAAAACAGAAATCGGAAGTGACATCTGCGAAAGCTGTGATTCATTGAAGAAAATTGCCTGCCCGAGAAAATCTCCGGCAATAGATTATGCCAAGGAAAATAAAATCAACATTGATATCGTATAAGAGGTTTTTATAGTGAAAAGGATAGCAACAATTCAGGATATTTCATGTTTCGGTAAATGCTCGCTTACTGTGGCACTGCCGTTAATTTCAGCCTGCGGAGTAGAGGCTTGTCCCATTCCGACGGCTGTTCTGTCCACCCATACGGGCGGATTTGAAGGCTTCACAATCCACGACCTGACAAAGGAAATAACACCTATTGCAGACCATTGGAAAAAGCTTGACCTTCATTTTGACGGCATTTACACAGGCTATCTCGGCTCACCCGAGCAGCTTAAAATCGTTTCTGATTTTATCGATAACTTCAAAAAAGAAAATACCATTGTTTTTATCGACCCTGTTATGGGTGACCACGGAAAACTCTACGCAGGGTTTGATGAAAGCTTTGCAAAGAAAATGGTGTCACTTGTAAAAAAAGCAGATATCATTGCACCAAACCTTACCGAAGTTTCATATCTTTTAGGAATTGATTACAAAGAAGATTTCAGCGATGAAGAAATCAAAGATATGTTACTTAAGCTTGCTGCTATGGGCAGTGAAACAGTAATTATTACAGGTGTACGCCGTGGTGACAGCCTTGGTGTTATGGCATATGAAAGCAAGAAAAATACTTTCACAGAATATTTCAGAGAAAGAATCCACGATACTTTCCACGGCACAGGCGATGTTTTCGCATCGGTTTGTTCATCTGCTCTGGTGAAAGGTTTTTCGGTGGAAGAAGCAATAATTCTTGCAACAGATTTTGTTGTTGAGTGCATACGTCACACAGCCGAAGACAAGCAGAATCACTGGTACAGTGTAAAATTTGAGGAATGTATTCCCTCACTTGTGAAAGGGATGTTCTGATGAAAAGTTTTGAAATAAAACCTAATGACGCAAATCAGCGTCTCGACAAATTTCTTATAAAAAGTGTGCCAAATCTGCCCAAAAGCCTGATGTACAAATATATCCGCACAAAAAGAATCAAAGTTAATTCCAAGCGTGCAGAAATTTCAACAAAACTTAATACAGGTGACATTGTTGATATGTACATAAACGATGAGTTTTTTGTAAAAAGTGAAACCCGATATGACTTTATGTCGGCTTCCAGAAAACTTGATATTCTGTATGAAGATGAAAACATTATGCTTCTCAACAAAACATCAGGTCTTCTCTGTCACCCTGACGACAGAGAATATAACGATACTCTTATTACAAGAATAAAGCGTTACCTTTACGAAAAAGGTGAATTTCATCCTGATGAAGAAAATTCATTTACACCTTCTCTGGTCAACAGAATTGACAGAAACACAATGGGCATCGTAATCGCAGCAAAAAATGCAGAGGCTCTGCGTATTCTTAATCAGAAAATGAAAGACAGAGAGCTACACAAATACTATTGCCTTATTATTCACGGTTCACCTAAAAAGAAAAAGGATATCCTTGAGGGATACCTTGAAAAAGACGAAGAAAAAAATAAAGTTACCGTTTCTAAAAAGGGCGGTGTCAATAAAAAGGAAATCAGAACAAAGTATGAAGTTCTTGCAACGAAGGGTAATCTGAGCCTTGTGGAAGTGGAACTTTTAACAGGCAGAACGCATCAGATACGTTCTCATTTTGCATCAATCGGACATCCGCTTCTTGGTGACGGCAAATACGGAACAAACAAGCTCAACAAAGAAAAAGGCTACAAAAAACAATGCCTTTGCTCATATAAACTTGCTTTTGATTTTAAAACAGATGCAAGTATACTTGAATATCTGAACGGAAAAGCTTTTGAAATTGAAGAAATATGGTTCAGAGATGAATTTCTCAACGGCACGTTGTGATTTTTCAATGTGTTGCTGTGAAATAAAATTCATCGACACAAAGTTGAAAACACCGATAACGCAATCGCGCATCGGTGTTTTTTCATTATTGTGCCTTTTCAGCTATATTTCCTTGTCAGTACCGTGCCTGAATAAGGAGCTGTTTTATGAACCGAACTCAATCAGCAACCGCAGCCGCATGATGTGTCGCGTACGCAGCCACATGAGTTAGCGCAGCCGCATGAATTTGTACAACCGCATGAGTTGTTATCTCCGCAGAAGAGAATGAGGATAAGGATGATAATCCACCAGTTGTTACCGCCGAATAATGTGTTACACATTTAAATTTCCTCCTTTCAGTTTGAAGCAGGTTTTATCCTGCCTTACATTCCATTATATGGAGAAACATAAAAGGTGTTACCCTGCATTCGGGGAAAATAAAAAAGCCACAGTTTTTACTGTGGCTTTCTGCTTAAATTACTGTTCTGCGTAGATGCTTACTCTTTTACGGTCTTTGCCGACTCTTTCGAATCTTACAACGCCGTCTGTAAGTGCAAAGAGTGTATCGTCTTTACCTTTACCTACGTTTGTGCCGGGATGGATGTGTGTACCACGCTGTCTTACAAGGATGTTACCTGCAAGAACGAACTGTCCGTCAGCTCTTTTAACGCCGAGTCTTTTTGATTCTGAGTCACGGCCGTTACGTGTTGAACCCATACCTTTTTTATGAGCAAATAACTGAATGTTAATTTTAAGCATTGTCTGCACCTCCATAAATTACTTTGAGATTTTTCTGATAATCCTTCGCCAACGCGTTAATATGAATCTGAAAACCTTTAAGAAAATTTTCCGCTTCTGAAGTACCGTTTGCAACAACTGCCTTCATATACCCGTCTTCATTTACCTTTACATTCACGTCACTCTTTAACACTTCGGTTAAAGTATTGACTGTCATATAACAGGCAGATGAAACTGCGGCACACAGAATGTCGTTACCTCTTTCGGCAAGTCCTGAATGACCTTTGACTTCGAAGCCCTGAAGTTTTCCGCGTTCGGTAAAAAATTTAACGGTAATCATTAAGATTATGCGTTGATGGCTGCAATTTCAACCTTTGTATAGGGCTGTCTGTGGCCTTTCTTTCTCTTCTCGTTTTTCTTTGACTTGTAAGTGAAAACTACCACTTTCTTTGCTTTGCCGTTTTTGATAGCTTTAGCTGTAACTGTTGCACCTTCAACGTAAGGAGCACCAACAACGATGCCATCTTCTTTTCCTACTGCGATAACCTTATCAAAGGTAATCTCGGAGTCTGCTTCAACGTCGAGCTTTTCAATGTAGAGAGTGTCGCCTGCTTCTACCTTGTACTGCTTTCCGCCGGTTACGATAATTGCGTACATTGGTTTCTTCAACCTCTTTCATAATAGTCTCGCTACCCTCTTCCAGTTACGGTAAACTGCGGGTGTTGGCGCACCAACTTTGGGAACCCGAGGTATGCGGCTTAAATATTATAGCACTGTAGTGCAAGCTTGTCAAGCATTTTCTTAAGTTTATTTAACTTTTTTCTTTGCTGATGTTACAGTGTTTTTCATAAGTGTTGCAATAGTCATCGGTCCTACGCCACCGGGCACGGGAGTGATGAAAGATGCCTTCTCTTTTACGTTTTCAAAATCAACGTCACCGCAGAGCTTTCCGCTTTCAAGGCGGTTGATTGCAACGTCGATTACAACTGCGTTTTCTTTGACCATATCTGCAGTAATAAGATTCGGTTTACCCACTGCGCTTACAAGCACATCCGCTTCCTTTGTGAAGGATGCAAGATCTTTTGTTCTTGAGTGGCAGACAGTTACCGTTGCGTTTTCTTTAAGGAGAAGCATTGTCATAGGCTTGCCTACGATGTTGCTTCTGCCCACAACAACGCAATTTTTACCTGTAACGTCGATTTCGTATTCCTTGAGAATTTCCATAACTCCTGCAGGTGTGCAAGGAAGGAATGTGTAGTCGCCTATCATAATATGTCCCACGTTTTCAGGGTGGAATGCGTCCACATCTTTTTCGGGAGAAATTGCGTTGATAACGTTCTTTTCGCAGATGTGTGAGGGCAAGGGAAGCTGGCAGAGAATGCCGTCTACCTGCGGATTTTTATTGAGCTCATCAATAATTCCCAGAAGTTCTTCTTCCGTTGTTTCACCGCTGAGAGCATATTCGAGAGATTTTATACCAAGCTCCTCACAGGATTTTTTCTTGTTGTTTACATAGATTTTTGACGCGGGGTTATCGCCTACAATAATAACTGCAAGGCAAGGGTTAACTCCGTTGTTTTTGAGTTCTTCAACTTCGCCTTTAAGGGCATTTTTAAGCTTTATTGACAAAGCTTTTCCGTCCATTATAACTGCCATAATTATTCCTCGCTTTTTTCTTTTTCAGTTTCAACAGTTTCTTCCGTTGCTGTTTTTTCTTCTGTTTCTTCAGCCTCATCAACTGATTCTTCTGCTTTTTTACTGTTTGCTGGGAAGAAATCTACACCCTCAATAGGTTTGGGATTTTTTATGAATTTCACGAGAAGTGTAACAAGAAGAACGCTGAACACAACCACAACTGCTGCCGAAAGAGCCTGTGAAACTTTGATTGTTGTGTCGCCGATGTAAAGGCTGTCTGTACGTAAGCCTTCGAAAATTGTTCTGCCGATGCCGTACCATATGCCGTAGCAAAGGAAAACCTGACCGCTGAATTTGCGGAATTTTCTCATAATAAGATAAAGAATTGCAAAGCCGATAAGGCACCACAGTGATTCATAAAGGAAAGTGGGATGCACATAGCCTGTCGCATCCATTGTTATGCCTTTTTCCTTGAAAGTTTCGATGTTGAACAGTATGTATTCAGCAGTTTTTTCGCTTCGCATACCCCAGGGCAAATCAGTATTTGTACCGAATGCTTCCTGATTCATAAAATTGCCCCATCTGCCGATACCCTGTCCGATAAGCAGACTCATACCCGCTAAATCGAGAAGATTGTAAAAATTCAGTTTATTAAATTTGCAAGTGATATATGCAGCCAGAATACCGCCGATGATACCGCCATAAATTGCAAGACCGCCGTTCCATATCTGGAAAACTTCGTGAAGATTTTTTGAATAGTAATCCCATTCAAAAGCAACATAGTAAAGTCTTGCACCGAGAATTCCGCCTAAAGTGCCGTAAATGAGCACATCAAGCATTTTGTCGATACTCATCTTCCATTTGTAAGCCTGTCGGCCGCCAAAAAGCACTGCAAGAAGAAAGCCGAATGCAATTATTGCACCGTACCATTTAATTGAAACTTCGCCGAAAAAAGGAAGATTGAATTCTGCAAGTACAGAGGGAACGGAAAATCCCCTTTCAATTCCTTTGAAATAAACTATCGCATAATCGTTCATACTATACCGCCTTTCACGCAGGAAGAATTACTGACAATGCAGAATATTCTTCGTTGAGAATTTTAGTAAGGAATTCGTCTGCATCTTCACTGCCGAGAGTTTTGAGCATTTCAAATTCGTCAAAAAGTCCTTCGCCCATAAATGACGCTGCAATAAGGTTGTTTGCAAGTTCATCCACATCGTTGTAGGACATAATTTCTCTGCCGTAAAGTTTTTTACGTGCACGTTCAAAATCTTCTTTATTAATGCCATGCTCTTTGATTTCTCTGATTTTTGCTTTGATAATTGATGCAGTTTCCTTGGGGTCACGTGACTCGCCTGAAAAAATCATTGAGCTGTAGCCGTAGCCTGTGAAATATTCTGTTGAGAAAGTGGGATTGATAAGCTCTTTATCTATCAAATCCTTGTATAAATCGGAAGTATTTCCTGCAATCGCCTCAAGAATAATGTTGCCGAGAAGTTCTTCTTTCAGAGTTCTTTCGGGGGTAGACCATGTTTCTTTGAAGCCCAAAGAGAAAATGGGAGAAGCAACAGAAAGTTTTTCTTCGATATAATCCTTCACAACTTCCTTTTCTTCAATAACAAATTTTCTTTCAATTTCTATATCTTCATCTTCTGTGAGAAGTCTGTCTGCAGATTCAATAACTTCCTCTACAGTTACGTTACCTGCAACTGCAAGTGCCATATTGTTGAGATTATAGAAAGTGTTATAACATTTATAAAGCAAATCTGCAGTGATGTGAGAAATTGATTCTTCCGTACCTGCAATATCAATTCTTACGGGATGATTTTTATACATAGCACAAAGAAGATTGAAAAGCACTCTCCAATCAGGCACATCTCTGTACATTCTGATTTCCTGACCGATAATACCCTGCTCTTTTTCAACTGTCTGCTGAGTGAAATAAGGATGTCTTACAAAATCAAGAAGAATATCAAGGTTTTCTTTGAAATTGCCTGAGCATGAAAAAAGGTAACATGTTTTATCAAATGAAGTATACGCATTTGCTGATGCACCTGTTTTTGCAAAGCGTTCAAAAGCGTCAAGCTCTTCTGATTCAAAAAGCTTATGCTCAAGGAAATGTGCGATACCTTCGGGGATTTCCGTAAAATCCGCTTCCCCTGATTTTTTGAAAATCGTATCGATAGAGCCGTATTTTGTGCCGAAAACAGCATATGCAGTTGAATAGTTTTCTTTCGGGAAAACATAAATATCAAGCCCTGATGTGTGTTTGATTTTATAATATTTTTCACCAAGAAGGTCGTTTCTGATTTCTTTGATATCCATTATTCTTCCTCCTCATTTTCGCCGTTGCCTGAAAGCATATAAATTGTATCAAGAGTAACTTTTTCTGCTGCAAGGCGGATATCTTCTGCAGTAACATCTTTGATTTTTTCTGCAAAATCCTGTGGCAGGTCAATATTTTCTTCAAGAGTTCTGGCACCAATCCAGGCGTCAATGCTTTCGGGAGTGTCACCTACTGAAAGATATGCGTCTGTAAGGCCTTTCTTTGAGTTTTCAATTTCTTCCGCAGTGAAATTGCCGTTTTTCATATTTTCAAGTTCGGCTAAAATTGCATCTGTTGCTTTCTTTTCGTTTTCGTCTTCAATTCCGCTCTGCACAAGCACAATGCCCTTATCACGCATAAACCTTGCAGAACAATAATAACAAAGGCTCATTTTTTCTCTTACATTCATAAAGAGTTTTGAGTAAGGTCCGCCGCCGAACATATCAATCATAACGCGTGTTGTGAAGAAATTATCTTCGGCATTTTCAGTACCTGCCCTGAAGCCCATTACAAGTTTACCCTGTTTTACGGCAAGTTTTTCGTCAACTTTCTTTGCTTCTTTTGCAACGGGTTCAAATTCTGTTTCAATTTTAACAACAGAGCTTCTGTCAATAGTTGCAAATTTTTCTTTGAGAAGTGAAACAACGCTTTCGTCAATTTCACCTACGAAATTAAACTGGATAACTGCGTTTTCAAGATACGCTCTCCACGCTTTCACAAGACGCTCGGAAGTGACGTTTTTAATTTCATCACGGCTTCCGAATCTGCCCAGACCGTATTTTTTGCCCTTGAACATTTCTTCAATAAGTCTGTCTTTTGCATAGATTCTTTTTTCGCTGAATTCACTGTCTATTTTTTCAAGAAGAAGACGTTTTTCAAGTTCAATATCTTCTTCACAAAAGTTTCCTTTTTCAAGTTTGGGGTCAAAAAGAACATCAAGAAGAAGTTCTGTGCAATCCTTTGAAATAGTTTCTCCTGACAGAGAAAATCTGTCGCTTACAGAAACGATTCTGAAACATATATCCTGGCTGTCACCGTTTCTTGAAACACCGCAGGCAAGTGATGCACCGTAAAGCTCTGCAAGGCGTTTATTAAGCAATGTCATAGAGGGATATTTTGCGTTTCGCCTTCTCAACATATAGCAAAGAAGGGAATTTGCCTCCATATCACTTTCAAGCGGCAGAACAATATGCACACTCATTATATTTGTCTTAAAACGGTCTGCGTTAACAAAACAAGCTCTGACACCTTTTGCAATTTCGATTTTTTCGATGTTTCCAATCATTCTGATGACCTCGCTTTATCAATTTAAATCTTAAATTTTATTATATCACATTTATATATGTTTTTTCTATAGTTTTATCAATTAATTTTAAATTATAATTTATCGGTGTATTTATGGTTATATCGTAGACCAACTATGTTAAGTCAAGCGAAATTTTTGTGAAAATCAATATTTTTAGAAAGCAAGTGAAAAATGATACGAACAAGCTTTTTGGCAACGTGAGAAATAGCGACGTTGTAGTGTTTACCCTCAT
>JAFUIO010000006.1 GCA_017468425.1 Clostridia bacterium | reverse complement strand
TGATTATTAATTCCTTCATTGTAGGGGACGATGCCCACATCGTCCCGCTTCAGATTACAAGAGATTTTTCGGGTCGATGTGGGCATCGACCCCTACGAAAATTAAAATAAATACACAGTTAAATTATAATTTATATGTATGTTTTCGGTTCAGTCTCCCTTTGAAAATGCAAGGGGAGATGTCATTTTTGTAAGAAAATGACAGGGGGATTTTTCGTTGAAAATTACAATTTGAATTTTTTGAGCCTTAAGGCGTTTGTTACTACAAAAAGTGAACTCAGACTCATTGCGATTGCACCAATCATAGGGGAAAGGAGCAGGCCGAATGCGGGGTAGAGCACACCTGCCGCAACGGGAATTGCAAGGGAGTTGTAGCAGAAAGCCCAGAAAAGATTCTGTCTGATATTGCGGATTGTGGCTTTGCTTAAGCTTATTGCCTTGCCTACATCTTCAAGGTCGTCTTTCATAAGCACTATTCCTGCCGATTCAACTGCAACAAAACTGCCTTTTCCCACAGCACAACCGATGTCCGCTTGTGTAAGGGCAGGGGCGTCGTTTATTCCGTCACCTACCATAATAACAGTTTTGTTTTTATCCTGAAAACTTTTAACTTTTTCGGCTTTTTCTTCAGGTAAAACCTCAGCGATTATTTCGTCAAACCCTGCAAGTGAGCCGATATATTCTGCAGATTTTCTGTTGTCGCCTGTAAGCAAAACTGTGTGTATACCCATTTTTTTCAGGCTTTCAACTGCGTTTGCTGCGTTTTTTCTGATAGTATCTGCAACTGCAATTATGCCGAGAATTTCGTTTTCTTCTGCAACGAAAACGGGAGTTTTTCCTTTTTCCGTAAGCGACAGAATTTCTTCTGCGAATTCATCTGTGCTGATGTTGTTGCTGTTCATAAGTCTTGCATTACCTGCAAGAATTTTTTTGTTTTTGGTATTTTTGGCAGTTAAACCGAAACCTGCAAGGCTTTCAAAATCTGTCAGTTCAAAGCTTTCGATTTCTTCTTCTTTTGCTTTTTCGCAAATCGCTTTTGAAATGGGATGTTCTGAAAGCTTTTCAAGTGAATAAGCAGTAGCGAGCAATTTTTCTTTTTTATCGGAAATAATATCAGTTACAGCCATTCTGCCTTCAGTTACTGTTCCTGTTTTATCAAAAATAACAACATCCGCCTTGTGGATTGTTTCAAGTGCTTCACCGTTTTTGATTAAAATGCCTTTTGTAGCACCTAAGCCTGTGCCTACAATAATTGCGGTAGGTGTTGCAAGACCCATTGCACAAGGGCAACCGATAACAAGCACTGATGTGAAAATTTTAAGGGCAAAGGATAAATCTCGGTTTACAAAAAACCAGATTAAACCTGCAACCAAACCGATGCCGATAAGCAGCGGTACGAAAATACCTGCAACCTTGTCGGCAACTCTTGCGATGGGAGCTTTTTTATTCTGTGCGTCTTCAACAAAGCGGATAATACCTGCGAGAGTTGTGTTTTCTCCCGTGCGTATTACTCTTGCAAAAACTGCACCGCCCGTTAAAACACTTCCGCCGATTATTTCGTCACCTGTCTGCTTTTCCACAGGGATACTTTCGCCTGTCAGCATAGACTCGTCTGCACTTGCACTGCCTTCTGTAACAATTGCATCAAGCGGTACTTTTGAGCCGTGTCTGACGAGGATTATATCGCCTTCCTTGAGCATACTTACAGGCACTTCCCATTGCCCGTTTTCGTCAACGAGAACACCCGTATCAGGAGAAAGTGACATAAGTGCGGAAATTGAACTTTTTGTTTTTTCTTTGTTTTTTTCTTCAAGGTATTTGCCCACGGAAACCAGGGCCACAACAACTGTAGCTGATTCATAATACAGATTGTGCACTGCGTGAGCATTCTGCGGAATAAGGCAGGTCATTACAATACTGTAAATTAAGGATGCGGCACTGCTTAATGCTACGAGTGAATCCATATTAGGGTTAAGATGAAAAATTGATTTAAAACCGTTGATAAAGAATTTTCTGCCGAGAATCAGCACAGGTATACTGAAAAATAATTGAACCAGCGCAAAATTTAACGGGTTTTCGTCAATGGAAATCAAAGACGGTACGGGCATCTGCGGGAAAAGCATTTGTCCCATAGACAGAAAAAGCAAAACCGCCGAGAAGCAGATTGATGCCACCAGCGAAATTTTTTCTTTTCTGAAAGAAGTGTCGTCATCTTCTTCAGCAGGTTTTTCTTCTGTGTGCAAGGTTGCGGAGAAACCTGCTTTCTTAATTTTGTTTATAATATCTTCGGAAGTTGTAAGACTTTCGTCATATGCTATTGTAAGTCTGTTAAGAGGAAGGTTTACGTTGCTTTCTTTTACTCCGGGGAGTTTTCTCGTAACTCTTTCTACGGAAGATGAGCATGCAGCACAGTGCATACCTTCTATATCATAAATTTCTTCTGTCATTGAGAAACACCTATTTCTACGCTGTCATTTATAAAATGTCTTATGCCGAGTTTGTAAAATTTTTCTATCTCTCTGAGTGTTTCAGCACCGTAACAAGCATACGGAATTTCTTCAGACAATAGCATCTCAACATCTTTACGACTGTTGTTTTTTGCATTGAAGCACAGCGTAACAGAGGCGTTGTTTTTGCAAAAATCAATACTTTCTTCTGTTATTTTATCTGTGTAATAAAAGCAGAGCTGTGCAGCAGAAACTTTATTCGCATATTCTATTATTCTTGTATCGGAAGATGCAATGTAAAATACTTGCGGTGAAAGTGCTGAAACTTCTTCAATAAGTGTGCGTATTGCACTTTTTGAATAGTTGTGGATATATATAATCGGCGTAAATGAGTTGCTGAAAGCGTACTGCGCAACATCGGTTACCAATTCAATGACGGCAGGGGATGAAGCGGGAGTATTTTTGAGATTATAATTCATCAGCTGATAATATTTATATTCCGAAACATTGCCAAAACCGTTTGTTACGGAAGAAATGTCTTCATCGGCAAGTGCCACCCATTTTTTATCGGCGGTCAGACGAGCGTCAATTTTTATGCTTGTAAAACCTTTAGAGCGGAGGTCATCAATAGCAAACGAAGTGTTTTTAGGTATTTCGTCACCGTTGCCGCCGTCAGCAGTGAGAGTAATCTGCTTTATATCAATAATTGAGGATTGGCTTAATTCTTCATTGTATTTAATACCGTCCACCGCTTTCATAACGCACAGAATTGCCACAACAAGACATGCTGCGGCAAGGATGAAAGCAGGTATGTATTTTTTGTTGAATTTAAACTTCCTCATACTATCATTTCCTTGAATTTATAATTTTTTGCGGTACACTGTGTTGCTTTGTCTGAAATTACAGATGGAATATACTGCGTTTGATTCAGAATTTACGCAATCATCGTGCAGTATAATTTCCGAGCAACCTTTTTCCATTGCAACGGCAGTTGCACGGGAAAGTATTGCAGTGAGTATTTCAGCATGGCACAAATCAGTTTTTATGTCTGTTATGAAAGCAGACAGTTTGAAATGGTTCTTGAACCTTGCCTCTGTTTTCATTGAAACAAAAGCTGTGATAACTCCGTTTTTCTCGCCTACAAGTATGTACCTTGATTCCTCTTTAAGCATTTCGGAAAAAATATTTTTCTTTTCTTTTCCCGGAGCAGACATAGGAAATTCGTCTTTTTTTCTGAAAAGTTCAATGATGGAATTAAGGTCTTTTTCTTCGGCTTTTCTGATAATGAATTTCATATTTTTCATCCTTTCTTTTTGTACACTATATGAAAGGATGTCCTACTTTATTACAGGTGCTTTTACTGTTTTATTTATGATTATGGAAACGGATGCACCTATCACAGTGCCGAAGGTTCTGTTCACTGCCGCAATGATGGGGCGGGCAAAATCAATGCCGATAATGATTATCAGAAAAGTAATTACGGTAATTGAAGACGCTTCCTTGTGTGAAATTGCGTTGCATATCCAGATAAGGAGTATAACACCGAAAACACATACGAAAACATCACCGCGGGATGCAAAAAAGTTTGCATTCACAAGGCTGAGAAAGGTTGCTGCAATACCGCCCAGAACGGAGCCGAGAATACGGCTTATTCCGAACTGAACTGAACCTTCTATTGTGTCCTGCAGGCAGATTACTGCTGCGATGCAGGCAAAACTCGGAGAGGTTCCGAAGAAATAATCGTGTACAAAAGAGATTATTTCATTTTCGCCGAAGTTCATATTGAGATAATAAAATAATTTGTAAATCAGCAGACAAACCAGAACGCTTAAAGCGGTTTTTGCAGTCCGCATACCGATGGGAAAACGTTTTTTCAATTTATATCACCGAAAATATTATCCCCGATTATTTTATAATATTATAAATTAATTGTCAAATAAAATGCTTTCACGCGGGCAAGAACTTCACGAGCTTCGTTGTAAACAATAGTAGCATAATTTCTCGGGTCAGAAGCTACGCCGTAAGCATCGATACCCAATTTTCTCGCAAGAAAAACTGAACGGTAAATATGATATTCCTGCGTTACAATAACAGCGGAATCAAAGCCGAATTCATCTTTCATTCTTTGCATAGATTGGAAAGTGTTAAGTCCGTAAGGGTCAGAAACGATTGAACCTGAATTTACACCTTTTTCGTATGCCACATTTTTCATCGCCTGAATTTCGTCGTAGTTGGTTGAGTTGTGGGAGTCACCGCTCAGAAGAAGCTTTCCGCTTTCACTGCCGAGAATAACTTCACTTGCGTAACTTACTCTGTCGTAAAGCTGGTCGCAGGGTGTGCCGTCGGCAAACACCTGTGCACCGAGTGCAATAACGCAGTCTTTGTCAAGTTTTTTTGCTTCATCTACAGACACAATGTAAGGCTTTGCATATTCGATTATATAAATGTTTATTCCTGCCACAGCCAAAAAACATAATCCGAAAAATGAAATCAGGCTGATAAGAATAATTCTGATTTTCTTGTTTATTTTCATTTTAAACTCCGAAAAAATGCACCAAAACATTTCGTTCCGGTGCATTGAAAATTATTTGATGTTGATTTTTTTCTTCATAAGATAATTTGTGCCGATGAACATAGCCACTGTACAGATTACCTGGAAGATGATACCTGCAATGCCGATGAGTGTTCCCGATGTGCCGTACATTGCGTTGTCAACAAGCATTACTTTTGAACTTGTTACGTACAATGAAAGGGGGAAGTACTGGGTAAGGTTAATGAATGCTGTGAACATTGCAAGGAAAATTGCCACAAACAAAATCACACCGCCTGCACCGCCGAGCTGATTGAGAGGTTTGATGTTTGAAAGTGTGATGGAGAAGAAAATCTGTGATACAAGCACGAGAATTTCAACGAATGCAAGGAGAAGCACAACTGCTATTACCTTGAAGATAACTGATTTATCAGGCAATGTGTCAATCATATCATAAATTGTTTCAAGCTGTTCAAGGATTGCGGGGTCCATTTTAGCAAAGAAATATTTTATGATGAATGTGTAAATCCCGATATAGAAAGCATAACTGAGTGTAATCCATGAGAAAGAAACAACAGCCTTTGAGAAAAGGAGATTGCGGCTCTTTACAGGTAATGTATAACTCAGGTAGCCCTGGTTTGAATAAAGAGATTTATTGAAATAAGATAAAAGCTGGAAAATAGGGATAATAAGAATTGCGAAACTGAGAATCAGCAGAGCAACTGTTACAATACCCTGAATAATTGCGGGGCTTTCAAAAGCGTAAGTGATTGCAGTTACAACACCAACAGCAAGAGTTGCAAGGTAAATGCCGAGCATGGAGTGTGCACTTGCTATAAAATCGTTTTTAATTAACTTCCCAAGCAAAGTGGAACACCTCCTTGAATACATCCTCAATTGTTCTGCCGTCAGCCTTTAATTTGTCAGTGTCTTCATCGAGAAGCACCTGACCTTTACCAATCATAAGCACGTGGTCAAAAATTCTTTCAACATCGTGGATAAGGTGAGTTGAAAGAAGAACAGTTGAGTTCTTTGAATAGTTCTGCATAATCGTGTCAAGAATAAAGCTTCTTGCTGCAGGGTCAACGCCGCCGAGAGGTTCGTCAAGGATATACAGCTTTGCTTTTCTGCTCATAACGAGAAGAAGCTGAAGTTTTTCCTGCATACCTTTAGACATTGTTTTGGCTTTTTGTTTCATAGGCAGATTGAAATGCTGCATCATTGCAAGAGCCTTTTCCTTGTCGAAATCTGCAAAGAAATCGTCAAAGTAATTGATAGCATCAATAGGACGCATCCAATCAGCAAGATATGTTTTTTCAGGAAGATAAGCAACAACTGCTTTTGATTCAACACCGGGTTTGTAGCCGTTAACCTTAACATCGCCGGAATAGTCGTTGATAAGTCCTGTGAGAATTTTGATAAGTGAAGTTTTGCCACAGCCGTTGGGGCCTAAAAGACCGATAATCTGACCGGGCTTCAAAGAAACAGAAACGTTGTTAAGAACCTGGTTTTTGCCGTAAGACTTTGAGAGGTTTTTAACATCAATAATGGGAGCAGAGTAAATCTCATCCATTTCAACAATAGAAGCCAACTTCAGTCCTCCTTAGTTTATGATAATAATTAATTATCCCACAAAAATTTGTTGGTGTCAATATTTTTAAATGAACTAACTGTAAATTTGCAAAAATCAGGGACGGTTTCCCGTCCCGTAAATTTTTTATGCTGCAGGCTGAGTATTCAGGAAGCCTTTAATCATTTCAACAAGCTCGTTGAAAACATCTTTGATAGCCTGGAATGCAGCTGCTAAAGCTATGCCGACATCAATCGGCTCTTCCTCTTTTTCTTCTTCTTTATCTGCGGGAGTGTCAGGTGTTTCTGTTTCTCCGCCTTCGCCTTCATACTTGTTGATGAAATCCTTGAGTGCATCGCCGAATCCGTCAGAAAGCACCCATACAACTGCCTCCTTCATAACTTCTTCGGGGATTAAATTGATAACAATTTTGAGAATGGGGCTGTCAACTGCATCTGCGAGATTACCGTCGTACATTTTCATAAGAAGGTCAGCAATGCTTTCTGCCTGTTCTTTGTCGATATCAAGGATATTATCTGCACCTGAAAGGCCTAAAACCTTGTCGAGAATCCATTCTGCAGCACCCTGAAGGAGTGCATTGTCACCTGCAATCTGACCAATAAGCAGTTTTTCAAGTTCTTCACTCATTTTTTCTCTTGCTTCATCGTTAAGGTTGCTTGCAACTTTAGCAGCTTCAAGGAGAACAGCAATAATGCCGTCTTTTGAAACCTCAACGTTTTCTTCATCAGCAGCAAAAGCAACTGTTGACATTGTAAAGCACATCACAAGTGCAAGTAAGATAGAAATAATTTTTTTCATAATTTATGTATACCACCTTTCTTCCGTAAGAGAATCTTACGTTGTGTATATGATACAACAAAATTGTGTAAAAATCAATGGAATAAAATTAAGAATATTTAAATATATTGTTACGGTGGTGATGAAAATGTTTACGTGTATCGAAGTGTTGCCTGAAAATAAAGGCTTTTTTACGAAACTTTATGAAAAAATAAAACCGCCCGCACCTGAGCGTGAATATGTGCAGGTGAGAGGTGCAACACCTTTTCTGCGGCTGAAAGTAAGGGAAAACAACATTGACTGGCGGGAAATATCATCTCTGCTTTCGAAAGACGAAAGGGTAGTGCTGAAGGACAGCTTTCTTCCGATTCCCGAACAGGTTTCGCTCAATACATATATTCCACGGTCGTTGGGGATAAACATTATGTTCAGAACAATGTGCGACGTGTTGGAAGAAGCAGACAGATGTGCAGATATTAATCTGTCTGTTTTCGACAGAGATGCCCGTCTTATCGGTCAGCTTGAAAAAATTGTTCCCCTTGTGCGGAATGCTACGGTTTATACGGAGAAAATAAGCGAATACTTTTCCTGTGCATCGGAAATTGCCAGAGAAAGCGGGATGAGCATAATTATAAACGAGTACGAATCGGAGAGAGTGCCGTCTTCCGTTGTTTTTGCAGACGAATATCTGCCCGAAATGAAATGTGCGGATTTTGTATTTCTTGCTGATAACAGAGTGCTTTCTTTCAACACAATAACAGGCAACGGAATTTTCCTTGAAGACGAATACAAAACGCTCAAAGGTGAATCAATAGATGACTTTGAGTTTGCATCGGCACTGTATGAGATGAATAATGCAGACTTTTTTGCGGAAAGGGATTTTATATCTCTTTCTCTTTCAAAGAAGCAGATATCTGTCGGTGAGCTTGCGGAAAAAATCAGTCAGGCCGTTGCAGGTTAAGGAAATACTTGACATTTGGCGTTTTTATGGTATAATATATAGACGCGTTGAAACCAATTAAATTGATTATATAATCTGCGCAGGTAAAGCAGATTATCTGGGAGGATTTTTAAATTATGGCAGAAGAAATATTGCTGACCAAAGAAGGCTATGACAAGCTTAATGAGGAACTTAACATTCTCAAAACAAAAGGCCGTGACGATATAGCCGAAAAAATCAAAGTTGCTCTTTCATACGGCGACTTATCAGAAAACAGTGAATACGACGAAGCTAAAAACGAACAGGGCAAAATGGAACACCGCATCAGCGAGATTGAAGAAACTCTCCAGAATGCAAGAATCATTGATGAAAGTGAAATTTCAAACGAAACAGTAAACGTCGGCTCAAAAGTTAAAGTTAAAGATATTGAATTTGACGAAATCGTAGAATACAAAATTCTCGGCGAAAAAGAATCAGACCCTGAAAACGGCATTATTTCAGCTTATTCTCCTATCGGTGCAGGTCTTATCGGCCACGCAAAAGGTGAAACAGTAAACATCGAAGCACCTATGGGTATTTTCGCTTTTGAAATCCTCGAAATTTCAAAATAAATCTTAATATTTACAAGGGCGAAGAATAGGCTTCGCCCTTGTTTCGGTATTTGCAGGAAACTTTTTCCTGTAATTTTAGGAAAGGAAATGATGAAAAATGAGTGAAGAAATCAAGACAAATGAAGTTGAAGAAACACCGGAAATTGACATAAGTGAGCAGAGAAGAATCCGCCTTGAAAAGCTTGAAGCTTTGCAGAAGGACGGCAGAGACCCCTTCGAAATCACAGTTGCTAAACAGACTATCACAAACAAAGAAATCGTTGAGAATTTCGATGCTCTTGAAGGCAGTGAAGTGTTCATCTGCGGCAGAATTATGACATGGAGAGATATGGGTAAAGCAAACTTTATCGATGTTCATGACCGCTCAGGCAGAATGCAGGTTTATGTAAGAATCAACGACATCGGCGAAGAAAGCTTTGCAGAATTCAAAAAATGGGACCTTGGCGATATTATTGAAGTCAAAGGCTTTGTTTTCAGAACAAGAAGAGGCGAAATTTCAGTTCACGCTCACGCAGTGAAGCTTCTTTCAAAATCACTTCAGCCCCTTCCTGAAAAATTCCACGGTCTTAAAGACGTTGACACACGTTACCGTCAGCGTTACCTTGACCTTGTTGTTAACCCCGAAGTTAAAGATACTTTCGTAAAACGTTCTCTTATCCTGAGAGCTGTAAGAAATTATCTTGATTCACAGGGCTTCCTTGAAGTTGAAACACCTATTCTCGTTTCAAACGCAGGCGGTGCTGCTGCAAGACCTTTCGTTACTCACCACAACGCACTCAACGAAGATTTCAAACTCCGTATTTCTCTTGAGCTTTACCTTAAAAGACTTATTGTCGGCGGTATGGAAAGAGTTTACGAAATCGGCAGAGTTTTCAGAAATGAAGGCTGCGATACAAGACATAACCCTGAGTTCACTCTTATGGAACTCTATCAGGCTTACACAGACTACAACGGTATGATGGATTTAACAGAAAATCTCTACCGTCACGTTGTTAAGGCTGTTCTCGGCACAACAAAAATTTCTTACAACGGCGTTGAAATGGACCTCGGCAAACCCTTTGAAAGAATCACAATGGTTGACGCTGTTAAGAAATATGCAAATATTGACTGGAACGAAGTTAAAACTCTTGAAGATGCAAGAAAACTTGCAGACGAGCATCATATCGAATATGAAACAAGACACGGCAAAGGTGATATCTTAAGCCTCTTCTTCGAAGAATATGCTGAAAAACACCTTATCCAGCCCACATTCGTTACAGACCATCCTATTGAAATTTCTCCCCTTACAAAGAAGAAACCTTCAGACCCCGAATATGTTGAACGTTTCGAATTCTTTATGAACGGTTGGGAAATGGCTAACGCTTATTCAGAGCTTAACGACCCCATCGACCAGAGAGAACGTTTCAAAGCACAGGAAGCACTCCTTGCACAGGGCGACGAAGAAGCAAACACAACAGACGAAGACTTCCTCAATGCTCTTGAAATCGGTATGCCCCCAACAGGCGGTATCGGCTTCGGTATTGACAGAATGTGTATGCTCCTCACAGATTCACAGGCAATCCGTGACGTGCTTCTCTTCCCCACAATGAAGTCACTTTCATAAGATGAGCAAAGATAAAAAAATTTCAGTTGCTCTTGCTGCGTATAAAGGCGAAAAATTCATTGAAGAACAGTTGGATTCAATACTTTTCCAGCTTAAAGAAAATGATGAAATTATAGTTTCTGACGATTTGCCCGGCGGTGAAACCGAGCAGATTGTCAGAGCCTTTGCCCAAAAAGACGCAAGGGTAAAATATATTGAAGGCCCCAGAAAAGGTCTTATAAAGAACTTTGAAAATGCAATAAAGAATTGTACGGGAGATTATATTTTCCTGTGCGACCAGGACGATGTGTGGCTCCCTGATAAAGTGGAGCAGGTTACTGAAAAATTTGATGAAGGATTTTCTCTTGTTCTTCACAATGCAATGGTAACAGACACATCTCTCAAAATAACGGACACATCTTTCTTTACTTCCCACGGCACAAAAACAGGTTTTCTTGCTAATATTCTTAAGAATTCCTATATGGGGTGCTGTATGGCGTTTAAGAGTGAGCTGTGCGGGAAAATTCTTCCTTTTGCAGAAGATATTCCCATGCACGACCAGTGGATTGGTCTTATCGCTGAAAAGTCAGGCAAGGTCTGCCTCATAGAAAAACCTCTTATTCTTTACAGACGACACGGCAATAATATGACAGGCGGTAAAACTTCTCTCAAACAAAAAATTATTTGGAGAATCTCAATTGTTCAGAAAGTTCTGAAAAGACTCTCCGAAAAATGATTTATGAGGTGCAAAATGGAAAAATATACGGTATCGGGATGTATCGTTACTTATAACAATATGAGAACGATAAAAGACACTCTCGATTCGATTCTTGAATATACAAAGGGCGTTGACTTCAAGCTTTATGTTGTTGACAACCTTTCAACTGACGGTACACCTGAATTTATCAGAGAAAATTACCCGCAGGTTGAACTTATCGAAACCGGCACAAACAAAGGCTTCGGTTCAGGCCACAATGAAGTTCTTTCAAAAATCAATTCAAAATATCACGCAATTATTAACCCTGATATAGTAATTGACAGCGATGTTATCAAAGCTATGGCGGACAGAATGGACGAGGATTCATCAATAGGTATGATTTCACCTAAAATCCTTTTCCCTGACGGAAGACTTCAGATTCTCGGCAAAAGAATGCCCAAGCTCAAATATCTTATTGCAAGCCGTATGAGAAAAGGCGATGAGCCTTCAGAACTTCTTGCAGAGTATGCAATGCTGGATAAAGACCCTGATTCTGAATATCAGGTTGAAATTGCAACAGGCTGTTTTATGTTCATCAGAACAGACGTTTTCAAAAAAATCGGCGGATTTGATGACAGCTATTTCCTGTATTTTGAAGATTTTGATTTAGCTTGTGCGGTCAACAAAATTTCAAAAGTAATTTACTATCCCGGTGCAATTATCTACCACGTGTGGGGCAGGGAGAGTAAAAAGAATTTCAAACTCAAACTCGTGCAGATAAAATCTATGATTAAATTTTATCTCAAATGGATGGCAGGTAAAAAATAAGCCATACCAAATACATAAAGGCGGTGAACTTTATGGATAAAAACCCTGAAAATTGGAAAATTGTTCAAAAATCAAAATTCCTTTCGGATTTTGTTAAATACAGATATCTTTTAACAGAAATCGTAAGAAGAAATATCAAGGTGCAGTACAGAGATTCTGTTCTCGGTATTTTCTGGACATTGCTTCAGCCTCTTCTTACAACAGTTGTTCTTGCACTTGTTTTCGGCGGATTTTTCGGCAAAAGTGCAGACGGAATTTCAAACTATGTTATTTACCTGCTTTGCGGACGTCTTCTCTACGACTTTTTCAGTCAGTCCACAAAAAGAGCAATGAAATCAGTAAGGCTCAGTGCAGGTGTTATCAAGAAAGTTTACGTACCTAAATATATGTATCCTTTAGGTAACGTAATTTCCTGCTTTATAACATTCCTTATTTCACTTATAATTCTTGTGGGATTCCTTGTGGGATACAGCTTTACGGACAAGGCAGTGCCTATAACACCCTACATTCTCCTTTCTGTTGTGCCCATAGCAGTTTTGTTTATTCTCTGCGTTGGTGTGGGAATGATACTTTCCACTGCAGCAGTGTTTTTCAAAGATGCAGAATATCTCTACGATGTTTTCTGTATGCTCCTTTTCTACGCAACACCTATTGTTTATGTTATAAATAATATGAATATGAACAAATATGTTCAGCTTGGTATTAAAGCAAATCCGCTTTATTCCATTATAAGTATGTTCAGGGATTGCGTGTTGAACGGATGTATGTTCAATCTTAACCATCTCTGGTATTCACTTGCATTCAGTGTAATCTGCGTTCTTATCGGCGCATTGATGTTCAAAAAGAAACAGGATAAATTTATACTTCATATTTAAAAGTGGTGAAATTATGGAAAATAATATTGCCGTAAAAGTAGATAACGTAAGCGTGATGTTCAACCTTAACAAAGAGAAGGTTGACAATATGAAAGAATATTTCATCAAGCTTATCACAAGAAAACTCCGTTTTACAGAATTCTGGGCATTGCAGGATGTAAGCTTTACTATTGAAAAAGGCGAACGTCTTGGTGTTCTCGGTTTCAACGGTGCAGGTAAAAGTACACTTCTCAAAACTGTTGCAGGTGTGCTTAAACCCACAAAAGGTTCAGTTGAAGTTGACGGAGTTATTGCACCGCTTCTTGAACTCGGTGCAGGTTTTGACTCAAACTACACAGGTAAAGAAAACATCTTTCTTTACGGTGCAACAATGGGTTATTCAAGAAAATATATCGAAGAAAGATACGATGAAATTGTTGAGTTTTCAGAGCTGGGCGATTTCATAAACGTGCCTATCAAAAACTATTCATCAGGTATGAGAGCAAGGCTCGGTTTCTCCATTGCAACTGCAGTTGAGCCGGAAGTGCTTATCCTTGACGAAGTGCTTTCAGTAGGCGACGCTAAATTCAAAGCAAAAAGTGAAAAGAAAGTTACATCAATGTTCAAAAAAGGCGTAACAGTTCTTTTCGTTTCTCATAACACACCGCAGGTAAGACGTCTTTGCAACAAGGCAATTATCCTTGACCACGGCAAAATTATTGCTTATGGTGAGGCAAACGAAGTCTGCGACAAGTACGATGAACTTGTAAAAGGCGGTAAAAAATAAAAATAAGGGATGGTTGAATCATGAAAGGATTATTCTATTTTTTATATTCAGTGTTCTTTCATCTGTGCAGAATCTTCCCTGTGAAAACAAACAGAGTAGTACTTTTATCTCCTCACAATGCAAATTTTAAAGATAGTTTAATGTATATACAACAGGAATTTGCAAAAAGGGGAGATTTCTCTTTTGTTTATATCAGCAGCAGGGAGCTTGACAGAATTCCGAGTGCAATTAAATTTTTCACAGTAAAAGCATATCTTCTTGCAACTGCGAAATACATATTTCTCAACGATACATTTATGCCTATGGCAAACCTTAACTTTTCAAAGAAAGCAGTTATTGTTCAGCTGTGGCACGGACAAGGCATACTTAAAAAGTTTGTTATGGACACAAACCTCACTCCCTCTGTGAGAAAGAATGCGCAGAAGTGTGCCGATAAATACACATATGTTGTTGTATCTTCAAAGAAAGCACTTCCCATCTGTGCAGGTGCTTTCGGAGTTGAAGAAAAAAAGTGTCTGGCTTTCGGTCAACCTGCATCAGATGCACTTTTCAAAAATACAAAAACTCATTTCTACGAAACTTATCCCTCTCTCAAGGGTAAAAAAACAGTTCTTTATGCGCCTACTTTCCGTGATGACCCTGAGGCAGATAAAGAAATTCTTGAAAATTTTGACATTGAAAAATTCAACCGCGAATTAGGCGATGAATATGCACTTATAATCAGACTTCATCCACAGATTCACACTTCTGTTCCCGAAAAAGGTGTTTTCAATGCAACTTCTTACGATGATGTAAACGAGCTTATAAGGGAATGTGATATTCTCATTACAGACTATTCTTCCATCTGTATGGAGTTTTCAATGCTTAAAAAGCCGATGCTTTTCTTTGCTTACGACCTTGAAAAATATAAAAATGACAGAGATTTGTATTTTGAATACGAACCTTATGTTCCCGGCAAAGTTGTGAAAACAAGCGACGAGATGATAAAGGCAATCAAAGAAAACGATTTTGCAGAAGACAAAAATGCCGCTTTCAGAGAGTTCAATTTTGATTTCTTTGACGGCAAATCTTCAGAGCGTCTTGCAGATTTTTTGTTGAAAAAATAAAAAACTTCTATTGACAAATTTTGCTTACGGGTTTATACTCATTACACAAGATGTCTTGAAAAACTAAATTTTAACAGAACTTAAGGGGTGCTGATGAAATTCGGCTGAGATTAAGGATGTTTTCTCCTTTGACCCTGATAACCTGATACGGATAATGCCGGCGTAGGGATGAAGCTTAATTTGTAATCCGATCCGCGTGGTAAATATCACGCGGATTTCCTTTTTCAGGCTTTCAGAAAATTATAATTTATCTGTATAGTTCGGTTTCAGGCTCCCCTTGAAAAACAAGGGGAGCTGTCAGAATCTGCGATTCTGACTGAGGGGATTTTTCGTTGAAAATTATAATTTATATGATTATTAATTCCTTTATTGTAGGGGACGATGCCCACATCGTCCCGCTTCAGATTACAAGAGATTTTTCGGGTCGATGTGGGCATCGACCCCTACGAAAATTAAAATAAATACACAGTTAAATTATAATTTATCAGTAGATTTAATTACACCTTTTTGTTCTTGAAAGGAATGTTGTTTATGTCAGATAGTTTAAAAAGAACAAGAATTTTAACTGAGTGTGCAATTATGATTGCACTTTCATGTGTACTCAGCGTAATTACAATTTTCAAATTACCTCAGGGCGGGTCAATAACTGCATTCTGTCAGGTGCCGATAATCGTTTTGTCTTACCGTCGCGGACTTAAATGGGGCGCGTTTTCAGGCTTTGTGCTGTCAGTTTTTCAGCTGATTTCAGGCCTTTCTGCTTTCAGCTATGTCAAAACAATTCCTGCTTACATTGCCGTAGCACTGCTTGATTATCTTGTTGCGTTTACTGTGCTCGGCTTTGGCGGTATGTTCAGAAAGAAAATAAAAAATCAGGCTTTATCAATCGGTATCGGTGCAGGTATTGTGTCACTTGCAAGGCTTCTTTGCCACTTCCTCTCAGGTGTTACCGTATGGGCAGATTACGCAGACGGTTTTAAAAACGTATGGATGTATTCACTTGCCTATAACGGTTCATATATGGGTGTTGAAACTGCAATTACAGTGCTTGGTGTTGTTCTTCTCAGCACAGTTCTTGATTTTTCTTCAGATAACCTGATAAGAAAACGAAAATAACTGTTGAAATGCTTGAAAAAATAGTGTATAATAGACTGTCAGTAAAGTAAAATACAGATTTTATATAAAGAGAGGTTTTTCAAGTGGCAAACCAGAAAAAAATGGTAGAAGAAATCACTTCTATGGATACCGACTTTGCGAAATGGTATACCGACGTTGTAAAAAAAGCTGAACTTGCTTCTTACTCAAGCGTAAGAGGTTGTATGGTAGTGCGTCCTTACGGCACAGCATTGTGGGAAAATATCCGCAATGAACTTGACAGAAGATTCAAAGAAACAGGTCACGAAAACGTGATGATGCCTATGTTTATTCCCGAAAGTCTTCTGCAGAAAGAAAAAGACCACGTTGAAGGCTTTGCTCCCGAAGTTGCATGGGTAACTCACGGCGGTACTGAAAAATTAACAGAACGTCTTTGCGTAAGACCTACTTCAGAAACTCTTTTCTGCGACCATTATGCAGAAGTTATCCATTCATACAGAGATTTGCCCAAGCTTTACAATCAGTGGTGTTCAGTTGTACGTTGGGAAAAAACAACAAGACCTTTCCTCAGAACAATGGAATTCTTCTGGCAGGAAGGCCACACAATGCACGAAACAAAAGAAGAGGCTATTGAAGAAACAGAAAGAATGCTCAACGTTTATGCTGATTTCTGCGAACAGTGCCTTGCAATCCCTGTTGTAAAAGGTAAGAAAACAGATAAAGAAAAATTTGCAGGTGCAGAATCTACATACACTATCGAAGCACTTATGCACGACGGTAAAGCTCTTCAGAGCGGTACAAGCCATTATTTCGGCGACGGTTTCTCAAAAGCTTTTGAAGTTTCATTCACAGGCAGAGATAACACACAGCAGTTCCCTCACGAAACATCATGGGGTATGTCAAGCCGTATCATCGGTGCAGTTATTATGACTCACGGTGACGATAACGGACTTGTTCTTCCTCCGTATGTTGCTCCCATTCAGGTTGTTGTTCTTCCTATTGCACAGCACAAGGAAGGCGTTCTTGATAAGGCAAGAGAACTCACTGCAAGAATTTCAAAATTCTGCCGTGCAAAAATTGACGACAGCGATAATTCAGCAGGTTGGAAATTTGCTGAATACGAGATGAAGGGTGTTCCTGTTCGTCTCGAAATCGGTCCTAAAGATATCGAAAATAATCAGTGCGTTCTTGTTCGCCGCGATAACAGAGAAAAGATTTTTGTGTCTCTCGATGAACTCGAAACAAAAATTCCCGAAATTCTCAAGGCAGTTCACGACGGTCTTTATGAAAAAGCTCTTGCACGTCGCGAAGAAATGACATACAGCGTTGAAAACCTTGATGAAATGATTGAAAATGCAGAAAACCGTCCCGGATTTATCAAAGCTATGTGGTGCGGTGACCTTGCTTGTGAAGAAAAACTCAAAGAGGTTGCAGGTGTTACATCAAGATGTATTCCCTTCCAGCAGGAAGAAATCACAGATACTTGTGTCTGCTGCGGCAAAAAAGCAAAGCATATGCTCTATTGGGGTAAAGCATATTAATAGACAAAGTGTAAATTAATTGTTAAACCCTTGACAAATACTTTGTTATATAATAAAATATACTTGTAAATTAAATATTTCTTATTAAGAGTAGCGGAGGGAACAGGCCCTGAGAAGCTCGGCAACCTGCATTTGCAAGGTGCTAAATCCTGCGGCATTTGACCGGAAGATAAGTCAAACAAATCCGCAGGTTTCCCTGCGGATTTTTTAGTGTGAATGAAAGGACGGAAAGTTATGGCAAAATTTCTTTTTACATCAGAATCGGTGACAGAAGGTCATCCCGATAAAATTTGCGACAGAATTTCTGACGCAGTTCTTGACGCAATTATGGCACAGGACCCCAACGGTCGTGTTGCTTGCGAAACAACATGCACAACAGGTCAGATTCTTATTATGGGTGAAATCACAACAACTGCAGATATCGAAATTGCAAAAATTGCAAGAGAAGCAGTATGCGATATTGGTTATGACGATGCTCATAAAGGCTTTGACGGCAACACATGTGCAGTTCTTCTTGCAATCCACGAGCAGTCACCTGATATAGCTTTGGGCGTTGACAATTCGGCAGAAATCAAAGAAGGCAACGAAGATGAACATAACCAGCACGGTGCAGGTGACCAGGGTATGATGTTCGGTTTTGCTTGTGACGAAACTGAAGAATTAATGCCTATGCCTATTTCTCTTGCTCACAAACTTGCAAAACAGCTTACAAAAGTGAGAAAAGACGGCACATTGCCTTATTTAAGACCTGACGGAAAAACACAGGTTACAGTTGAATACGAAGACGACAAACCTGTAAGAGTTGAAACAGTTGTTATTTCTTCACAGCACAGTGCTGATGTTTCACTTGAACAGATAAGAAAAGATATCGTTGTAAATGTTATCAAGCCTATCATCCCCGAAGAACTTATGGATGACGATACAATTATCTATGTTAACCCTACAGGCCGTTTCGTAACAGGCGGACCTCATGGTGACAGCGGTCTTACAGGCAGAAAGATTATTGTTGACACTTATGGCGGATATTCACGTCACGGCGGCGGTGCTTTCAGCGGTAAAGACCCCACAAAGGTTGACAGAAGTGCTGCTTATGCTGCAAGATATATTGCAAAGAACGTTGTAGCATCAGGCGTTGCAAAGAAATGTGAAGTTCAGCTTGCATATGCAATCGGTGTTGCAAAACCTGTTTCTGTTATGGTAGACACATTCGGCACAGGTAAAATTGACGATGGTGCAATCAGTTCAATCGTTTCTGAACTCTTTGACCTTCGCCCCTCTGCAATTATTGAAAAACTTGAACTCAGACGTCCTATTTACAGCCAGCTTGCTGCTTACGGTCACGTGGGCAGAGAAGACCTTGATGTTAAATGGGAAAAGACAGATAAAGCAGAAGCAATCAGAAAAGCTGCAGGTATTGATAATCTTTAATAAAAAAGGAAACTCGAAAGAGTTCCCTGAAATATTTATACGGGAGATAATTATGAAAAAGTTTATTTCATTATTGTTGGCAGTTATTATGATAATGGGAAGTTTTGCAGTAACTTCCTTTGCAGAAGAAGGGGAGAAAGTAATGAAATTCAATTCTGACGGAAAATTCAGGGTTATGCACGTAACAGATACTCATTTTGAGGATTATAACGCAGACCCTTCATGTTGGGCAATCGGCTATGCCTGCGATAAGGAAAAACCTGATATCGCGATTATCACAGGCGACAATGTGCAGAACTGCGAAAATCCTGCCGATACAAAACGTCTTATTGATAAATTGATGACAGTTTTTGAATCAAGAAATATTCCCGTTGCAGTAACATTCGGCAACCACGATTCAGAAACAGGTGCAATGTCAAGAGAAGAATTAATGGCATATTATAACACTTATTCTTGTTCAGTTTCAGTTGACGACGGTGAAGCACTTTCAGGTTGCGGTACATATAACATTCCCGTTATGTCATCAGACGGCAAAAAGGTGAAATTCAATCTCTGGGTGTTCGATTCAAACGATTATGATAAAAATGGTCATTATGCCTGCGTACAGGCTGACCAGGTTGAATGGTACAAGAAAACATCTGATGATCTTAAAGCAGCAAATGGTGGTGAAAAAGTTTATTCGCTTGCTTTCCAGCACATTATTGTGCCTGAAGTTTATGATGTTCTTAAAAAGAGCGACAAAAAAGTGTTGTTCTCATTTGACCATATGTATAATGAGGGCGAATATTACTATTTCGACGAAAATCAGAAAAACTACGGTACACTCAACGAAACACCTTGTTCAGGCTATGAGAACTTCGGTCAGTTTGACGCGATGGTAGAAAAAGGCGATGTGCTTGCAATTTTTACAGGCCACGACCATTCAAATGCTTTTGGTGTGCAGAATCAGGGTATCGACATTGTCAATTCTTTGAGCACACGTTACAATGATGAACGTTATTCAACTCTTTACGGTTACAGAATGATTGAGGTTGACGAAAACAATACTTCAGTTTATGACACATATTCTGTGCATTGGTACGATATGCTTACACTCAAAGATGCATTTGCTGTTGAAGATGGTTACGGTAAGGGTGTTGCAACAAAAATTGCTTTCCTTGGTTTCTTCCAAAAGATTTTTGACAATTTCTATCGCACCTTTGCTCATATTGTAACAGGCAGACAGATTACATACCCCGATAAATATTAATTTAACTGTGTATTTATTTTAATTTTCGTAGGGGTCGATGCCCACATCGACCCGAAAAATCTCTTGTAATCTGAAGCGGGACGATGTGGGCATCGTCCCCTACAATGAAGGAATTAATAATCATATAAATTATAGGCAACCTCTAAAAACCTCTGATTTTGAAGTAGTTTTCAGAAAATTTAGGGAAACCTCAAAAGTATGCCTCTGAACACCCCTCATGAAGAGGAAATATATATATTGCACTCCAAAAATGGGTGCAATTATC
>JAFUIO010000041.1 GCA_017468425.1 Clostridia bacterium | reverse complement strand
TTGTGTTAGTTTCGCGTGAAAGTTCTTTATTACATACTGTGCAGTAAACTACTGTATCGTATGAGCCTTCATTTTCACAATCAGGTTCAACTCTGTTTTCTTCTATTGCTTCGCCTTCTGTGTGGCCGAGTGCTTCAATTGTTTCTGTCACACGTGCAAGTTCCTTATTACATACTGTGCAGTAAACTACTGTATCATATGAGCCTTCATTTTCACAATCAGGTTCAACTCTGTTTTCTTCTGTTGCTTCGCCTTCTGTATGTCCGAGTGCGTCTACAACTTCCTGTGCAATAATTATTTCGCCACAAGCTGAACAATGTTTACCTTCTGTCAGACCTGTGTTTTCGCAATCAGGAGAAACCGCTTCATCGATTACTTCTGTATGACCGAGTTTATCAATAGGTGTGTTTTCGTTTCTTACAAGGCCGCACACCTCACATTCTTCGTGCTTTGTACCGCCAACCGCGCAAGATGAGCCTGAATCAACTTTCCATACAAACTTATGTTCTTCTGTTAAAATTGTTTCATTACAAGCAGTACAAACTTTATAGTGGTTTTCATCATTACTCTGCCATTCAAGTGTGTCAGCATCATCGTGTCCCAGAGCATCTACTGTTTCCTGTGCTATGATAGTTTCACCGCAGACTGAGCAGTGTTTACCTTCTGTCAGACCTGTATTTACACAATCAGGTGCTTTGGCATCATCAATCACTTCTGTATGACCAAGAGCATCTACTATTTCCTGTGCTACGAGAATTTCTCCGCAGGCTGAACAATGTTTACCTTCTGTCAGGCCTGTATTTACACAATCAGGTGTAACTGCATCGTCAACTATCTCTGTGTGTCCCAAAGCATCTACTGTTTCCTGTGCTATGATAGTTTCACCGCAGACTGAACAATGTATGCCTTCTGTCAGACCTGTGTTTACACAATCAGGAGAAACTGCATCATCAATCACTTCTGTATGTCCAAGAGCATCTACTATTTCCTGTGCTACGAAAATTTCTCCGCAGACATCACAATGTTTGCCTTCTGTAAGACCTGTATTTACACAATCAGGAGAAATTGCTTCGTCAATTACTTCTGTATGTCCAAGAGCATCTACTATTTCCTGTGCTACAAGAATTTCTCCGCAAACTGAACAATGTTTACCCTCTGTTAAACCTGTATTTACACAATCAGGTGCTATCGCATCGTCAATCACTTCTGCGTGACCTGTTGCATCAACATAATCTGCAACATAACTATCACCGCAATTTAAACAAGTATATGTTGTGTAACCCTTATCAACGCAAGTCGGTTCTGTTAAAACTACATCGTGTGAATGTCCGATAGCACCTGTGATTTCCTGTGGTATGAGAACTTCACCGCATTCTGAACAATGTTTACCTTCTGTTAAACCTGTATCTGTACATGTTGCATCCTTTGCTTCATCAATTACTTCTGCGTGACCTGTTGCATCAACATAATCTGCAATATATTCGTCACCGCAAGCTGAGCAAGTGTATGTTGTGTAACCCTTATCAACGCAAGTCGGTTCAGTTACGTTTGTATCGTATGAATGTCCAAGAGCATCAACAACTTCCTGTGCGATAAGAGTTTTGCCGCAAACTGAACAGTGTTTACCTTCTGTTAAACCTGTATTTACACAATCAGGAGCAACTGCATCGTCAATTACTTCTGTATGACCAAGAGCATCTACTATTTCCTGGGCTACGAGAGCTTTACCGCAAACTGAACAATGTTTACCTTCTGTTAAGCCTGTATTTTCACAATCAGGGGAAACTGCACTGTCAATTACTTCTGTGTGACCAAGTGCATCCACAACATCCTGAACTATAAGAATTTCACCGCATTCTGAACAATGCATGCCTTCTGTTAAACCTGTGTTTTCACAATCAGGTTCTTTTGCATCATCAACTACTTCAACATGTTCGTGAGGAACTGTAACTTTACATGATGCACTAAGACCCGTTTCAATTGTTGTGGCTGTGATTACAGCTTCACCGTCACCTACTCTTGTTACAAGACCGTTTTCATCAACTGTTGCAACATTTTCGTCACTTGAAGACCATTCAACATCCTTATAACTTGCGTTTACGGGGTCAAATATTACTTCAAGCTGTTTTGCAGAATCACTTTTTGTAAGAATAATATCAGTTTCATTAAGACTTATTCCGTTTGTAGGAACATAAAGTCTTGATTCAGCTCTGACAATTTCGATTTCTTCCATATCAAATGACAGGCAATCAGCATCCATAACATCCAATTCGTAAATATTATGATATGCGCCAACTTTATAAACACCACCTGTTACATCATCAGTAACACGGCACTCAAATGTCATAAGTTCCTTGTCTGTTTCAAGATTTTCAAGACCTTGTGTTCCGACAGCAATCATAATTCTTGAAGATTCTGTGAAAGAACATTCATCAGTTGCTGAAATATCTGCTTTAAGGTTTTCTGTAATTACACCTGAATCGGGAATGTATTCCAGACCTTCCGGTATTTCAAGAGTAAACTGCCAACCGCAGGTAACAACACTTGCTCTTGCATAGACAGTATATGTTATGATATCTCCGGGGACACCTGCATCTTTGTCAGCCACAAAAGTGAATGTTACCTTCGGCTCAGCACTTTCAGCAACAGCACCTATAGGCACAATACTGAAAAGCATTGCGAGTGTAAGAATAACTGCTAATACCTTCTTCTTCATTAGTATTACTCCTCTCTGCCTGCAGATTTGCAAACATAAATGTATACATAAATATTTTACCATTACTTTTATGCAATGTCAACTAAATCCATTTGAAATTTCACTGATTATTATATATTTTGTCGAACAAGTATATTAAAAGCACCGATTCAGACGAAATCGGTGCCTGTTATTATTTATTTTGCAGAAAACATAATTATAAATGCTTTTTCGCCTTCAGGAAGTTTCAGTTCAATTCCGTCGTGCATTAATTCTTCCCCTGTCAAAGTATAAACAGTTTCAGGCGAATCAATATCGTAAACTTCATACTGTACGTCAGTTTTAAGACCATTTAATTTAAGAGTGTACTCTGTTTCTTTTACATCAATTCTCTTGTAAACAAGTGCGAAACCATTTTCTGCATTGTTATCGGAATACTGCATTGCAAGGATTTTATTCTTTAAATATGTACCGCTTTCAAGAGGATAATATTTTTCATTCATCATTTCTCTTTGTGCTTTGTAAACGGAGAAATAGGGGCTGTGGATTGTGCCGAAAGTTTCAACTGTTAACGGCATAATACTGCTTCTTGCATTATATTCTGTGTCGTTATACTGCAATGTACCGCTCAGTGGCAACCAGAAAGACAAACCATATGTCATAGACTGTGTTGCCTCTATAATATCATAGTGTGGTACACAGTTATAGTCGCTTCTCCATACTGGTACACTTCTTCTTGCCATTTCGAGGTCAAGACGTCTGCCACCTGCTGCACAGTTATCGATAATAAGACCGTCAACATTATCTCTCAGGTAATCAAGATATCTGTATTCGTTTGTTATGTAATGATTCTCGCAGATACCTGTTCTGCCGTCATAAAAATCTTTATCTGCTTTCTCCCAGAATTCCGCAGGAGAGAAATTGAAATCCTGACGATAAAGAGTAACCCCGTTTTCTTTAAGAGATGCTGTTATCAACTTGCAAAGATAATCAAGAGCTTCTTCGTTTGCAAGGTTGTACAAACAATTATCATCATCTTCAAAGCTGATAATCCAGCCGTTCTTATCTTTTCCGGAATTATAAAGTTCTGAACCCGTTCTTACTCTTTCAGGCTCATACCAGAGAACAAGTCCGCATCCCTTTTCTTTACCATAATCGGAAAGTTCCTTAATGCCGTTGGGATATCTGGTTTCATCAGGCACCCATGTGCCTACAGTATCATGCCAGCCTTCGTTATATTTATACCAACCTGCGTCCATCCAGAAATAATCTACGTTTTCAAAAACAGAACCCTTGAAAGTGTTCATAGTGTCGATAATCTGACCTGAGGTGCTTGTTGAAAGAGGACCTGCTACTTCCATCATAGTCATTGTGTCGGGAATATTTTCAGGATATACACAGTCAGAAATCCACGACCTGAAAGCATTGAAACCTTTAAGCGGATTTTTGTTCTCATAGAAAGTAAGAGAAACAAGTGGTGAACGCACCTCTTCACCGGGAAGAAGATATGCTTTTAAATTTTCCTGACCTGCTTTTGCTGTTGTATTGCCTGCAAATTCTTTTAAAGCCAATTTCCAGAAGCCTGACCAGCCGATGCCCAAAACTATACCGTCAGATTCGCCTGAAATATTGAAGTAAGGCAGATAATTATCTGTTGATCTACCCTCGATGCTGTCAAAAGTCATTGCACAAGCATTGAGATTTTTGTTCATCAGAACAAAGTCATAAGCCGTGTCGCGGCTTCCTTTTGAATAGTAAACTTTCGAGTTACCTGTTTCAAAAGTTTTGTCGATAGCATAGAAATCGCTGATAGTTTCTGAATTTCCGGCACCTTCATTTTTAATAAAAACAGTCCATTCGCAGGTTGCTTTTTCTTCGTAAATTGTTGCTTCAACTGTGGCTGCAATGCCGTTAGTTTTGTGCTTAAAAGTTATGTAGGATGTTTTACCTCCACGGTAAACTTTACCTGTTTCGCTTTCTTCGCCTACATCAATATCCCATTCATCAAGATTTTTATTAAGCGTTTTTGTTCCGTATTTAAAGTTGAAAGGCAATTCTTTTACACCGTTTGCAAGAAGAATATTGTCATCAAACCATTCGCGGCATTTCTGCTTTTCGCTATCTGTCAGAGTCATTTCTTCTGCTGAAATTCTTTCAAAGTTTATCTGCTGATTATACAGCACTTCGTCTACCCTTTCAATATCAATCGCAAGGAAAGTGAAAAAGTTGGAAATAAAATAAATAATTGCTAAAACAAGTTCTTTCATAGACAAGCCCCCTTTTATCATAGTATGTATTATACACTTTTTCTATAAGAAATACAATCAAAATAAGAAAAAGTAAAAAAGAGCAGACCGCTATCATACGGCTCTGCTCCTTCTTAGTTCTTTCCGAAAATACATATTGTTATGATATGAGAAACTTCTTCTATCGGTTTTTTGCAATCATCTTTCAGCCATTCAAGCACAATTGCATTGATGCCGTTAAGATAATACATCATAACATATTTTCTGTCTTCTTCAGGGTAATCGAATCTGTCGAGTATAGGGTTAAAAATATGCTCAAATAATCTTTTATACACATCTTCAAAGCCTAAAAACTTCAAAGATAACAATGCTGTAGAAAAAACCTCTTTGTTTTCTTTGATGTAAGTGAGATAAGGATGCATATATTCATCGCAGATAAAAATAAGTTTTTCAAGCTCGCAGGTTGAAATATCATAAGCAACATTTTTCAGCTCATCGTTAAAGTAAGATAGAAATGTGCTGAGCAGATACTGTGTTGTTTCGTTAAGCAAATCGCCCAGGGTTTCGTAATGAAGATAAAAAGTAGAGCGATTAACGCCTGCCGTTTTACACAATTCGCTTACAGTTATATATTCAAACGATTTTTTCTTTAATAACGAAATCAAAGCAAGGTCAAACTTAACAGCAGTATTGAAATATTTACTCTCTGATTTATTCATCTGCTTTACTCCTTACTATACGCTAAATTATTTTTCGCTGATTTCACGTGCAAGCTGTACAATTTCGAATGCATATTTTTCTTTACCTTTTGCAAGCAGCTTTTTATAAACAGGATAATTGATTCCGCAGCAAGCAAAGCCGATAACACCAACAATAATACCTGCTACCATACCTGTCATACCACTGCCGATAACCTGCATTGCAAGGCACATTCCCGTACCTGCAACAAGTGCAGAAATAATGCCGAAGGTAAACGCAAAAATCTGTGCAGGTTGTTTTGCTTTTCTGTCCAGCTTTTTCAAAGCGATAATTTTAGAATTGTCTTTGGGTGCGTATTCTTTTGCGATTGATTCTGCTAAAATTTTGTCTGTGTTCATTTTATAAAACCTCCTTGAATGTTATGCTTTTATTTTACACTTCAAGGCGGATAAAATGAACAACAAAAACACGCAATAACGTTGAAATCAAACGTTGTACTTAATCTCATTCAATTTTTTCATACATTTTTTGCTGCGTATAATCATATAAACTGACATACAGATAATCAAAACAGATACAACAGCGCCACTGACGGCAAGCATAATTCTGTTCGCTGCGGGAGTTATTCCGCCATCATTGAAAGTTGTGAGCATTGTTGATTCAAGCGTAAGCATTGACACGCATGCTGCTGCAAGATTAATTGCCTTTGAAGCCGAGTAAACAGGGCTGTTGAATTTTCTGTATTTTACAGAATTAACGATTGCAGTAACCATTGCAGTAAAAGTATATGCAGCCATTGCTATCGTCACTATCTCACTGTGATTAAAAGTCCTGTTCCAGTAAACCATAAAGAAAATAATCAATGACAAAGCAAGGTTCATCACAAGAAAAATTGCTCCGCAAATTCTGTATCTCATCCATTCCGATTTAACATTGTCTCCCGGTTTGTATCTGCTTGTGTGGTTCAGAAGAAATGTCCTCATTACTGCAAGAACAGCATAATAAGCCGCCAAAGAATAAAACCAGAAAGTTTTATTTACAACTCCCAGCCATAGCTGAAACAACGCGTAAACAATATTTATAATCAGTGAACAGTTCAGAGACAGATTCATCCTGAAATGAATATCTTCCGACAGACGCTTCACAAGCTTGTTTTTATTCCTGAATGTTTTGAAGAAAAACACCATACTCGGAATTTTCATACAAAAGGCCAACAAAGTGTACGCAGAAATAACATACGCCACAATTGATAAAACCGAATCAGATTCAAGCAAAGCCATCGCATAAACAAGAAAGGCTATTGATACAGGTATCAATGCCACTATAACAGCTGTATGCGGATACAGTATTGCTTTAATTAATTTTTTCCACCACATAATACACCTTTTAAAATATACTTTTTCACAAATGAATTATAAATTATTCTTTTTCAATAGCGAACAACAAAAACATACAATTGTGTCGGTTTAATATTTATGAAACGAATCACATTTTCAGGATGTCACCTTATCATTTTTTCTTATATGTAAGCTCGAAACTTATATCAATAAGCCATTTGATTTTTTCATCTTCAACGCTGCCGTCGAGAAAAACGCTTATCCAATAATTTTTGTTCATATGGTAAGCAGGAAAAATTCCTTCATCTTTATGAAGCGAGCCAATCATAATCGGGTCGCATTTAAGATTCATAACAGAAACTATTGTTTCATCATTGAGGCCAAACTTTGTTTTGGGCAAATCCATAATAACGGCAAACCATTTTTTGTTTGCAGAATGGCGGTAAGCGGCAAAAGACGGATACTGCATCCACGGAAATTCCGCTGACACACCATAGGTTTCAAAAATATATTTATCTGTGTTTTTTCTGTGTAACATATGCAAAACGCTTTCTGTAAGGATTATATTTATATTATACAACAAAATCAACACGATTACAAACATTCTGAACAATACTACTCAAATCATATCGGGACCTTGCTTTTCATCTTAAGAAAAGAACAAAACCTTCGGCTGAAATCCGAAGGCTTTGACTACATTTAATTAACTTAAAAAATTTCTTTACCTTCTTTAAATGCTTGTTTAGCTTCGTTGAGACTCATAAAATTCCCTAACTTTTTCGCATCCGGGTATTTTTCTTGAGCTACATCATTCGTCCAATTACAAATGGGACAAATGTCAAAGCCGTCTTCAAAGTAGTGTTTTTCACAAACAGGACATCGATATGTAAAAACAGCTTCATCTTCAACAATCATTTTGTTTGCTCCTTTTTGAATACAGTATTTTTCAGATAATATTTTCTTATTGTGTTCGTTGAGTGAAATAAAGTACTTTTATTTTATTGAATCAAATAATTTCTTTACCTTCTTTAAATGCCTTTTTCGCTTCATTCAGGCTCATAATGTTTCCGCAACGCCGTAAGTCTAACTGTTCCTCTTGAGTAACATCATTTATCCAACGACAAATCGGACATACTTCAAAAGGCTCGGTAAAACTATGTTTTTTACACACAGGACACAGGTGTGGAAAAACAACTTTATTTTCAATAATCATTTCGTTCAATCCTTTTTTAAACACAGTATTTTTCAGATAATATTTTCTTTTATCAATTCAAATTCATTTACCGGATATAAATAATCTTCTTCCGATTCATCAATCACTCTGTAACAGTCGTATTCTGTACCCAGACATTCATATATTGCTCCATAAGTTAAATCTGTACAATTTTCACCTACATATTTTACTTTCATCCTAATACCTCATATACAAATCAATCACATCCGTGCTTACCGCATTTCAGACACGTCTTATACAAAGCCTCTCTGTCCCTCTCGGGTACTGATTTATCATTTTTAAAGAAACGGGCTGACACCATAAACATATCATAGCATTCACATTCATCAACCACTCTGTTATAGAAAGGACAGATATACTCTTTAATTTCTGTAAAATTCTCTTTCCCCATAGATTTCTTTTCACTTTTATAATAATTTACAATTTTAAACTGTTCAGTTTCTTCCTCTGTTATATCCTGCATTTTTCTGCCCTTTGCCATTTCAGCCAATATATATCTGCCCAAAGGCGGAAGAACATATTCTTCTTTATAACCTGTATCACCGCGACAATACAAGCCATCTGCAATATCATCTAACTTATTAAAATTCTTTTTATTTATATCCATTGTTTCCTCAAATTTATAATGTTTCTATATATTTACTCAAGTCAAAATCAGACCTGGCATAAATCAATCCATCTTCAATATCACTTATAATTGTAATATTTTTGTCAGTTGACTTATAAGGTTGTATCATGCTCATATCAAAATCAATAAGCAGATCTTGTTTCTCAAGTCCGGGAAATATTACTTCAATCAAACGACAGATTTCGAAAAATTTTGCTTTATCGCTTTCCGTGCACAAATAAAAATCTTGCATATTTTTCATTATTTCACCTATGTATCAATAAACTTCTTTACCCTCTTTAAATGCTTGTTTAGCTTCATTAAGGCTCATAATGTTATCCATCTTTTTATCATCCGGATACATTTCCTGTAAAAAGCTGTGGCACCAACCGCAAACCGGACAGTATTCATCCCACTTTATAAACCGGAATTCATCACATACCGGGCACAATCTTACTTTTATCGGTTTTTCCATCTTCTTTTCTCCTGACATTAATTTTTTAATATCAATCAAATTATAATTCTGACAAATCCGCTATGCAACAAATACATTTTTCAGAGTCCCATTATCGGGACTTTATTTTATTCTGAGCAAAAGAAAAAGCCTTATCACGAAGGACAAGGCTTTTGTTGATTTATAAAGTTTTGATAACTTATTTGCTCATTGCTTCCTGAACTGCAACTGCACAAGCAACTGTCATACCAACCATGGGGTTGTTACCTGCACCGATAAGTCCCATCATTTCTACGTGAGCAGGAACTGAAGATGAACCTGCAAACTGAGCATCACCGTGCATACGGCCCATTGAGTCTGTAAGACCGTAAGAAGCAGGACCTGCTGCAACGTTATCGGGATGGAGTGTACGGCCTGTACCGCCACCTGATGCAACTGAGAAATATTTCACGTTGTTTTCCATAGCATACTTTTTGTATGTGCCTGCAACGAGGTGCTGGAAACGTGTGGGGTTAGTTGAGTTACCTGTGATAGAAACGTCAACGCCTTCGTGTTTCATAACTGCAACGCCTTCAAGAACATCGTTTGCACCGAAGCAACGAACGAGAGCTCTTTCACCGTCTGAGTAAGGTGTTGTGTTAACGATTTTGAGTTCGCCTGTGAAGAAATCATATTCTGTTTCAACATATGTGAAACCGTTGATTCTTGAAATGATCATAGCAGCATCTTTGCCGAGACCATTAAGGATAACTCTGAGGGGTTCTTTACGAACTTTGTTTGCTGTTCTTGCAATACCGATAGCACCTTCTGCTGCTGCAAAAGATTCGTGACCTGCAAGGAATGCGAAACATTTTGTATTTTCATCAAGAAGCATAGCAGCGAGGTTACCGTGGCCGAGACCAACGCTTCTCTGTTCAGCAACTGAACCGGGGATACAGAATGCCTGAAGTCCTTTACCGATGATTGCTGCAGCTTCGTTTGCTGCTGTTACGCCTGATTTAATTGCAAGAGCAACGCCAAGTGTATAAGCCCAAACAGCATTTTCAAATGCGATAGGCTGAACACCTTTAACGATTGCTTCTACATCAATGCCTTTTTCAAGGCAGAGTGCACGTGCGTCTTCTAAGCTGGCAATACCATACTCAGCAAGACATTTTTCAATTTTGGCCATTCTTCTTTCTTTGCCTTCAAATCTAACATCGTTAGCCATTTTTCATGTCCTCCTTATATGATATTATTCTTCTCTGGGATCGATATACTTAGCAGCATCTGCGAAACGACCGTAGCTACCGATGTTTGCTTTATAAGCTTCGTCGGGAGTTTTGCCGTGGCGGATGTCTTCAAGCATCTTACCAACTTTTACGAATTCATAGCCGATAACCTGGTCGTCAGCATCAAGAGCCATTCTTGTAACATAACCTTCAGCCATTTCCATGTAACGAACGCCTTTTGCGTTTGTTGAGAACATTGTACCAACCTGTGAGCGGAGACCTTTACCAAGGTCTTCAAGACCTGCGCCGATTGTAAGACCGTCTTCTGAGAATGCAGACTGTGTACGGCCATATACGAACTGAAGGAAGATTTCTCTCATAGCAACGTTGATAGCGTCACAAACAAGGTCTGTGTTAAGGCACTCAAGGAGTGTTTTACCGGGAAGAATTTCTGCTGCCATTGCTGCAGAGTGTGTCATACCTGAACAGCCGATTGTTTCAACGAGAGCTTCCTCTACAATACCGTTCTTTACGTTAAGTGAGAGTTTGCATGTACCCTGCTGGGGTGCGCACCAACCGATACCATGTGAAAAGCCTGAAATATCTTTGATTTCATAAGCCTTTACCCATTTTCCTTCTTCAGGAATAGGAGCGGGACCATGGTGAGGACCTTTTGCTACCATGCACATTTTTTCAACTTCATGTGAATAGTTCATTTGAACATTCCCCTTTCATAATTTTTAACAACTAATTATATAATATTTTCCTGTCTTTGTCAATTAAATTGACAAATCCTTAACAACTTTTTTTACGTCAAACCAGAATCTTACACCGTTTTCTTTATTTTCACATCCGAAACTCATTGAATGCATATTCTGGATAGCTGCAACTATTGAAAGGCCTATACCGAAACGGCCTTCCTCTCTGCGATGGGATTTATCACCGCGGAAGAAATTACTCCACATTTCTTCAAGTATTTCTTCTGATATATTTTCGCCCGTATTGAACACACTTATACGATAATATTCATCATATTCTTCTGATGTGATTTCAATTTTCATTTCATTCTTACAATGAGAAAGTGCATTTGAAAAATAATTATTAAGCACCATTCCAAGCTTCTGCTCATCACCGTAAACCTGCATATCTTCTTTCAGATTCACTTCAACGGTAATGTTTTTATCGCTGATAATTTTCTTCTGTGCAAGGATATAGTCATCAATCATATTATTCAACGAAAACTCGGCTTCATTAAGCTTGTACGTGCCGCTTTCGTAATATGAAAGTTCAAGCAAATCAAGCACAAGTGTATTCATACGCTTTGATTCTTCTATAATGATATCGAGATATTCTTCGTTATCTTCAGGATTATCACTGACGCCGAGCTTCAAGCCTTCTGCGTAGCCCTGGATAATCGCAAGAGGTGTTTTCAGCTCGTGAGAAACATTTGAAACAAACTCCTTGCGTGATTTTTCCATTTTATGCTCGTGTTCAATATCAATTTCAAGCTGTCTGTTTTTTTCCTGCAAATCACCCATTGCTTTTGAAAGTGAATCTGACATCGAGTTGATATTCTCTGCAAGCTGACCTAATTCGTTATTGGATTTCGAAACACATTTTTTTGAAAAATCCATCTTTGCAACATGCTTTGTAACATCATTTATTTCGATGAGAGGTCTGGTGAATTTCCATGAATATATGAAAAACGCAATCATCAGCACTGTGCCCAGAATACATATTACCGTACGCATAATTGCTGATGTGTAATGTGCATTTGACTGAATAATATTAAGCTGAAGATACACATTAACAACGTTGCCTGAATCAAGCACCGAACGGTACAGAACATAGGTGATATCGCTTGCCATTTCCCTGCCGATAAGGTATGCACCGTCTTCAGTTGTGTCGAGCGTTCTCACTTCATCAAGTTTCTTCTGATGTGCAGTGTCCACCACAAAATTAAAGTTCTGATCGAAATCAAACAGAAAGTGTTTACGCAAATCGTTCATTGCTGTACTGTAAACAAGTGCGTTAGTCCTTCCGTCGAGAATTTCAATATATGACATTTTATCATATTCAACCTTTTTGACTTCATCATAAAAGGAGGCTGATTGAACATCAATTTCATTGATTTCCTGAGCAATACTATTCAAATCCGCCCGTGCTTTTGCGTAAAACACAGTTTCAATGAATTTTGTGTTTATCAGAAGTAAAAACGTTACCATAAGAAGCACAATTGTCAGCAACTGAATAAAAAGCTGAAGCATAACACTTTTATCCTGTGCTCTCGGAAATAAAAAATGTTTTTTCTTCATTAGTTTACCTCTATTTTGTAACCTGTACCGTAAACCGTTTTAAGATGCTGATTTCCCCATTCGCCGAGTTTTGTTCTCAGACGTGCAACGTGAGAGTCAACAGTTCTTATATCGCCTACATAATCATATCCCCAGATATCATCAAGAAGCTGTTCTCTTGTGAAAACTCTGCCCGGCATTGATGCAAGTTTAAGAAGTATATTATATTCCTTAAGTGCAAGTGTAACGGGTGCTTTATCTACAAGAACTTCGTGTGCTTCCTCGTTAATCGTCAAAGCACCTACAGTTATGTATTTTGACACTGAAACCTCTGATACTGATGCACGTTTGATAAGCAAGCCTACGCGCTTCATAAGCACAGCAGGACTGAACGGCTTTGTAACATAATCATCTGCACCCGCTTCAAAGCCCATCAATTCATCGAACTCCTGACTTCTCGCAGTTAAAAGAATTATAGGTACAGTTGAAGTTTTGCGGATTTCGCGGCACAAAGACCAACCATCCATATTAGGCATCATTATATCAACAATCATCAATGCTGTATCAGGATTCTCTTTGAAAAGCTCAAGTGCTACATCGCCGTCATCTGCTTCAATCGGATCGTAACCGTCTTTCTTGAGAAAATCGCAGACAAGCCTTCTGATTCTTGCTTCATCATCTGCTACGATTATTTTTTTCAATCGTGACACTCCTTTTGCTATTATTTCTATTTAATTTTATCACAACAAAAATAATAACTCAACTCATTTAATAATCAGTTTACAAAAATTCATAATCAATGTAAAAATGGAATATTTTTATATAGTTCTATTGAGTTTTCCGTTACCTTGCAATTCATCACAAGAACTTTGACTCCCGCTTTTTCCGCTTCTCTCAGTTTATCTCCGAAGGCCTTATGAGTAACATCATTAGGCATAAAACCTGTAACATCTTCTATCTGAATCACAAACATAATATATGCTTCATAACCCTCATTTTTAAGGGAAATAAGTTCACTTATATGTTTTACTCCTCTTTCCGTAGGTGCATCGGGAAACATTGCAATACCGTCATTTTCAAGAGTTACACCTTTTACTTCAAGAAAAATCTTTCTGCCTGAATCTTCAATATAAAAATCAAATCGTGATTTGCCGTAAGTTACTTCCCTTCTGATTACGGCATCACTTGAAAAAAGTTTGCCTTTTCTGAGCCATTCTTCTGCAACATCATTGGGAATCTGCGAATCCATATTTATAAGTTTATCACCCTTTTTTACTGCCACAAGGTCATATTTGGTTTTCCTTGCAGGGTTTGAAGAAACAGAAAGATACACTTCTGCTCTGTCTGTTAAAAGTTCACGGCATCTGCCTGTATTTTTTACGTGGACAGTTTCTTTTACTCCGTCAACAAGCACTTCTGCAATAAATCTGTTGGGACGCGATATAAATTCGCCTTTTATAATTTTCTCGTACTCCATTTATCCACCTTCGAAAAAAGGCAGGTTACCCTGCCTTTGAATTAGTTAGTATCAATTATTTTTTCCGTTATCTGCGGAGTTATATAATCAAACACAAGTGTGCCGTATTTTCTTCCTTTTTCAAGCGGAAATGAAAGAAACTCGTTATTGATATAATCCGAATTATATCTCGGTATCATCGGTAAACCTGCCGTTGAAAGAAAGTTAATCACAAAACAATCACTTTCTTCTTCAAGCAAAGGTTTCACTGCCATTTTCCACTTCTTTTCCCGTGGCAGATTATATCTGTCCTGAACAAGCACCATATCATTACCATCAGGAGAAAATACATCGGCGTGTGTATGCTCTTTTGAGCCGTGGTCCGGCATCTTTGAAAAGTCAATCCCCGCTTCATCTCTTAATGAATCAGTTCTTCTTACAAGCACAATTTTCCCTCTGACTTCTTTCAGAGCAGGGATTCTGTTCTCTGTGAAAAACGCATTTTCATTGTTTTCGATGAAAAACTTAAAAAAGTATTCAAGGCACATTGCACTGTTTTCGCCTGAATCCATTTTAAAAGTCATTATAATCGTTTCTGACGGATTCTCCTTCAAAAACATCAACATATCTCCTATTACATCGCGAAGCTGAAGTTGTTTGCCGAAACGGCTTTCTCTGCATTTACAGAAAGAATGAACAAGCTTCATTCCATTAACACGAATATCGAAAAACCTTACACCCATATAAAGCTGTTCTTTGATTGTGAAAGACTGGCAACCTGAAAAAAGCGAAAAGTCGCAATATTTTGTTGCCGAATCATGGGTGCCGGGGATGTTGATATCTTTTATAGATTTATCATCCCCTATTTTTTTCATCCAATTATTTAAGCTCATATACATTCTGTCCTTCATCAGCATACATAAACTGCGGGTAAAGAGGATTCGATGTAACTGATGCCTGATTTTCACTTGAAATAACGTATTTTATGAAATCGCTGTATGTTGAATCAATACGGCAAGCAATATGCGGAGCATCTTTTACAAACCATGTATAATCAGGATACAGACAAGTTGATGCATCAATCATTTTATCGGCAGAAACGTATTTACCTGCTTCAACATCAAGTGTTTTACCATGTTCACTTACAGTTGCACCGCCTGCCATAAGTGCAGTTTCAAGTATTCCGTCACCTTGTGTTACCGCTCTGGGATAAACAGGAATAAGGGGTGAATTGTAGTTTGCAACAAATGCAATTTTCATACCGTTATCTACTGCGTTTTTAAGCATATTGTCACGGTTTTTCATCATTGTCTGAAGTTTTTCTGCACGTGAGATAAGTTTTGCGTACTTTTCTTCTTCTCCGTCAAAGCAGAATTTTTTTGCATCCTCGTATTCATCAGGAAGAACAAGTGCCCATAAAACAGGCATTGATGCAAAATTGGGTTTAAGTACGTGCTGGAACGCACCATCTTTAAGGCTGCCTACAAGTCCGCCTACAAGTGAACAGAGAGCATCACTTATTTTTGTGAATTCAAGGAATTTAAGAAGACCTTCTGCATCAGAACCTTTTGCAAGTCCGTAAAGGAAATTCATTGCAGCATCGTTTGTAAGTTCAATTTTACCTGTGAGAATATCGCTTACTACATAAGCACCGTAAACTGTTGAGCAAAGGAAAATGCAGTTATTTATTTTATCTGTACCGTACTCTGTCATATAAGCAACTGTTTCCACACCGCCCATACTGCAACAGATAATGTTAACTTTATCTGAACCTGCTTCTTTCATTGCAAGGTTTACCATATCATTAAGTCCGTCGGCAATGTCAAAGGGGTCAAGACGCCAGTCGTAATAATAGAAATATGTATGGTCACTTCCGAATTCTTCCATACAGGTTGCAACTACACCTGTTTCGGCATAATCTTCACCCGATGCTTCTGTAAAGCGTTCATAATGACCTGCAGATAATGGGTATTCCTCATCCATCGAAACATTGTAAACAGAGTTACCGTCTGCATCGCAGGAAAAGCCTTCAAGAACACCGGATGCATAATCAAAAACAGACATAACAAAAGCGTCTTTCTGCATAAACACAAGTGTTTTAACAAGGCCTGATGCAAGTGTTAAAATTATGTCACCTGCGTTGATTTCACCGAGAGTTGAACGTTCATTTTCAGTACCCTTATCAATTACAAGACCTGCAAAGTTCATACCCGACACTACAACGGTAGGAGTTCTTGATTCTTTTGCTGCTGTGCCGTAAACAGAAACGGATGTAAGCAGACAAAGAATTACTGCAAGAAAAATTGAAATTACTTTTTTCATAATACCACCTCTTATTTCAGGAAAATATTTCTGTTTTTATTTTAAACATTTTATCAGCATATGTCAATACGCGGAGTTTAAGATATAAATTATAATTTATCGCTATGTCTAAAACGTTATTGTAGGGCGGGGGCTTGCTCCCGCCGTTTGTTATTTTGCGTAAGATTTGGCGGCAGGACCAAGGCCCTGCCCTTGTATAATAATGTAAAGACCAAATATGATACAATAGTTGTAACACTGTGGATTGGTTCCCGTCCCTTCCGGCAAGAAATTCTTGACTGGTTTTCGTAGGATACAACCACAGGTTCAAACAGAAAAGTTAATAAGTTG
>JAFUIO010000040.1 GCA_017468425.1 Clostridia bacterium | reverse complement strand
ATTCGATGAGGCATCACGAACAATAGTTGATTACATCGAACTTTACTACAATTCATCAAGACTGCATTCAGGTATTGGTTATCGTATTCCGAATCATTTTTTCACTCTTTTATCTGTCCACTAATCTTGACAAGTTTCAGTGTGGGTGGACTCCGTCCACACCTGAAATTATATGCATTTGATTTAACGTCGTAGAGAAAAGCGGTTTGCGACGTTCCGTAAAAAACTTTCTCATCTTAAAAATGTAAAAGCCGATGTGTTTTGGACGAGAAAACACAGATGGCATTTTCTTTTTTGACAGTTGCTATGCGAAGGCGTATCAATAGCATCGGTAAATGCATTCAGAACAACTGAAGTAATTGTCTGATGTTCACCGTCAAGTCTGAAAGAGTTATTCAAAACAGGGTACATCCTTTCTTTTTTTCGAAAATCAGTCAATATATATTTCTCTTACAGTGTTTTTTCCTGTTGTAATCTGGTATAAATTATCGTTAACTTTTCCTTCAAAATCATCGTGAAGATGACCTGAAAGAATTGCTCTGATATTTTTGCAGTTAACGATAAAATCAAAAGCCTCCTCAGTTATTTCGTCCTGCTTCTGCTGTTCATATCTGTGCTGTGTATAATTCTGCATCAGTTCTTCAGGCACAGACATAAGGTAGGCAGGGTAGCCGTCATTGCCGATTACAAAATCATAAAATTCCCTTGTGTATAAAGGCACGTGTACGCAAAGAATTACGGGGTATTCCTTTTCAGCTTCCTTTTTCAGGAAATCGAGCTGTTCTTTTTCAAAAAGGTAGTAGGAATTGTCAATGGCAACAAAATTCACTCCGCCGATAATTCTTGAAGAACATCTGATATCGTTTTTGAAAATTTTCTGCACTCTCGGAAGTGTTCTGTTTCTGTAGGCAGCGTCTTCCTTTGCTTCGCCTAAATAATGGCTGAATTCGTGGTTGCCTGCACTCATAAAAATATCAACAGAGTTGGCGAATTCTTCTGCTTTTTCATAATTCAGTTCAGAAACAAAGTCGATAAGGTCGCCTGTGTAAATAATTGTTCTCTGTTCTTTCAGTGATTTTTCTTTCAGAAAAGCAAGGTTTGCTTCTGCATAGGGCATTTCTTTTTTTCTTCTTGCAGAAAGTTCAAGCTTTCTTTCTGTTTCTCTGCTGTCCGCATAAGCAATATGTGTGTCGCTTGCGTGAAGAACGCAGAAAGGCTCTTTAACCCCTAAATGAAGATAATTTTTCAGAATTTCCATAATTCCCACCATCCGTATCTGCAGATTATATTTGCAGAATAATTATACCACCCGAACATCCTTTAACGCAATAGTTTTATTTGTTTTATGAAAGCGTATGCTTTGTTCACGTATTGACATAGTCAGCCTGAAAGTATATTATTGATACATATTGTAAAAAGGTGATGAAGTATGAAAAAGGTTTTTAAAAAATCGGAAAAACTTTCGGAATAATTCTGGCATCAGTAGTTTCATTTCTGGCTTTGTGCTGAATTGTAACGCTACACTCTGTACGGATTTTTTTATGCCTTTTAATCTTCAAGGAAAAATGTGTTAAGCTGTAGTAGCTTATCTTTGCAAAGTGTCCAGCAAGGGTCTTCAGGTCCGCAACAAGTGCGTATTACTGTGCCCCACACACCTGCGTTTTTATATAATTCAAGGCAGTTCTTTACCAAGTCCCAGTATCTTTCCGAATGTTCTTCCCAAAGAATATCTTTTGACGCTATGTAGCTTACACCCTCACCGCACACAAGCTTTCTTCCGCCACACAAACGGAGTGCATCGTCAAGCATAATTCTGCAGATGCGTCTGTATTCGTGCGAGTCAGTTTTCATTTTTTCTTCAAGGGCTTTTTCGATTTCAGGCAGATATTTCGTGTCGATATCGTTGTGCTTTGCCACACGCTCATACCAGCCGTAGTCAACATCTCTGCGGTTGATGCGTGAAGACCTGACATCTTCAGGCGTTATTTCATTCCTGAACCATTGCGGATTTTCGGCAAAAACACTTTCGTAAATTCCCCACAGATAGTATGAATGGAAATTGTAAACATCGGTATTTTCGGGCAAAGTTTCTTTCACCTGACAAGGGCCTGCCGTATCGTAAGCAAAGATAATATCAGGATGTTCTTTTTTCAGAAAGTTAATTGTATCTGTGTGTTGCCTGCCGAAAAATTCAGCTTCTTCGTCGGTAACATTTTTGTTTGCACCCCAGTCGCGTTCACCGCAGTAATAGGGGTGCTCGTTCACTTCGTTGAAAATTTCAACAAACGCAATCTGACTGTCAAGGTTGCGTTTTTCAAGTTCAAGCAGAATGTAGTGCCAGAATTTTCCGAAAGCATCAAACCTTTTTTCAGGGGGAATGGAAAACAACTCGTCTGCAACGAGGTCTCCTTCTTTGTGGTACCAATAAGTGTGCAGATAATACCATTGTGAGAGAATAACGAAAATGCCGTATTTCTTTGCACATTCAAATGTTTTAATCAGCCTTTCAAGAAGGTTGCAAGGTCCGCCGTCACCGATAATATGCTCCTGACGGGGGATTTTTTCATATTCTCCGAACATGGTTCCTATGTCAAAAGGCTCTCGCAGATTTCCGTCAAGGTCGTGGATAAGTCCTGCACCGCTGTCAATGCGTATGCAGTTAAAGCCTCTTTCTGCGTGTTCACGCATTGCTTTGTCAATATCATAATAGGGTGAAAATTCACCCTTTGTGCCGTAAATCAGCCACAAAGGAAAACTTATAGTAAGCCTTCGCGGGAGTTTTTCAAAAGCGGGATGATTCATAATATCACCTCAATAACATATTTTTATGGGGTGTTTCGGGCTTGCTTGTATTGTGTTTTCACCAAAAACAACATTTTCTGTTTTTATCTCGACTTCGGGATAAATTATCCCTTCTGCTTTAGTAACTGCATCAAAACGAAGCTGTGAATTTTTAAAATCAATATTTTTAAGTGTTAAATTTTCAGTGGGATAAGTGGAATGAAACAGAATATCAACATCATTTTCAAGAACGATGTTTTCAAGTGTGATGTTGCTTTGTGGAGTACATATGCAACCGTGGTAGTAACTCCTTGCATATGTGTCATAATTAAGGCTTACGGCAATTCCTGTGCTACGCTTTTTCTGCAGAATACAGTTGCGTATTGTTATGTTACGGCAACCGCAGTCAAGTTCTTCCGTATCGCGTACTTTAACCCAGTTTATACCGTCGTATTCTTTAATTCCTTTTTCGTGGCAGGGTGGTGTGAGAGAAGTGTATAATTTTCCGTCTTTCGGATTCATCAGCACGCGGTATGTTTTTCCGCTGACAGCCACAGTGTCGGAATGCTGTACCTGAATTCCTTTTTGCCATCTGCACCATGCACCGCCAAGAATTCTGCAGAAAAATCCTGTTGTTGATTTGTCGTCAAGGTCAACGCAATTTTCGATTATTCCGTTTTCAATCCAACCCACGTGTGTGTTTGATGTAGCGTAGTCAAATGCATTGAGTGCTATAGGGTCATCGAATGTGCGGAATCTGCCGTTTCTGATAACAAAGCCGTCGCCCCAGCCAAGGTGAACACCGTCTTTGTTTCCCGTTATATATAAATTGTCAAGATGAATGTTCTTAAATGCACTCACCTGAATGGCATAATCTTTTTCAAGCAGTCCGTGACATTGGAAATTCTCAATTTTCAGGTTTTCAACATAAATCATTCCCACCTGTGCACGTAACCCTGCAATACGGCTGTTTATGCCGAAGTCGTCGCTTTCAACACCGTTACATTCAAGGTGTAAACCGATAATTTCAATATTTCGGTTATATTCGCCCATAACAGCACCTTTGTTTATAAAAGCGTTGCCGTTGATTTTGCTTACACTTGCTTCACGCACAAGAGTTACGCCTTCGCCAAACACAAGCTTTGTGTTGCTGCCGATTTCAATCTGCTCGGAAATTCTGTAAACACCGGGCAAAGTAATCCGGATTTCTCCACCATTATCAATGGCTTTCTGCAAAGCACAGGAGTTTTCGTATGGATTATTTTCAGTCAAAAAGCCATATTCATTAGCGTTAATCATATTTTTCATCCTTGTAGGTTTTTTCTGTGTGTTAATTATATCACGCACACATAATAAAATTCAACACAATATAAACAAACTTTTCTGCCTTTTATTATTGACAATTATTTGCTTTGGATATTATACTTTAAAGTGATGTACAGATTATCATCGCGGAGGTTTATATGAAAAGTAAAATTAAACTGTTATCGATTTTTATTGTTATGGTAATTATAATAACTTCCTTGCCGTTGACTTCTTTTGCGGAAGAAAACGTGGGATACAGGGCTTTCCTTTTCGGCTCATATCCCCAGAGTGAGGTTAAAGATGCAGAATTATTGTCTTCACTTAACAGTGCTGAAATTGAATGGAAAAGTTATGATTATTACTGCGGTACAGGCAAGTGGAACGACGGGAAAATGCACACCGATGATTATATGCAGTATGCCGATGTAACTTTTGACGGCGATAAGTACAGGGCAGTAAAGTTTGATACTTACAGACCGTATTTCAGCGGTTTTGAATCAACAACTGCAGGTGACACATATCAGGATAATAACGGATACGAATGCGGTAAAGTTTATTGGTTTAAATTCGAACCGCTTAAATGGCGTATTGTTGATGAAAAAACAGGATATTCATATGCACTCTGCGAATCAATTATTGATTCACAGCCGTTTCAGAATAAGATTTATTATGACGGATGGAAATATTTTGCAGATGAACAGTATTACGATTGTTCGAATTATTATGTTGTCAGCGATGTAAGAGAAATGCTCAACAACGAGTTTCTTGATTGTGCGTTTACCACGGAAGAAAAAGAAAATCTTGATTTTTACTATATGGACGATTTGTGGGCTCCTTTCGAAGACAGAGTTTTCCTCCCCTCTGTGAATGAAGTGAAAAATCTTGAAGACAGAATCGCAACAGGCACAGATTACGCAAAATGTCAGGGCTTGTTTGTTGACGGCGGAAATTCATATTGGTACCTTCGCACACCGGGAGATAACTGCTATACAGCAGTATGTGTTTCAGCAGACGGAAGTTTATACGGACACGATTTTTATTGCAACAGATATCCTTTCTTTACATATTTCACAGGTGCAGGCATCCGCCCTGCAATCAGAATTAAAAACATGAATGCAGACAGTGTAATTCTTACGGAAAACATATCTGAGTGTCCTTCTGCACCGCAGGAAGAAAAAATGTCGGTGATTGATATAATCAGAGCTTTTTTCGAAAACATATTCGGAATTGCAGAGTATATGATTAAGCCTGCCTGCGAGAAAAATGCAGAAATAAATTTTGATGTCAACCGCGGAATCAATATGCCTTGTATGGAATCTGGTTTTCCACGTGATTACATAATGGAAAAAGAAACATTTGAGAATGTGCGGAACAAAGGCTTTGATTTTATACGTCTTCCCGTAAACTTCGGCTGGATGCTCGATTTTGACGGCAGGCTGAATGAAAGCGCAATGAGAAACCTTGATACAGTTCTTAAACTTGCCCTTGATTCAGACCTGACTGTGTTGCTCGATTTGCACGGTTGGTCGGAGCTTAGCAAAAATCCTGATGAGCAGAATGTTAAAAAGCTTGTTTCTATCTGGGAAGAAGTTGCAGAGAGATACGCCGATTACAGCGAAAAGCTTTGGTTCGAAATACTTAATGAGCTGAATAACGACAGCGGAAAAATGAGCGATATTAGGTGGAATTACATTCAGCTTTCTGCGGTTTCCGCTATAAGGAAAATTGATGAAGACAGAGTGATTTGTCTTTCACCAATGAACTGGAACAGTGCATACAAGCTGTCTTCAATGGCCGTCAAGCGTTCAGATAAGCATATTGTGGTAGACGTGCACAATTATGAACCTATGAGGTTTACACATCAGGGTGCTGAATGGATGGATGATTCTTACAAGGAAGTAATCCCGTTTACACAGGATATGCTGGATACATTTGAAAAACCGTTGGCAGAAGCGGCAAAATTCCAGGAGAAAACAGGAATCAAGGTTATTGTAGGTGAATTCGGCGTGTATGAAAAACAAGTACCCGAAGAAGAAGTTTCCCAATTCCTCAGTGGTGCCGTAAGCCTGATGAAAAAATATAATCTCTCATGGTCCTATTGGGAATACAACGCAGGTTTCGGAGCATATGACTATGCAACAAAAGAATGGAAGCCTTTCGTCGCAGATGCCTTATTGCAATAAGTGCGATATAAGCACAGATGGTATAAAATTTAACGATGTTTATATTAATCCTATGATTATAAAGAGGATGCACTTGACAAAAAATCAATCAAAATTATAATGATTTTAACGAATTAACGGAGGGATTTTGATGTTTGATAAACGTAACAATATGGATGAAACAGCACCAAAGTTGAAAAAGAAGAAAAGAAATATAACCATAGTAATTGTATCAGTAGTGGTTTGCGTTTTAGTTGTTGCCGGAATTATAGCTGCAATTGGTATGAATTCCGACAAGGGAGTTTATCTCGATTTTCAGACTTATATGGCAAAATATGTTGATTATTTTTCTGAAGATGTAAAAGAGAACTACACGATTGTGTGGTATATAATGGACGAAGATGATTTGCCTGAAATTGAGAAGTACGAAAAAGAGCTTCTTGACAATTATGATTTTGTATCTGTTTTTGACGGAGATAACAGCTATAGTTTTAAATATGTTGGAGATGAGGATATAGCTCCGATGGATCCTGAATCTGACGAGCAATGTCATATAAGAATATTGATAAATGAAGCAGATGACGACGGTAAATGCCTGGTAGGGTATTTATATTCAAATGATTTTGAAAATCAGACAAACATAAAAGATGAAAAAAAGAGTGATAATACCAACAAGTTTTCGGGTAAAAAAGAAACCCTTGCAGAACCGCTTGATTTTGCAGGTGCTTCAGGACAGACTCCGGACAAGAATTCTGTTGAATTTCAGTCTCTTTTCGATTATGCATCAGATTATATGGATATAGGTAAAGCAAGCCAAGGCGGAAACCTTGTCGTAATACAGACTTTTGATGGTTCTGAGGATGTAATTGAGATTATAGATGATTATATGGATTTGTTGTGCAGTAAGGGTATGAATTTTAGCGTGAACAAATCTGTATTCCAGGATTTCAGAGGTCAGCATTCATCGGTGAGTAAACTTAAGGTTTTTGGAGAATGGGGTCTTGAATATACCGGTACAGCCAATGTTAAAGAAACCTGCGAGGCGGGATTAAGCAACGATGAAGTTTCTTGTGCAATATCCATCAGGTATACAATGGAATACGGTAAGGTCAGCGGAAGTATCCGTTATTCTGCAAGCCTTGAAGCAACCGATTTAGGTTTCCGATACGGTGGCAGCGTTGAGTCCGTTGCCCCTGCAGGAAAGTCTTCTTGTGCCGGACTTATAAGAACAAAAGACGGCAAATACGAAACAAGTGACGGCAGATTTTCTGTTGAGCCCGGAGAAGCAGTGGCTTTTGTGGATGGAGACAAGCAGAACTGTAGAATGGAGTATATCAACTATGAAACATCTTCGGATTTACTTAAAGTATGGGATGAGAACGACGAAAATTTATTGAGAGTTTTCTTTTCAAGTTCGGCAATTCCGAAAACGGGTAAATTTTACGACACCCAGGATCTGACTCAAAAATATCAGTGGGTGTTAGGTGGTGATCCCGAAGGTTCATTCGCTTATGAAACACCAAGGGTATACCAATATGTAAACAGCGGATGGGTTACCCCGAGTGTCAGCAAAGATTCTCCCTGCGATGATGTAACTTTAAGAATTATGTACTACAGCGAGGATGAACAAGTTGCAGTTTATTATGTATACTCAAAGTCACTTCAGGAGGTAGAACTTCTTTGTGCAGTTGATTTAAGCAAATCAAAAATGAATTCATCATCGTCCCCAGGTTCTGATTCAGGTTCGGGCTCAGGCTATGATTCAGATGATTTCTTTGATGAAATAAACGAAAAAAAGAATGAGCCCTGTATGTGGTGCAATGGCTCAGGTGTTAAAAAATGTCCGGCTTGCGGTGGCGATGGTTTTCGCTTTATAGCAGGGAAAAATAAAGCTTGTGATCGCTTCGGATGTGTGGGCGGAAAAGTAGATTGTCCCCATTGTTATTAAAAAACAGGGAATGAGAGCTATGATTAATGCTGACGCATTTGTTCTTTCTCTTTTAAAAATTTGAATAAAAGCCACTGATTACCCGTCAAAAGGTTTTCAGTGGCTTTTAATTTTAAATAACTTCAATAAGGTCTGAACAGTTTCCGTTGTTATCGGTGAACATAATTTCTGTTTTGTCTTTGCCGAAAATATATCCGCAACCGATAAAATCATTTGTATCCGTATTAATATCAGAGCCGATTACGATTCTGCAGGGTTGTCCGAGAGTGTCATATTCTCCGCCTTTTTCCCATACGGCAGTATCGTGGAAATGGCCGCATATCATTAAATCAGGCTTTACATATTCTCTTAAAAGACTTGCCCATTCCGAATATATTTCCTGCTCGATATTGAAGGGCGGGTCAATAACGCGGGTAAAAGGATTGTGGCAGATAACAAGTTTCGTTTCAACACCTTCAGCTTCGTATTGAGATGATTTTTCTGAAATTATTTTTTTCAGGAAATCTGTCTGACGTTTTCGGAATCTGTGGCAGGCAACGGTGTAGCCGTATTCGTGGTGGTCGTCGTCTTTATCTTCACCGCAGTCAAGCAGAATTCCCCAGATACGTCCCAGCCTGAAAGTATAATATGTATTTCCATTTGAATTAGGCGTGTATTCTGCAAATTTTTCTGCATAGTTTCCGCGTAAATCGTGGTTGCCGCGGCTGAAAATAACGGGCTTTGTACCGCCTGTAAGCTCGGAGCAGATAATGTAAATGTTTTCAAACTTTGACGGGTCGCCGCTGTGGTCTAAAACATCTCCGTTGAGTATAAGAAAATCAATATCTCCGAAGTTTTTTGCTGCTTTCACAGGTCCGTCAATACGGTTGTGGGCATCGGAAATATGATATGCCCTGATTTTTCCGTCAGGTACGGGATAAAATTTATATTCATACTCCTTAATTGGTTCCGTTTCGCTGAAATACGGCTTTCTTTCAATAATGGGGCGGACAAAAACAGTGTATTTTCCCGCTTTATCAAGGTCTGCCATAGGCACAATAACTCTGTGTACCGTGGACAGCGACCTCATAATTCCGTTTGATTCATCGTAATATTCTTCATCACCGATTTTCACATAAACAAGTGAAGGATATTCAATATTCACCATAATGTGATATGTATTTTCAACTGCAAATACAGACGGTGCAGTGGTGAGTTTAGTGATTTTTGAATTGTCTGTCATAATTTATCAATCCTTTATATTTTGATAAAGTAAATAATCACAAATACTTTATGTTTATTCTATAACATCTTTATTTTATCACAACTTTATGTTAAAATAAATAAGAAATACATAAAAATTCAAGAGGTTATGTTATGAAAACAAAAGCAAAAGAACAGGGTTTGTTTATACTTGGTGTTGCCATATGCTTTGCATTGGCAGGTTTATCGGTCTTTATAGAAAACCTGATACCGGGTGGTTTGTTAGGTGCTTCAATTATTGCCTTGTTTGCGGGTACTATAATCAATAGCTTTTTTCATCCCGCGTGGATAGAACCGGCACTTAAATTCACATCAAAAAGAATTCTGAAGGTTGCAATTATCCTTCTGGGTGCATCGTTATCTGTAAATACGATTATGTCAGTAGGAAAAAAGACCTTTTTCGTTATGATATTTACCTTCGCAATGTGTTTTGGTGGCGGCTATTTTGTCCGCAGAATCTTTGGACTGAACTGGAAACTCTCTAACCTGATTTCTGCAGGAACGGGTATATGCGGAGGCTCTGCCGTTGCTGCTATTGCACCTGTAATAGATGCAGAGGACAAAGATGTTGCTTTCGCTATGTCATCAACTTTTCTTTTTGATATGGTGATGGTAGCCCTTTATCCGATTATGGGTAAGCTTCTGAAGATGTCTGATATTGCATATGGTATATGGGCAGGAACATCAGTAAATGATACTTCAAGCGTTGTTGCATCAGGCTATGCTTTTTCTGAGATGGCAGGTGACTTTGCCACAATGGTTAAACTTACAAGGACTATTGCAATTATCCCCACTGTTCTTGTTTTTGCATATATCGGCACACGCATGAAGCAGAAAGAACTGAAAGCAGCAAACAACGGTCAGAAGGTTAACCTTGTGAAAATCATACCCTGGTTTATCGGCGGCTTTCTGTTGCTGGCTGTGCTTAACAGTACAGGCTGCATTCCTGTTGAAGTAGCAGGCTTTTTGAAGGATACCAGCAAGTTTTTAATGGTTACTGCCCTGGCGGCAATCGGTCTTGGAACAAGTCTGACCGATTTCAGAAAAGCAGGACTTAAACCTATGTTTTACGGAATTACAATTGATACGCTGGTTACCTTAACTGCATTGGCTGTAATCTGGTGTATGGGATTGATGTAAAGAGTAATATGAGTGTATAAAAATCAAACCGTCCTGATTTTGTTCAGGGCGGTTTACTGTTTTGTTTATTCGTTTGTAACAGCAAATTTTAAAAGGATATGCTTTCATTTCCTTTTGTTTCAATGTTGAAAATCAGATTGAAAGGATTAATTTTTTTGCCGTTTGCAATAACGTTTTCAAGTCTGACTTCAATATCGTTATTACCGGGAATAAGGTGGCTGAAGCTTTCTTCACATTTCGGGAAGAAGAATCGCAGTACCCTATAGATAAAAGAATTGAATTTTTCTTCAGAGCCTTCGTAACTCTGACGTGTTGCAATTTCAGATTTTTCGGAAGAATTGTAAGTAATATTTCTGAAAACAATTCCGCTTACCGAACAATTCTCAATATCGTTGTTGATTGTGCAGTTGAAGGCTCTGCCGTCATCGCGGTATATGCTGATGTTTTCAAACAGAACATTTTCTATAGAAGCACCGCCCATTTCAACTGCAACGGCAAGTGAGGAAACCTTGTTGTTATCCCAATCTGCATTTCTGTAAAGCACATCGCAGTTTCTGAAAGTTATATTTTTAACGGGTGCATAAACTTCCCCCGTTATACCGAAGCAACGGCACTTGTTACTCCAGCCGATACAATTTTCAAATATAATGTTTTCGGCTGTGGAATCGGCGTTCAGTGTTTTCACGCTGTAGCAATCGTCACCGTTACGTGCAAAGCAGTTTGTGATTTTCATATTTTTGCAACCGCAGATGTTTATGCCGTCACTGTTTGTACGGTAGCCGAAAATTGTGAAATTGTCTATTGTGGTTTCCGAAGTGGAATGTACGGTAACGGTCCATACAGGGGGATTTATAAATGTAAGCCCTGAGAAAGAACAGCTTTTACAATTTGCCACACTCATAAGTGAACGCTCGTTACGGTCAAGGCGGTTGAAATCTATAGTTCCTGCACCGTCAATTATAAAGCTGTCTTTTGCAACTATATCAAGAAAAATATTTCTGTAAGGTAAGGCGGAGGCTTCTTCGTCACTGCGTACATCGTAAATATGTTTTGCGGAAATATATGAACCTCTGCAAAAATAAATCACATCACAATCAGTTGTGTCGATGTATTCTGTCTCATAAAATCCTGCAGGGTAAACTTTCACTCTGTCTTCACCGTAGCGGTCAATGTAACTTTCAATTTCAGCGTTTTCATCGGTACATTCCTTAACAAATACAGTAACGGCATCGTCAAGTGAATCGCCGTTTATCAGGCAGGTGTATGCGCCTGTTCTGTTTGCTGTAAAGAAAACCGAGTTATCTTTGCAGGAGGGGAGAGCGCCCAGCTTTTCAGGCAGAATAACTGCCGAATTAATCTGTGATTTTTCTGAAATAAGGGTAATATCAATTCCGTCTGCAAAATCTTTGACGAAAATCGTAACCACTGATTGCAGAACACCTCTGTTTATATCTTCGTTATAACTCATCACCGCATATACGGGTACATCTTTTCCTGAAATTTCACAACTCCAATAAGGCGACATATAAAGTCCGTTTTCATCGTATCCGCGGTTGGAAATATAATCAGGACCGGTTGATACTCTGCCGAGTTTTTCTTCCTGAAATTCTGTAATTGCTTCTTCAGGATATATGAGAGGTTCAAATATTGCCCCGCTTTGTGCAAAGCAATTCAGCGGAAAACTGCCAAAGAAAATAACACAGCACAAAGTAAAACACAGTGTGCTTATTATAAAGCTGCTTTTTGTCTTTTTCATATAACTCCGACCTCCCGTAGTTTTATATCTGCATTATATCATCTCATGTAAATGAAAACAAGTTTTGCAATTTACTTTTTATTTCATTCTGTCTGAAAAACAGATGCTATTGTTTATAATTCCGGAAGTCCCCTTAAAACTGTTTATTATCATTATGTTTTTTTGTGAAAATTTCATATGTTATATTCTGATTTTTCTTGCTTTTTTGATATTTTTATGATATTCTTGTTTAGTAGACCGGATTGAGGGTGGTGAGTTATAATGATATCTATCAGGAAATATGAAGAAAAAGATCGTGCCGATGTGCACTTTGTCTGCCATAACAGTGATGGACCCGAAGAAGTGCCGGATTTTTTGACAGGTCAGTTTTATCATAATACTTTCTGTAATTACTATATTGACCATGAACCGGAAAACTGCTTCGTCCTCGATGATGACGGCAAGGCAGTGGGGTACATAATATGCACAGAGAATTTTGACAGGTTCAAAGAAGTTTTCGACAGGGATTATCTTCCGCGTTCCGACAGCTATGGTGAGGACAGATACGAGTGGGCATCCACTGCGTACAATCCTCAGGAAAGGTTCAGGGACGAATATCCTGCTCATTTCCATATTGATATTCTTCCCGAATATCAACGGTTGGGCATGGGCGGAAAACTTGTTGATACTCTATGTAACCATCTTAAGGAAAAAGGCATCGCAGGCGTTTGCCTCACGTGTGGTCCGAGGAATGAAAAAGCAATGAATTTCTACAAAAAGTATGATTTCACGCTTTTGTCGATTGACCATGACGATGCCTGCTTTGGCAGGAAATTAAACTAAAACAAAAACATAATCCAGAATGAAGGAGAAATAATTATGGCATCACCGGCTTTGGTTGAACAGCTTTATCAGGCACTCCCTGATGAAACAAAAGAATTTCTGACACAGGCAATCGAAAAGGTTGTTGAAGTAAAAAAACGCGGCGGCAAGGTTGCTGCTGTTATAGGCAGCGGTCCTAATCTCCATGAGGGTGTTACAACTCTTATTGCAACTCTTATTCACGCAGGTCTTATTGACGGCGTAACAACAAGCTCTGCTGTTATTTCACACGAAATGGGCGGAACTCTCGACAGAGTAAAGAGATTCGACGCAGATATTCTCGGCGATAAATGCCCCGAAAATATCCGTTGCCGTGGCAATATTTATGAACTTACTCAGCTTGATGAGGAAGAATGGGCACGTATCCGTTCAGAACTTCCTCTTGACGAAGAACTTGTTTCTATCTGCGAAAAGGCAGAAGGCAAGGTTATTATCAAGGCAGCAGGTAATATGGCTTACCCTGTAGGCTATTTCAACGAAACAGTTTCAACAGAGGTTATGGTTGCAGCACAGACACTGGGCGAAAGCTTTGAATATGTTGCAGGTCTCGGCTCAGACCCCAGAACAATGATTGGTGCAGGTGCAATCAAAAACGTACCTGTTTTAGTAAGTGTTCCTCAGCTTATCGGCGGAGGTCAGGTTGGTCTTTGCATTTCTGACAGTATCCCCGTAAGTCAGCGTTGTAAGCGTATTGCAAAAATGCTCTCTGAAGCAGATGTTATCATTGAATCTGCAGTTGCTCTTACACAGGAAATCCACGACGGTCCCTTTGAAACATACACAGGCCACGGTATATGGGGCGCAATGAACGGCCTTCCCACATACAGCCTTAAGGACAAAACTCTCATCCGTTTTGACCTTGACGAAAACCTTAAACGCTCATGGGACCTTAACAAACAGAGCGAGCTTATTCAGAAGGCTATCAATGAAGGTCTTCCCAAAACAAAGCTTACAAAAATTCCGTTCCGTATGGAAATGTCAGCATTCACACGTCTTGAAAACAGTATTCCCGTTATCGGTGATATCGGTGAATTATGGCCGATTTTCGTTGACAAAATCTGCAAAGAGCTTGGCATAACTCTTGATTTCACATCTGCTCCTCAGAATACAGATGAAGGTAAAGAAATGCGTGAGCGTATCTGCGACGAAATCAAGCCATTCTCTCTTAAAAAGATGCGTAATGCTCTTCACGATAAATACAGTTTCTAATTTGAATTAAAGGAGATTTTAAATATGAGTGCAAAAGTTTTAGGTGTTATTCCTGCCCGTTACGGTTCATCACGTCTCCCGGGCAAACCTCTTAAAGATATATGCGGCAAACCCATGATTCAGCATGTTTATGAAAACGCAAGCAAGGCAAAGGTGCTTGATAAGGTTGTTGTTGCAACTGATGATCAGCGTGTTTACGATGCAGTTATCGCTTTCGGCGGTGAAGCAGTTATGACAAGAGTCGACCATCCCACAGGATCTGACCGTGTTGCAGAGGCTGCAAGCAATTATGACTGCGACTATGTTATCAACATCCAGGGTGACGAACCCCTTGTTCCCCCTGAAATTATTGACGATATCGGCACAGCTCTTATCAACAGCCCCGAATGCGTTATGGCAACAGGCAGTGTGCCTATTGATGGAGAAGATTATATCAAGAATAACTGCGTTGTAAAAGTTGTTACTGATGTAAACGGAAATGCAATTTATTTCTCACGTTCACCCATTCCCTATCCTCGTCACGCTGAACACGCAAAATATTTTGAACACGTAGGAATTTACGCATATACACACGATTTCCTCAACAAATATACAAAACTCGCTCCTACACCTCTCTCAGAGGCAGAATCACTTGAACAGCTTAAGGTTCTTGAGCACGGCTATAAAATCAAAATCGTTCCTGCACCTGCACAGTATGAGGCAGTAAGCGTTGATACTGAAGAAGACCTTCAGGAAGTTATCCGTATCTATAAGGAACGTCACGGCTGCTGACATTAAGCACTTTTCCGCTTGAAATAATGTTGTTTTAAGCGGAATATTTTCAAACAGGAGATGAAAAAAATGATTAAAGCAGAACTTTTATATCAGGAATATCTTGAAACTGAAGGTATAAATGAAGAAACAGGCGAATGTCATGCAGCAACTGTTGCTGTTTGCAACGGCAAACCTACTGCAGCATGGTTCGGCGGAACAAAAGAAAAAAATCCCAACGTACGTATCTGGTTTGCCCGTCGAGACGGTGAGTGGACTATTCCCGAAGCTATAACTCCTGACGATGGCGAAGCAGACTGGAACCCCACTCTCTTTGCAGAAGACGGTGTTCTTACACTTATTTATAAAAGCGGTATTGACGAAGGACATTGGTATTCAATGAAATCTGTTTCTGAAGACGGCGGTAAAACATGGTCTACACCTGAAGAACTTGTTCCCGGCGACGTAGGCGGCAGAGGCCCCGTTAAAAACCAGATGATTCGTCTTTCAGACGGTGCACTCCTTGCTCCCGGCTCAACAGAAGACCTTGTTGACCGTTGGGAATCATGGACTGACCGCAGCGAAGATAACGGCAAAACATGGAAGCTTTCAGCACCTGTTGCATTCCAGCTTCCCGATGGTACAATCTGTAACCGTAAAGAAGAACTTCCCAAAGATGGCGAAGGTCTGATTCAGCCTGCAATCTGGGAAGACCAGTCCCACGACGGCAGAGTTTATATGCTTGCACGTACAAACCTTAATTATGTTTACCGCAGTGAGTCAACAGACTTCGGACGCACATGGTCTATTGCAAGACCTACTGCTATGCCCAACAACAACAGCGGTATCGGTGCTGCAATGACAGATTGCGGAGTTTTAGGTCTTATCTGCAACCCTGTAAGTGAAAACTGGGGTGATCGTACACCTCTTTGCCTTTTCCTTTCAGATAATAACGGTGAAACTTATCCTGTCCGTATTGAAATTGAAACACAGCCCGGCGTAGAATTTTCATATCCCTCAATTGTTGCAGAAGGTAATCTTCTTCATATGGTATATACCTGCGGACGTAAGAAAATCGGCTACGCTCTCGTACGTGTAGAAAAATAACATAATTTAAGAAAGGTATTTGCGTATGGAAACTCAGAACATATTTGTATTTCTTGCAATAAGCATGATGACCATGTGCTTTGGTTGGGGTATGCGCGGTTCCGCAATCGGCGGCGAAAAAGGCGCAATGTTACCCGGTGCAATCATGGGTATTATGTGTGTATGGTACACAGGTTCCGAACTTCTTATGGAAAACGTATTTCTGTTTGCGGCAGCTTGTGCACTTGGTTATTTCTATGGCGGTATGGAGCCTTATGGTTCAACAATGGGACTTGTCCTCGACCACGATTCTCCACGATATAATCCGTCTTTAGGTTATCTTGCGTTAGCATTCAAAGGCTCTATCTGGAGTGGCTTAGGCTCTGCATTTCTGGGCATAAGCTTCTCTGCAATGAGCGGCGTTATTTACAAATGGTACGATTTCGTTATTTTCTTTGCTCTTGTACCTCTTGTACAGGAAATCGGTTACCGTATTTTCAACACTCCCTACGACCCCGAACACGGCAAAATGCCAAAGGTCGGATTTTCTAAAGATAGTCGTGAAGAATGGGGACGCAATCTTGTAATTGTAGCAGGGCTTCTTGTTATGATGGCAATCCGTGGTGACATTTTCGGTATCATTATGTGGGTTGGCGGAGCACTTGCAGGTTCGATCGGTTGGATTGTTGCCATTACTTTCTATGACAAACAGATGTATCCGCTTAAAAACGGTAAAAGACTCTTCGGCAAGCTCGATGAGAAAAACGTTATTGACGGATGGAAAATCATGGAATATGTTCAGGGCTGTTTCAATGGTCTTGGTATAGCTGTTGCGTTTGTTGTAGGTTGGCCTCTTGCAGCGAAAAACCTTGAACACGCAGAAGCTGTAGGTAAACTCTGGTACATGATTCCGCAGAAAGTTGACACAGTACTTTCATGGGTATTCTGTGCATTGATTATTCTCACAATCTTCCTCTTCATCATTCCTTACCGCAGAAACGGCAACAAAATCACACGTGCCTTCGGCGAGGTTGATATGAATATCGTTGAAGTTTTAGAGCGTCCCTGCTATATGGTAGGTCCTCTTTGTCTTGTTATGTTGGGTTCAACAACCATGGCAAGCATTATCTGTTGCTTTACAATGTACTATGTTATTGCACAGCATGACGGACTTGAACGCTATTGGGATTTCAAGAACATCAAACTTATCCGTATTATTATTATTCTCATCGGTGCAGCAATTCTTGTCGGACAGATTTTCAGAGGCTACACATTATGGGAAACATGGATTTTCTATTGTGTCGGATATAATCTCTTCGATGCAGTGTTCTTCTGGCGTCCCCAGAGAGTCAAGGAAAACTGGGAAAAATCAAAAAAACTTGCCAATGGTCAGAGCAAAGGAAGACGTATTGCTCGTTTCCTCGAATTATTCAATGGAGATATTACAGTTCTTCCGTTTTTCTATGTGCTCATGGCAGCAATGCTCGTTTTTGGTTACTACAATTTCCGTTAAACTGTAAATACGAAGACTGGTCATCATCGATGGCCGGTCTTTTGTGCTTTTAGGTGTTTTCAGTAATATATTCAGAATATTATGTCTTGTTTTTATCAGCGTTCAGTGTTAAAATTGACATATAAAATATTACATTTTGAAAAGAGTGATAATATGAAATATAATCTTATTGTTGCAGGCGGAGGTCTCAGCGGTGTTGCAGCTGCAGTAAGTGCAGCGCGTGAAGGTCTTAAGGTTTTGCTTGTTGAAAAATCAGGTTGCCTTGGCGGTGCAATTTCCAATAATCTTGTCTATCCCTTTATGCCTTACTGGACAAAACCATACTGGGATAAGAATGGCGAAAAGAACTACCTTTCAAAAGGAATTTTCAGGGAAATGAAAGTGCGTCACGATGAATATGTCGATGATTGCAAGGACCATGAATTCAATTCCGAATATTTTAAAATCGTTCTTGACGATATGACAAACGAAGCAGGTGTTGATGTTCTTTTTCACGGCGTAGTTTATGATGTTAAAACTGAAGGCAGAAAAATCACAGGAGTTGATATAACTGCAAAAGGGCAGAAAATCACAGCTGAAGCAGATTTCTTTGTTGATGCCACAGGAGATGGGGAGCTTTTCTTCCTTGCAGGTTGCGATTATCAGTTAGGCCGCGAAAGTGATAATCTTTGTCAGCCCATGACAACCTGTTTCCGTATGAGTGGTGTTGACCTTGACCTTTTTACGGCGGAAAGACCGCGTTTGCAGGAACTTTACAAAGAAAAACAGGCAAAGGGTGAAATTACAAATCCCAGAGAAAATATACTTGTTTTCTTCGGGGTAGGTGAGGATGTTCTGCATTTCAACACCACCCGTGTTGTAATGCTCGACCCTACAAATCCTTTTGATGTAAGCAAAGCGGAAGTTATTGCAAGAAAGCAGATTCATGAACTGATAGCTTTTCTTAAGGAAAATTCAGATGCTTTTCACGAAAGTGCATTGATTTCTGTTGCCGTTGATATCGGAATCAGAGAAAGCAGAAAACTTAAAGGTGTGCATATTCTCACAGGTGATGAAATTATAAACTGTACACGTTTTGATGATTCAATCGCTCTGGGCAATTATGATATTGACATTCATAATCCGTCAGGCACAGGAACAAGTCACAGATATTTCGGTGATGGCGAATTTTACACAATTCCATATCGTTCACTTCTGCCAAAGGAGTTTGATAACTTACTTGTTGCAGGCCGATGCCTTTCTGCAACACATGAAGCGCAGGCATCTGTAAGAATAATGCCGATATGCTGTTGTCTTGGTGAAGCTGCAGGCACTGCAGTTGCAATTGCTCACAAAACCGACACAACTGCACATACTGTTGACATTGAATCTCTTCAGCAGAAGCTGAAAGAAAATGGTGCAGTGTTGTAAATATGAAAAAAACTCCGACCAGCCATACGGTAAGTCGGAGTTTTTCGTTAAATGTATTTTTTTACACAAACAGGATTATCCGGTGTATTTCTCATAATCAATACGCAGGACATTTTCTTTCATACTTTTGAAACAAATCCGGCCTGCCCACCCGAGATAGCAGATTGTTCCGTCTTTCTGCAGTGACATAACGTCTTCTGCTTTTCTTTGTGTGGGCAGAACACCGTCAGAAAAAGTAATGCCTTCTTTTTCGGCATCTGCCATAAACTTTTCTCTGATTTTTTCATTGTTCAGTACAATGTAGACTTTTTTGTCGGGACTGATCAGATCTCTGATTTTTCGCATTTTAATGCACTCCTTTTTGAAAAATTATTTTTAAAGAGTGCAAAAAAACGAACCCATCGTTTCCGACGGGCCCGTAAAATATGGGGGCAAAACTTAAGGACCTATCGGCAAGCATTAGCACCTTACCTGAAAGGCAGGTTGCTGTGCGGTCAACGGGCTTGTCCCTCACGCACTCTTTATAGGTAAATCTGTTGTCTGTGAATATAATATATCACAGACAACACTTGAGCACAACTAAAAATACTGTCTGAGTCCCAATAATAGGACTTTTATTCTTTTGTATTGCCGGGAAATTTTTCTGTGAACTTCTCTGCGATTGAAAGCAGATATTCATCAAGATAAGAAAATGCAGTATCTTTCACGTCTTCTTCGATTCCGTAAAATGCTTCTGCGATTGAGCCTGTCATTGCTGCGATTGTGTCGCTGTCACCACCGATTGAAATTGCGTTTCTGATTGCATCTTCAAAGCTTGTTGATTCAAAGAATGCTTCAAGTGCCTGGGGTACAGACTTCTGACAGATTTCGTAGAAATCATAATCATCTCTTATTTCATCCAGTGTGAAATTGATTTCGTAATACTTCTTTGTATATTCCCTGATTTCATCCATTGTGTGACCTGTTCTTGCAAGATAAATTGCACCTGCAACTGCCACTGCACCCTTGATTCCTTCGGGATGGTCGTGTGTGACTTCTGCAGTGGCTTTGGCTAATTTTTCACATTCTTCAAGAGAAGAAGCAAACCACGCAACAGGGGACACACGCATTGCGGAGCCGTTGCCGTAACTGTAATAAGGCTCAGTGTGATTTCTCATCATCCACACCCAGAATCTGCCGCCGTAACCGCAGTCGGGATATTTTCTTCCTACCTCGTGCATGACCTTCACAAGATTTTTCTTGAATTCTTCGTAGTCTGTGATTGCGTCATACCCCGTCAGACATTTTGCGATTGCAAGAGTCATAACAGAATCGTCTGTAAAATCGCACTCTGTGTGGAAAAATTCAAAATTCTTTGATTTTAAATTGTCAAATTCAAATCTTGAACCGACGATATCACCAATAATTGCACCTGTCATAATATTACCTCCAAAAATTTAAAATTTGTTTTGTGCTTTACAACCATATTATAGCGGATGATTTGTCTGTTAAGGTCGCCCTGCAGGAGACATTTTTATTATAGCATATTTTAATAATGCTGTGAAAATTTTAAGATTTCGGCAGAAAGCCGACAACATACGGCTGAATAGTATAGCATAAATAAAAAATATGTGAAAATTTTTGATTTTCGTACAAGCTCAGACGAAAATCGTTAAATTTATTGAGTGATAATAATATAATTTTGTTCAGAAAATGTTTTTCAGGTTTATAATAAAATTAAAAATATTCTGTTACATTTCAGATTTTTGTTGATTATATAACAGATGAAAGTGAAAGGAGTGAGGACAATAAATAAAAAGAAGTACATAAATGCACAATTGCAGGAGTGTTACGACAAGTATCGGCTGAAGCTTTTTAATTATTGTCTTTCACGACTTAACGGTTCAAGGGAAGCTGCAGACGATTGTGTTCAGGAAACGTTTATAGTTTTTTATAACAAGCTTCTCGATGGCAACGAATTTGAAGACCCGAAAACTTTTCTCTACCGTACTGCCAACAACTTTGTCAAAAGGCAAAAACAAAAAGATGCAAGAGAACTGAAACGTCAGGTTCCTCTTGAAAATGCAGAAAACATTTCGGTTACCGATGAAGAGTATGATGAACGTATTGACCTGATTGACTATGAAATTTTTGCCAAAATGCTGATTGATATTTTATCAGATGAAGAAAAAGAGCTTTACAATCTGCGGTATGTTCAGAAAATAAGTGTTGAAAAAATTTCTGAGAAAACAGGAATATCAAGACCTGCCGCATCAATGCGACTGATGCGACTGAGAAATAAAATCAAAGATATGGTTTATTCAATTAACTTTGAAGGAGGAGAACGCAATGATTACAGTTAACAAGGAAATACTATTGCATCCTGATTTTACGGAAAATTTTGCAGATAAGCTTTGTGCAATGCTTGAAGATTTTATGGATGAAATTTTTGAAAGCGATGAAGAATTGGATTTTGATTTTATAGATGAATGTGCCGATGTTATCAATGCACTGCGCTCAGGCGATATGGTGCAGATTCTTCCCGTTATTTCACGTAACGAGTTCTTTGAGAAGCTTAATACCAAATCAAATAACAAGCCCGGTATTGTTGCAGCAGCAGTTGCAGTTGCAGTGTTGATTCTGATTGCGGGAACGCAGATTAAAACCAGTGAAAATGTTTCTGTTATCAGGTCTCTTTCGGGGATTGTTTCTGAATTTTTTAATCAGGAACAGATAATTACAGAAACAACAACTGAATTAAAAGAAATAAAAACCAAAGCAGAAGAATCATCAACCCCAAAAGATATAATAACAACTGAAACCAAAAGTGAATTGGTGGCGGAAACCTATACACAGGAGACAATCGATATAAAAAATATCAGCATTCAGACAACATCTGATTTCAGAACAGAATATTATGTAGGAGAAAAATTCAGCGGAAACGGAATCAAGGTTTTTGCCGAATACACAAATGGCGAGAGAAAACTTATTCAGCCAAAAGACTATATTGTGGAAGTATCAAAAGCTTTCGGAACTGAAGCAAAATATGAAACAGTTATAATAAAGTCGAATGGCTTTACTGAAAAAATTACCGTAAGAGTTATTGAAAATACATCTACCAAAAAACTCAATTCAATTTATGCGGTATTTCCCGATACCTTTGATTTTACTGCTGAAAATCTTGAAACCTTCAGATGCGATTCAATGCAGGTTTATGCTCTTTACAGCGACGGCAGTGAAAGAGAACTGAAGAAGGGTGAATACACGGTCTCTTACGAACATATCAAAACGCTTTTTAAAGAAACTCTGAATGTAACCATAGAATATGAAGATTGTTTCTGCACATTTGCAGTTTCAAAGAAATAATGAGGTGGCAATAGTGAAAAAGAGAATAATTTCAATTTTATTGTCATTGACAATTGTTGTATCAGTTTTTTCTGTGCTTGATATAGGTATATTTACCGCCGAGGCTGTGGATATAAAAAAATCAGGTGATTATGAATATGTTAAACTTTCAAGTAAAACGGCGGCAATTACAAGTTATTCAGGTAACGACAGAAATGTTATAATTCCTTCTGAAATAGCAGGCTTATCGGTTGTAGAAATATACGACTATTGCTTCAATGGCGAATCAGTTAAAACGGTTTATAGCACAAATGGTTTTACTAAACCGGCTGAATTGAAAAGTCATCCTAACAAATTTTATAACAACAGAATAAAAACAGTTACCATACCGTCTACTGTCAAAACTATCGGCACACATGCTTTCGGTGAAATGAAGAATCTTCAGAATGTGGTTTTCAGCGAGGGAATAATAACAATAAAAGATTTTGCTTTTGCAAACTGCAATAATCTTCAACAAATCAATTTGCCGGAAAGCCTTGTGGATTTCAATCTGAATTCTTTTGAAGGAACTTCCATAACAGAAATTGCTTTGGGGAACAACGTAACAAGACCTGTTTTGTCAGAGTATCAGGGTTCAAAAGTCAGGAGGCTTATTTGTAATGCTGACAATGTAGCTCTGGACAAGCTGACATTGAGAGCGGACTCTTCCCTTGAGGAAGTTGTCTGTAACGGAAGTTTCCTCGGAGGAAATCTGAAAGGAAGTCCCATAAAAAGAGTAATATGTAACAGCGATGTGCCATACAGCACAGTGTTGGTTATGGCTGCAAGTGACTATGTTTACTGTTCTGACATGGAAAGTGAAAATGTTGTTTTTTCATCTTCTGAGTCTGATATGAAAAGAAAGTACATATCAGGTGATTTTGAATATTATCTTAATGAAAAATCAGAGGCAGTGATTTCTCGTTATATTGGTAAGGAGAAAAATGTTACCGTTCCTGAAAATTTGGATAATTATACAGTAACTACAATTGCGCCTCTTGGATTTTCAAGTCTTAGTTTTATTGATGTAAGCGCAGAAGGATATCGCTATAAAGAGGGAGAAAAGTGGTATATTATAACCAACAATCTTGTTTCGGTAAATCTTCCTGATACCGTTAAAACAATCGGTGATTATGCCTTTGCATACAACGGCTCTCTTGAAACAGTAAATATTCCGTCGGGAGTTACAGAAATACCTCAGGAGTGTTTTTTCGGTTGCAAAAAAATGGTAAATATGAATCTGCCCGATAGTGTAAGGGAAATAGGTTCAAGTGCTTTCGAGGGGTGTAAAGTTCTTGAAAGTGTTGAAATAAAAGGCGTTGTTAATGTAGGTGACAAGGCTTTTTATCAGTGTAATAAGCTGGTGAATGTTGCTTTTTCTGATTCTTTGAAAAGCATCGGTTCAAGTGCTTTGCAGTATTGCACTCTTACAGAAACGCTTGATTTGTCTTCTGTAGAAAAGCTTGGGGAAAATGTTTTTTCACATAACAGCACAATAAAGAAGGTTATTCTGAATGATAATCTGAAGGTCCTTGAGAACGGTGTTTTCAGTTATTGCAGAAATCTGGAGGAAATCAATTTTCCTGCAGAGCTTGTTTCAATAGGTAATTACAGCTTTGAAAATACAGGAATCAAAAGTGCAGTTTTCGGTGGGAAACTGAAAGAAATAGGAAAAAGAGCATTTGAAATGGCTGCACTCGACGGCACAGTAGATTTGTCTACTGTTGAAATCATCGGCGAAGATGCTTTCGGATGGTGTATGGATATTGAAAAGGTTGTTTTGTGTGATAATCTGAAGATTCTTGAAAAAGAGACATTTGAAATGTGTGTAAAACTCAGGGAAATAAATTTTCCGTCTGAACTTGTTGAAATAAAAGATAGCTGTTTCAGTGAAACGCGGATAACTACGGCAATTTTTGGCGGAAAACTCAAAAAAATAGGTGCTTGTGCTTTTTTGGGATGCAGGGAACTGACAGAGGTAAAATTTCAGGAAGGTCTTACGCAAATTGATGCAGATGCATTCAATGTCTGCGAAAAACTGAGCCGTATTGATTTGCCTGAAAGTATTGAAAAAATCGGAAATTTTGCATTTGCATCAACTGCTGTGCAGGTTCTGGTGATTCCTGAAAACCTTTCGGTTATCGGTTACGGTGCATTTAAGAACTGTGCAAGTCTGGAAACACTTTATTTTAACGCTATGAATTGTACAGTTGACAGATACGGACATATTGAAACGGATCTGAACTATGACAATCTTCAGGCTTCTTCGCCGTTCTACGGATGTAACATAAAAGAGATTTATCTCGGTGCGGGAATTACATCGATCGGCGGAAATTCAGATACATACGGTTCTTTTGAAAGCTGTGAATCACTTGAAGAAATTATGATTCCTGACACGGTTTCAAAAATCGGAAAGGCATCCTTTAAAAACTGTTCGTCTCTTAAAATAGCTGTTATTTCAGACAGTGTAACTTCTGTTGCGGATGATGCTTTTGACGGTTGTGAAAACCTTACAATCGTTTGCTTTAAGGATTCATATATTTACGATTATGCACTGAATAATGGTATTGCTGTCAGCACATTTCTCGTATCGCCCATACCGAATCAGACTTATACAGGTAAGAAAATAACCCCTCCTGTTACCGTTACGTTTTCAGGAGAAACACTTCACAAATATATCGATTTCGGTGTTACATATGAGAACAATATCAATGTCGGCAATGCTGATGTTATAGTTAAAGGAAAGGGAGACTACAAGGTTTTCTCAAATAAAACAAAGTTTTCAATTGTCACGAAAAATATTGCTTCAACGACGATTACCCCTATTGCTGACCAGGCTTATACCGGTAAAGAAGTAACACCGGATGTTATTATCTCTGATTCTTCAGGAATTCTTTGCAAAGACAAGGATTACACGGTAAGCTATTCAAAGAACAAAAAAGAGGGTACCGCAACTGTGACTATTACGGGAATCGGCAATTATTCAGGAAATACATCAGTCGAATTTGAAATTGTAAAAATGAATGATACGGAAAACTTTTTCAGCCGTTTAGGTTCTTCAATAAAAGCATTCTTTATCAGAGTCGGCGCATTCTTCAAAGGGATTTTTTCGTGGTAAAAAATTTTTGTTACATTTTGAATTTTTGTTGATTATATTATGATGAAAAATAAAGGAGGAATATTTTATGGGAGCAGTATTTACAATTTTCTTAATGCCACTTTATATTATAATGTTTTTGTTTGGTGGCATAAGTTCCGGGGTTGGTGCAATAACCGGTACAGATAAAACAGAAGTTGCTTTGCCGTATGATGAAGCAAACGGTATTGTGTGGACATGCGACGATGACGAAGAATGGTTTCATCTCGAAGAAACAAGAATCAAAGGAGATAAGCAAATTTTTTATTTTAAAGGAAACTCTGTTTTTGGCGGAGCTAAGGCAACTGTAAGTGAAGTTATTTTCAAAGATGAAAAAGGTAACAAAATTGTGTATTATGCAAGATCTATAGCCGATAAGTTTTCCTTTAATTTTCAAGTAACAATGTATGCACCGGGAGAATATGCATTTGTAGAATACACTCCGCAAGAAAGAAAAACATATGATGATGCATGGTGGGAAACTCCTTACGCTAAGAGCAATTATCTTGAAACGATTGAAAAAGATGGGGTAAAAACTTTCAAATATGTATGTTTCTGTGATGAGAATTTTGTTGAAGATTTCCGATATAAAACAAATCCGCCGGAAGGAAAACCAGACACCATTGAAAATGAATATGAACGACTGACGGTGGAATTCAAAGTAAAAAATGGAGAAGCAAAAGTTATCAGAGAAACCCGCGAGATAAAAACTGAATCAGGTTGCTGGATATATGTTTTATAACAGAAAGAAGGTAAAAATTATGAAAAAAACAAGAATCAAAGTTTTGTCAGTAATTTTAGCAATTATCTGTCTTGTTCCGATGATGTCTGTTTCTTCTCTTGCGGCAGGAGAAAACTATCCTCAGATAGTGATTGTTGCAGGTCAGGATGTTACTGACGGAGGCTATTGGAAAATCAAATCAAACGGAAAAATTGAAAATGCAACAGAAAGCGATTACAATTTCTCATTTGATACTGAAACAGATACACTGACACTCAGAAATGCTGTGTTTGAAAATCAGAAAATTGACACAGTGAGAGGTCTTAATTTCAATATGGCAACAGGTATTGTTTCAACACACGACCTGAACATTGTACTTATCGGAAAAAATATTATTGAAATAAAGAAAACAAAAAATATGGAAGCCACTGGTGTTTACAATGTTTTCGGTTCAACGTTTTTCAGCGGTGAGGGTTCACTTTCAATCAATGCAAACACAAGTAATGCAATTTGCTGCGGTTTCGTTGCAAGTATGGGAGAAATCCGTATTACAGACACAACTGTAAGCTTCAATGCATCCGATTGTTCTGCACAGGGGACTGTAGGTATGATTGGTAATAAGATTCTTACAGATAATGCAGATGTTGATTTTTCTTTTGACAGTTCAGATAATTCATATGCTATTTTCTCAAATCCCCAGGGTTGTCTTTTACAAGTGGAAAATTCCGACCTTGATATAGTTTTTGATAACTGCAGAAATTCTGTGGGAATCGAAATTTTTTCAGTAACATTTTCAGGTAGTGACGTTGATATAATTTTTAACAACAAGGGAACGGGAGATTCTGCAGTAAATCGCGGAGTGTTTTCATATACTCTCCTTGTACAGAACAGCAACGTGGATATAGATATTTTTTCGGAATCCAATTTCAAAAATAACAGAGCTGTCAGCTATAACACCTGTATGATAAACTCAACCTTTACTGACAGAAACAATGTGGAGCTTGGTGACTGTCTGACATCTGTTTCGATTACGCCCGAAAGAATTGAAACATCAGTAAAATCTGTTAAAGCAGGAACAACTGTTGTTTTTAATTTCTCACAGGAAGCAGCGTATTATATCTGCAAAGACGGTAAGATTTCAGGCACTACGAATAAAAACGGAAACTGGAATATTTATTTTGACAGAAACGCAAACACACTCTATCTGAGAAATGCTGAACTTTCAGAACCGCTTTCTGTTGACGGATACGGAAAAATTTCTCTTGAAGGTGAAAATAAAATAGTATGTGATGACGCATCTGCAGCAATTGTCTGCAACAGTGTTCCTGAATTTACAGGAAACGGAAAGCTTGTTGCTTCTGCAACAGATTCCGCAATCAGATGCGGTGACGGTATAATCCTTGGTGAAAAAGTAACAGCAAAAGCCTCTCTTTCTTCTGACGGTGCAGATGCTGAAGACTATGACAGTACAAAAACTGAAAGTTACAAATACATTGAAATAACTGCTGAAAACGAGGTTGAACAGCAGGAACTTACTTTCTTACAGAAAATTGCTGAATTCTTCAAAAATATTTTCAAAGCAATCGGAGATTTTTTCAGAAATATGTTTCAGTAATGTGTCCCGGCTTGTGAACTGATTAAGATGGAGATTTAATATTCAATGCTTAGTCCATAATATGTTCTTAAAGAGCATCAGGAAATGTTTATTGAAACAAATAAGAACGAATTATAAAAAGTATTTTTGTTCGGATTAAAAACAAAAAAGACCGGGAAACCTTAAAAATCAAGGCTCCCCGGTCTTTTTATGTGGTTGTTACTTTGTTAAGTTCAGCAAGCGAAAATCTGCTTGAAGAGCCAAACGATGTCGTTATGTTTCCAAACAAGACAATCCCAAATGAAATAGAAGAAGCGGAGTGAGAAATATTCTTTGGGAGTGTTGATGATTTCAATAAGCTTTTCAGCCTGAATCTTGTATTCATTAAGCTTTGTATTTTCTGCTTCGCCCATATTTTCGTCTGCAAGGAGTTCATCAATCTTTGCTTTGAGAGCTTCAATATCATCTTCCCAGAAGATTGTTACTCTTTCTTCGTCAAACATTTCATGCTCGATGCCGATGTCTGCAACATCCTTTTCTGCTGCTGCGATTTCTTCAAGGAGAGCTTCAAAGCCTGCCTTGATTTCTTCGTATTCAGCCTTCTGCTCGTCGGTGAGATTATCGGGATTTACTGCTTCAATTTCAGCAATCTTATCTTCGATAGCCGTCTTGTCATCGCTTGTTACGGTTTCGGGGTTGAAACTCTCTTCAAAATCGCCGATATCTTCAAGCCGTTTTTCGGTTTCTTCAATCTTAGCTTCAAGGTTTTCGATGTCGGCAATCATATCTTCGAGAGCAGTCTTTTCGTTTTCGGTTACGTTATCGCTATCTATGAGTGACTGAACATCCTCTTTGAGCTGTGAGAGTTCATCGCTGTCTGTTGACTTGACAGCTTCTTCGTCATAGGACTTAACGGCTTCATCAACTCTCTTGATTTCTTCTGCAACCTCTGTGAGCTTTTCAATGAGTTCATCTATTGCCTTGTCTGCTTCTTCAAGAGCAGCGTTTTCATCTTCGGTAAGATTATCACCGTCGGTGAGAGCCTTGATATCCTCAATAAGCTTGCCGAGAGCAGAAATGTCGCTTGACTTAACGGTTTCTTCGTCGTAACCGTTTACCGCATTTTCAATTTTTTCGATTTCCTTTGCGGTATCATCAATCTTCTTGATGAGTGCATCTGCTTTTTCGTCAAGAGCTTCAAGAGCAGCTTTTTCATCTTCAGTGATGTTTGTTGCATCGGTAAGAGCCTTGATATCCTCAATGAGCTGTTCAAGGTTAGCCTTGTCGGTTGACTTAACGGATTCTTCGTCGTAACCGTTTACTGCAGTTTCAATTCTTGCGATTTCTTCTGCGGTTTCATTGATTATTGCAAGGAGTTTATCGAGGGTTTCGTCATTGGCAACAAGCTGTTCTCGTTCTGCATCGGTGATGTTATCGCCGTCTGTGAGAGCTTTGATATCTGCAAGGAGCTTTTCAATATCAGCCTTATCGGCACTTGTTACTGTTGCTTCGTCATAAGCATTTGTTGCATCGTTGATGCGGCTGATTTCAGCAACGGTTTCATCAATCTTTGCGATGAGCTTGTCGCAGGTTTCGTCTGCACCTTCAAGGAGTGCTCTTTCGTCAGCGGTGATATTCTGTGTATCAAGGAGAGCCTTGATATCTGCAATAAGCTGCTGAATATCAGATTTGTCGCTTGACTTCACGCTTTCAAACACATACTTATCAACCTCTGCGATGATGCGCTTGATTTCATCGCTGATATCAACGAGTTTATCAATCAGACCGAGAACCTTATCATGAGCCGCCTGAAGATTTTCTTTTTCTTCTGCAGTTACATTTTCTGTAAGAGCGAGAGCGTAAATATCATCGTTGAGCTTAACAAGAGCATCCTTATCTGCGCTTGTTACGGTTGCTTCATCATAACCGTTTGCGGCAGCGATAACTCTGTCATATTCTGACTTTGTTTCTGCGATTTTTGCAAGGAGCTTGTCGCACATCAGAGATGCTTTTTTGAAATACTCTCTTTCTTCATTTGTGATGTTCTGACCGTCGGTGAGTGACTTTATATCTGCTTTGAGCCAAATAACATCGTCCTTATCGCTTGATTTGACAGTTGCTTCATCATAGTTATTCAATCTGTCCTTGATATCACCAATCTGTGCGGAAACTCTGTCATATCTTGAAATAAGTGACTGAGTATCTTTTATAGCCTGATTGAGAGTTTCTGTTTCTTCGGCGGTGAGATTATCCGTTTCAAGAAGTGCGTTTGCATCGTCAATAAGACCGAGTAAATCCTGAACATCATCACCTGTTACGGTATTGATGTCATAAGCATTTACTGCATTGACAATACGGCTTATTTCATCTGCTGTATCGCTGATAACTGCAAGCATTGCACCGCAAGAGGCTTGGAGAGTGTTCCATTCTGTTTTCTTTTCTTCGTCTGCAAGGTCTTTCACAGCGTTTTCAAGCTGATTGTAAACATACTCAACATTTTCCTTGTCGGTTGATTTTACATTCTCAACGGTAAGAACTTCTATTCCGCTTTTATCGGGCTCAATCGTGAACAGACCACCGACAAATGTGATATCATAGTTGGGGTTGTTTTCATTTGTGAGAGTGCCCTGTCCGATTGCATAAACGCCAACATTTTCGCCGGGTGTTCTTTCGGGCTGACCGTTAAGTTTATACTGCGCATTGTCAAGGTTATAGCTGAAGGTGAAATCTTCGGGGTCTGCTTCGCCGTAAGTTTTGCTCATATCATCTGCGGTTACGGTTACGGCTTTCTTTTTGATTGTAACGGTTTGTGTTGCAGGCTCGGTGTCTTTATGGTTATTGTCGCCGACAACTTTATAGTATATGGTGTAGTCGCCTGCATCTGTGCCTGTGGGAATTTCGGCGGAATATGTTGCACTGTCAAGGCTGTACTGTAATTCGCCGCCATTTGCTTCGCCTGCCGAAACCAGTGCCTGTGCTTTGCCGCTATAGATAAGAGTATTGGGTGCAGGAGCGGTTATATCTTCAATCACCTGTTTATTAATAATGTACAAGCTGGCAAGGCGGTATGCCCCTAAAACAACGTATGCTTCATATTGGCCTGCTTCTGTAGGAGCTTCGGTCGATATTTCCCCTGTAGATCTGTTTTCGTAATTAATCGTTACTTCAGGAAAATCTCCCGTGTATGCAACAGTTGCGCCATGGTGGTTTCCGTCATAATCAACATTTTGTGAAGAAAGAGTTACTGTGCCGACTGTGCCGCAAACATCACACCTATATTCGGCATGTCGACCGGTAAACGTATTTATTATGTATCGTAAATTTTTGTGACCGAGCGCATCGCCCTGTGTCTCACCGCAGTATGAACAGGTCTGGGGTTCTGTGCATGTTGCGTTTTCCCATATATGTGTTGCGGGAGTTTCGGTTTTTGTTCCGCTTGTTACATTTCCGCAAACAAGACAGTATTTATAGTTTGAAAGACCCGGATATTCACACGTTGCCTTAACTTCCTTATGCTCAACGCTGATATTGGCACAGGTGTGAGTTGCATCTGCAGAGGTATAGCAGTTTGTGTAAGGGGCATGTACGGAAATCGGATTTGAAGATCCGCCACCGCTGATGGTTACAAGACTAACGCAGTTTTTGATTGTAGTGCCCCCCAAACCATTGCCGTAGCCTGTCAGTCCACCAATCTGTCCGTAATTATCCGGCACAATTAATTTTGTGTTTTCCACACGGCAGTTTTCAATTGTGCAATTTTTAGGATATCCGGTTATTGCACCCAGACCGCCGAATTGTCCAATGTGTTGGGGAGGCGCAAAAGTACTGTCTTTTATTATAAGGTTTTTTACTGTGCCCGAAAATTCACCAATAAAACCACTGATACAATCATTTGAAAAAGCTTTTTTAGTTACCAATGTACAGTATATTCCGCTGATATAATGACCGTTTCCGTCGATTGTGCCTTCGAAATCTCTGTCATTGCCGGTACCGTAAAGAGGTCTCCAATCATAGGTGTTGCCACCGTTTGCATTGATAACAATATCCTGAAGAAGCACAGCGTTTAAATTAATTGTAGCACCGGCACTGGTGTTGTTTACGATATCAGCAAATCCGTAAAGCTCCTTGGCATTGCGGATGGCATAATATCCGTTGAACTGGCTCCAGTTGGTATCCGTCAGGCCAAGCTTTGCATAGTTGCCTGACGAAATAACCTGCGGTGTAACGGGCACGCCGTCATAGGGTACAGGCGAAGTCGCAAATGCCGTAAGGCTCAGCGGTGCCATTGACAAAAGCATTGCAATTACAAGTAGTATGCTTATGAGTTTGTTTGTTTTTTTCATAGGGTTTCCTCCTTGGTTATTGAGTGCAAAGTGCAGAGTGAAGAGTGAAGAGTGAAGGGTTGAAAGTTGTATAGTAAAAGTGGACACATAGAAGAGTTAATGATAAAATAACTTCAAGAGGTGTTCACAATGAAAAGAACTTTCAGCAAGGAATTTAAGGTCAAGGCATGCGAATTAGTCCTGAAGGACGGAATAAAACAT
>JAFUIO010000005.1 GCA_017468425.1 Clostridia bacterium | reverse complement strand
ACTTTAAAATGCGAAATTGCGTGTGCAAGAAAAGGAAAAACCCATCGATTACGCTGTCGCGTATCGGTGGGTTTTGACGCATTATTGTGCCGTAAGTTCACATTTTAAAGAAATACTTCCTTATCAACGCTCGGCGTTTGTGTCGGCTTTATTTTTTGTTCAGATTAAAAAGTTAACGGAGTTCTTGTGTAATTATTTTCTTTGGAAAGAATATACGCTCCTCTGCCGGGGTTAGATGTAACCACGCTCATTTTTTCTCCGTCAACAACAAGGGCAGCGTCGCCGTCTATTCCTATACCCGGCAAGTCCTGCTCGTGAACTACGTTGTCAAAAACCTGCCAGTATTCACTGTGATAGTGGGGGCAGTTGCAACCGGGAATAAGACCGAGGCAGTCAATAAACATAAATTCTGCGTTTTCTCCGCAGTCGTCATATCCTCTTTCAAACCAGCACATTCCGCCTGAACTTGAGCCTGAAAGAACAATGTCTTTTTCAAACGCTTTTTTCAGAACTTCAGTTGCACCTGTTCTGTTCCACACATCCATAAGGAATTTTAAGTTACCTCCGCCTACGAAAATAATATCTGAAGTCATAATTTTTTCTTCCATCATTTCGTGGGTGAGATTTTCGTCTGTTAAAACAAGAACATCATATTCCTTGCATCCTAAGTCTGAAAACTGTTTCTGCAGTTCAGGGAAATCATCGTAATTATCGTGACCTGCAGTTGGTATGTACAAGACCTTTGCTCCTTTTTTCGGACAAAGGTCAACTATTTTTTTGAATACGCCGAAGCCTTCTTCATCGTTGAAGCTTACTCCGCCTGATGCTACAATTTTACCCATTTTTATCACCTGTTAGTTATATTTTTTCAAAGTCGCTTGCAGGATGTTTGCAAAGGGGACAGATAAAATCTTCAGGCAGTTCACCTTCGTGGATATAACCGCAGATTTTGCATCTGTAAGCCACTTTTCCTGCAGGCTTCTGATTGTTGTTCTGAGGCTTGATATTCTTGTGATAAAAAGCATAAGTTACAGATTCTTTATCATTAAGAATTTCAGCATCTGTCACGTCGGCAATAAACATTGTGTGAGTGCCGAGGTCAATTGAGTGGAAAACGCTTCCTGACATATAAGCGTTTGCGTACTGCGGAGCAATAAGCAGACCGTTTTTTGTTCTTTCGTATTTATCTGCATCTGCAAATTTGTTCACATCTCGGCCACTCTGGAAACCGAAATGTTTGAATTCATCAAAAGGAACATCTGTTGAAAGCACGGTTACATTGAATTTTGCCGTTGCCATAATCATATCGTGAGTTTTGTTGAGTTTGTTCACCGTTACGGCAATTCTGTCAGGTGTGTTTGTAACCTGGGTTACTGTGTTTATAATGCAACCGTTGTCGAAACCATCTTCGTTTGCAGAAAGCACGTAAAGACCATAGCCTATTTTGTAAAGAGCCGCTTCGTTCATATATAAAACCTCCTTGGAAATATTTTCTGTGATATATGAAGTGTAGCATAATAAATTTATTGTGTCAAACAAAAATATTTTTAAAAACAGTATATTTTTCCACAGATTTATGATATTATTATGTAAAATGTTGGCAAGAGGTTTTTTGAATGGAAATCGGCAGTCTGAAAATTGAAAAAAGAGCATCTCTCGCACCTATGGCAGGGGCGGCAGACAGAGCTTTCAGAGAACTTTGTTCTTCATACGGTGCGGCCTTTGTTGTCGGTGAACTGACCTCTTCAAAAGGCGTAAGTATGGGAGATAAAAAGTCAGGTAAGCTTCTGTCTATTTCCGATTGTGAACGTCCTGCGGCATCACAGCTTTTTGGTGACAGTCCCGCTGTTATGGCAGAAGCGGCAGAAGAAGCATTGAAATACAAACCTGATTTTATCGATATAAATATGGGTTGCCCCGCACCTAAAGTTTCTTCAAATGGCTGCGGAAGTGCCCTGATGAAAAATCCCCAGCTTGCAGGTGAAATTGTAAAGGCAGTTGTGGCAGTTTCAACTGTGCCCGTAACTGTAAAAATGAGAACAGGCTGGGATGAAAATTCTCTGAATGCACCTGAACTTGCAAAAATCTGCGAAGCAAACGGTGCTTCAATGATAACTGTTCACGGCAGGACAAAGGTGCAGATGTATTCCCCGGGGATTAATTATGACATTATAAGAAAAGTCAAGGAAAGCGTAAAAATTCCCGTTATAGGCAACGGCGATGTGCTTGACGGAAAATCGGCTCTCAGTATGATAGAAAAAACAGGTTGCGACGGTGTTATGGTAGGCCGCGGTGCTCTGGGAAGACCCTGGGTGTTCAGAGAAATAAACACGTTTCTTGAAACAGGCGAAATTCTTCCCGAACCCACAATAGAAGAAAGAATGGATGTTCTTAAAAACCACATTGCAAAACTCATTGAATATAAAGGCGAATATATTGCAATGAGAGAGGCAAGAAAACACGCTGCGTGGTACGTCAAAGGTATAAGGGGCGCTGCAAAATACAGGGCAGAAATCGGAAAAATCAATACCTTTTCTGACCTTGAAGTGTTGATTGATAAAATCACCGAAAGTTGTTTCGGCTTTGGTGATACAGATGAATTTGATAAATTTTGTTTTAACAATATAAAAAAGTAAGGGTGATAAAAATGGAATTTAAAAGTTATCATAAGGACCACGATTTTCTGCATGTAGGTTGTGAAGAACCGAGAGCATATTTTATTCCCTATGAATCTGCAGAAAAAGCACTTGCAGGTAACAGAGATAACTCAGAATATCTTATAAATCTTTGCGGTGACTGGAATTTCAGATTCTATGAAAGCTTTGAAGACCTGGAAGACGATTTTCTTTCACTTCCTTTCAAGGAAAAAATGCTTGTTCCTTCAAGCTGGCAGAATTGCACGGAAAAGGGTTACGATGCACCCCAGTATCTTAACTCAAACTATCCTTATCCTCTGGATATGCCCAATATTCCCGATGAAAACCCCTGTGCACTTTATTCAAAAGATGTAATTCTTCCCGAAAATTTTGAAGGCAAGAAAATTTACATCAACTTTGAAGGCGTTGATTCCTGCTTCTATCTTTTTATTAACAATGAATTTGCAGGTTACAGTCAGGTAAGCCACTGCACAAGTGAACTCAATATTACAGAATATCTTAAAGCGGGTAAAAATAAAATTGATGTTCTTGTTGTAAAATGGTGCGACGGAAGTTACCTTGAAGACCAGGACTATTTCCGCCTTTCAGGTATTTTCAGAGAAGTTTATCTCCTTGCACGTCAGGAAAATCACCTTAAAGATATTTATGTAAGACAGGATGTTTCGGAAAGCTTAAAATATGCCACAATTAAATTTGAAACAGATAAATGCGTAAAATTCACACTTACTTCTCCCGACGGAGAAACTGTTATCAGCGGCACAACAGACGAAGATGTTATTCTTGAAAATCCCGTTTTGTGGAACGCGGAAAATCCGCAGCTTTATACGCTCCTTATTGAAGACGAGAACGAGTTTATCCCCTTTAAAATCGGTCTTAAACGCATTGAAATCAAAGGTGCAATTATGTACCTTAACAACGAAAAAGTTAAACTCTACGGTATTAACCGTCACGATTCTCATCCTGCTCTCGGACACGCAACTCCCGTAGAGCATATGAAAGAGGATTTGTACATTCTCAAACGTGCAAGCTGTAACTGCATCAGAACATCACACTATCCCAACGACCCCAGATTCCTTGAATACTGCGATGAAATGGGCTTTATGGTGGTTGATGAGGCTGATATTGAAACACACGGTATGGGCTTTGAATACCGTAACGATTGGGACTGGATGAGATGGTCAATGCTTTCCACAGTTGATGAATGGGAAGAATCATATGTTGACCGTGCAAAACGTCTTTTCGAAAGAGATAAAAACCACGGATGCGTTATTATGTGGTCTTTGGGTAACGAATCAGGTTGCGGTAAAAACCACAGAGCAATGAACAAATATATCAAATCAAGAGAGCCTAAAGCAATTATCCATTACGAAAACTCTCACCTTGAGTTCAAGGCTGTACCCGAGGGAGAAGATTTCAGGGATATTTCAGATGTTGAAAGCCGTATGTACGCTCCTCTTGATTATACAAAGAACTATCTTGAGCAGGAAAATATCCCCAAACCCTTCTATTTCTGCGAATATGTATGCTCACTTACAACAGGTGACATCCACGCTCACGTTGACCTTATGGAAAAATACGATGCTCTCTGCGGTATGTGTATCTGGGAAATGACAGACCACGCAGTTGCAGTGAAAGGTAAGAATAAAGAAATCGGCTACCGTTACGGCAGTGACTTCGGCGATATTCCCAACGATAAGCTTTGTTGTGTTGACGGTCTTGTCTTTGCAGACAGAAAACTCCGTCCCGGATATTTTGAGATGAAGAAGGCTTATGAGCCCTTTAAAATCACATACGAAAACGGTAAAATCAACATTTTCAATAAGAGATTCTTCACAACTCTCGACGATGTATATTTTGTATGGAGTGTTGAAAAAGAAGGCGAAGTTATTCTTTCAGGCGAAATTACCGATACAGATATTGCACCGAGAGCGGAAAAGGAATTCACTCTCTTTGACAAGAATGAATTCGACGGTATCACAATGCTTAACATTTTCTGCAAAATGAAAGAAGCAACTTATTGGTGCGAAAAAGATTATGAACTCGGTTTCTGTCAGGAAGAGCTTTCATTTGAAAGAAAAGAAATTGTTACAAGCATTTACGCACCTCAGGTTGAAGATGCAAAACGCTTTGTGAAAATCACAACAGACAGAGGAGTTTACACCTTCGATAAATCTTACGGCAGACTTTCTTCGATTATTGCAGAAGGAAAAGAATTACTCGCTCAGCCTGAAAAAATCCAGATATGGAAAGCACACGCTCACAATCAGGACGGTCAGGTGGCTGAAAGAAAGTCAGCATCAATGGAAATGGCAAGGCAGAAAACATATTCTTCAGTTATCAGCGAAACAGAAAACAGCGTTGTTATTACAGTTGATTTCTCTCTTGGTGGTGCAAGCGTTGTGCCTGTAATCAGAGGTAAGAAAGTTTACGAATTTGCAGGTGACGGCACAGTTAAAATTTCAGTTGACGCTGATAAACGTGAATCTGCACCTCAGCTTGCACGTTTCGGTCTTGAGTTTATGCTCACAGACGGAATGGAAAATATGGAATATTTCGGCTTCGGTCCTACAGAATCATATCCTGACAGACATAAGGCTTGTTACAAGGCTCACTTTAAATCAACTGTTACAGAAAACTTTGTACCTTACGTAAAACCCATTGAAAACTCTGCACACTATGAATCAATCTTCGGTGCAGTAACAGATAACGACGGCAAAGGTCTTATTTTTGCGGCAGAGGACAATTTCTCATTCAATGCAACTCATTTCACAACTGAAATTCTTGAAAAAACATTGCACGATGATGAACTTGAACCTCTTTCACAGACAGTTGTAAACGTTGACCTTAAGCACGATGTGCTTGGTGCTAAAAACGATTATTTCTTCGATTTTGAGCCTGAGCGTAAATGGGATGACAACAAACTTTTATTCTCATTCAGAGTTGCACCCTTCGACAAAAATGCCGATAACCCATTTGAAATGTAATTAAGTAAAACAAAAGTGGCTGATATTCAGAATATCAGCCACTTTAATTTTATTGTTTTTAGTTTTTAAGGCTCTGGATAGGTGCAGGGATTCTGCCGCCGCGTGAAATGAATTTTTCGGGAGAAGCAGTGTTTACTCTCATAACAGGGCCACTGCCGAGAAGTCCGCCGAAGTTAAGTTCATCTCCTACATTTTTGCCGATTGCAGGGATAAGTCTTACTGCAGTTGTTTTTGAGTTTATCATACCGATTGCAGCCTCGTCTGCAATAATTGCAGAAATAATTTCAGGTGTTACGTCGCCGGGTACTACAATCATATCAAGTCCTACAGAGCATACAGCGGTCATTGCTTCAAGTTTTTCTATTGTAAGGCAACCGCTTCTTGCAGCGTTAATCATACCTGCGTCTTCGCTGACGGGGATAAATGCACCTGAAAGTCCGCCAACGTGAGAAGAAGCCATTACGCCACCTTTTTTAACTGCATCGTTAAGGAGCGCAAGGCAGGCAGTTGTGCCGTGGGCACCGCACTGCTCAAGTCCCATTTCTTCAAGAATGTATGCAACCGAGTCGCCTACTGCAGGAGTGGGAGCCAGTGAAAGGTCAACAATACCGAAAGGTACGTTAAGTCTTTTTGATGCTTCGTTTGCAACAAGCTGACCCATACGTGTAATTTTGAAAGCAGTTTTCTTAACCATATCTGCAACTTCTGTGATGTTTGCATCAGGAATTTTGCTTAACGCACTTCTTACAACACCGGGGCCTGATACGCCTACGTTGATTACGCAGTCTGCTTCACCTGCGCCGTGGAATGCACCTGCCATAAAGGGGTTGTCATCGGGTGCGTTGCAGAAAACAACAAGCTTTGCAGCACCGATACAATCGCGGTCTTCTGTTGCATATGCTGTGTTTTTAATAACGTTACCCATAAGCTTGACGGCATCCATATTGATACCTGTTTTTGTTGAACCGATGTTAACGCTTGAGCAGATGTGGTCAGTGCGTGAAAGTGCTTCGGGAATACTGCGGATAAGTGCTTCGTCGCCTTGTGCAAAGCCTTTCTGTACAAGGGCAGAATAACCGCCGATAAAGTTTACTCCTACTTCGCGTGATGCTTTTTCGAGAGTAAGGGCATATTTTACAGGGTCACCGCCTGATGATGCCAGAATCATAGCAATGGGAGTAACGGAAATTCTCTTGTTGATAATGGGAATGCCGTATTCTTTTTCGATGTCTTCGCCTGTCTTTACAAGTTTTGAGGCAAGACGGGTGATTTTATCGTAAATTTTTGTGCATGAAACATCAATGTCACCTGAACAACAGTCAAGCAATGAAATACCCATTGTGATTGTTCTGATGTCAAGGTGTTCATTCTGAATCATACCAATGGTTTCAAGAATATCGCCTGTATTAATCATTGTTTCTCGGCTCCTTTATATTCTGTGCATTGAGTTGAAAACATCTTCGTGCATTGCGTGGATAACAAGGCCTAATTTTTCACCTTCGGCTTTGATTTCATCGGAAAATGCCGCGAAGTTTGCGCCTTCTGCAGTTTCAACAAGCATAATCATGCAGAACATATCCTGAAGGATTGTCTGTGACACTTCAATAACATTCATTTTGTTCTGGGCACAGATGCCTGAAACTTTGGAAAGAATACCAACCATATCTTTACCGACAACAGTTACTACAGCTCTCATAAATACTCTCCTTTAGCTATTTTGATAAATGATTAACAATTATATCACAAAACAAAAATAATTGCAAATATAAAAATGTGTATTGCAAATAAAAACCGATGGTACTGCAAATCTGCATACCATCGGTTATGTTGTACGGCTTTTATTTCACAAGAGAATAATGTCTTATGTTTACAGAAATGAGTTTGTCATAGTCTGCAACGTGGATAAATGAACCATCTTCCATCGGATAAACCGTAATGCCTTCTGCTTCGTGGTCGCGTCCGCTTACAGTTCTTTCAAACAGGTTTTTAACTTCACCTGTTTTTACATCAACAGTCTGGATAATTTCTGTTGCTGAACCGTCAACGTCGTATGACATATACATGATGCCGTCATAAACCTCTGCTCCCTGGATTCTGTAGATAGTTTCCGAAAGCATAATTTTATGCGAGAAAGACATATCATTAAGGTTGTATGCTAAAATATAATCTGTTTCATCAAAAGGTGAAGTGTAAAGATAACCGTTATCAGCATCGACTGCACAGTAAGGAATTCCATCAGGAAGAAATTCTGTGCCGAGGTCGTAGTATTCTCCTGTATATTCAAGAGTTTCTGCATCATAAATAAGAATGAGGTTATATGTATCGGTTTCGTCTTCTGTTGCAGCATAAATTTTGCCATCGTAATAACTGATACCGCCTATGTGGTCGCTGTTATATTTTTCTTTGATATCCTTCGGAATTGCGAAGTGATTGTATATTACTTTTTCAAAGCCGTCAACTGTCCATTTTGCCATACCGACAAGGTCAAGTGCAGCAATTGAACCTGCTGTGTAATAATATTCGCCGTCAGTTGTGATACCCTGACTCATAAGAAGCGCTTCATCAAGAGTGAATTTATCTGTTTTTATAAGTTCTGCCTCAGGTGTGCAGGTGATATCGCCGCCGTTAATCCAACCTGAAATAAGGATAATAAATGCACTGAAAAGTGCCCAGCCGGGATAAAGGATTGATCTGATGATTTTAACAATAAACATAATTTCTGCCTCCTGTATCTGTAAGATATTTTCAGTATAACATTTTAAAAATGCTTTTGCAATTATTTTTTAAAAAAATTCACATTTGCCGTAAAGACAAATGTGAATCTGAAAGTTGAATATTATTCAGCAGTTTTATCGTCAACCACAAGTTCTTTCAGGCTTGTTGCAAGACCTGCAAGTGACTGAATCTGTGAGGGGATAATAATTTTTGTTGCTTTTCCGTCTGCTGCTTTTTCGAATGCTTCAAGGCTCTTGATTGCAAGATATCCTTCACCGGGATTTGATTTGTTGATAAGGTCAATAGCTTGTGCATAAGCCTGCTGAACCTTAAGGATAGCTTCTGCTTCACCTTCAGATTCGCGGATTTTTGCTTCTTTGATTGCTTCTGCGTTAAGAATTGCAGCTTCCTTTTTAGCCTCAGCTTCAAGAATCTGTGATTCCTTAAGACCTTCTGCCACAAGAACACGGCTTGCCTTTTCACCTTCTGCGCGGAGAATTGCTTCACGGCGTTCACGTTCAGCCTTCATCTGTTTTTCCATTGCTTCCTGGATTTCTCTGGGAGGAAGAATGTTTTTAAGTTCAACACGGTTGATTTTGATACCCCACGGGTCTGTTGCTTCATCAAGGATACCTCTGATTTTTGTGTTGATAGTATCACGTGAAGTAAGAGTGTGGTCAAGTTCAAGCTCACCGATGATGTTTCTTAAGGTAGTTGCTGTAAGGTTTTCTATAGCAGAAATAGGTCTTTCAACACCGTATGTGTAAAGCTTCGGGTCTGTAATCTGATAGAAAACAACTGTGTCAATCTGCATTGTTACGTTATCTTTTGTGATAACGGGCTGCGGGGGGAAGTCAACAACCTGTTCTTTGAGAGAAACGATTTTTGCGATTCTTTCAATAAAGGGGATTTTCACGTGAAGACCTGTCTGCCATGTTTCGCGATATGAACCGAGTCTTTCAACAACATATGCTTTTGACTGAGGAACGATTTTAATATTAATAACAATAATTATAAGTGCAAGTGCCACTAATCCGAGTAATACCCAAACGAAAATATCCATTATCCGGTCCGTCCTTTCTTAAACTGTAGTTTCTTTTTTTGCTTTTGATACAATAACTTTTACACCATCAATTTTTTCGACTTTCACAACTTCGTCAATTTCAATAACGCTGTCATCTTCGCTGCGTGCAGTCCAGGTAATTCCTGCAATTTTAACCTGACCCTGGCCTGCGCGGTTGTCGATTTTTTCGCAAACGATTGCTTCTTTGCCGATACATCTGTCTGCATTGGTAGGTTCAGTGCGGCTTTCTATCATCTTTTTCACATAAGGTCTTGTAAGTACAAGAACCAGAAGTGAAACAACAATAAAAATTACACACTGCCATATTGTTGTTGCGCCCAAAAGAGAAGCCACCAGAGCCGCTACAGAGCCAACAGCAAACCAGATTGTAAGCAACTGAACAGTAACCGCTTCGATGATGATGAAGACAACCATTAACGCTGCCCAAACCCAAACCATTTCAGGCACCTCCTTTTTTACTTTGTAAAATAATCTTATCACATACATTTTCAAAATTCAATATTTTATAACAAGAATTTTCTGCATATTTATAAAATTTATTCCTATAATTAATTTAGGGTAATGCAAACAATCCGCATATGCCAAAAAGTTAATCTTTTTACGTCTTTTCGGCATTTCGTGTTCGGATTATTCGCACTACCCTGAGGAAAGGATTGATAATTTATGTGCGGAATAATCGGATATACAGGCAAAAATCAGGCAATGCCTGTAATTGTGAAAGGGCTTGAAACTCTCGAATACAGAGGCTATGATTCAGCAGGAATTGCGTTGGATAAAAAAGAGAAATTTTCAGTAATAAAAAGCGAAGGCAAACTTGAAAATTTAATAAGAAAAATTGAAAGTGCAGATGTTTCGTCAACTGCAGGAATCGGCCATACACGGTGGGCAACTCACGGAAAACCAACAGAAACAAACGCACATCCTCATACATCTGAAAACGGAATGTTTTGTGTTGTACACAACGGAATAATTGAAAACGCTTCTGTTATAAAAAACGAACTTGTGAAAAAAGGGTACTCTTTTGTTTCCGAAACAGATACAGAGGTGATACCGCAACTTTTATCTTATCATTACGACGGAAATATGCTTGAAGCGATGAGGAAAACTTTTATGAGTTTTGAAGGCTCTTTTGCTGTTGCCGTTATGTGCAAGGATGAGTCTGACGTGATTTATGCGGCTAAAAAACAAAGTCCGCTTATTGTGGGCAGGGGAAACGGAGAAAATTTGTTGGCTTCTGATGTTTCTGCATTGGCAGATAAGGCAGAAACTTTCGCTTACCTTGAAGACGGAGAATTTGCTGTTGTGAGAAAAGATTCGGTTGAATTTTATGATATGTGCCTTAATCACGTAACAAAAAACTTTGAAAAAAATGAAACACAACACGCCGAAAACACAAAGGGAGGGTTTGAACATTATATGCTCAAGGAAATTTTTGAGCAGCCTGAAAAAATCAGGAATCTTATTAAAGATAAAATAAAAAACGGAAAAATTTTTCTTGACGAAATTGCAGGGCTGTCCCTTGAAATTGCAAAGGCGGAAAAACTTTATATTGTGGCTTGCGGCTCTGCTTACCACGCGGCTATGGCGGGAAAATATGCCTTGGAAGAATTCTGCCGTATTCCTGCAGAGGTTGATATTGCATCGGAATTCCGATACAGAAATCCGCCCATAGATGAAAAAACTCTTGTGGTTGTGATTTCTCAAAGCGGTGAAACTGCCGATACAATTGCTGCAATGCGTCTTGCCAACAGTAAGGGTGCTTTCGTTACAGGCATAGTGAACGTTTTGCCGAGCACAATTGCAAACGAATGCGATTACGTAATTGCCACAAAAGCGGGCAGAGAAGTTGCCGTTGCCACAACAAAAGGATATACAACGCAGGTTGTTGCACTTTATATGCTTGCTTTGCACATGGCATCTGTCAGAAAAACTTTAAGCGATAAAGAACTTGAATTTTACGCAGAAAAAATCAAGGAAATTCCCGCACAGATTGAAACGGTTCTTGCCGACTGTGAAAAATTCGAAAAATTTGCCGGAAAATATACAGATAAAAACAATATCTTTTTTATCGGCAGAAATACAGATTTTGCAGCAGCGTCAGAGGGTGCTCTCAAACTTAAAGAAATAAGTTATATCAACTGCACTGCGTTACCGGCAGGTGAACTCAAGCACGGCACTATTGCACTCGTCGAAAACGGAACGCCTGTTATTGCACTCTGTTGTAATGAAAGACTTTATAAAAAAACTATGAGTAATATTGAAGAAGTTGTATCACGCGGTGCTGAAATTTTTCTTATCCGCAAAGAAACAATTTCTCACAAATTAAACTGTTCAGAAATTGTAATTCCTGAGTGTATTGATATTTTTTCACCTGTCAGTGAAGTTATTCCTTTGCAGTTGTTTGCATATTTTGTTGCAAAGAAAAAAGGCTGCAATATAGATATGCCGAAAAATCTGGCTAAGTCAGTTACTGTGGAATAAATGCAAAAAAAGAGAGAACTGATTTCAGTTCTCTCTTTTGGCTTTTATTTAAATTATCTGTTACTGTAAATTTCGCCTGCTTCAAGTTCGCCTCTGTTGTATGTAAGCAACTGGCTTACTGTTACAAACTGATAACCGCTGTTGATAAGAGCAGGAATTACGCTTTCCATTGCATCAACTGTTGTGCTGTGCAAATCGTGGCAGAGAATAATAGAACCGTTGCCTACATAGTTCATAGTCATATTATAAACTGCAGTTGCGTTTCTTGATTCCCAGTCTCTTGTGTCAACTGACCACAGGATATAAGAAAGACCCAATTCTGCTGCTACCTGCTGTGCAAGCTCGTTGCTTGAACCGTAAGGAGGACGTGCAAGATGAATAGTCTGTCCTGTGATTTTTTTGACTATTGCATTTGTGCTTTTAAGTTCTTTTTCGATAGTTTCACGGCTTGAAGTTGAAAGGTTTGCGTGTGACCAGGTATGGCTTGCAATTTCGTGACCTTCTTTTGCCATTCTCTTCATAGTTGATGCATTATCTTCAACATATTTACCAACAACAAAGAATGTTGCTTTAACACCGTGTTTGTTGAGAATATCAAGCAGACGTGGTGTGTTTGCACAAGGACCGTCATCAAAAGTAAGAGCAATCATAGGCTTTGACGGGTCGATACCTGCATAACTTACGGGCTTTCTTTTTAACTTCTGTTTGGGCATTGTTGTAGGTATTGTTGAACCGAATTCATCAGTTTCAGGTTCGGGCGGTAAAGTTTCTTTTTCAGTTTCAGTTTCTTTTTGGATGGTTTCCTCGTCTGTAACTTCGGCACTTACCTTTTTTCCTGATGTTTCTTTATCGGGAGTTTTACCGTCTGCAGAACATCCGCCGAGAAATGTTACAAACATCAATGCTGCCACCAATAAATAGACAAATCTCTTCATAAATATTTTCCCCTCGCTATATTTTTAAAAGTACACGCATATAATAACACTTTACGACATATTTTTCAATATGAAAAATAAAAAAATTTATTGATAATCGTATGTCCCTATGTTATACTTTCCCTAAAGAGGTGTTATTTATGAATTATGATATCGATAAAATCGTGCCTGACTATGCAAACAGAAATTTCTGGGAGCATTTTACGGCAGAACTTTCAAACGAATTCACACAAGCGGTTGATGAAGGACTTGATGTGGAAAAATACGCAGACCTTTTTAAAGTAGTTTCCAATTTACCTGCAGGTGAAACAAAAAAGAAAATGGGCGATGTGCTTTTTGAAGCGGTTATGAAAGCGGGTATACGTCCCGATTATAAATACACAGAGCCGTCTTCGCTTGAAGAAATAAGAGCTTTACGTAAGGCTCATAATTTTGAGAAAAAAATCCCCGACAGAGAAACTCTTGAAAAGAAAATTCACGGTGCGTGGATGGGCAGAGTGTGCGGATGCCTTTTAGGTAAACCTGTTGAGGGTATCAGATCGGAAGATATGAAAATTCTTCTTGAAGGTACAAAAAATACACCTATGAACCGCTACATAAACAAATCGGAAATCACTGATGAAATATATGAAAAATGTGCTTTCAATTTGAAAAACAAGTGTTTTGCAGATGTTACCTGCGGTATGCCCATAGATGATGATACAAACTATATGGTGCTGTATCAGATAATAATTGAGAATTATTCTAAAGATTTTACTCCGTCAGATGTTGCAAAAGCATGGCAGAAATATCAGCCCATTGATAATTATTTCACTGCGGAAAGAATAGCTTTCATTAACTTTGTTAATGGTTTCACACCGCCTTATTCGGCTGTTTATAAAAACCCTTGCCGCGAATGGATAGGTGCACAGATAAGAGGCGACTATTTTGGCTACATTAACCCCGGCAACACTGAAAAAGCCGCAGAAATGGCTTTCAGAGATGCCTGTATTTCCCACGTGAAAAACGGAATTTACGGAGAAATGTTTGCTTCTGCAATGATAGCTGCAGCAGCAGTAACTGATAGTATTGAAGATATTATTCTTGCAGGTCTGGGTGAGATTTCGCACACGTCAAGGCTTTATGATTCAATAAATTCAGTACTTGAAGATTACAGAAACGGTGTTGCTCCTGAGAATGTTTTCGGAAGAATTCACAAAGAATACGACGAGCATACAGGCTACGGCTGGTGCCACACAATTCCAAATGCAATGATAGTTGCCACAGCACTCCTTTACGGTGGCGGTGATTTCGGAAAATCAATATGTATGGCAGTTGAAGCTTGCTTTGATACTGACTGCAACGGTGCTACGGTAGGTTCTGTTCTCGGTATGAGAAACACTATTGATGCAATCGGCGAAGAATGGACAAAGCCTGTTGACGACACAATTTACACTTCAGTTTCAGGTTTTGAAAAAGTTAAAATTTCCGACTGTGTAAAACTTAATATAAAACATCTCGGTTAAATAAAAAACTCCCGAAAAATCGGGAGTTTTTTCGTTGCGTGAAAAAGTCAGGAAACTTTTTTTGCTTCATATATCTCTTTCACTTCATCTGCAACAGCAAGCATATTTTCGGCAAAAATTGCGTATCCTTCTTCCGGTACTCCAACAAAAACGTGGGTTATAGCACCGACGAATTTTCCGTCTTGTATAAGCGGTGTTCCGCTCATCCCCTGAACTATACCGCCTGTGATTTTCAGTAATTTTTCGTCAGTGATTTTTACCGACATATTTTTCTGCTTTGACTCTTTGTCTATGATTCTTGTAATTTCAACATCATAATACTGAGGCTCACCATCAATTACCGAACACAGAATTTTTGCTTTACCGGGTCTGACTTCGGATGAAGTCGCCACAGGAAAAACAGGGGCATTCTTATCGCACGAATATAGTTTTCCGTAAATCCCACATTCCGAATTAATACACAAATCGCCTATATCGTTGTGCAGAAAAGCACCTCTGAGTTCGCCTGCTTCACTGTCTGTTCCTTGTGAACAACCGAGAATCCTTGCCTCCACAGCCGTACCGCGGCTCAGCGGAAGATTAATACCTGTATCAATGTCGCATATGGCGTGTCCTAATGATGCAAAAATTCCCGTTTCTCTCTCGTAAAAGGTCATCGTTCCGATGCCTGCAGTACTGTCACGCACCCATAAACCTGCTTTGTAAACTCCGCTTGACTTTTCCTTTACCGTTTTAAGTGGTATTGAAATTGTTTTACCATTTCTTTCTATTGTAAATATAAGTTCCTTACCGCTACTTTCTTTACATATCTTCGAAATATCTTTGTTGGAATTTACTGCTTTATTGTTTATCTTTTTTACAATATCTCCGGATTTTATACCTGCATCTTCACCGGGATTTTTACGTCCTTCTTCTGTTTCGATAAATTCCGTAGATATAACAATCACACCGCCTGAATAAAGCTTTATGCCGTAAATTGTTCCGCATAACGTAACGTAACGCCGTTTACCTGCGTAAACCTTTGTTTTTCTTAATGGTATGATGTTAAAGAGGCTGACGTTCACTTCGTAATTCTCTGCCAGATTTTTGTCTGCACCGACCTTCGCAGTTTCAACATTTCCTACAGGTGTGAAATTAAAAAACTTTGTGTTGGTCAGTTCAATTTCTTCAACTGTGGTTATTTTATCGGGGATAACAGCTTCAGCATATCCTGCAAGAACAAACACCGCACTTGAAAAAATCATCATACAAATTGCGAGAACTTTAAAAAATCTCTGCATACTATCAGAACCTTTCGCCTGGAAAAACCGAAAGATGTTCGCTGTTGCAGTATTAATTTGCTCTGTATGATGAAAAATATTATTGCAAAATTTTTCAATTTATCTTCATCTTTCAAAAAATATATGATACAATAGAAAAAATAAATTTCAGGAGGTATTTTTATGCCTGATTTCAAATGGATTACGGGTGAAGAAGATTTTTCTTCCTGCCTTGATTTGCGTAAAGAGGTTTTCTGCAAAGAACAGGGTGTAACGGAAAAAACTGAATTTGATTTATCTGATAAAGAATCAATCCATCTTCTTATGTGCGAAAACGGACAGAATATCGGTACGGGCAGAATTGTAAAAACTGACGATAAAACTGTTCACTTCGGTCATATTGCAATACTGAAAGATTACAGAAAAAACGGTTTCGGCAAAAAGCTTATTGATGAAATGGTTAATAAAGCAAAAGAATTGCGTGCTGAAAGAATTACAATAAATGCTCAGCTTCACGCTGTGAAATTTTATGAAAAATCGGGTTTTGCAGTAAACGGTGTGCAGAGAAGCAACGGGGAATTTTCTTTTGTTCCCATGGTGAAGGACCTGATTTTTTCTTCTTGCGTATGGTACGGTTTTTCTGATGACATTGAAGCTGCTTTTGTAAGAAAAACTTTTGAGTGCGGGAATGTAAAAAGTGCGAAGGTGCAGTTTGTAACGCTCGGTTTCTGTGAGCCGTATTTCAACGGCAGAAAGCTTACGGAATATAAATTTATTCCTGCGTGGACAAACTATGAAAAACGCGATTTGTCAGGTGCTTCATATCCTATCCGCGATGTGATGACACACAGATGCTATTTCCTTGAATATGATGTTTCTGATTTGCTTGTTAACGGAAAAAATGTTTTTTCACTTCACATAGGCAACGGCTGGTATGGTCAGCACGAGCAGAAAGCAGAAAATATGCCTCCTTACGGCAAAATAAAATATTGCATTAAAATTACTCTTACCGATGAAAATAATAATGAAAAAATTATTGTTTCAGACGGAAGTGAAAAATATTCAAAAAGCCATATTATCCGTCAGAGCCTTTATCTTAACGAAACTGTTGACGGCAGACTTTATGACGAAAAAGTTCACGATGTGGATTTTGACGATTCTTCGTGGCTTTCTCCCGTAAAAAAAGATGCACCAAATACAGTTCTTGATAAGCAGGATTTTGCAGGTGATAAAATAAAATACAGCCTTACACCGTCACTTGTTTTTGAAAAAGACGGCAGAAAAATGTACGATATCGGCAGAAATGTTTCAGGTCTTGCTGTAATAAAATTCTGCGACGATGCAGAAGCAGGTGCAGAGGCACGTGTATCTTTCTGTGAAAAGTTAAACGAAGACGGCACTCTGTGGCTCCGCTCAACAGGCGGCGACTGGAGAAAGCAGGATGATTTATTCATAAACGGCAGAAATAATTGCCCTATGACAACAACATTCACATGGCGTGCAGGCAGATACGTTGAAGTTATCGGCAATGCAGAGCTTGTCCGTTTTGATGTTGTGAATTCCGATGTTGAATGCACATCAGAATTTGTTTCAGATAACGAAACGCTCAACTGGCTTTACGAAGCATACGTAAATACACAGAGCAATAACGTTCATTCCTTTGTTCCCTCTGACTGCCCTCACAGAGAGCGTCTGGGCTACACAGGCGACGGTCAGCTTTGTGCTGCGGCTGTAATGACTCTCTATGACGGTCAGGACCTTTACAGAAAATGGATTCAGGACGTTGCAGACAGTCAGGATATTTACAACGGTCACGTTCAGCACACAGCACCTTTCTACGGCGGTGGCGGCGGCCCCGGAGGTTGGGGCGGTGCTATGGCAATAGTGCCTTATCTTTTCTATAAATTCTATAAAGATTCTGCACTTCTTGAAAAATATTATCCCGCAATTCTCGCTTACATTGATTATATGGAAAAACATTCCGACGACGGAATTGTGGTGCGTGAAGAAGAGGGCGGATGGTGTCTTGGCGATTGGTGTGCACCGAATAACGATAATCAGATTCCTGAAAAATTCGTAAACACCTACTATATGATTAAAGCTCTGCTTATGGCAATAGAAGCAGCAGAAGAAATCGGAAAAACAGAAGACATTCCTCAACTTGAAGAAAAACTTATCTTTGTTCAGAACGCATTTATGAGAGAATTTTTCGACGAAGAAACAGGCTCATTCCTCGGCGGTGTTCAGGGCACGGATGCTTATGCAGTTGACATAAATATGGGCGATGAAAGAACACTCGGAAACCTTGTTGAAAAATACAGCAGAATCAGAACATACGATACAGGAATTTTCGGCACAGATCTGGTAACACGCGTTCTTTTTGAAAAAGGTTACGGTGAACTTGCCTTTGCACTTCTCACAAACGAAGGCGAAATTTCTTTCTATAATATGAAAAAGCAGGGTGCCACAACTCTCTGGGAAAACTGGGACGGATGCGATTCGCATTCACATCCTATGTTCGGTGCAGTATGCGAATATCTTTTCAAATATATTCTCGGCATAAGACAGCCTGAAAATTCTTACGGATTTGAAAAGGTAATTATTGACCCTGCGAAAATTCCCGGACTTAATGTCAAGGGCAGCATTGCAACAGTAAAAGGCAGAATTTCGGTTGAAGTAAAATATACAGACGGTGTTCAGTCTGTTAAATTCAACGTGCCTGAAAATGTGGAATTTGCGGAGGTGTGAAATGGGTCAGAATAAACCGATTATAAAAGAAAGAGAATCGGGAATTGAACTTTTAAGAATTATCCTGATGCTGCAGGTTATATTTCTGCACGTAAGCAATTTCGGTGAATTTGCCGCTATCAACAGAGATTGGGGCGGACTTCACGAGCTTGTTTATTGGGTGAATCAGACTCTCTGCAGATGTCCCGTTTATGTTTTTATGTTGATCAGCGGATATTTCTCCGTAACATCAAAAACAACAATGAGCACCGTATGGAAAAAAGCAGGTTCAGTTTATCTTCCTATGATTTTCTATTCCCTTGCAATAACATTTGTTTTAGGGCTTACAGGTATTGTAAATCTCGGCAATGACGATATCATAAAATCCTTCTTCCCCCTTACATCGGGAACGTGGTATTTTATGTCCGTATATCTTCTTGTTTTCATTCTAAGTCCTGTTGTGAACGGTGCACTTACAAAACTTTCAAAACGAGACTTTCAGATTCTCCTTGCAGTTCTTTTCGTTCTGTTCAGTGTATGGCAGGTAATTTCGGAAGTTGAACCATTTGATAGATTTGTACGTACAACAAGTATTATTGAAACAACAAAGGGCAGGGGACTTGACGGATTTTTGTTTATGTACATTATAGGTGCGTATCTGCGTCTGCATAAACCGAGAGAAGAAAAAATCGCTTGGAAATACCTTTTCTTCTATGTAGGCTTTGCTGTGCTTGATATCGTTTTTGTGTACGCAACAAAAGGTGTTCCCGTGCTTGAAAATTTTGCAAAAATTGTAAACTACAACAACGCACCTGTTGCAATTATTCAGGGTGTTTGTCTGTTACTTTTCTTCAGAACACTCACGTTCAAATCAAAAATCATCAACAAAATTTCAACCCACAACCTTGGCGTTTATATGGTTCACGAGCATTGGATGATGAGAAAAGTTATATGGGATAAAATTTTTGTTGCAACGCAGAGCCGCGCTTTCTATATGAGTCCCGTTTATATGGTTAAAATTTATGCAATCATACTTATTATCTATGTTTCCTGCTGGATAATAGATTTCTTAAGGGCAAAGCTTTTCGATCTGGTGAAAAATATTTCAGGAAAATTATCGCAGAAAAATAAACAGGCGTAAGACGCAAAAAATGGCTGATACTGGATGTATCAGCCATTTTTATTTTTAATTTTATTATTTATTTGCAGATGCACACATCACAATCGCAAGGAGTCTTGTCAACGGGTTTGTAAGAAATATTAATTACTGATATAAAGTCGATATTCTTGCAAACCTCCTGCGTTTTCGGAACATTCATTTTTGCAGATTCGATAAAGTAAAGTCTTTCCTGTGCAGTTGCATTTGTTTCGAATTTTCTGACGTCAATAAGTTTTCCTGCATTTACTTTTTTTACAGCAGCTGCAGGGGCAGCCTGTGCAGTTTTTTTGATTTTAACTTTCGGGATTTCCTCGTTATCATATGCAGGTACACCGAAACCGATAATAACCATATCGCCGATATATGAATATCTGGGACGTACCTTTTTGCCTACACCTCTTGTGCCTTTAACGGAAGTGTTGCCTTCAACTGTTGTTACTGTGCTTGAGTTTGCTGAAAGAACAAAACCGATGTGAGTTGAGTTTGATGTGTTTCTTGCAGAGTTATAGAAAACAAGGTCGCCTTTCTGGGGAGTGTAGCTTCCGTCATTGGGGAAGAATCTGCCTTGCTTCATAAGGCCTCGCATATATATTTCGCAGTTGCCCCAATATGAGGATGTGCCTGTTATTTTTCTCGGGGAAATGCCTGCCTGCTTTGCACACCATACAACAAAATAGTTGCACCATGGCATATATCCGCTGCCGAATTCTGCAGAGAATTTATTGTAGCCGTTCTGCTGAGTGTAGCCTACTTCGCTTAAAGCATAGTCAATTATTTTATCTCTTTCGGTGTAAACACCTTTTTTAGTTGTTATTTCAACCTTCGGAGCTTTTGTCGTTGCAGGTTTTTTGTTTTCTGTTTTTTTGGTGGTCTTTTCAGATGATGTTATTGTTTCTTCGGTAACATTTTCTTCAGATGTTGTTTCTTCCTGAGTTGTTGTTTCCGTAACAGTTGTTTCTTCTTTGTTAATACCAAAAAACGGAAACTTCGCAGCACCTGCTGCCGGGAATACAGAAACGCATACCATAACACAAATCATAAGAGATATAATGCGTGTCTTAAGTTTTGACAAATTCAAATAATCACCTCAATCAGAGTTATGCAGAGTAATCTGACATACCCGAGGAGTATATCATAATAAAAGTTACAATTTGTTACATAATTGTAAACTTTGTAATTATTATGCAATCTGTTATCACAATTATGCAATAAAAGGTAAAAAATATCTGACACGGGTGAAAATTACGTTGGAAAACACTGTTTTTAATTTGAAATTAATAAATATTCATAATTATGTAATAATTTTCCTGCTTTCACTTGACAAGAAAGAAATATAAGTATAGAATAATATGGATGGTGTATACCTAGAAATATGTCTACACCATATAGTGTTTTTATTCTGAGTTCTTTTGATGATATGATTTAAAAGAGTTTACGTAAAGGAGGTGCGATCTATGGAGATTAAGTTATTTGTTGCAATTATTATCGCCGTTGCTGCTGCAGTGGTATTTGGTGTGGCAGGTTACATCATCGGCGGTTTACATAGAAAAAAGGTTGCAGAAGCTACAATCGGTTCTGCAAATAAAGAAGCTGCAAGAATTGTAAACGAAGCTTTGACAGAGGCTGAAACTAAAAAGAAAGAAGCTATCCTCGAAGCTAAGGATGAAATTCACAAGCAGAGAACAGAAACGGAGAAGGAACTCCGCGAAAGACGTTCTGAAGTTCAGCGTCAGGAACGCAGACTTATTCAGAAAGAAGAATCTCTCGATAAGAAGACAGATTCTCTTGAGAAAAAAGACGAAATCCTCAGCAAAAAACTGAAGGATGCTGAAGACAGATTAATCGAAATAGATAGCATCAAGAGAAGTCAGTTTGAAATGCTTGAGAAAATTTCAGGTTATACTAAAGAGCAGGCAAAAGATTATTTGCTTAAATCTCTTGACGATGAATTGACAAGAGAAAAATCTCTTAAGATAATGGAATATGAGCAGAAGCTTAAGGACGAGCAGGATACTATGGCAAGAGAAGTTGTTGCAACCGCAATTCAGCGTTGCGCAGCAGACCATGCCGCAGAAGCAACCGTAAGTGTTGTTGCTCTTCCCAGCGACGAAATGAAAGGCCGTATCATCGGCCGTGAAGGAAGAAACATCAGAACACTTGAAACTATCACAGGTGTTGACCTTATTATTGACGATACACCCGAAGCAATCACAGTTTCAAGCTTTGACCCCGTAAGACGTGAAGTTGCAAGACTTACTCTTGAAAAACTCATTACAGACGGACGTATTCATCCCGCACGTATTGAGGAAATGTTCGAGAAATCACGCAGAGAAGTTGAAACTACAATCAAACAGACAGGTGAGAGAGCTCTCATCGATGCAGGTGTGAACAACGTGCATCCTGAAATTGTAAAACTTCTCGGTAAACTGAGATATCGTACAAGTTACGGTCAGAACGTGCTTAACCACGCTCTTGAAGTTTCTTACATTGCAGGTCTTATGGCTGCTGAAATCGGTGCTGATGTAAAACAGGCAAAACGTGCAGGTCTTCTTCACGATATCGGTAAAGCACTTGACCACGAAATGGAAGGCTCTCACATTCAGCTTGGTGTTGAGTATGCTAAAAAGTATAAAGAAAACGATGCAATCGTTCATGCTATTGCTGCTCACCACGGCGAAATTGAAGCAAAAACAATCGTAGCATCTCTTGTTCAGGCAGCTGACGCAATTTCTGCGGCAAGACCCGGTGCAAGAAGAGAAAACGTACAGAACTATATCAAGCGTCTTGAAAAGCTTGAAGAAATTTCAAATTCATTCGAGGGTGTTGAACGCTCATTTGCAATTCAGGCAGGCCGCGAAGTTCGTATTATGGTTAAACCTGAAGTTATTTCAGATGACGGTATGATTCTTGTTGCAAGAGAAATCGTTAAGAAAATCGAAAGTGAGCTTGAATATCCGGGACAGATTAAGGTTAATATTATCAGAGAAAACCGTGCTGTCGATTATGCAAAGTAATTAACCAGTGGCCGCCGAAATTTCGGCGGTCATTTTTAGAATGGAGTATTTATGAAAATTCTTATTCTCGGCGATATTGTAAGCAATATCGGTTGCGAACATATCAGGAGTAAGCTTCCTGAACTGAAAAGAAAAGAGAATATTGATTTCTGCATCGCAAACGGAGAAAATTCTGCCGCAGGAAACGGAATAACACCTTATTCTGCGCAATATCTTTTTGATAGCGGTGTTGATATTATCACAACAGGTAACCATGTCTACAGAAGAAAGGAAATATATGACTTTCTCGATGAAAGACTTGACATTATAAGACCTGCGAATTATTATGAATATAATCCCGGCAGAGGTTTTGCGAAAGCAGATCTGGGCAGGGTTAAAATAGGTGTTATAAATCTTGCGGGAACTTATGCTATGGATGCGGTTGATAACCCGTTCAGAGTGTGCGAAAAAGTTCTTGATGAGATTAAAGACTGCAAAATCAAAATTGTGGATTTCCACGCAGAAGCCACAAGCGAAAAAAGAGCAATGGGCTTTTTCCTTGACGGAAAAGTTACCTGCGTTTTCGGCACTCACACCCACGTGCAGACTGCAGATGAGCAGATTCTTCCCCACGGCACAGCGTATATTACAGACGTGGGTATGTGCGGAGTGAAAGATTCCGTGCTTGGTGTTGAAAAAGATATTATTGTAAAAAAATATTACGATTCCATGCCTGCCTTTTTCAATGCGGCAAGCGGAGAATGTATGATAAACGGACTTATTATTGACGTTAATCCCTCAGACGGAAAACCCACTTCCGTAAAGCGTATAAACATATAAAAGGAGAGAGAAAGAATGAAAAAAACGATGAGATTTTTATGCATATTTCTGTGTGCGGTTATAGTTCTGACATCGTTTACTTCATGTACGGTTTCTTTGGGCGAAATCAAACCTGCATCAGTCGGAATTGATAATTCAAATTATCTTAAACTTCCCGTAAGAAATACTGACTCATTGAATCCCTATCTTGCAAAAACCGAATATAATCTTTCTCTTGCACCGCTTTTGTTTGAAGGTCTTGTTAAAGTGAAAGAAGATTTCACTGTAGAAAACGTAATTGCGTTGAAGGTGAAAGTTGTGGCTGACAGAGTTACGGCAACAATAAACCCTGCTTATCAGTTCAGCGATTCTTCAAGAATTACTGCAGCCGATGTGGAATATTCTTTCAACCTTGCAAAAGAAAGCGATAATTATAAAAAACAGCTTGAAAATTTTGAAGAGATTTCAGCATCGGGCGACAGCGTTACTTTCAAGCTTAAAAAGCCGGATAAATTTGCTTCCCGTTGCCTTGATTTCCCCATTGTAAAACAGCAGCCTGAAGAATACAAAGGCTTTATTATCGGCAGCGGCAAATACAAAATTGAAAATAGTCAGATGCTTATAATGAATGAAAAATGGAACAGTGAAATGTTACCGAAAGTAAGAAGAATCCGCCTTATCAATATGCTTGATACTGCAAGCGGACCTGAAAGTGTTGAAACAGGTAATATTTCTTACTATTTCCAGAGTATGAGCAACGGTAACTACCTGAGAAAGAATGTTAAAACCCATTCAACTCTGATGCCTAACCTTGTTTTTCTCGGTATGAATTCTACGAATGAGAATCTCAAGAAAATAGAAGTAAGACAGGCTGTTTCTTTACTTGTGCCGAAAGAAACAATCGTTGAAGAATCTTATCTCGGTTATGCGGAAGTTGCACAGACACCCTTTATTCCCTCCTGGAAAGAGCTTAAAAATCTTAATTTTTCCGAAAAAACAGAAGCCCTTAACGAGGCTACGGAATTACTTGAAAGTGCAGGTTATACAAGGGGCGATGATGTTACAAGCGACGTTATGAAATTAAGGCTTATTGTAAACGACGATAATGCTTTTAAAATTTCTGCGGCACAGAATATTGCAACTGCACTTAAAAGTGTGGGAATAGTTGTGGCTATTGAGCAGCTGCCCTTTGATTATTTTGTTGAAAGACTTCAGAACGGAGAATATGAACTGTATATCGGCGAAATGAAAATGACAAAAAATATGAGCCTTTATCCGTTCTTTTCACCTGAAGGCGGTGCATCATACGGAATTGATATGAATTCAAAAATCATCACAACATATGATGACTTTTTAACAGGGAAAGTTTCTCTGCAGAGATTTGCAGACTACTTTGACGTTGCTGCACCCTTTGCACCTATATGTTTCAGACAAGGAATTGAAATGTATACAAACGAACTTTCGGTTCCCGAATACGGCATTGTTACAGACCAATTCGAAAATATTTATTCCTGGTATTATTAAGAAGGTAAAAATTTATGCTTAACATAGTTTACGGAAAAGCAGGCAGCGGTAAAACAAAATATGTACATGAAATCCTTGCATCTCTCGCCGGAGAGGGATGCGAGGATTTATTGCTCGTAGTTCCCGAACAGTTCTCTTTTTCGGCAGAAAGAGCAATGCTTGAACTGCTCGGACCTGTTGATTGCAACAAAGTGGAAGTTGTTATGAGCTTCAGCCACATCGCAGATACGGTGAGAAAGGAATACGGCAGTGAAAAATTAAATGAAATAGGAAGTCTGCAGAAAGTGCTTCTTATGAGTATGGCTATAAAGCAGGTGAGCGATAAGCTTGAGTTTTTTTCACGCAGGGTAAAATCAAAAGGTTTTATAAGCCAGATGATTTCTTTGTGTGATGAGTTCAAGCAGAATGCTCTTTCACCGTATGCGGCAATGGATTTTTCTCAAAATCTTGAAAGCGAAACTCTTAAAAAGAAGTTAGGCGAAGTTTCTCTTATTCTGCAAGCCTACGATGCTCTTATGCAGAACAGATTTTCCGACCCCTTTGATGTTCTCACCCGTCTTTACGATGTGTTGGGCGAATATGATTTTTTCAGAAATAAAACAATCGTAATCGACGGCTTTTACAGCTTCTCACGTCAGGAGCTTAAAATAATTGAAAGAATGATTTCTCAGGCAAAAGAGGTTTATATAACTGTTTGTGCAGATAAAATTTTTGCATCTGAAGAAGAACTTTACGATGTTTTTTCGTACCCTCGCAAAACTGCGGGAACTGTTATTGACATTGCAAAAAAATGCAACAAAGAAATCAGAAAAATTGAAGTAAAAAATAACAGAAGAAAATCAGAAGAACTGTTGTTCCTTGAAGAAAATATTTTCCGCACAGAACAGAAAGAATGGAACGAGCCTACGGAAGATATAGAAATAATTTCGGCAAAAAATATAGAAAACGAATCACGTTTTGTGGCACTTACCGTAAAGAAACTCATATCAGACGGCAAGTACAGAAGCAAGGATATTGCCGTTGTTTCACGTAATGGCGGAGAATACGATATTGAAGTAAAAGAGGCGTTTAAAAGGTACGGTATTGAAGTTTTTTCAGACAGACGTCAGCCTGTTAAGATTCAGCCCTTATGCACATATATTCTTGGTGCGCTTGAAATTGCCGCTTTCGGTTTCAGTGAAGAGCGGGTGATGAAATGCCTTAAAACAGGTCTTACAGACCTTGATACAAATGAAGTTTCAGAACTTGAAAACTACGCAGTTTCGTGGGGTAACAGTGCCCGTTTCACAATGGAATGGACTGAAAATCCCCGAGGCTTCGGAGAAGAATTTACTGAAAACGATAAGCAGGAGCTTGGAAAACTCAACGCTCTGCGTAAAACTGCATCAGAGCCGTTGCAGCGATTCCGTAAAGCACTTTCAGATAACGTTACGGGCAAAAAAGCGGCAGAAGAAATTTTCAAACTTCTTATAAACGTTCACGCAGACGAGAATCTGAAAAACATTGCCATAAATCTTGAAGAATCCGATGAACGGGAATTGGCACTTGAGCAGGAAAGAATCTGGGAAATTGTTATGAATCTCCTTGACGCTCTGGCAGAAGTTATGGCTGACGAAGCAAAGTCTGCAAGTGAAATTTATGAACTTGTGAATATAATAATTTCAAACGAGGATATCGGTGTTCTTCCGCAAGGGCTTGATGAAGTGCTTGTGGGAAATGCTGAAAGAACAAGAGTTGCATCGCCTAAAGTTGTGTTTGTGGTAGGTGCAAACGAAGGTGTATTCCCCAGAACTCCCCATAACGACGGTGTGTTTACCGACAGAGAGAGAAACATACTTCTCACTTCCGGTATGCCCCTTAATGTGCCTGTGCTTGACAGAATTCTTGAAGAAAGATTTATTGCTTATCATACATTGTGCAGTGCAGTTGAAAAAGTGTATGTTTCATATTGTGCAAAATCTTTTTCGGAGGAATTGTATCCTTCGGAAATTGTAAGCGAAATCAAGGCGATTTTCCCTGCGTTGAAAATAACCGATGCAGAAAAAACCGATGTTTACGATTTTGTGTGCAGTGAAACAACAGCCTTTGAAGCACTGACGAAAACCTGGACAAGCTCTGCACCAAAAACAAATGCACTCAAAGCTTATTTCGAAGATAAAGAAGAATATAAACGCAAAACAGATGCAGTACGCACATATCTTTCCGATAAAAAAATTCAGATTGATGACAGCACAAAAGCAAAGGAACTTTTCGGAAAAAATATGTATCTTTCCGCGTCGAGAATCGAAACTTATTATAAATGTCCCTTTGAATATTTCTGCAAATTCGGCCTTAAGGCAAGACCTGAAGAAAAAGCGGAAATCAACCCCAGACAGAGAGGTACCGTTGTTCACTATTGCCTTGAAAAAATTATCAGTAGGTACGGTATTGATGCTCTTAAGGAAATGGATAAAAAAGAACTTAAGAAAATTATTTCGGAAGTTCTCAATGAATATATTGAAATTTCTATGGGCGGTAAAGAAAATAAATCAAGCAGATTTACTTTCCTTTATGCAAGGTTTGAAAAAACAGTGTTTGCCCTGATAAGCCAGATTATTGATGAGTTTTCCGTAAGCGATTTTGTGCCCTGCGGATACGAGGTTAAAATTGACCGCGACGGTGAAATACCGCCTTATGAAATTCTGCTTGAAGACGGAAAAATTTCAGTGAGAGGTCTTGTGGACAGAGTAGATATGATGGTAACGGAAGATAACAAATATCTCCGTGTTGTTGACTATAAAACAGGCAGTAAGGAATTTAAACTTCAGGATGTGCTTGACGGTCTTAATATGCAGATGCTCATTTATCTTTTTGCAGTTACACAGAACGGAAAAGATAAATATGCAGACTGTCAGCCTGCAGGTATTCTTTATAAACCTGCAAGCTTCAATCACATCAAAGCCAACCGCTACGATACTGACGAAGAACTTGAAAAACAGAGAAGCCGTTCAGGCAGATATTCAGGTCTTGTTCTTGCAAATGCAGAAGTAATTTACGGTATGGATAAAACAGAAAGCGGTAATATTGTCAACGCACTTGTGAAAGAAAATAAAGATAATTCAATTTCTTTTGAAGGCTCAGTTGCAACGGCGGTGCAGTTAGGTAAAATAAAACAGAAGGTTGACAGTATCATTGCCGAAATGGGTAACGAACTGCACAGGGGAAATGTTGAAGTTTTACCCTACGACGGTGCTTGTGATTATTGCGATTACAAGGATGTTTGCCTGAGAAGCGAAGATGATAAAATCCGCGAAAAAACAGTAAGCGGTAAAACAGATGTTTTCCAATTTTTTGAAAAGGCAGGTGCAGAAGATGGCGGAGATAAAGTGGACTGATGACCAGAAAAATGCTATATACGCGTCAGGCGGTACAATACTTGTTTCTGCCGCAGCCGGCTCAGGCAAAACTGCAGTGCTTGTAAAACGCGTTATAGAAAAAATCACAGACGCAAAAAATCCCTGCTCTATTGATGAGCTGCTGATTGTTACTTTCACCAAAGCGGCGGCATCGCAGATGAAAGATAAAATCAGCCGTGCTATCAGCGACCTTGTGAGAGGGGAAAAAGATATAAAAAAGAGAAGCTATCTTATGAAACAGCAGATGCTTCTCAAATGTGCAAAAATTTCAACAATAGACAGTTTCTGCAGTGATATTGTAAGAAGTAATATTCAGGCAATTGAACTTGACAGTGACTATAAACTGATTGATAAGGCTGCAATGGATATGCTGAAGGAAACGGCATACGAGGAAACGGCAGAGGCTTTTTATGAAGAAGCAGATGAAAATTTCCTTGTGCTTGCAGATATGTTCACAAAGTCAAACGACGATAAAGCATTGAAAGATCTGGTGCTGAGCTTATACGATTTTGCACGGTCATACAGAAATCCGAAAAAATGGTTGGAAGAAATTGACAGACGCCTTAACTGCAAAGAAACAGATTTCACAAATCCGTATGCAGTAAGCGTTATGGATTATTTCAGGGAAAATGTGCAGTATTGCAGACTTCTTGCAGAAAGAGCACGTGAGATTCTCTCAACTGATGAAAATGTAAATGCTGCCTATGGCGATGCTTTCAGAAACGATATAGAATTTTTTGACGGATTAATTGAATGTATGCCTGAAAAATTCACTGAAGAACAGTGGGATAAAATTATCACTATGGCTCCCGCAAAACCTTTCTGTGCAATAGGCAGACTGAAATCTGCATATAAATGTGCAGCATCTGATGCAGTTAAAGAAATAAGGGATAACTACAAAGGCCTTTATGAAAAAGCACGTAAAGTTCTGGGCGTGTCTTCGTCGGATAACAGATACGATGTTGAAATTCTCGCCCCCGTAATAAAAATGCTTTCCCGTTTTACTCTTGCTTTCTTTGACAGATTCACTCAGCTTAAAATTGAAAAAAACTGTGCCGATTTCGGTGATGTTCTGCATATGGCACTGAGCCTGATGATTCGCGAAGAAAACGGTGAAATAACAAGAACTGAACTGGCAGAAGAATATTCAAAGCAGTTCAAAGAAATTCTTATTGATGAATATCAGGACACAAACGAAGCGCAGGATATTCTGTTTGAATCTATTTCACGGGACAAAAATAATCTGTTTTTTGTTGGTGATGTTAAGCAGAGTATTTACGGCTTCAGAAAGGCTATGCCGCAGATTTTCCTGAAAAAGAAAAAGTCTTTTACAGATTATGACAAACTCAACCCTGCTTATCCTGCAACTATAAATCTTGACCGGAACTTCAGAAGCCGTAAGGAAGTTACAGGCTTTGTAAACTATATTTTCACGCAATTGATGAGCGAAGAAGTAGGGGAAATAGATTATGACGAAAAAGAATCCCTTAAACCCGGCGGTAAATTTGAAGAAACTGATGATATTTCCTGCGAACTTCATATAATTGAAAAAGAAGCCTTTGAAGAAACAGGTAAAGCAACTGCACAGGCTCTGCATATTGCAAATGAAATAAAAGAAATGCAGAAAAACGGCAGATTCAGGTTAAGCGATATGGCGATTCTTTTAAGAAAGAATATGAATATTCCCGTTTTTGTAAGAGTGCTCAACGAAGCGGGTATAAACGCATACGCTGACGAGAGCGAAAGCCTTTTTGAAACACCTGAAGTGAGAACGCTGTTTTCGCTGATAAAAGTAATCGACAACCCTGTAAGGGATATTCCCTTGTTGGCATCAATGATGTCGCCTGTATTCGGATTCACTGCAGATGAACTTACTGATATAAGGGTGAATAACAAAAGCGGAAGCTTCTATTCGGCTGTGAAAGCCGCATCGGAAAACGGTAATGAAAAATGCAGATACTTCCTTGATGAATTGTCATCTTTCCGCCTTGTTGCACAAACAATGTCACCGGGTGAGCTTGTACGTCACGTGCTTGAAAAAACAGGGTATAAAACTATTGTGGCAGCTATGGACAGAGGCGAAAGACGTCAGGAAAATCTTGATATTTTCAGAACCTTTGCAGAGAATTTTTCAAAAGAAAACGATATATCTCTTTCCGGCTTCGTCCGTCAGGTTGAAAAAATCGGAAAAACTGCGGAAATCAAAGCATCAAGTGATTCTTCGGGTAACGAAAACGCAGTTGCTATTATGTCAATTCACAGAAGTAAAGGGCTTGAATTCCCCGTATGTTTCATTGCCGAGGCAGAAAGTGAATTCAGCAATAAATGGAAATTAAGCGATTTGCTTTCCCACCAACAGTATGGTGTGGGTATTACAGGTATTGACCCGAAACGTATGATAAAGTACGAAACCTTAAGCCGTACTGCAATAAAAACAGAAAAAGAAAAAACCGAGTTTTCGGAAAATATGCGAGTGCTTTATGTTGCTCTTACAAGACCGAAGGAAAAGCTTATTATTGTCGGCGCAGTAAACGATTTATCAAAAAGCGTCAGGAAAGCGGCGGTGTCCATATGCGGTGATAAAATATCTCCCGTTGCAATAAGAAATACATCAAGCTACCTTGAATGGCTTATTGCCGTTTCGTTGAGACATCCAGACGGCATTGACCTGCGTATATCGGCAAGCGGAATTGATGTAAACAAGAAAAAAGCAGATTTTCCTCTTGGTGTAAAAATCGTAAAAGAATTACCGCAGACAGATGCAGAAGAAATTGAAGCGGAGGCGGAAACAGAAACCGACTTTGAATACCTTGAAAAAGTCAGGGAGGTTTCAGATTATGTGTATCCCTATTCCGAATTGTCAGGTGTGCTTGCAAAAAGGGGAGCGTCAACTGCGTTTAAAGAAACAATAAACCGCGAGTTTTTTGCATCCGACAGACCTGCTTTTATGAACAAAACTGCTCTTTCTGCCGCGGGCAGAGGCACTGCAATGCACTTGTTTATGCAGTTTTCCGATTATAAAGAGGCTGAAAATAATATAGAAAGCGAAATTGAAAGACTTCTTGCCCGTGGTTTCCTTACGGAAATTCAGGCGAAAAGCCTTGACAGAGGAAAGCTGGAAAGATTTTTCAGGTCAGATTTATATAACCGTATTTCTTCTTCATCGGAAGTTTACAGAGAGAAAAAGTTTATCATCGGAATGTCGCCGAGAGAATTTGACGAAAATCTTCCTGACAGATTTGACGATGAAAAAGTGATAGTGCAGGGTATTCTTGACTGTGCTTTTGAAGAAAACGGGGAAATTGTTATTGTGGATTACAAAACAGACCGCGTGTCAGACACAGAGCAGTTAAGGGAAAGATATGCAGGTCAGCTCAAGATTTATGAGAAAGCAGTACGTGAATGTTTGGGCAAAAACGTTAAAGAAACGCTTCTTTACTCCTTCAGTCTTGAAACAACTGTCAAAATATAATTTTTTTTCAAAAAACAGTTGCATTTTATTTTTGTTTATGTTAAAATGACATCTGTTATATTGCTACTTTATGAAAGAGGTGACAAAAATGAAGGAAGGACTTCATCCCAACTATCAGGAAACTGAAGTTAAATGTGCTTGTGGTACAGTATACAAAACAAGCTCAACAAAAGCAGATATGCGTGTTGATATTTGTTCAAACTGTCATCCGTTCTTCACAGGAAAACAGAAACTTGTTGATACAGGCGGACGTGTAGACAGATTTAAGAAGCGTTTCAATCTTGACAAATAATTGCTTTTGGGCATAATTTTAACAGAAGATAACGGCAGACAATTTTTTGAGAAAGTTGTCTGCCTTTTCTGTGTTAGAGAGGATTTTGTCTATGGACAGCTATAAAACTGTATCGTTGGAGGCATCTGACGAATTTGTAGAGAAAAAATCAAAATTCATCGGTTATGTAAAACCTGTAAAAACTGTTGACGAGGCAATGGCATTTGTAAACGAAATCAAGCAGAAGCACTGGGATGCAACCCACAATGTTTATGCATATGTTCTGCGTGATATGATGACAAGGCGTTACAGCGACGACGGAGAGCCCCAGGGCACAGCAGGAATACCTGTGCTTGATGTTCTTCTCAAAGCGGAAGTTGTTGATGTTGCAGTGGTGGCAACAAGATATTTCGGCGGCACTCTTTTAGGGGCCGGCGGACTTGTGCGTGCTTATTCGCATACGGCATCTATTGCACTTGAAGCAGGTAAGGTTGTAACAATGCAGCTTTGTGCCATTGCAGAGGCAAAGTGCGATTATTCTTTCTACGGCAAACTGCCCACTCTTATTGCAGAAGCGGGCGGTGTGGTTGACGATACAATTTTTGCCGATGACGTGAAAGTTATATTCAGAATTGCCGACGGAGATTTAAGTAAATTCAACGAAAATCTCATCGATGTCAGCAACGGCAGATTCAGATGCGAAAAAACAGGAGAAATTTTCTGCGCAATGTAAAAATTTTGATTTTTACAGGGGAAAACCGCAAAAATAGTTGTATATATAAGTAAAGGCGGTGTGATGTATGGAGAAAACAATAAGAGAACGCACTATTGAAATTGAACACGCAACCTTGTCGCAGTATGCAAGCTTTGCAGACGAGACGAGGGGCAGAAAAAGAGAAGAAGAAATCTGTCCTGTAAGAACTGATTTTCAGCGGGACCGCGACAGAATTATTCATTCATCATCTTTCCGCAGACTTAAACATAAAACTCAGGTATTTCTGTCGCCTGAGGGAGATTATTACAGAACAAGACTTACCCACACTCTTGAAGTTGCCCAGATTGCACGTACAATGGCAAGGGCATTAAGGCTCAATGAAGATTTAACTGAAGCTATTGCTTTAGGTCACGATTTAGGCCATACACCTTTCGGTCACGCAGGTGAACGTGCGCTTGATGCAGTTGCACCTTTCGGCTTCAAGCATTACATACAGAGCGTGAGAGTTGCAGACGTAATTGAAAAAGACGGAAAAGGTCTTAACCTTACGGAAGAAGTTCTTAACGGAATTGCCTGCCACACGAAAGGTGAACAGGCATTTACTCTTGAAGGCAGACTTGTTCGTCTTGCAGACAGAATTGCATATCTTAACCACGATATTGACGATGCAGAGCGTGCAGGCGTTATGAGTGAAGAAGATATCCCGAAAGAAATAAAAGATGTTCTTGGCTACAGTAAATCGAAAAGAATCAATACACTTGTAATGTCTGCAATTACAAACAGTACAGACGATATTGTTCTTGACGATGAAATCAAAGGTGCTTTTGACGAGCTTCACGATTTTATGTTCAAGAATGTTTACACAAACCCCGTCTGCAAAGGCGAGGAATATAAGGCTATAGATATGATACAGTGGCTTTATGCTTTTTTCTGCAAAAAGCCGGACAGGCTTTCGCCTGAAATGAGAGTCATAATGGAAAACGAAGGCACAGAACGTGCAGTTACAGATTATATCGCAGGTATGACTGACAGATATGCCGTAAGCGTTTTTGATAATTTGTTTGTGCCGAAATCATGGCTTAATCTGTAAAAAAGGAGAGTGAATCTATGGCGATTAATGATGCTTTTTTATCAGAACTTAAAATGAGAACAGACATAATGGACCTTGTTTCGTCATATGTTTCGCTCGATTCACGCAGACAAGGAAGAACACATAAAGGTCTGTGTCCGTTCCATAACGAAAAAACACCGTCTTTTATGGTGTATGAAGATACGCAGTCTTTCTATTGCTTCGGTTGCGGAGCAGGCGGCGATGCAATAACATTTACGATGAAGATTGAAAATCTTGACTATATCGAGGCGGTCAAGCTTCTTGCAGAGCGTGCAGGTATGCAGCTTCCGCAGGACGGATATGACGATAGTCTTCATCAGAAGAAAAACAGAATTTTAGCCGCAAACAGAGAAGCGGCAAGGTTTTTTTATTCGTGTCTGCTCGATGAGAAAAATTCCCACGCACTAAAATATTTCCTGAACAGAGGTTTAACACCGCAGACCATAAAACATTTCGGTTTGGGTTATGCCCCTGATTCGTGGGATTCGCTTATTAAACATATGAGGTCGAAAGGCTTCAGTGTCAACGAACTTTATGAGGCAGACCTTGTAAAGAAAAGCACCAAAAACGGCGAAAGGTTTTATGATAACTTCAGAAACAGAATGATGACGCCTATTATTGATATAAGAGGTAATGTTATCGGCTTCGGCGGACGAGTGCTTGACGATTCAAAACCCAAATATGTAAACACGGCAGATACGCTTGTTTACAAAAAAAGCCACGAAGTTTTCGCTATGAATTATGCGAAGAATTCAAAAGAAGATTTCTTTATTGTGGCTGAAGGATATATGGATGTTATCGCGCTTCATCAGGCAGGTTTTACAAATGCAGTTGCTTGTCTCGGTACTGCGCTGACGCAAGAGCAGGCACGGCTTATGAAAAGATACACAGATGAAGTTGTGCTGTCTTACGACTCCGACGAGGCAGGGCAGAAAGCCACAAAACGTGCAATGCAGATTTTCTCCGATTCGGGAATAAAAGTAAGAGTTCTGCAGTTAAGAGGCGGAAAAGACCCTGACGAAATTATCAAAAAGCACGGTAAAGAACGTTTCAAATCGCTTCTTGACGGTGCAGAGAACGATATAGAGTTCAACCTGATAAAAATCGGTGAAAAATACGATATCAGCGTTTCTGACGGTAAAATGAGTTTCCTTAAAGAGGCTGCTGCATTCCTGGCAGAACTTTCAAGTCCTATTGAACGGGAAACATATTGCCTGAAGCTTGCTTCGATGACGGAAGTTCCTGCAGATGCAATACGGCAGGAGATGAAAAGACATCTGGGTGCTGTGCGTAAAAAAGCGAAAAAAGAACTTTTTAATCACGCAAGAAACATTTCAAACGGAACAGAAGATAAAATAAATCCCGATAAAAAACTTTACCCCAAACAGGCAAAAGCGGAGGAAATTATTTTAACTTCACTTTTCAGAAATCCTGATTTTTACAGAAAACTGAAAGACGATTTAACACCCGATTTGTTTTTTACATCTTTCAACAAGCGTGTTCTTGCAGTTCTGCTTGATTTGCTTGAAAACGGAAGAGATCTGGAAATGTATTCATTCCGTGAAAAATTCAGCCCTGACGAAATCGGAAGAATCACATATCTTTCCGATATTTTCAACGAAATCAGCGATACACTTGAAGAATGCCGCGAATGTATAGAAATGTTGAAAAAAGCAAAAGATAAAAAATCAGTAAACGAAGTATCTGCAATGTCTGATGAGGATTTTGCAAATATGTTTAAAAATATAAAGAAGTAATTTTACATACGTGTGGAGGAGAAAAATTATGGAAAACAACAATAACAACGCAGTAGTACCTGAGAAAAAATCTTCTTTGAAGGTTCTTCTTGAAAAAGGTAAGACTACAGGTAAACTTTCAACACAGGAAATCGACGTTGCTCTTATGGAACTCGACCTGAGTATTGAAGAACTTGAAAGCTTTTATGACACTATTGAAAACCAGAATATCGAAATTATTGATGACCTTGAGGATGTAAACCTTGATGTTCTCAATTTTGAAGAAGATTTAACAAAAAACCTTGACCTTGGTGTTGTTGGTAATGACCCCAAAAATGCCGCAATGGAAGACCACGTTAAGGTTTACCTTAAGGAAATCGGCCGTGTGCCCCTTCTTACACCTGAAGAAGAAATCGACCTTGCAATCCGTATTGCAGAAAACGACCCCAGAGCAAAGAAAAGACTTGCTGAAGCAAACCTTCGTCTTGTTGTAAGTATTGCAAAAAGATATGTGGGCAGAGGCATGCAGTTCTTAGACCTTATTCAGGAAGGTAACCTGGGTCTTATCAAAGCAGTTGATAAATTCGACTACACAAAAGGCTTCAAATTCTCAACTTATGCTACATGGTGGATTCGTCAGGCTATCACAAGAGCTATTGCTGACCAGGCAAGAACAATCAGAATCCCTGTTCATATGGTAGAAACTATCAATAAAGTTAAAAAGACAAACAGCCAGCTTCTCCACGAAAACGGACGTGACCCCTCTGCAGAAGAAATTGCAGAAAAACTTAATCTCCCCGTAGATAAAGTGCGTGAAATTATGAGAGTGGCACAGGAGCCTGTTTCTCTTGAAACACCTATCGGTGAAGAAGAAGACAGCCACCTTGGCGATTTCATCCCCGATGAAGATGCACTTGCACCTCAGGATGCAGCATCAATGCTTCTTCTTAAAGAACAGCTTGCAGCAGTGCTTAAAACTCTTACAGACAGAGAAGCAAAAGTTTTAAGACTCCGTTTCGGTCTTGATGACGGTCATCCCAGAACACTTGAAGAAGTTGGTCAGGAATTTGACGTTACGCGTGAAAGAATCCGTCAGATTGAAGCAAAGGCTTTAAGAAAACTCCGTCACCCCAGCAGAAGTAAAAAACTCAAAGATTTCCTTGATTAATTTTATAATAAAAGGGTGAATTTATATGAAAAAACTTTTTGCTTTGTTTATGGCGATTGTTATGGCTTTTTCGATGTTTTCAGTAGCAGTGAATGCAGAAAATAACAGTGATGTTGTTTTTGAAATTCCTGCAGATAAAGTTGATATGACAAAAACTAAAAAAAACAGAAGATATTTTTATCCGCGACCCTTGCATTCTTGTTTACGGCAATAAATATTTTATGTACGGCACAGGTGCTGCAACAAAAGCAGGTTACGGTTGCTATGTAAGCGAAGATCTGGAAAACTGGGCAGGTCCTGTTAATGTGTTTGAAGCAGATTCCGCAGAAAACTTTGACGGTATCGGCGATTATTGGGCACCCGAATGTTATTATTACGAGGGCAGTTTCTATATTTTCGCAACATACAAATCAGGCACAACAGGTCACAGAGGTGTCAGCATAATGAAAAGTGAAAGCCCTTTAGGTCCTTTCACGGAAATTACTGACGGACATATTACACCGAAAGACTGGGATGCGATTGACGGCACACTTTATGTTGATAAAAATGGTGAGCCGTGGATGATTTTTGTTCACGAGTGGACAAGTATGCCCGATGAAATCGGTGATATGTCTTATGCAAAATTAAGCGATGACCTTACTCGTTTTGTCAGCGAACCTGTAAGAATGTTCAAGGCAGATGACCCATTCTGGACTTCTAACCGTGTTACAGACGGTCCTTGTCCTTACAGAACAAAGGACGGAAGTCTTATTATGTTGTGGTCAAATACTATCCCCACTGCAGGGTACGCTGTGGGAATTGCAAGAAGTTCAAACGGTGAAATTGACGGTAAATGGACTCACGACATGTTTCCCTTGTACACACGGGGAATGTACCATGAACTTGACGGTGGACACGGAATGATTTTTGAAACACTTGACGGCAAAATGATGCTGTCAATTCATTCTCCTAATTCAAGCACGGAAGAAAACATGACTCACGCAATTTTTCTTGAACTTGAAGATACAGGATCAACTGTCGTGATAAAAAGTGAAGCAGAAAGAAGCGATTATTTCTTCTATAAAGCAGGTTTGTTTTTAAAATATCTGTGGCTTCAGATTGAACGCTTTTTTGAAAATTTATTTGGTATAAAATAAGGGAGTGAAAACTGATGAAATTCGATTTTACAGATTTATTTATTCAGGCAAAAACAGCTGAAGAATTAAAAGCAGCTGAACTTTTCAGCCTTGAAATTGAAAAAAGAACAGGCAAAAAACCTGAATTGAAAGAAGGTAAACCCTTTGTTTCTTTCATACAGTGCGGCGAAGAAAGACTTCCCCATAAAGACTGCTTTGAAATTGAACTCAGTGACGGTGAACTTAAAATCTATGCTTTTACCGTAAGAGGTTTCCTTTTCGGTATGGGTAAATTCCTTATGAAAACCGTATATGACGGTAAAAAAATCACTCTCATTTCTGATATTGCAGGTAAGCATATTCCTGAAAAAAGAATCAGAGGTCATCAGAATGCTTACAGAAAGATGCCCAATACATACGACGCATGGAGCCCTGAACAGTATCGTGACCATTTCATAAACCTGATGCTTTTCGGCACAAATACAAATGAACTTCTTCCTCCTGAATATCCTGAGACAGAAGATAGCTATAACAGTCTTATGAAATGGAATATGAAAGAGCACATGGAAAAATGCTCACACTATGCAAACGAACTTGATCTGGACGTATCATTATGGTATCCCAATGATGACCTTCCTGAAGATGAGTCTGCAGCTTTGCGTCGCGAAACTCTTAAAGATGCAGAGAGAATTGATATTATTTTCCCGCCCGGAGGCGACCCCGGTGATTACCCTGCAGACCAGTTTGTTTCACGTTGCGTAAAAATTGCAAAAGAAGTAAGAAAAGTCAAACCTGATGTTCAGATGTGGCCTTCTGCACAGATGCCCAGAGGTATTCCAGGCTGGGGCGATATGTTCGTTGAAAAAATCAACGCAACAGAAGACGGTGTTATCACAGGTGTTATTCAGGGTCCCAACAGAGCGATGGAGGTTTATGAACTCAGAAGACGTATCGATTCACGTTTCCCCCTTCGTTTCTATCCTGATATTACTCACAATTTAAGATGTGAATATTCAGTTCAGTATCCTTCAGAAGCATGGCATTATTCTCTTCAGGCAGTCAACAGCCGTGAAAGTGTAAACCCCAGACCTCAGGAATATAAGAGAATCCACTCAATAAAATCTCCCTATACAGTAGGCAGTGTTGCTTATTCAGAGGGTGTAACTGACGATGCAAATAAATTCGTATGGGGCAGACTTGAATGGGAAAAAGAACAGTCAGTAAGAGCAATACTCGAAGATTATTCAAGACTTTTCTTCCCGGGTGCAGATTATGTTAAATGCGGTCAGGCAATTTCAGGCCTTGAATATAACTGGATTGGTGACCCGCTCGATAACCCCAGTATTGAAAACACACTTAATCTTTTCAGAAATGTTCTTACAGAAAACCCCGAACTTCACGATAACTGGCGTTTCCTTATGCACCTTTACAGAGCAGAGTTTGATATGCTCGTTAAAATGAGAAGACGTGCTGAAACAGATGCTATTGATGAAGCAAAAGATTATATTTTCAGAAATGATATTGAAAAGGCAGAAGAAATTCTCTCCATTGATTTCTGCGAAGAATATCATGCTCTTTATAAAGAAATTTTCTCAATCGGTGATAAATTGTTTGACATTATCGGTATGCAGACAAGCGTTGAAAGACACGACGCTTTAAATTGGGAACGCGGTGCTGTGCTTGACCAGATTGACCGCCCCGTTACAAACAGACGCTGGTATTTGAAGAAAATCGCAGAAGCAAAGAAAACAGAAAATCCTGCAGAATATATGCAGAAAATTATGCTCAGAAATAAAGTTGAGCCTGATGAAATGTTCTTCTCATTTGCAGAGCACGGATATGCTCCTCTTGATACTACACAGCAGCACGGCGAACCTTATATGAACGTAATTGCAGACAGACGCGAAAACATAGACGCAGACATTCCTATGGAACTTCTCAAATGCTACGACCATTACACGCTTAATGCAAATCTGGGCGGTTTCACAGGCAACTGCGATTATAAGCTTATCGTTGTTTACCACGCAGAAGATAAAGAAAGAAAAGGCATCCAGACTATTCTTGCAAACGGTAAAAAGATTTTTGAGGGTAACACCTATGGCGGCGAAAGAGATGCAGAGTTTGACAAAATGTATCTTGCACCCGGTTATTTCTCGGCTGCATATATCCTGCCGAAAGATGTTTTTGAAAACGGTTGCCTTGAACTTGAAATCGGTGAAACAATCGATGGCGTAGAAATTGCCGAATTCAGAATCGTGAAAGTGAAGTGATAAAGTGCTTTCAAAAAAAGTTGAAAACGTATTGCAGTTTGTTCAGAAGCCCGGCAGATATACGGGCGGAGAATTTAACAGCGTAATTAAAGATAAAAACAAAGTTGATATAAGATATGCATTCTGTTTCCCTGATACATACGAAATAGGAATGTCACATCTTGGTATGAAAATTCTTTATTCACTTGTGAATGAAAGAAAAGATGCGTGGTGCGAAAGAGTTTTTGCACCGTGGACAGATATGGAAGAGGAAATGCGTAAAAACAACATTCCTCTCTATGCCCTTGAAAGCAGCGACCCTATCAAAGATTTTGATTTGATAGGTTTTACAATGCAGTATGAACTGAGTTACACCAATGTGCTCAATATGCTTGATCTGGCAGGGCTTCCCATTTATGCAAAAGACAGAACTTCTCTCACACCTATAGTAATTGCAGGCGGCTCTTGTGTGTGCAATGCAGAGCCTATTGCCGATTTCGTTGATATCACTCTTCCTGGTGAAGGCGAAGAAGTTACAAACGAGCTTATCGATTTGCTTAAAATTCATAAGCAGAAAGGTAGCACAAAAGAAGAATTCCTGAAAGAGGCTGCAAAAATTGAAGGCGTTTATGTACCTGCATTTTATGATGTAAGTTATAACGAAGACGGCACAATCAGTGAAGTGAAAGCCACAAACGGTGCACCTGAAAAAGTTAAAAAGAGAGTTATAAAAAATCTCGATACAATGTTTGCACCGAAAGAATTTATTGTTCCTTTTATTGAACCTGTACACGACAGAACAGTTGTGGAAATTTTCAGAGGTTGCATAAGAGGCTGCAGATTCTGTCAGGCAGGTTTTCTCTACAGACCTATAAGAGAAAAAAGTCCCGAAGTTGTAAATGAGCAGTGCAAAGCAATCTGCAAAAATACAGGTTACGAAGAAATTTCTCTTTGTTCTTTAAGCACAAGTGACTACACAGGTCTTGAAGATTTGCTTGATAAGCTTTTCGATTGGACACTTGATGAAAAAATCAATATTTCTCTGCCGTCACTCCGTGCTGATAATTTCAGTTCTTCTATTGCAGAAAAACTTGCAAAAATCAGAAAAAGCGGTCTTACCTTTGCTGCAGAAGCAGGCACACAAAGGCTTCGCGATGTTATCAATAAAAATGTTACTGAAGAAGAAATTCTTTCTTCATCCCGTAAAGCGTTTATGAAAGGCTGGACAGGCGTTAAACTCTATTTTATGATAGGTCTGCCTACTGAAACAGACGAAGACGTAACTGCTATTGCCGACCTTTCACAGAATGTTGTGAATGAATTTTACAATAACCCCGATAAGCCGAAGGGCAGGGGAGTAAACGTAAATATCAGCGTTGCATCATTTGTTCCCAAACCCTTTACTCCTTTCCAATGGGAAGCACAGGATGACATTAAAACAATAGAATACAAGCAGGAACTTCTCAAGAATTCTGTTAAAACAAAGAAAATCAACATCGGTTGGAACGACCCGAAGATGAGCTTCCTTGAAGGCGTTTTTGCACGTGGTGACAGACGCCTTTCGCAGGTAATTTATAATGCGTATAAGCTTGGCTGCAAGTTTGACAGCTGGGATGACCAGTTTGATTTTGATAAATGGATGCAGGCCTTTGAAATGGCAGGGCTTGACCCCGCATTCTATGCAAACAGAAAGCGTTCATTTGACGAAGTTTTCCCCTGGGACCATATGGATTACGGAATCCCCAAAAAGTTCTTTGAAAAAGAAAATAAAAAAGCCTATGAGGCACAGACAACACCGAACTGCAGAGAAAAATGCAACGGCTGTTCGGCAAATAAGCTTTGCGGAGGTGAATGTCGTGAACTCTCTTAGAATATGGTTTAAAAAGGTGGGCAGAGCCAAATATATTTCTCACCTTGACTTGATGCGTTCAATGACAAAAGCCATTAAACGTTCAGGGCTTAAAGTGTGGTACACAGAAGGCTTCAACCCTCACGCATATATCACTTTCCCCTTGCCCCTTTCTCTTGGTATTGAAAGTGAAAGCGAATGTGTTGATATCAGAGTTGAAGACGGTGTTACACCATGGGAAGTAAAAGAAAAGCTTTTTGACCAGATGCCTGAAGGGCTTGACCTCGTAAGTGTTGAAGAGCCTTTCCTGAATGCAAAAGAAATCAGATACGGCAGATATGTGGTAACTCTTGATTTTGAAAATGAAAATCAGGCGGAAAGTTTTGCTTCACTTTTACAGAAACTTGTTGACGAAAAAAGCCTTGTCTGCGAAAAGAAGGGCAAAAAAGGCCACAAGAAAATTATGAAGGAAGTGCCCCTTGGTGAGCATATCTTTAATTTTAAAACTGAGGTTAAAGATAATGTGCTTGTGATAAATGTTGATTTATCGGCAGGTAATCCTGTAAATATTGCACCTAATCTGTTTATCGGTGCTATAGAAAAGAAGTCCCCGATTCTTCCCTTGTACAAAAAATTCGAGAAAAAATGTCTGCTTACAGAAAGTTTTGAAATTTTCAGATAATTTTGAAAAAACACTTGATTTTTCCATTTGCTTATGTTATACTACTAAAGCATTTGTATAGGTCTGACTTAACAGACCGTATTCATTGCCGAAAGACAACGAAGCTGTCGGTCCTCTGCCATTGTAAATGTGTTATGAACGACTGTAAAAAAGCGGAATTGCCGCAAACTATTTAAGGAGGAAAATAAAATGGACGCACTCAAATTGATTGCACAGGACAGCATTAAAGCTGAAAAACCTGCTATTGAAGTAGGTAACACAGTAAGAGTTCACGTTAAAATCCGTGAAGGTGAAAGAGAAAGAATCCAGGTTTTCGAAGGTACAGTTATTGCAAAACGTGGTAGCGGTGTTTCAGAAACATTCACAGTTCGTCGTATTTCATACGGCACAGGTGTTGAAAGAGTATTCCCCGTTAACTCACCCAACGTTGCAAAAGTTGAAACTATCAGAACAGGTAAAGTTCGCAGAAGCAAACTTTATTATCTTCGTGACAGAGTTGGTAAGGCTGCTAAAGTTAAAGAGCAGATTGGTTAATTCTGTTGTATAGGGTTCAGCCCTATAACTCGATATGGATTTATTGGGGCACGCCTGTAAAACTACAGGCTTGCCCTTTTGCTTTTTATATTAGATTTTCAAGGGAATTTTTGTTTTATGAAACGTAGAATTGAAAAATCTGTATATGTTTTTGATTCTCTGGGTCAGCCTGCGGAAATTTATGATTCGGAGAAAAAAGCATCAGAAAAGAGCAAATCTGTCTTTGATTGGGTTTCTTCAATCATGGCATCTTTTGTTGTGATTTTTCTGATTTTTGCTTTTGGTTTCAGAGTGGTGCAGGTAAGCGGTGAATCTATGACCAACACCTTGCAGCACCGCGACTGGCTCCTTGTGAGCAATTTTGAAAAACATGTGCAGTTCGGCGACATTGTTGTTGCAACTCCGCCCACATACAAAGGCGGACCTGTTATTAAACGTGTTATAGGCGTTGCAGGAGATGAAATTTATATAGATTTTAATAAGGGCGAGGTTTATGTTAACGGAAAAGTCCTTGATGAGCCGTACACAAAAACGCCCACAACCTTAAGTTACGATGTTGAGTTTCCCGTGCGTGTGCCCGAAAACTGCGTTTTTGTAATGGGCGATAACAGAAACGGCTCTCTTGACAGCCGTTCAACGCAGATAGGAATAATCAACGAAAAATATATTCTCGGCAGAGTACTTATACGCGTATTTCCTTTTGAAAAGATTGAGTATATAAATCTCAGGCAGGAGGCATAAACAATGGAAGAAAAAGTTGAACAGGTTAATAAAAAAGAAAACAAAGGCTCAATGCTTTTTGATTTTGCCTCTGTAGTGATGACAGGTATTATTGCCATAGCAGTTGTTTTTACTTTCTTTTTCAGAACAGCAACTGTAAGCGGTTGGTCAATGTTCCCCACACTCAACCATGGTGATATGCTTATGGTAACTGCTTTTGATAACACTCACGAAGCAGGGGATATTGTGGTTGTTACCCAGCCCAATGCATTCAACGAACCGCTTATTAAAAGAATAATTGCCGTTGGCGGACAAACTGTTGATATTGATTTTGATAAAGGTGTTGTTTATATTGACGGTGTTGCGGAAAACCCTGAATACACTCTCGCTTCACCTACAAATGAACGCGAAAACTTTAACGGACCCGTTACAATTCCCGAAGGTTTTGTTTTTGTAATGGGCGATAACAGAAACAGTTCATCCGACAGCCGTTCAAACGCGGTGGGACTTATTGATGAAAGATATATTTACGGAACAGTTCTCGGCAGAATTTCACCTGCAGGCAGCTGGGATGTAATCTGAGGTAAAAGATATGGCAAGTGATTTTCAGAATCAGGTTGTGCAGTGGTTTCCCGGACATATGGCGAAAACCCGCCGTAAAATAAAGGAAAGTCTGCCTCTTGTTGATGCTGTGACGGAAATTGTCGATGCAAGAGTTCCCGTCAGCAGTCATAACCCTGAAATTTCAGATATTATTTCAGGCAAACCGAGAATAGTTATTCTCAATAAATGCGATGTTGCAGACGAAAATGCGACAAGAAAATGGATAGCTTATTTTAAAAGCCAGGGCGTTGCTGCCATTGCGGCAGACTGTAAAAGCGGAAAAGGCTTAAATCTTTACAGACCGCTTATAAAGGAAGTCCTTGCTGATAAAATCAAATCATACGAAGAAAAAAATATGCAGGGCAGAGCTTTGCGAGTTATGGTTGTTGGTATTCCCAATACAGGCAAAAGCTCATTTATCAACCGTATGGCAGGTAAAAAGAGGGCAGAAGTTGCCGACAGACCCGGTGTAACAAGGCATAATCAGTGGTTTGTTATCGGTGACGGCATTGAGCTTTTAGACACTCCCGGTGTTTTGTGGCCGAAATTTGAAGACCCTGCAGTAGGCGATAAGCTTGCGTTTATAGGTTCAGTCAAGGACGATATTCTTGACGTTGAAAGTCTGGCAGTCAGATTCCTTGAGGTTATGAAAAATGATTATCCCGAAAGGCTGACAGAAAGATATAAAATCACAGGCTTTGAAGATAAAGAGCCTTATGAAATTCTTGAAATGATAGGCAGAAAAAGAGGTATGCTCATTTCAGGCGGAGAAATAAATACCGAGCGTGCGGCAACAACAATTCTTGATGAATACCGCGCAGGAAAGCTTGGCAAAATTACTCTCGACAGCATACCAAAGTATTGAATTATATGCAGTTTCAAACTCTTTGTAATGACAAAAGAGGTTTTATAATGAAGAAAACTTTTCGCTCACACATCATTCTTGTAACAGAGGGAAGACTTTTTTGTCTTCTGATGTTGTTTTGGTTTGTTATTTTTTATCAGCCTGTTATTCAGGGCTTTCGGGAAAAGGAATATTTTTCATTGATAATATTTTTTGTGTTAGTGATTCTTTTAGAAGTTTTCTTTTATGTGGCTTTTGGAAAATTCATTTGGCCATTAGTATGGGGCAAGCTTATTGTCAATGATAAAGGTGTCAGGTGGAGATGCCTGTTTAAAAAGAGCGTCTTTTTAAGTTGGGATGAATGTAAATATATTGGTTTTGAAGCATTTACAGTTGGTAATGTGGTAAAGGCTGATATTTACAAAACGGGTTTCAGTTATATTTATTTTTCAACAACACCGTATCCGAAGGAGTTCAGTGGCAAAATAAACAAACTTAATTGCAAAGAGGGATTCATAAAATTTTTCCCTGTTAACGCGAAAATGTGCAGTGAAGTTCTTGAACATAAAGATGTACCTGTTCTGGAAACGTATGTGGAACAATACAAGCGTGCGAAAAAACGTGAGGAAAGATTGAAAAAGAAACGGTCAGAGAAGAATAAGAGTAAGTTTATAATAAAAAAATAAATTCAATGGGCGATTGTATATCGCCCTCTTTTCGCAAAGTGAGGAAAAATTATGGATTACACTTTTGAACATCAGGCGCATGAACAAGGCTTTCAGGTTGTCTGCGGAGTTGACGAAGCAGGCAGAGGACCGCTTGCGGGACCTGTTTGTGCAGCGGCAGTAATTCTCCCTGACGGACTTGTTATTGAAGGCCTTGATGACAGTAAAAAGCTTACAGAAAAAAAGCGTGATGCATTGTATGATGTTATCTGCGAAGAAGCAATTTCTTACGGCATTGCTTTTGCAAGTGTTGAAGAAATTGAAGAAATTAATATTCTTCAGGCAACCTTCCTTGCTATGAAAAGGGCAGTTGAAAGCCTGAATGTGAAAGCAGATTTAGCACTCGTAGACGGCAATCAGAAACCGCCCCTTGATATTCAGGCAAGAACTTTAGTCAAAGGTGACGCGAAAAGCCCGTCTATTGCTGCAGCATCAATTCTTGCGAAGGTTACACGAGACAGATTGATGGTGGAAATTGCAGAGCAGTATCCGCAGTATGAATTTCCGAAGCATAAAGGCTACGGCACAAAACTCCATTACGAAAAAATTATGGAGCATGGCATTTCACCTGTCCACAGAAGAAGCTTTCTTAAAAAGATTACGGGTGAAAAGTAATGAATATAGGTCTTTTTGGTCTTGAGGGCGAAGAAAAAGCCGCAAGGTATCTTAAAAAGCAAGGCTATAAAATAATCGGAAAAAATTTCCAGACACGTTTCGGTGAAATTGATATTATTGCAGAGAATAAGGAATATATTATTTTTGCTGAAGTGAAAGCGAGAAGCGAAAATTCTATCGCAGAGCCGAAGGAATTTGTTGACTTGCGTAAGCAAAGAAAAATAATAACAACTGCAGAAATTTATTTATCTGAAAACCCTACCGAAAAACAGCCGCGATTTGACGTTGTGGAGGTTAAAAAAGAAAAGGGGAAAACTATTGTTAATCATATTATAAACGCATTTGAGGTGGAATAATGAAGTTTTTTGATTTACATTGCGACACAATAACAGAGTGTTACCTGAAAGGTAAAAATTTAAAGTCAAACGACCTTGATATTTCTCTTGAAAAAGCAGAATGTATTGACGAATGGAAACAGGTTTTCGCAATATGGATGCCCGATGAAAAAAGGGGAAAAGATGCAGAAGATTATTACTGTGAAGTTCTTGAAAAATTCAGAACAGAATGCAAAGATGTAAAAGGTGCAATTCTTGCAGTTGAAGGCGGCTCTGCTCTTGCAGGTAAACTTGAAAATGTGGAAAAGCTTTACCGCGACGGAGTTAAAATTATTACTCTTACATGGAATAAAGAAAATGAACTTGCAAGCGGATGCTTTTCAGATGAAGATAATGGGCTTACTTCTTTCGGCAAAGAAGCCGTAAAGGAAATGGTAAAATTCGGCATTGTTCCCGATGTATCTCATCTTGGTGAAAAAGGCTTTTATGATTTTTGCGAAGCAACAGATTTTCCGTTTATCGCAAGTCATTCCGATGTATACGCACTTGAAAATCATCCGAGAAATTTAAAGGATGAGCAGATTAAGATAATCATTGAAAGAAAAGGTCTTATCGGACTTAATTTCTATAATAAATTTTTAGGCGAAGGCAATTCAGTGCAGAAACTTTTTGACCACGCAAAACATATTCTTCTTTTAGGCGGAGCAGATGTTTTGTGCCTTGGCAGTGATTTTGACGGTTGCACAATTAACGATGAGATCAAAGGAATTGAAAAAATGCCTGCACTTTACGATGCTTTTTATTCTTATTTCGGCAGAACACTGGCTGATAAGATATTTTTTGAAAATGCTGACAGATATTTCCGCAGTCAGGTATTTACTAAATAGATAAATTATGTTACAATAAAATGATATAACATTTATTAAAGAGGGATGTTTATGAAGTACACAAGTACAAGAAACAACGCAGTGTCCGTAGACGCTGCAAAAGCAATTTCTCAGGGGATTTCAGAAGACGGCGGTCTTTTTGTGCCGATGTCATTCCCGCAGATTTCTCTTGACGATATCAAAAAGATGTCAGAGATGTCTTACATCGAAAGAGCAAAAAAAGTTCTTTCACTTTACCTTACTGATTTCACAGAAGAAGAAATTTCTTACTGCGTAAACGGTGCTTACAAAGAAGGTAAATTTGACAGTGAGAAAGTAGCACCCGTTGTGCCTTTCAACGATGAAGCATATATCCTTGAACTTTTCAAAGGACCTACCTGTGCTTTCAAAGATATGGCACTTCAGCTTCTTCCGTATCTCCTTACTGTTTCTGCAAAGAAAACAGTTGACGGCAAAGAAATTATCATTCTTGTTGCAACATCAGGCGATACAGGTAAAGCGGCTCTTGAAGGCTTCAAAGATGTTGAGAAAACAAAGATTCTTGTTTTCTATCCGTCAGACGGTGTAAGTCCTATGCAGAAACTTCAGATGACAACACAGGAAGGCTCAAATGTCAGCGTTTGTGCTATTGAAGGCAACTTTGACGATGCACAGAGCGGCGTTAAAAAGATTTTCACAGACAAAGAAATCGGTGCAAAGCTCAAAGAAAATAATATGCAGTTCTCATCTGCAAACTCAATCAACTGGGGCAGACTTGTTCCTCAGGTTGTATATTACATTTCTGCATACTGCGACCTTATTGCAGACGGCAGAATTGTGGCAGGTGAAAAAATCAACATCGTTGTTCCCACAGGTAACTTCGGTAACATCCTTGCAGCATACTATGCAAAACAGATGGGACTTCCCGTAAACAAGTTTATCTGCGCATCAAACGCAAATAATGTTCTTACAGATTTCATCACAACAGGTGAATACAATAAAAACCGTGAATTTTTCACAACAACTTCTCCGTCAATGGATATTCTCATTTCATCAAACCTTGAAAGACTTCTTTATCATCTCACAGGTTCGGACGATAAAGCAGTGGCAGAAATGATGGGTAAACTTAACAATGACGGTAAATACACAGTAAGCGAAGAAGTTCTGAATGCTCTTAAAGCAGATTTCGATGCAGGTTGCTGTTCAGACGATGAAGTAAGCGCAACTATCGCAAAGAGCTTCAAAGAAAAGAACTATCTTCCCGATACTCACACTTCAGTTGCTATCAAGGTTTACGAAGATTATGTTGAGAGAACAGGCGACGATACAGTAACAGTTATTGCTGCAACTGCAAACCCCTACAAATTCTCAAAAGCAGTTCTCGGTGCAGTTGAAGCAGATTATGTATGTTCAGACGAATTTGAAACAGTAGACGAACTCTCCCGGGTTTCAGGCGTTAAATGCCCTGAACAGCTGGCAAACCTTAAAGGTAAAGAACCCAGATTTACAGGTGTCTGCAAGAAACCCGAGATGACCGAGGTTGTCTTTAAAATGTTAGGAATCTGATTTTATTTGCAGGAGTCACAGTTTTTGAAAGTTGAGCAGCAAGTTTCGCTTGATGTGCAAGCAGTGCTTGTGCCTACGTTGATGTGACCTGCAACACATTTCTGGCCGTTTTCGTTGTAAACGCAGTTCTTTGCGTTACAAGAAATTTCTCTGATAAGATCTTTTTCCATTTTATTTCGCCTCCGTTTTGAATTTGCTTTTTTCAAAGCAGTTCTATTGTTCTCATTTTTTCATAAATTATTCAGAAAGGAAACTGCTATGTCGTTGTATGTAATTGGTGACACACATCTGTCTTTCGGTTCAGATAAGCCAATGGATATTTTCCGCGGCTGGCAGAACTTTGAAGAAAGACTTGAAAAAAACTGGAATAAACTTGTAACGGATGAAGACACGGTTGTTGTTGCAGGTGATATTTCGTGGGCGATGAATATTGAAGGTGCGAAAGAAGATTTCAGATTTCTTGATAAGCTTAACGGCAGAAAACTTATTATGAAAGGCAACCACGATTATTGGTGGAGCACAAAAAAGAAAGCCGATGAATTTTTTGAAAAAAACGGTTTTTCAACACTGAATATTCTCTTTAACAATGCGTACAGAATAGGCGATGTTGCAGTGTGCGGTTCGCGTGGTTGGTTCTATGACGGAGAGAAAGATAAGAAAGTTCTTCTCCGTGAAGCGGGCAGACTCAAAATGTCAATTGACGAGGCCAAAAAGCTTGGCGGTGAGCCGGTTGTGTTCCTTCACTACCCGCCGTTGAGCCGCGATGCAGTGTGCGAAGAGATTTATGAAGTGCTTAAAAACGAGGGTATAAAACGCTGTTATTATGCACATCTTCACGGACCGTCGCATAACTATGCTTTCACAGGAGAGCGTGACGGCATAAAATTCTCGTTAATTTCAGGAGATTTCCTTAACTTTTGCCCAAAACTGGTAGAAAAATGTTGACTTTTTGTGACGAATTGACGATATGTTAACAAAAGGTTGAAATTCAGGAAAATATTTGATAAAATAATTCAGTTAATATTTACTTTTGTAAAAAGAATATGGAGGACTTAAAAATGAGCTTGAAATCATCAAACAAAGTCGAAACAAACGTGTACTCACTTGAGGTTGAAATTTCTGCAGAACAGCTTAAAGAAGCTACTGTGAAAGCTTACAACCAGCAGAAAAAAAAGATTGCCCTTCCCGGCTTCCGTAAAGGTAAAGCTCCCAAGGCAATGATCGAAAAAATGTATGGCGAAGGCTTCTTCTATGAAGATGCACTCGACATTCTCTATCCTGACGTTGTTGGTGCAGCAATCGAAGAAGCAAAGCTTGAAATCGTTGCAGCTCCCTACGATGTTGAAATCACAAAGCTTGACAAAGACGGTGCAGCACTCACACTTAAGGTTACAGTAAAACCTGACGTTGAACTCGGTGCATACAAAGGTCTTAAAGCAGAAAAAGAATCTGCAGAAGCAACTGATGAAGAAGTAGATGCAGAAATCAAAAATCTCCTTGAAAGAAACTCACGTCTTGTAACAGTTGAAGACAGAGCAGTAGTTAAAGGCGATATCACAGACATCAACTTCGAAGGTTTTGTTGACGGCGTTGCTTTCGACGGCGGTAAAGGCGAAAACTTTGACCTTGAAATCGGTTCAGGTCAGTTCATCCCCGGTTTTGAAGACCAGATTATCGGCAAAAACGCAGGCGATGAATTCGATGTTAACGTAACATTCCCCACAGAATATGCTCCTGAACTTGCAGGTAAAGATGCAACATTCAAAGTTAAAGTTAACGAAATCAAATCAAAAGAATATCCCGAACTTGACGACGAATTCGCAAAAGACGTAAGCGAATTTGATACACTTGATGAACTCAAAGCAGACATCAAAGCAAAAATCGGTGAAAGCAAAGCTCAGAGAGCAAAGGATGCTTTTGAATCAGCACTTCTCAAACAGGTTTGCGAAGGTGCAACTGTAGAAATTCCTCAGGTTATGATTGATAATAAAGCTGACGAAATGAAACAGCAGACAGAACAGCAGATGGCTCAGCAGGGTCTTGCACTTGATATCTACCTTCAGTATATGGGTCTCTCAATGGACAAATATATGGAAGACCTTAAAGGTCAGGCAGAAATTCAGGTTAAAACACGTCTTGCTCTTGAAAAAATCGTTGAAGTTGAAAACATCGAAGCAACAGATGCAGATGTTGATGCAGAATTTGCAAAATACGCTGAAATGTACAAAATGGATGTTGACACTCTCAAGAAGTTCATCAATCCTGAAGAACTCAAAAAAGACCTTGCAATCGGTAAGGCTGTAGACTTCATCGTTGAAAATGCAAAAGTAGGCAAACCCGCTGCAAAGAAAACAACAAAGAAAGCAGCTGACGGCGAAGAAAAACCTGCAAAGAAAACAACTGCTAAAAAAACAACAACTAAAAAAGCAGCTGACGGCGAAGAAAAGGCAGCAAAGAAACCCGCAGCAAAGAAAACAACTAAAAAAGCAGAAGCTGCTGAATAATTAAACTGAAAACAACCTAAAATGTGTCATAGGTAAACTAAAAGGAGGCATCATTATGAGTTTAGTACCTTATGTAGTAGAACAGACAAACAGAGGTGAACGTTCATACGATATTTTTTCTCGTCTTCTCAGCGACAGAATCATCGTTCTCTCTGACGAAGTTAACGACGCAACTGCAAGTATCGTTGTTGCACAGTTGCTTTTCCTTGAAGGTCAGGATGCCGATAAAGACATCAGCCTTTACATCAACAGCCCCGGCGGCTCAGTAACTGCAGGTCTTGCAATTTATGACACAATGCAGTATATCAAATGCGACGTTTCGACAATTTGTATGGGTATGGCAGCAAGTATGGGTGCATTTCTTCTGTCATCAGGTGCAAAGGGTAAGAGATTCGCACTTCCCAATAGCGAAATTATGATTCACCAGCCTCTCGGCGGTGCAAAAGGTCAGGCAACTGAAATCGAAATCGCTGCAAAGCATATCCTCAAGACTAAAGAAAATCTCAACAGAATCCTTTCAGAAAACACAGGTAAACCCATCGATGTTATCGCAAAGGATACAGACAGAGATAATTTCATGAGTGCTCAGGAAGCAATGGAATACGGTCTTATCGATAAAGTAATTTACAAAAGATAACGGGAGTATTTTATAATGTCTAAAAATGATGGCACAAAAAGTTCCGTTTTTTGCTCATTCTGCGGTAAAAGTCAGGCGCAGGTCCGCAAGATGATTGCAGGTCACGGCGTTTACATCTGTAACGAGTGTGTTGACCTTTGTCGCGATATCATTGAGGAAGAAATGGGCACAAAACGTGGAGTTCGCAAACGCGAAGTTCAGGAAACACCTAAATTGCCCAAACCCCGTGAAATCAAGGAAAAACTTGATGAATACGTTATCGGCCAGGATGATGCAAAGGTTGTGTTGAGCGTTGCTGTGTACAACCATTACAAACGTATCAATTCCATTGATGACGGTGATGTGGATATTCAGAAAAGTAATGTTATTATGCTCGGTTCAACTGGTGTGGGCAAAACTATGCTTGCACAGACACTTGCTAAAATTCTTGATGTTCCCTTTGCTATTGCAGATGCAACAACTCTTACTGAAGCAGGTTATGTTGGCGAAGACGTTGAAAACATTCTTTTAAGACTTATTCAGGCTGCCGATTTTGATGTAGAAAAAGCCGAAAGAGGTATTATCTACGTTGACGAAATCGACAAAATTGCAAGAAAATCTGAAAACCCCTCAATTACACGTGATGTAAGCGGTGAAGGTGTTCAGCAGGCACTTCTTAAAATTCTTGAAGGCACTGTTGCAAACGTTCCTCCTCAGGGCGGAAGAAAACATCCTCAGCAGGAATTTATTCAGATTGATACAACAAATATTCTTTTCATCTGTGGCGGTGCTTTCGACGGTATTGAAAAAATTATCGAAAAACGCACGGGCAACAACGGTGCTTTAGGTTTTGGTGCCGATGTTAAGGGTAAGGAAGAAAGAAAATCTGAAAATATCAGAAATAAAGTTATACATCAGGACCTTGTGAAATTTGGTCTTATTCCTGAAATTGTCGGCCGTCTTCCCATTGTTACTGTTCTTCAGGAGCTTGACGAGGACGCACTTGTTCAGATTATGACCGAGCCTAAAAATGCTCTTGTTAAACAGTACAGGAAGCTTTTCTCAATGGACGATGTTGACCTTACTTTTGATGACGATGCGCTCCGTGCTATCGCAAAGAAAACTCTTGAAAAAGAAACAGGCGCACGTGGTCTTCGCTCAATAGCAGAAAATATTCTTCTCCCCGTAATGTACGATATTCCCTCTGACGAAAATGTGCAGAGCGTACAGATTACAAAAGAATGCGTTGAAAACGGCGAACAGCCTATAGTTATGTTTAAAGAAAAAACAGAATAAATTCAAATCCCTGTCAGAAATAACTGACAGGGATTTTTTGTGCTAAAGATGTAAAAAACTCGCAAGTTAATTACTTGCGAGTTTTTTGTTTATAGTATTTTGTAATTTTTTTACTTTTTCAGGGTCAGGCTCGGGGATGTTTCCGAAGGGGAATTCAAGCCCCATATTGTCGTATTTAGGCTGACACAATTTTCTGAAAGGCAGAAGTTCTGCTTTCTTTGTGCACAGGGGATGATTCTCAATGATTTTGAGAAGTTCTGACATATTTTCTTCAGAATCAGTTTTCGTAGGAATAATCACCTGACGAATCCATGTGGGGATATTCTTTTCTTCAAGATAATCATAAAATTTCATCACATCTGAAAGGGAACAACCCACATAATTCTGATAGTCGTCTTCGTTTGTATACTTTATGTCAAGAAGAACAAGGTCTGTAACCGAGAGCAGTTTTTTTGCATTTTCATCAAGAATACATCCGCTTGTGTCAAGGCACGTGTGGATGTTTTCTTTTTTGCAGAGTGTGAAAAGTTCTGTTACAAATTCGCTCTGCATCAGTGCTTCTCCGCCTGAAACGGTAACACCGCCGTCAGCACCGAAGTAACTTTTGAAACGAAGAATTTTTGTAAGTAAATCTTCAGGTGTAACTTCCTGCTCTTTTGAAAATTCCCAGGTGTCGGGGTTGTGGCAGCAAGAGCATCGCAAAGGACACCCTTGCATAAAAATCACATATCTGACCCCCGGTCCGTCAACTGCACCGAAAGACTGAACAGAATTGATATATCCGTTCATTTAAGCAAGCCTCTCGTGGAACGTACGTGAAATAACTTCTCTCTGCTGTTCGCGTGAGAGTTTTACGAAGTTTACGGCATAGCCTGAAACACGCACTGTAAGGTTAGGATAAAGTTCAGGGTTTTCATATGCTGCCATAAGAGTTTCGCGGTTAAGCACGTTTACGTTGATGTGGTGTGCTTTCTGGTGGAAATAACCGTCAAGCACATGAACAAGGTTATTAACTTTTGATTCGTCATCTTTACCCAATGCATCAGGTGTGATTGAGAATGTGTTTGAAATACCGTCACGGCAGTCATCGTAAGAAATTTTTGCAACGCTGTTGAGAGATGCAAGAGCACCGTTTTCTTCGCGGTTGTGCATGGGGTTAGCACCGGGTGCGAAGGGTTCGCCTTTCTTTCTTCCGTCAGGTGTTGCACCTGTCTTTTTGCCGTAAGCCACGTTTGATGTGATTGTAAGCACTGAAAGAGTGTGGATAGCATTTCTGTAAGTAGGAGTTTTGCGAAGCTCGGTAATAACCTGATGTGTAAGGTCTTTTGCTATAAGGTCAACGCGGTCATCGTCGTTGCCGTATTTGGGGAATTCACCCTCTGTTTCAAAGTCAACGATAAATCCGTTTTCATCGCGGATAGGTTTAACTTTTGCATATCTGATAGCGCTTAATGAGTCAGTAATTACAGAAAGACCTGCAACACCGAAAGCCATAAATCTTTCTACGTTTGTGTCGTGAAGTGCCATCTGTGATTTTTCATAAGCGTATTTATCGTGCATATAGTGAATAACGTTCATTGTGTTTACGTAAAGCTTCATAAGCCACTCTACGTATTCATCAAATCTTTCCTTAACTTTATCGAAATCAAGGATTTCATCTGCCATAACTTCCTTCTGGGGGCCGATGTGAATGCCTGAAGTGGTGTCATATCCGCCGTTGAGAGTGAGAAGAAGGAGCTTTGCAAGGTTGCAACGTGCGCCGAAGAACTGCATCTGTTTGCCCACTTTCATCGCAGATACGCAACAGGCAATAGCGTAGTCGTCGCCGTAGATAGGACGCATAACATCATCGTTTTCGTACTGAATTGAGTCTGTATCAATTGAAACCTTTGAGCAGAATTTCTTGAAGTTTTCGGGAAGGCTTTCTGACCAGAGAATTGTAAGGTTCGGTTCGGGAGCAGAGCCGAGATTGTAGAGTGTGTTGAGAACTCTGTAGCTGTTTTTAGTAACAAGAGTTCTGCCGTCTTCGCCCATACCGCCCACTGCTTCTGTAATCCACATAGGGTCGCCGCCGAAAAGCTCGTTATATTCAGGTGTTCTCAGATGTCTTGCCATACGGAGTTTCATAACGAAATCGTCCATAATTTCCTGTGCTTCTTCTTCTGTGAGAATACCGTTTTTAATGTCACGCTCAATATAAATATCAATGAAAGTTGCAGTTCTGCCAAGGCTCATTGCAGCACCGTTCTGCTCTTTGATGGCAGCAAGATAAGCAAAATAAATCCACTGAACAGCTTCTTTGGTGTTAGTTGCAGGTTTGCTTATATCATAGCCGTACATCTCAGCCATTTCTTTCATAAAGCCGAGGAATGTAATCTGCTGGAAAAGTTCTTCAAGCTGTCTTACAGTTGAATAGTTCATTGACTCATTTCCTGCAATATTTGCTTTATCTTTTTTCTTTTCTTCAATAAGCTTGTCGATACCGTAAAGAGCAACACGTCTGTAGTCACCGATGATTCTGCCTCTGCCGTAAGCATCGGGGAGACCTGTGATAATGCTTGATTTACGTGCAAGACGCATTTCGTCGCTGTAAGCTCTGAAAACACCGTCGTTATGTGTTGTTCTGAACTGGAATTCGTCTTCAATTTTGTCTGAAAGCTTGTAGCCGTAAGCAGCACAAGCCTGTCTTGCCATTCTGATACCACCGAAGGGGTTAACGCCTCTTTTCAGGGGACGGTTTGTCTGCAGACCTACAATGATTTCGTTTTCCTTGTCAAGATAACCGGGTTTATAGCCTGTAACAGTTGAAACAGTAGTTGTATCAATGTCAAGCACACCGCCGTACTGCTTTTCAATAGTAAGCAGGGTGTTAAGCTTTGTCATCAGGTCTGTTGTTCTTTTTGTAGGACCTGCGAGGAAAGATGAATCTCCCTCATAAGGTGTATAGTTAACTTGAATGAAATCACGTACATTGATTTCGTTTTGCCATTTGCCTTCTTTAAATCCTTTCCAGCATTCGTACATCTGACATCATCCTTTCTTTTAGTCATCCAAGCCACCCGTAAAAAACAATAAAGGGCAATCCTACGTGTGACGAGGATTGCCCAGACGGTCGGCTTAAATCATTCTATGCTTCACGGTGTTAACCACCCAATCCGTCAGTCACACAGAATGAATAATATTTACATATATATTGTACCTTGAAACAAGGTTTTTGTCAATATGTGAAATCGTACAATAAAGAAGTGTGAAATTACTTCTGTCTTGTGAGAATTTTTTCGCCGTCAAAAACAAGCACGCTGTAAGCTGAACCTGTTTTATTTCCTTTTTCGAGCCATTCAGCAAATGCTCTCTGCATTGAAGTATTTCTGGGAAGTTCAGAAACGGGTTTATCGTCATACTGAACACCGAAAACTCTCCACTGGTCACCGAAATCGTATTTTGTTGTAACATTAAGGGGTTCGAAATCGTAGAGGAAATCTACTGTGTTTGAGTTTGCAGGAAGGATTTTATCGTTATCGGGATAAAGAAGCCATGAACCGCAAACAACATACATATATTTTTTGTCACCGAATTTATCGCGGAAAAATTTGTATGCTTTCTTGTAAGAATCAAGTCTTACATCCATTGAAAGGCTGCCGCAATGAGAGGGGATATGCATACCGAGACAGAATTCTTCATCTTTGATTGTTTCACCTGCGATTGTGAATTCGCTGCATCCGAAATGAGTAAGGTCATATTCAAATCTGCCTACCTTGAATCTCCACATATTGAAGAAACCGTTAAACCAGCCTTCAACAAATGTGCCGTACATATCGTAGTTTTCTTTACATTCAATCATTTTAACCTTAAGGTCAATCATTGAATCCCAGAAGATTTCTTCGTCAATGTTTTCTTTCTTATATCTCTTGAGAAGTGTTTCTGTGCAACCGAGAAGAATAACAAGGTTTACTATGTAAATATGAACACCGATTTCTTCAGAAAGAGCCTTTGTTTTATCAGAAAACTTGTCAAAGTTTTTCTCTTTCTTAAGGTAATCTGTTCTGATAGATTCGTAGATTTTGTTTGCTTTTTCGTTTGCGATGATTTTATCAAAAGCATCTGAAAGCACTTTTTTTGCTTCTTCGGGATATTCGTGTTTGTCCATAAGACGTGTTACAAATTTATAATTTTTCATTTCGATTTCCTCCAATAGTTTTTTTATCTTGCTACTCGTGCGCCTTTACCGCCGATGATATTTTCAACTTCTTTAAGTGATGCAGTTGAAGTATCACCGGGTGTTGTCATAGCATATGCACCGTGAGCAACACCGTAGTTAACTGCAGCCTGTGCATCATCGTAAGTCATAAGTCCGTAAATAAGACCTGATGCGAATGAATCTCCGCCACCGACTCTGTCATAAATTTCAAGGCCGGGGAGATTAAGTCCGTTGTAAACTTTTTCGTCAGCGTAGCAAATTGCACTCCAGTCGTTTACTGTTGCGGTTTTAACTGTACGGAGTGTAGTTGCAATAACTTTGAAGTTGGGGTAAGTTTTGCATACTTCACCAAGCATTTTAACGTAACCGTCAAGGTTAAGCTCTTTAAGGTTTTCGTCATTGCCTTCAATTTCAAAGCCGAGGCAAGCAGTGAAATCTTCTTCGTTACCAATCATAACATCGATATATTTTGCGATTTCTTTGTTAACTGCCTGTGCTTTTTCTTTACCGCCGATATCATTCCACAAAGACGGACGGTAGTTCAAGTCGTAAGACACGATTGTGCCGTATTTTTTTGCAGTTTTAACTGCTTCAATAACAACTTCTGCAGTTGTTTCTGAAAGTGCAGCAAAGATACCGCCTGTGTGGAGCCAACGTACACCGAGTGTGCCGAAAATGTATTCCCAGTCGATATCGCCCACTTTAAGCTGTGATGCAGCTGTGTTACCTCTGTCGGAAACGCCTACAGCACCGCGGATGCCGAAACCTCTTTCTGTGAAGTTGAGGCCGTTACGCACCTTTCTGCCGATACCGTCGTAGGGTACCCATTTAATCATTGAAGTGTCAACACCGCCCTGAAGAATGAAATCTTCGCAAAGTCTGCCGATTTCGTTATCTGCAAAAGCAGTTACAACACCCGTTTTCATTGAGAAACATCTGCGAAGACCGCGGGCTACATTATATTCACCGCCGCCTTCCCAGACGCGGAAAGAACGGGCATTTTTAACTCTCATATCGCCCGGGTCAAGACGTAACATAACTTCGCCCAGAGCAATCATATCAAATGCGCAGTCTTTTTTATCTTTTAATTTAAGCAACATAATTTTTCACCTCTGTCAGATTTGTGAGAGAACTTCGTGCAATGCATTTGAAGCCGCGTCGAAAGATTCAGTTTGTGAAGCATAAGTGAAATCGTCTTTAAGCTGGTCTGCAGTGCCGCCTTCGCCTTCAAGAGCAGCAAGGCCTTCAAAAACAGTAAGGTGAGGTTCTAATGTCAGAATTCTCTTGCCGTCTTTTTTGCTGAAACGTTTTAAAAGTTCAACAATTTCACCGTCGCCTTTACCTGCGGGAACAACTTTGCCTGTTTCAAAAAGGCAGTCCTTCACGTGCATATATTCGATATATTCTTCAAGCATTTCGTATGCGGGAAGAATCTGAACGCCGCACTGGATAAAGTTTGCAGAGTCAAAAACACCTTTGATTTTGCCTTTGAAGGTTTTGTAAATATCAAGGCAACGCTCTGCAATATCACCGTAAATATCTTTTTCATTTTCGTGGCAACACCACACACCTGATTTCAATGAATAATCGGCAAACTTTTCAAGTCTTTCAAAAACTTCATCGCGGAAATCTTCAGGTTTCTGGTTTTCATTGAAAAAGAAACTGAACATACGGATTTTATCAGTGCCAAGGATACAAGCGTTTTCAACATTTCTTTTGAAAAGTTCAAAATGAGGCTCAAAATCATCTTCGATATTGATTTTGCCGAAGGGTGAGCCGATAGCAGAAACGCCGATGCCGTTATCATCAAGAATCTTTTTTAATTCTTTGCATTGTTCAGCAGTATATTCGGAAATATTTCCGTAGTCAAGACCTCTCGGTTCTGTGTGAGTAAGTCCGTTTCTTTTTAAAGCGGCAATCTGTTCGATAATACCGCCGCCTGCTTCATCAGAGAAAGCAGAAAGTATAAATTCAGCCATAGTTTTTTACCTCTTAAAATGCGAAATATTTTTTAAGCAGTTTTTCACATCTGCCGTGTAAGAATTCAAGTGTTTCCTTGCTTCCGTCTTCACCGCAGGCATAAGCTTTCATTGCGCGGCCTTCTTCAAAGCAGATGTCGTCGTGAATGGGGAAATAGTTCTGCATAAGGAAGGTTGCGTATTTAACAAGCCTTAAATCGCCCACAATGCGGTATTCTGCGCTGATTGTATCAACTGCAACGCTGTAGAAATCCTTGATAGAAGAAATAAGGTCTTTTCTTTCGTTTCTTCTTGAGAAAACGATTGTTTTGCAGGGGAAACGGTCCGGATTTGTAGAATCGTGGCAGTCAGTTGAGCCGACGATAGGATATTTTCTGCCTTTTGCAAGGTCTTCATAATATCTGATTGTCTGGAAACCGTTATGTTCAAAATAGTTTTCTCCGCCCAGCACTTCAAAAGCGTCAAAGGGTTGTTTTTCCATCATAAAGTCAAGGAGAGTTTCGGGCACCTGCTGAACATTTGAAATCCAGTAAGGATGGCAGAAAATGCCGAGACCGTTTGCTTTTCTGATTTCATCAAAGATAAATTTACAAGCAGTGTAAGCGTATCTTTCAATGCCCTCGGGAATGTCTTCTTTTTCAGAAAGTCTGTCAATCATTTCGTTCATTTCTCTGATAGACTTAACATCGGGACATTCGCCGTAAAGTGAACGGAGTTTCTTTGAATCGCCGACTTCTTTGATGTGAGTATGCTCAAACATTGCGTTGATAGAATATTCACCGCCGAAGTTTACGATGTGGATATCGTTGATGTGGTCTTCGTCAGCCTTTGCAAGGTGAATTTCTTCACCGGGAACAAGGTTTAAATCAATAGGCACATCTTTATAGAAATCTTTTACATATAAAGAGGGGTAGTATCTCTCGTGGTCAGTAATTGCCATAAAGTCATAGCCGATTTTACGGCAGTTTGCAACTGCAATTTCGGGAGCCTGTCTGCCGTCTGAATATGATGTGTGGAAATGCAGGTCGCCCATAAAGGGGTATCTTCCTGCAAGGTCAGGGGCTACTGCATAAAGGCAGAGTTCAACAAGCTCTTTTCCGTCAGGCTTGATAAGGCGGAGATAATACATCTGCTCTTTCGGGAAAGCGTATTTAAACCTGATGCATTTGTCATCGTCAACCTTTACAAGGATTTTTTTCATATTTTTTCTGTCCTTGTAGTTTCTGATTGCACCTTCTTCAAGGCCTAAAATCTGGAGAGTATATTCTTTTTCTTCAAAGTGGGCGTGACCGCCTAAAGGCTTGATAGTGATTAATGTTTCTTTGTTTTCTGAAACTACTTTCGGGAAAATATCGTAATTGAGAAGTTCAGGTAAAATTTTCATTTCAGTTTATCTCCATTCCAACATATTCTGCGGATAAAGTCCGTTGTCTTTCATTGTCTGAATTGCGTTTACAACAAGGGGTCTGTCTTCTTTGTAAGTAACACCAAACCATTTGTCGGAAGTTGTAAGCACATCAACTGTGCATTCGCCGTCTTCAAGCATATCTGAAACAACAAAGGGAAGGAAGAATTCAGCCTTGAGGGGATTACTTTCAACTGTTTTGAAGAATTCGTTGAATCTGCTTTCAAGTCTGTCGAGAAACTGCGGAGCAAAACACCAGCAGTTCATTGAAACAATAGCGTCTTCATCGAGTTCAACAGGTTCTTCAAAATCTTCATAGTAAACTTTACCGTCACGTCTGATGATTTTTGTTCTTTCAGTAATTTCATCAAGCTGACCGTTTTCGTTAACAACGCATACACCGCGGGATACATGACCGTTTTCGGTAAGAGTGTTTTTAAGTTTAAAGCCGACCATACTGAAAGGAAGAATTTCTTTGTTAAGGTCAGCTTTTTCAATCCATTCTGCTGCTTCCTTGAAAGCCTGAGGACCGTAGTAGTCGTCAGAGTTGATAACTGCAAAAGGTTCTTTTACAGTGCCGAGGCAGGAGAGAATTGCGTGACCGGTGCCCCAGGGTTTTACACGTCCTTCGGGTACGGAATATCCGTCAGGAATATTGTTTATATCCTGGAAAACGTATTCTGTTTTAACTTTATCTTCAATTCTGTTGCCTATAGCGTTTCTGAAAGCTTCTTCATCCTGCTTTTTGATAATGAAAACAACTTTGTTGAAACCTGCTTTTACAGCGTCGTAAATTGAATAGTCAATAATCAGTGAACCTTCATTGCCAATGGGGTCTATCTGTTTTAAACTGCCGTATCTGCTGCCCATTCCTGCAGCCATAATGACAAGGGTTTTATCCATTGTGAAAAATCCTTTCGAATTATTTTCTTTGATGTGTTTTATAGAATTAATAAGTTGAACTCATATCTTCGTTGACTTTTTCAACAACGTTTTCTTTTGCTTTTGAAGAATCAATTCTTTTCTTGAGTTCAGCATAGTAAAGGTCTTCATCAATAGGAAGTTCAATAGTTTTATCAAGCCATGATGAAAGGAATGCTGCGTTTGAAATTGTAAGACCGTTGATGCCTTCTTCACCATTTGCAATAAGTTCGCCGCCGCGGAGAATCTTACTTGCAAAAGCGTTCATAACACCTGAATGCTGGTTGTTTTCTCCTTCAAGTTCAACATCAACCCATTCACCGTCTTCTTTTGCAAAGCCTTCTTCAGATTTGTAAATAATATCTGATGTGTTGTTTTCAAGAACATACATACGGAGTTTGTTATCTTCGCAGATAAGTTTTGCTCTGTCGAGTGTAATTTCAAGTCTGTTAGTACCGGGGCAGTCGCCTGTAGTTGTGATGAACACACCTGAAGCGCCGTTTGCATATTCTGTATAGATAGTAACATCGTCTTCAACTTCAATATCGTGCCACTGACCAACGCGGCAAACAGCCTTTACTTTAACGGGCATACCGCAAATCCACTGCCATAAGTCAAGGTTGTGGGGGCACTGGTTAAGAAGCACACCGCCGCCTTCACCGGCCCATGTTGCACGCCATCCGCCTGAATTGTAGTAAGCCTGAGTTCTGAACCAGTCTGTGATGAGCCAGTTAACTCTTTTGAGCTGACCGTATTCACCGCTTTTTACAATTTCTCTTGCTTTGCGGTACATGGGGTTTGTTCTCTGGTTATACATAATTGCGAAAACCTTGTCGCATTCTGCTGCAACTTCGTTCATTTCGCGAACCTGTTTTGTGTAAACGCCTGCAGGCTTTTCTGTCATAACGTGGAAACCTGCTCTGAGCGCTTTGATAGCCATAGGCGGGTGGTCATAGTGAGGTACTGCAATAAGTATTGCATCACAGAGACCGCTTGTAAGAACATCGTCAAATTTTTCAAATCTTGCGATTTCGGGGAATTCTTTTTCTGCCCATTCAAGACGTTCAGCCTTGATATCGCAAACTGCTGTGATTTCGATTTCAGGCATTTTGCCTTCTTTGTAATTTCTCAGATGAGATGAACCCATATTACCGATACCGATAATACCAACTCTTACTTTATCTGCCATATTAAAACACCCTTTCGGTTAATTTTCTGCAATTTTTAACATATATTTGTAGCTGTCTTTGCAAGACTGCATTGCGCTTATTTCCCAGTCAATGTCGTGCTCATATACTGCATACGGAACACCCATTTCGCGGAGCTTTTCAAGACAAGCGGGGATATCAACTTCGCCTTTGCCCAGCTCTGTGAATTTAAAGCCTCTTTCTGTATCGGCTTTCACATAATCTTTGAAGTGACACACTTTAACTCTGCCTTTGAGTTTTTCTAAAAATTCCACAGGGTCCTGTCCGCCAATCTGAATCCAGGCAGTATCAGGAATAAACCAGAAGTAATCAGGATTAGTTTCTTCAAGAAGTACGTCCATAATTGTTCTTCCGTCTTCGAGGACAGTTTTGAACTCGAAATCATGGTTATGGTAAGCGAAATGCATACCTTGTTCGAAACACATTTTGCCGATTTTTTCAGCATCAGCAATAAACTGTCTTAAAGATGCTAAATCTTTTCTGTAATCGTCTCCCATAGCACCAAGTCCGAGACAGTCGCAGTCAATCATTTTATGTTCATCAATAACTGTCTGTGTTTCTGCTTTCATTCTGTCAAAGTTTGTGTGGGTAACACATACATCCATACCGTACTTTTCAACAATTTCTTTAACCTCATTCTGGGGGATAGGGCCGATAGCGGAAATCTGGATAACGCTTACGCCTTCATCCTTAAGTTCTGAAAGAGTTTTGTCAAAGTCTTCAGCAGTCTGAATGCTGTCGCGCAATGTGTAAAGCTGGATGCCGAGTTTTACGTCTGCCATATTTTTGCCTCCTTAAGCATACATAAGTATACTTATAAATATACATTTTAATTATACTTCAACTATTATTAAATTACAATACTTTATACGCAAAAAACAGACATCTTTTTTGTAAAAGATGCCTGTTTTTAACGGGTATTATTTTATTTGTTTGTAACGATAAATGTCATTCTTTCCTGAAGTGAAGGACCGCCGTGACCGGTTTTGAATCCGCCGTGGTCAGCGGTGATAACAATGAGCCAGTCCTCTGTTTCATAAGTTTCTCTTTCTTCAATTGCATTAAGTGTTCTGTAAGCAAGAACATCGTTGATTCTGAAACCTACATCGTAAATGGGGTTGTTTGTTGAGAAACCGAAAGCGTGACCTGCGTGGTCGGGGCCTTCATAAATTGCAAAGATGAAATCTGAACAGTCAGCATCTTTAAGGTCGTTGATTACTGCGTTTCCTGCAGCAGCATCGGTTGAGCAATAGTTGAAATCAACGTTAAGGTTATTGTCTTCGCAATATTTCTTTTCTTCGTTATATGTTGCGTTATCTGTTGAGAAGTGGCCGTTCCATGAAGTTACGAAAGCGGCAGAACTGATTGTGCCTGATTCTGTAAGAGAAGTAAGAAGTGTTTTATACTTCATATCTTTTGTGATTCCGTTGCCTGTGATGCCTGTTTTGTCAGCCCACTGACCTGTGAGAATTGAGCACCAACCGGGAGCAGTTGAAGTATCCTGAGTGTTAACTTCGGGGTAATTCACACCGCCACAGTATGCAAGGTTGAGCGAAGCACCGCTATCAAGCATTTTCCCGATACCGCTGTCTTTACCTTCTGCAAGTGTGAGGGCATCTGCACGGCAACCGTCATAACCGATGATGATAGCTTTCTTTTCTGTTTTGCCTTCAGGAAGTGCTGAAGAAAAATGGTCATTTATCATTTCGTAAATGTCTGTCTGGGGAATTGCAGTTTCAATAGTGTTTTCATAAGCAATGTAAGAAATTGTTTCTCTGTACAATTCTTCTGTATCTTTTGCGTCTTTTGAGTATATTCCCAGCAGAGCGGGGATGATAAGGATAGCTGTTAAGATTTTTGCAAAAAATGTCATGGCGTTTACTCCTTTTTATGTATTTTACAAAATTATACTATAATAATGTACTTTTTTCAACATATTTTTATTTTTGCAAGTCTTGACTTAAAAACTTGCAAGTGATATAATGTTTGTTAAAATAAAAACAAAATCTTTAAACACATTAAACACATCTGCGAAAGGAGTCTTATAAATGGAAATGTTTATGCAGAGTGTAACAGAAAACTACCCCGTTTTTCTGACATTTTTCGGTTCAGTAATTGCAATTTTGTTTGCTGTGCTGATGGCGAAAAAGGTTATGAAATTTTCAGAAGGCACTGAAAAAATGAAGCATATTGCAGACGCAGTAAGAAAAGGTGCAAATGCGTATCTTAAAAGACAGTACACAATTGTAGCAATTTTCTTTGGAGGAATGTTCATTGTGCTTGGTGTTATGGCACTGCTTGATTTGCTTACACCCTTCGTACCTTTTGCTTTCCTGACAGGCGGATTTTTCAGCGGACTTTCAGGCTTTGTAGGTATGAAAATCGCAACGGCATCAAATGCAAGAACTGCAAATGCCTGCCGTGAAGGTCTTAACAAAGGTCTGAGAGTTGCTTTCAGTGCAGGTTCAGTTATGGGCTTTACTGTTGTAGGTCTCGGTCTTCTCGATATTTCTTTGTGGTTCATTCTTCTTAAATTTGTTTTCAAACTTGAGGTTGCGGAAATCACAAGTGCAATGCTCACATTCGGTATGGGTGCATCTTCAATGGCACTTTTTGCAAGAGTGGGCGGCGGAATTTTCACAAAAGCAGCCGACGTAGGTGCAGACCTTGTTGGTAAAGTTGAAGCGGGAATTCCCGAAGATGACCCGCGTAACCCCGCAGTTATTGCAGACAACGTAGGTGATAATGTAGGCGACGTTGCAGGTATGGGTGCAGACCTTTACGAATCATATGTAGGTTCAGTTATTTCCGCAATGGCACTGGGTGTTGCAGCGTATACAGATAATATCAATACAGTATTCCTTCCTATGATTCTTGCAGCGGCAGGAGTTATCTGTTCAATTCTCGGTTCATTCTTTGTAAGAACAGGGGAGAAAACAGAGCAGAAACTTCTTCTCAAAGCTTTGAGAAAAGGTACAAACTCAAGTGCAATTCTTCTTGCACTTGTTGCAATTCCCATTGTATGGTTTGTAGCAGGTAAAGAGAATTTCAATCTGTATTTTTCAATCATTTCAGGCTTGCTTGCAGGTGTGCTTATCGGTTTCTTTACCGAATATTTCACATCAGACACATATAAACCCACAAAAAATCTTGCTAAAAAATCAGAAACAGGTACAGCCACAATTATCATCGGCGGTGTAGGTCTCGGTATGATGTCAACAGCACTTCCCATTGTTATAATTGCAGCTTGTGTTATTGCTTCTTTTGCTTTTGCAGGCGGTTTCTCGAATGCATCAAACGGACTTTATGGTGTTGCTATTGCGGCAGTAGGTATGCTTTCAACTCTCGGCATTACTCTTGCAACAGACGCTTACGGCCCCGTTGCTGACAATGCTGGCGGTATTGCACAGATGGCAGGTCTTGAGGATGAAGTAAGAGAAAGAACAGACGCTCTTGACTCTCTCGGCAACACAACAGCGGCAACAGGTAAAGGCTTTGCAATCGGTTCAGCAGCGCTTACAGCTCTTGCACTTATCGCATCTTATAAAGACCAGATTGAAAAAGTTCTTGCACAGGCAGGCAACGGCGAAGTGATGGATATTTCAATTATGAATCCCACAGTGCTTGTAGGTTTGTTTATCGGCGGATGTCTTCCCTTCGTTTTTGCAGCACTTACAATGAATTCAGTAGGCAGAGCCGCAGAAAGCGTTGTTGTTGAAGTACGCAGACAGTTTAAAGAAATCAAAGGTATTATGACAGGCGAAGAAGAAGCAGACTATGCATCCTGCGTTGACCTTTGTACAAAGTCAAGCCTGAAAGAAATGATTCTTCCCACAATCACAGCGGTTGTTGTGCCCATCGTTACAGGTATAGTGCTGGGCTACAACGGTGTTATCGGTATGCTTGCAGGTGCAACTGTAACAGGCTTCCTGATGGCGATATTTATGTCAAACTCAGGTGGCGCATGGGATAACGCAAAGAAATACATTGAAAGCGGCGAATTCGGCGGTAAAGGCAGTTCAAATCACAAAGCCGCAGTTGTTGGTGACACAGTAGGTGACCCCTTCAAAGATACATCAGGTCCCTCAATCAACATCCTTATCAAACTTCTTTCAATGGTATCAATCGTCTTTGCAGGGCTTGTAGTTAATTATCATATTCTTTAATTTTTAAATCCCCGAAATGTTTCGGGGATTTTCTTTTTGGTATTGAAAAAGGTTTGATTTATAGTATACTATAAAATGACTTGAAATAAGTTTCAGGAAAGGATGATAAACAAATGGCAGAAATCAAAAATCTTGATGCTGTTGCTGCTCTTGACGCAATGGACGCTCACGTTGATGACTGGCGTGACGCTACAAAGGGTAAGCAGAGAGGTATCTTCTCTTTTGATGATTTGGTAACAGTTAAACTCAAAACTCTCAAAAAGAGAATTTATACTGACATCGAATCAATTCCTGCATGGAAAATGAAGGAATGTATTTACAAAGGTATTGATGATTACGAGTATCTTTATGATGAATGGAAAGAACTCAACGTTGGTGACCGTTGGGGTAACAACGGCTGGAGTGCTTTCTTCAAAAATTCATTTGATATGCCTGCACGTTTCAAAGGCAAAAAAGTTACTCTTAACGTATATTTCGGTGGTGACTCACTTCTTTCTCTCAACGGTGAGCCTTATCAGGGACTTGACCCCTTCAGAAACAGCGTTCTTCTTACAAACTGTGCTGAAGGCAACGAACATTACGATGTTGACATTGAATCATACTATGTATGGCATTCAAACGAATCAACCGTAAAAACTCTTTCATGCTCATTCATCGGTGTTGTTGACCCTGTAATCGAAGAAATTTACTGGGACTTCAAAGCAGTTTTCAATGCTCTCTTTATGCCCGTTCTTGATACAGGTCTTGCAGAGCTTATCCGTGCTGCTCTCAAAGAAGCATTCACACACGTAAACTTTGACCTTGATGGCGAAGAATTCAAAGCAGAACTTCTTCTTGCTCAGAAAGTTCTTAAAGATAAAGTTTACAACAACCCCAATTATTCTTCAATCGGTAAACTTGCACTTGTAGGTAACTCACATCTTGACATCGTTTTCATGTGGGCTTACAAAGAATATGTGCGTAAATTGGGCAGAACTCACGCAACAATGCTCAGACTTATGGAACAGTATCCTGATTTCATTTTCTCACAGAGTACTGCACCTACATATATCGAAATGGAAAAACGTTATCCCAAACTCTTCGAACAGGTTAAGAAACGTATCGAAGAAGGCAGATGGGAATACATCGGTGCAATGTGGGTTGAACCTGACTGTAACCTGGTTTCAGGTGAATCATTTACTCGTCAGCTTCTCCACGGTGTAAGATATGCAGAAAAAACGTTCGGCATCACTCCCAAAACATGTTGGGTTCCCGACGTTTTCGGTAACGGCTATGCAATGCCTCAGATTCTTAAAAAAGCAGGCGTTGAATATTTCGTAACACATAAAATGGGTATCTGGAACGATACTAACCCCTGGCAGTATAACACATTCTGGTGGGAAGGCCCCGACGGCTCAAAAGTATTCTCAATTGTTCCTCCCACACACTTCATCGGCACAGTTGAAGCAGACTCACTTAAAGTTAACTGGTCAAGATATACAGATAAGGAAACAATCGGTGAATCAATGTACTGCTACGGCTGGGGTGACGGCGGCGGCGGTGTAGACACCGAAATGCTCGAATACGTTAAACGTTACAGCAAGTTCCCCGGACTTCCCGAAGCAGTTCCCAGCAAGATTGAAGATTCACTTGCAAGAATGAAAGCAAACGCAACTGAAACAAACATTCCCACTTGGAAAGACGAACTTTACCTTGAAGAACACCGCGGCGTTCATACAACAAAGGCTCTTCTCAAGAAGCTTAACAGACGCAGCGAAAATCTTTACCGCGAAGCAGAACTTTTTGCAAGTGTTGCAATGAAATACGGTTATAAGTATCCTCTTGACAAGCTCAATGAAGGTTGGCAGATGATTCTTACAAACCAGTTCCACGATTCACTTCCAGGTTCACACATCACAGAAGTTTTCGGCGACCTTTGTGCAATTTATGATGAAATCATCAAGATCGGTGAAGAAGTAAGAGATGAAGCACTCAACGTTATCGCAGGTAACGCAGACGGTGCAGAAAAATACGGCAAACCCTTTGCTCTCTTCAATTCACTTGGTGTTAACGCAACATCAAAAGTTGAACTTCCCTACAAGGATGTTGAAATCTTTGATGAAAACGGTGAAAAAGTTTCCGTTCAGGCTTATACAAAACTCGACGGCACAAAAGTGCTTGTATTCGTAGCAAAAGATGTTCCTGCAGCAGGTTACAAGGTGTTCTACACTAAAGATGCAGCAGTTAAGGAAGCAACATCAGTTGCTGCTTTCGGCAATGTAATCGAAAACGACAACTTCAAAGTTGAACTCGACGAAAAAGCAGAACTTGTTTCAATCTTCGATAAAAACAACAACAGAGAAGTTCTCGACGGCAAAGGTAATGTATTCAGACTTTACGAAGACCTTCCCGGTAAATACGATGCTTGGGATATCGTTGCAACTTATGTTGACCGCGAATTTGATACAGAGCCCGGTAAAGTTACAGCAATAGCAACAGGTGATGTGTTCACAGCGCTTTCAATCGAAAAGAAAATCAACAAGTCTCTCGTTAAACAGAATATCATCATCTATAACGACCTTGACAGAATCGACTTTGACACATTCATCAACTGGAATGAACAGGAAAAACTCCTTAAAGTTGGTTTTGATGTTGATATCAAAGCATCAAAATATACTCGTGATATTGCTTATGCTACAATCGAAAACTCAAACTACCGCCACAATCCTTACGATAAGGCTAAGTTTGAAGTTTCAGCACATAACTTCATCGATATGTCTGAAGATGCTTACGGTCTTACAATTCTCAACGATTGCAAGTACGGTTATGAAGTTGATAAACAGAGAATGATTATCACACTGCTCAAAGCTCCTATGAATCCTGACCCGCAGTCAGACAGAGGCGACCACTACTTCACATACTCACTCTATCCCCATGCAGGTAACTGGAAGGATGCTGACACAATCACAAGAGGTCTTGAAATCAACAATCCCATGACAGCAGTTGAAATCCCCGCAGATGCAAAGGGCGATACAGCGAAGTCATTCATCAAAGTTTCTGCTGATAACGTAACTCTTGAAGCAGTTAAGAAATGCGAAGACGAAGATGCTTACATCGTTCGTTTCGTAGAAAAAACAGGCAGAAGAACAGACGTTACTGCAGAACTCTTTGCAGAAATCGCAGAAGCAGCAGAATGTGACCTTCTTGAAAGAAACGATGTTGCAATTGATACATTCTCAGGCTCAACACTTTCTTTCACTGCAAATCCCTTCGAAATCAAATGCTTCAAAATTAAAACAAAATAATTCGTTAAACAGAATTATGTAAAACAAAACAGCAGAGTTGACGTAAAAATCAACTCTGCTGTTTTACTTTGTTCCGATTAAACTTCAAAACCTAAATCTTCAATTTCCTCTTTTGCTTTTTCAACATCAGCATCGTTTACGGAAACTGTTTTTTCTTCAAGGCTGATTTCACATTCAATGTCTGCAGCTTTGAGTGCATCGCCTATACGTTTAACGCACATAGGGCAGTGCATACCTTCAACTTTGAGAATTGCCATTTTGTTTTCCTCCTTTATTTAATTTGTTATTTTGTAATGGATATCGGAATAGTTGAAAATTATAATTTATATGATTATTAATTCCTTCATTGTAGGGGACGATGCCCACATCGTCCCGCTTCAGATTACAAGAGATTTTTCGGGTCGATGTGGGCATCGACCCCTACGAAAATTAAAATAAATACACAGTTAAATTATAATTT
>JAFUIO010000004.1 GCA_017468425.1 Clostridia bacterium | reverse complement strand
GTATAATGCTCCACACTTTATCTCACGAACTTATTCACCATATCAGACAATGGTCCTCTGAAAAATATAAAATTCTTGCTGATTTCCTTATGGAACAGTACGGCAAGAAAGGCGTTTCCGTTGATGCTCTTGTAAGAAGGCAGATTGAAAAGGCTGAAGCTTCAGGCAGAAAAATCAGTTATGCAGAAGCACACGAAGAAGTCATTGCCGACTCAATGGAAACAATGCTTACTGACGGTAAAGTCATTGAAAAGCTCCAGATACTTCAGACGAAAGACCGGTCTCTTTTTGAAAAAATCAAATCTGCAATTGCTGAACTCATTGCTAAAAATAAAAAAGCATACAAGAACGTAAGACCTGAAACTTTAGAAGGTCAAATCGTTGCAAGTATGCTTGATGAATATGAAACAATTCAGCAGTTGTTTGTTGACGCCATTGCCGATGCAAGTGATAATTTTATGAATGCAGAGGTTAATGCTTCAGCAAACATCCCTCAGTCAAAGAAAGTTAAATTTAGCATTTCAACTGACAGGCAAGGACGTTTTGTGAAAGTAGATGTCAATCAAGATGTTTTCGATGGTAAAAACACACGAGAAATGCAGGAAATAGCTCGAAAATTGATAAAAGAAAACTTCAAAGGCAAAGTTTTATCTGTAGGAACAGACGGTAAAGCATACATAAATAAGCGCTCTGCTGAAGAATACGCTTATCCGGCAAACCGCAGAATGGACGATACTATAAAAGAAGCGAAAATGCGTTCCTCAGCAGAACTGGACAATCTTCTTGTTGTATCTGAATTTATTGAAAATCAGCCTGATGACGGAAGACATCCACAAGCTACAGGCGGATGGGATGTATATACCACTCGTTTCGAAGTTGCGAATAAAATGTTTATCGGTGAAGTGAAAATTATGGTTACTGACCGAGGATATTTGTTCTATGATATTACAAAAATAAAAAGATTGCCCGTAAATGGCGGTCAAACTGAAACAAGTTCAGTCGCCGCATCAGGCAACCTTTCTGATGACATTATATCTAATTCTGATGGAAATGTCAATACCAGTATATCCGAAAACGGTTTGAAGTATTCTGACAGATACAGTGAATTGCATGCTATGAATGTTCGTATCAACGAACTCAGAGAACAAAGAAAAGCAATTATGGCATCAGACGAATACAACAAAGTCGTTGAGGAAACGATGAGAAGTGATGATACTGACAAGGCTATGAAATCATATTTTGCTTTTCTTGAAAGTAGTGGTTTGAAAAAAGTTGATAAGGAACTCGTAGATTTGGAGAAAAAAGCAGTTGAACTTCGCGATTCGCTCAATAAAGAAACTGAATCGGAGTTATCAACAGAAAGAGAAAAAGCAATAGCAGAATCAGGACTTACTGAAGCGGAGTATGACAGGAAACAAGCAATAAAAGAATTCGGCTATACTCCATTTTATTACGATGCAGGCTATATTCTTGATAATGGCAAAATGCTCAACTTCAGTGGTGAAAAAGGCAAGCATTTCGGAACTCGAGGAGAAGACCACAGAGGTATATCAAGAATATTCAACGGTACACTTGAAGGTACAGCTTCGATGGTTAAGTTCATGAACGAAGGCAACATTCGTATTATGGATGAAACACCTGGTCTTGATATTTCTGTTATGCCAACAAAAGAACAGTTCAGTGCTATCAAGAAATATATCAATAGTAAAAAGGGTGAAATTGCTGTTGATATAAGTGATGCGGACGGCAGAAATGTTTCATCTGTGTTCTATAATAAAGGAACTTCTGCTGATTGGATTATACTTGATATAAAGGAATACTTTGAGAAAGGTAAAATACCGGAACAGGAAGATGTAAGGTATTCTGACCGTGATTCAAAAGGCAGAAAACTTTCCGTAGAACAACTTGAATATTTCAAAAACTCAAAGGTGCGAGATGAAAACGGAAATCTTCTTGTAGTATATCACGGAACACCTGAAAACTTTACTGTATTTAAAAACAGAGGAAGCGGAATGTATTTTACTGCTGACCCGGATTATGCTTACGGTTATACACAGTTGAGAGGAAAAGTAATGGAGCAGTATATAAACATTACAAAACCTTTTGACATTTTAAATGACGAAGATGCCAAGAACATCTTTGTGAATGCGTTTATTAAGGGTGGTTATGCACAGGGAATAAACCCGTCAAGCTCTGCAAAACAGATTGATGAATACATCAAAAATGGTGTAGATTGGGTTGAAGGCGACAATCTTATAGAGTTCCTTGAGGAAAACGAATATGACTATGACGGCCTGATTCTGAATGAAGGTTCAGATAGCGTTACGACTCGGAATGGAGCTCAGGTCAATTGGAGAGGCTTTTCCTATGTCATATTTGAACCTAACCAAACTAAAAATGTTGATAATCTCAATCCTACAAAAGACAATGATATTAGATTTTCAGAACGCAATTATTCTTATGATGCACTTGTCAGCAAGCCAGATATGAAAGTAACCACACTCTATGACTTTGACCAACATGACCGCAAAGATGTTGTAAAAAAGGCAAAGAAAAACGCTACATCTGTTGGCAAAGCGAACTCAGATGGTAGCGTGTCGGTTTATGTTAACGATATTGATAGAGAGGTTATAGTTTCTACAAAATCTATTAGACATTCATTGGATAGCCGAAGTAAAGTGAATATCCCTGTGGTTTTAAAAATCGGAGAGATTCTTAAGAACTCTATAAAAATTAACGAGTTGAATCCTCGAGAAGAAAACATTTCCCAAAGTTATGTTTTAATGGGCATGGCGAAAAACCCAAACAACGAGCCGTATATTGTATCCTTTGTGGTTAATTCATATACAAATACGATAGATACCGTTGATGTTTTGTACTCTGCAAATGCAAAAACGGAACCAGCCGGGAGCTTATCCCCGAGGGTTTCTACGCCCTCTACTGATTCCAAGATTAGTATATCCGATTTACTTGACTATGTCAATAGATATTTTTCAGACATCCTGCCTGAAGATGTTTTAAGACATTACGGACACGTATCAAGACCTGACGGTAAATTGGGTGAAAGTGCATTATTCTCCGACCGAGACCCTGATGCATTAACTCCCCGAAACCTTCTTGCGAATGCTCTCGAAGAGTCTGCAGTGCATGAGGTTGAAAAGAAGAAACTTGCAGAGTACAAAGCAAACATCGAGAAACTGTATGCAAATGAACAGGAGTTGTACGAAGTCCGCAAGGAAATAAAAGAACTTTCCTTTGCACCGGGCAAAAGAGATACTGCAAAACTGAAAGCACTTCAAGAAAAAGCAGTTATACTGTCAAATTCAGTTACTTTCTATGACAAAAAGCTTCTGAACCTTGAAAGTACATCGTTCCTCAAAAATGTCCTTGAGCGTGAAAAGCAGAAGGCAATAAAAAGGCAGAAAGAAAAAGATGCTGAACGCTTAAAGGCACAGAAAGAGAAACATAGAATACAGGAAGACATTATTAAAAAGCGGTGATTAATTTCAGTCGCTTTTTCTTGTGTGGCAGAACATATCAGGTTTGTCGTGGCTATTTATTGAATTAGCATATAAAAAGTGATATAATCATTTAGACGATAAATTTATCTGATTCCGGAATAAAGGATGTGTTGCACTTGGATAGTTTTGAATGGGAAGTATCGGTGATACGAAGCAAAAGAAAATCAATTTCAATTGAAATAAAGTCTGGTGCAGTTTTAGTCCGTGCACCGAAGTGGATGAAAGACAAGGATATAAAGAAATTTCTGCTTCTGAAAAAATCCTGGATTGAAAAACATCTTGAACTGAATAAAGAACGTCAGGAAAAAATCAAAGACTTAAAACCTTTTACCGATGAAGAATTAAAAGAACTTACAGAACAGGCTAAAAAAGTTATTCCTGAGCGAGTTGATTTTTATGCTGATAAAATCGGCGTGAAATACAACAGAATTACGATAAGGCATCAGAAAACGCGATGGGGTAGCTGTTCTTCGCAAGGAAACCTGAATTTTAATTGTCTGCTTATGCTTTTTCCTTTGGAAGTAATTGACAGTGTTGTGTTGCATGAGCTTTGCCACAGAAAACATATGAACCATTCTTCTGCTTTTTATAATGAAATTGATAAGGTTTTTCCTGAATACAAAAAATACCATAAATATTTAAGCGAAAATGGTGCCGGGTTTCTGGCTCGTCTGAAGTGATGATTTGTCATTATGCCGAAAATGATTTGCAACATTTGTTTAAAAAGTCAAAAGTTTGCAAGTTAATTGAAATATGGCAAAATAAATGGTAGTATATTACTAAAGAAATATAAGGAGGATAAAAGAATGAAAAAACTTATTGCAATTATTCTTTCTTTGGCAATGCTTCTTTCTGTTGTTGTGATTCCTGCAACAGCACTGACACCTGAAGCAAATGTGAAAGTTGAAACCGCTGCAAATCTTGAAAACGTGTTTGCAGAAGGCGAAAACAGTCTTATTGTTTTCGTTACAGGTATCGGACAGAGTTACTCTTATCTCTTTGATGAAAGCTATACTCAGGACGGTGCTTTTGAAAAAGGTACACTTCAGGATTATGAAAACTATGCACCTCTTATCGCTGAGGGTAAATACACTACAAGATGGAATCTTTTCAATTCATTTGATGAAGCATTTTCTGACACAGAAACAATTTTCTCTATTGTTTCTGTAGTTGCAGGTCTTCTTGCTTCATGTGTAATGGGTAAATGTGTTATTAATGAAGATTCCGTAAAAACCATAGTAAAGAATTTATTTAAATTCAATCTTGTTGACGAAAACGGCAACGGTAACCCGCGAGTTGTAACTCCCAGATATGCAATGCCTGTTTCTGAATATCCTTATGCTATGGGCGAAGACGGTAAACTCCGCAGTGAAGCAAGAGAGCGTTTCTTCTCTGCTATTCCTTGTGAAGATATCGCGAAAGAAAAATTCGGCGAAAAATATGAAGATTTCCTTTATGTTTATAACTACAGTGCATTTTCTTATACTTCAAAGAATGTTGAAGGTCTTCACGAATTCATCGAAACAATTATCGCAAAAAACAAAGTTGGCGCAAAAGATGTTGTGCTTATTCCTATGAGTATGGGTGCGTCTGTTGTTTCTGCTTATATGGACGCATATCCCACAGTTAAAGATAACCACATCAGACGCGTTGTAGGTATTGTCGGTGCGTGGGACGGTACTGAAATTATTGCAGATATGCTCACGCAGCAGTACTGTGACAATTCAGCAGATCTTTTCTATAACGGACTTATCAGTGACCTTGTGGGCGAACCCTGGGGATATTTAATCAATATTGTTTTAAGAATTTTCCCGAAACCAATACTCCGCGATTTTATTGATATGGCTCTGCGCGGTCTTGGTACAGACCTTTTCGGACCAACCCCCTCACTTATGAATATGGCACCCCTTGACAGATATGATGAAGTTAAATGGTGTATGTCTTCAGATGTTGTGAAGAAGGAAGTTGACAATTTCTATAATGCAAAGAAAAACCTTACTACTACAATGAGAAACCTTGAAAAAGAAGGTGTTACATTCTCATTTATCGCAGGTTACGGTCTTCCTTTCGGTGCTTGCACAAGCGACTACAGTCTTTTCGGCTTTATGAAAAATGCACCAACAACAAACTCTGACGAAATCATCAATATCGATTCAACCGCACCAGGTACATCATTTGTACCTTACGGACAGAAATTTGCAGACACAGAAGGTAGAGAACTTTCTCCTGATGGTTCACTTGATATTTCAACTGCACTTTTCAAAGAATCTTCATGGTATTTCTATGAGCAGAAGCACGAACTCGAATACAATAACACAGCACTTTCTCTTGCTCTCAACCTTGCAACAGGCGAAATCAAAACTGTAGCGGATTGTGATAATCCCGATGAAGATAAATATTATTATCCTCAGTTCAATGATGCAAGAAACCTGAAACCTCTTGTAAACAGTTATCTTCCTGACCTTGAAAGATATTGCGAAGAAACAAATTATGTTCTTACCGCTGAACAACAGGCTCTTCTCAATAAGGCTGATGCAATGACAGCAAATACTGCCAATAATTACGATGCAGATAATGCAATTATGGACGAAGTACGTGCTATGCTTGTTGAAATCGGCGTATACGCACCTGATGCAGAGCCTGAAGCAGGTGAAGTTATTCTCAATAAAGTGCTTAAAGGTGCAAACGATATAGTATATAAGCTTTTCGGACCGAAAGGTTTCTTTGATTAATTGAATAATCAGATTAAGCCCCGTTTTCGGGGCTTTCTTATTGTTTTCAGGAAAGTTTTGTGTTAATATATATTCAGCGTAAGGAGGCGTTACTATGGCAAAGTGGAATTTTTATACAACTGATGAATTGAAACCTTCAGGTTGGCTTAAAAGACAGCTTGAAATTCAGGCAGAATCTTTAAGCGGAAATCTTGATAAGATGTGGCCCGATATAAAAAACAGCTCGTGGATTGGCGGAGATAAAGAGGGTTGGGAGCGTGTGCCTTATTGGCTTGACGGATTTATTCCTCTTGCATATCTTCTTGATAACGAAGATATGATTGCACGTGCGAAAAAATATATTGACGCCATCGTTTCTTTCCAGAAAGAAGATGGATGGATTTGTCCTTGCAAAGATGAAGAAAGGGAAGAATACGATACATGGGCAGTTCAGTTGATTACAAAAACTCTTACCGTGTATTATCAGTGTTCGAAAGATGCGAGAATTCCCGAAGTTATTTATAATGTTCTTAAAAACTATTACGATTTGCTTTCAGGCGGAAAGATAAAACTTTTTAATTGGGGTAACGCACGTTGGTTTGAATGTTTTATTGCAATTAATTTTGTTTATTCCATTTACAAAGAAGAGTGGCTCAAAGAACTTGGTTTGATTTTAAGAGAGCAGGGAATGGATTATAACGAAACAGTATCTCTTTGGGAAAGACCTTTAAACCGTTGGAGATTTGATACTCACATTGTAAACCTTTGTATGATGCTTAAAAGCGAGGCTGTAAGCGGTGATATTTTTGGCGAAGAATATGTAGACAATGCAGAATATCTTCACGATATTTTAAAAAAATTCAACGGCACACCTGTAGGCCTTTTCACAGGTGATGAATGTCTTTCAGGTTTAAGCCCGATTCAGGGTACAGAGCTTTGTGCAGTTGCAGAGCAGATGTATTCTTATGAAATTCTTTACGCGTACACGGGCGACAGAAAATGGGCAGAAAGGCTTGAAGTGCTTGCTTTCAATGCTTTGCCTGCAACGTTGAGCGATGATATGTGGACACATCAGTATGTGCAGATGAGCAATCAGATTGCGTGTGAAAAATTCCCCGGTAAATCGCTTTTCAGGACTAATGGACCGGAAGCCCATCTGTTTGGCTTAGAACCGAATTACGGCTGTTGTACGGCGAATTTCAATCAGGCATGGCCAAAGTTTGCTCTTTCAGCATTTATGCATAACGAAAACACTGTAATAAATGCAATTCCCGTGCCGGCAGAGCTTAAATGTGACGGAAAATATATAAAACTTATAACTGATTATCCATTTGAAAACAGTTTTAAATATGAAATTGATGCAGAAAAAGATTTCCGTTTCATTATCCGTGTTCCGTCTTTTGCAGAGAATGTAAAACTCAACGGCAAAAATGTAAATACGGAAGATCTGGTGTTTGAAATCAATGCAGGCAAAACAGAAATAAATATTGAATTTGAAACCTCGGCATATTTTGAAAAACGCCCACACGACTTGAATAAAGTAAAATGCGGGACACTTGTTTTCTCGCTGCCTGTTAAATTCAGCAGGAAAATGTATGAATATGAAAAAGACGGAGTGGAAAGAAAATTCCCGTATTGCGACTATGAGCTTCTGCCTGAAAGCAAATGGAATTATGCTTTTGCAGATGCATCACTGAAGGTTGAAAGGAAAGAAGTGAACTCAATTCCTTTTTCAAGCGAAAATCCGTCAGTTATTGTAAAAGCAAATGTTGCGGAAATTAATTGGGGACTTGAAGACGGATACGAAAGTGTATGTGCAAAAGTGCCTGAATCAAGAAGTGCAATAAGCGAAACAGAAGAAATTAATCTTTATCCTTACGGCTGTGCAAAACTCCGTATGACAGAAATGCCTTTTATTAAATAAAAATGCTCCCTGAAACATATTTTGTGTTTCAGGGAGTTTTTTCAGTTCTTTGATAAATCATAAATGAGTATCTGCATTTCGCGTTGTGAACCAACAGAACGTGCGTGTTCAACAACTTTCGCTTTTTCAGTTTCACTCATTTTTTCAAAGCGTTTCATTGCATTTTCGTTTTTCGCTAATTCCATGCCAAAACCTGCAGGTAATTCGTTAATATCCATTATTTCACCTCGGTTTATTATCTGCATTTCTTTAACGGATATTAAGAAAATATTATAAAACTGCTTTTACAAGTTCGTTTGCGATAATTCCGTGACCTTCTGCAGTGGGGTGAACACCATCACGTGTCCAGTAAGATGCAGGTGCTTTTTCCATTGCTTCGTCAAATTTTTCCTGCAAGGGGATAAATGTAAGGTCAAATTTTTCAGCAATTCTTTTTGCTGCCTCAGCGCGGAGCTTTGTTTCTGTTGTAAAATAATCCCAATAATCGTCAGTTGCAGTGCCGGGAGTTACAAAAGGTTCAAGAATGAAAATTTTAATTTCTGGAAGCTCCTCCTTGATTTCTTCAATAAGCATTGAATAGACTTTTTCAAATTTAGGAGCTGCAACACCGTTTTTGTCGTGAATTTCGTGCCACACATCGTTGATGCCGATAAGAATGGAGAGATAATCAGGCTTCTGGTTGGTAATGTCACGTTTGATTCGTGCATAAACATCAACAATTCTGTCTCCGCTGGCACCCTCGTTTATGAATCTGAATTTCTGCGGATGCTGTGTGCCGATAATAGCAGCTGTAACAGCGGGGTAACCCATACCCATTGAATCTATGTCATCTCTGTCTCTGCTGCAATCTGTTATTGAATCTCCGAGAATAATAAATGTTTTCATTGTAAAGCACTCCTTAAAAATTTTTCTATATTTTCACGGCTTTCCTGTACCGTGCCTTGTACCATTTCAGGCTTTCCGCCGCCTCTGCCGTTCAATGCAGAGTTAAAATCTTTTGCAATCTGTCTTACATCTTCTGTTCTTGATGCTATTGTGTATTTGTAGCCCGTTTCGTCTGTACCGCTTAATACTACTGCAAAAGTAACTTTGTCTGCAAGTAAATCGCACATTTTTCTCACTTCGTCAGGCATTAAATCTTTTTCAAAAACAACTTCAACCGTGCCTGATAAATCTTTGATTTTTTCAGCGAATGCATCAAGCTTGAATTTCGCAAGTTCGTATTTCAGGTTTGCAATTTCGTCTTTAAGCTTCTGCACACCGTCTGCAATTTCAAGAGGCTTGAGTGCAAGCATATTTGAAAGTCGTGCAAGTTCATCGTGTTTTGCTGAATAATCTTCAAATGCTGCTTTACCAATCTGCATTGTAATTGAAGAGCCTGAACGTTTCTTTGAAAGAGATGTAATTTTTAACGCACCGATTTCACCTGTGTAATTAACGTGAGTGCCGCAGCAGGCACATACATCGCAATCTTCTATTGTCACAAGTCTTATCTGTCCAGTAATTTCCTTTTTGCTTCTGAATTCAATATTTTCAGCTTCCTCGTGAGTGGGGAAAGAAGATGTGATTTTTCTGTTCTGCCAGATAATTTCGTTTGTGATTTTTTCTGCGTTTTTAATCTGTTCAGGAGTAAGAAGTTTATCAAAATCAACTGTGATAAATTCACTGCCTATATGAAAACCTACGTTTTCAACACCGTAAAGTGAATGTGAAACACCGCAGAAAATATGCTCACCTGAATGCTTCTGCATAATGATAAATCTTTTTTCAAAATCTATAATTCCGTGAACATTTTCGCCCACTTCAAATGAGTCTTTGCAAACGTGATATACTTCGTCATCTTTCTCAAACACATATTCAATTTCTTTTCCGTTCAATGTGCCCGAGTCAGCATCCTGCCCGCCGCCTTCGGGGAAGAATGCAGTTTTGTCGAGAGTTATGTTGAATAATCCGTTTTCTGCCTTTTCGCAGGAAACAACCACTGCATCGAATTCTTTTAAGTATTGGTCAATGTAATATAATTTTTCTGTCACTTCAGTCACCTCTGAAAAAAGAATATCACAAAACAGGAATTTTGTAAATAGAAAGTAATAATTGCGAATTTGTAAAATTTTATCTTTAAGTTGAAAAATAAATATATATATGGTACAATGTACGAGTTAAAATGTAATTCCGTATGGAAAGGAAGAAGATTAATGTCTTTATTATCTGCCATTTTTGGCGATTACTCAAAAAAAGAAGTAAAGAGAATTGAACCTCTCAAGAAAAAGGTTCTCGCTCTTGAAGAAGAATACAAAAAGCTTTCTGATAAAGAACTTCAGGCCAAAACACCTGAATTCAAAGAAAGACTTGCAAACGGTGAAACACTCGATGATATTCTCCCCGAAGCATTTGCTGCCTGCAGAGAAGCATCTGACCGTGTTCTCGGTATGCGTCATTTCCCCGTTCAGATTGTCGGCGGTATTATTCTCCATCAGGGACGTATCGCTGAAATGAAAACAGGTGAAGGTAAAACTCTTGTTGCAACTCTCCCTGCATACCTTAATGCGCTTTCAGGCAAAGGTGTTCACATTGTTACTGTCAACGATTACCTTGCAAAACGTGACTCTGAATGGATGGGTAAACTTTACAGATTCATGGGTCTTACAGTAGGTCTTATCGTTCACGGCCTTACTAACGAAGAACGTCGTGCAGCATACGATGCAGACATCACTTACGGCACAAACAACGAAATGGGCTTTGACTATCTTCGTGACAATATGGTGCAGTATAAAGAAAATAAAGTTCAGCGTAAACACAATTTTGCAATTGTGGACGAAGTTGACTCAATCCTTATCGACGAAGCAAGAACCCCCCTTATCATTTCAGGCAGAGGCGATACTTCAACTGAGCTTTATAAACTTGCAGACCGCTTTGCAAAAGGTCTCAAAATGGCAAAGGTTAAAGAAATTGATTCCAAGGCAAACGCTGAAGATGTTGCTGCTGACGGAGATTTTGTTGTTGACGAAAAAGCAAGAACAGCCACTCTTACAAAATCAGGTGTTCAGAAAGCAGAAGCTTTCTTCCAGCTCGATAACCTTATGGATGCTGAAAATATGACAATCCAGCACCACATCAACCAGGCTATCAAGGCAATCGGCGTTATGACAAAAGACGTTGACTACGTTGTTAAAGACGGCGAAGTGCTTATTGTTGACGAATTCACAGGCCGTATTATGCTCGGCCGTAGATATAACGAAGGCCTTCATCAGGCTATCGAGGCAAAAGAAGGCGTGAAAGTTGAGCACGAAAGCAAAACTCTTGCAACTATTACTTTCCAGAACTATTTCCGTCTTTATGCTAAACTTTCAGGTATGACAGGTACTGCAAAAACAGAAAGTGCCGAATTCCAGGAAATTTACAGCCTTGACGTTATCGAAACTCCCACAAACAAACCTGTTCAGCGTCAGGACCTTGACGACTCTGTTTACAAAACAGAAAGAGCAAAATACAACGCAGTTATTGAACAGATTATCGAATGTAATCAGAAAGGCCAGCCTGTACTTGTTGGTACAGTTTCTATTGAAAAATCAGAAATCCTTTCTGCTCTTCTTAAAAAGAGAGGTATCAAGCACGAAGTTCTCAATGCTAAATACCACGATAAAGAAGCTGAAATCGTTGCTCAGGCAGGTAAATACGGTGCAGTTACAATCGCAACAAATATGGCAGGCCGTGGTACTGACATTATGCTTGGCGGTAACGCAGAATACCTTGCAAAAGCAGAAATGCGCAGAATGCAGTATGATGAAGAACTTATTGCAGAAGCAACAGGCTTTGCAGAAACTGACAATGAAGAAATTATAAACGCACGTGAAGAATATACACGTCTTTACAAAAAATATAAAGATGAAATTGCTCCCGAAGCAGAAAAAGTAAGAGAAGCGGGCGGCCTGTTTATTATCGGCACAGAGCGTCACGATTCAAGACGTATCGATAACCAGCTCCGCGGACGTTCAGGACGTCAGGGCGACCCCGGTGCCAGCCGTTTCTACCTTTCACTTGAAGATGACCTTATGCGTCTTTTCGGTGGTGAAAGACTTTCAAATATGATGGATATGCTCAAAACTCCTGAAGAAATGCCCATCGAAAATAAGATGATTTCAAAATCAATCGAAAATGCACAGAAACGTGTTGAAGGTCAGCATTTTGCTTCACGTAAACACGTGCTTGAATACGACGATGTTATGAACCGTCAGAGAGAGCTTATTTACGACCAGAGAAACAAAGTTCTCGACGGTGAGGAACTCAAGCCTTCAATTATGGGTATGCTTGAAGAGTGTATTTCTGAATCAGCAGATTTCTATTGTCCTGCTGCAAACGATAAAGCAGACTGGAATATTCCCGGACTTAAAGATAAGTTCAAAGGCTGGCTTACAACTGAAGACGACTTTGAAGATATCAGCGATGTTACAACAGAAAGCGTAAAAGAACTTCTTCTCGAAAGAGCAAACACACTCTATGAAGCACGTGAAGAAGAAATGGGTGAAGAACTTATGCGTGCCCTTGAAAGAATGGTTCTTCTCCGCAACGTTGATACAAAGTGGATGGATCACATCGACGCTATGGAAGAACTCAAACGCGGTATCGGTCTTCGTGCTTATGGTCAGCAGCAGCCTATCATTGCTTACAGAAACGAAAGCTTTGATATGTTTGAAGAAATGCGTATTTCAATCCGTGAAGATACAGTGCGTCAGATGCTTACAGTAAGAGTAAGAACGGAGGAAGAAACAAAACGTGAACAGACAGTTAAAGTAACATCTGAAACAAGTTCATCTTCCGATGGTACTGTTAAGAAAGAGCCTGTAAGAAACAAGGGTAAAAAAGTAGGACCAAATGACCCTTGTCCTTGCGGAAGCGGTAAAAAGTATAAAAAGTGCTGCGGTGCAGTTTAAAAAACAAAAGGGCTGTATCATATTGATACAGCCTTTTTTCATAGGGGGATAAATATGAGTTACAGATTCCGTGAAAATACCGATGAGAAAATTTACGATTGCAGAGAAAACTGCCTGATGTATCTTTACAGAAACGTAAATATTAACGACTATAAAGCATATATTGAAAAACTTACAAGATGCGGTTATGTTGTTTTAAGTGAAAATATCTATGCAGACAATTACTACACCGCATTGAAAGGTGAAAAAGAAGTAAGCGCATATTTCACTTCCTGCGATAACACCTTGCGTGTTGCAGTGGCAGATGATGCACGTTTCCCTGATTTTGATAAAAAGGAAACAGAAAAAACAACAGAGCCTTGTTTTTATATGTTTGAAAACGACCATACATATATTGACTGCGGTATGTGCCTGATAACACAGTGTTCAGACGGAAGCTTCTTTGTTGTTGACAGCGGACATTACCTGCAGTTTAACGATAACGACAGAATTTATAATTTTATGCGTGAAAGAACACCCGCGGGGCAGAAAGTAATTGTCAGCGGTTGGCTTGTAACTCACGCCCATTCTGACCATATATCCAAGCTTTTTGATTTTATCAGATACAACCGCCACGATGTGGAAATTGAAGCGATTTATTCAAACCTTATTTCAAATGAATATGCATCAGAAGAATGGGGCGTTGAAGAAAAAGGTCTTGCAGAAAAATTCTTTTCACTCCTTGAAAGAACAACTGATATCAGAAAAGTGAAACTTCACAGCGGTCAGAGATTTTATGTGCGTGATTTACGCTTTGATGTTCTCTGCACCCACGAAGATGTTTATCCGCAGCTTGTAAAGGAATATAACGATTCATCTCTTGTTGTTATGATGACGGTAAATGACTGCCGTGTGTTTATTCCGGGTGATGCATCAGGGCTTGAAAGTAAAATTCTTGTTGAACGTTTCGGAGAAAATCTTGAATGTGATGTTGTTCAGGTTTCTCACCACGGTCACAGAGGTCTTCTTTCTGATTGTTATGAACTTTTAAAGGGCAAGCTTGCTCTTTTCCCCATAACACAGATAAAGTTTGACGAGGCAATGCCGAAAGTACCTGCCAATCAGGTTGCAATAGACCTTGCGGATGAATATTATGTTTCTTCAAACGGTACAATCGTTGTGCCGCTGCCGTACAAAAAGGGGACAGTTACAACACTTCCCGATGAAACATTTGAAGATTTCGGCAAAATAAAACGTATGTGGGGATATGATTACACAGACGAATATAAAAAAGAAATGTATGAATTATATCTTAAAAATGGTGGTAAGGAAGAAAGCCTTTATCTGCCTGTAAGATACAGCGGCACATTTGAAATGTGAGTATGATGGCGGTGAATCAGGTGGATAAAAAGCAGGTTGCGTTGAATAACTGGTTTCTGTTCTGGATAATTGCCGGCTTTTGTTCTTTTCTTTTCGGCGGTGCTTTTATTAATTCCGATGATAAATCACTGGGGATATTTGGTTTTGCAGTAGGTGTTTTTTTCATTGTTGTAGCAATAATTATAGAGCCTGTTTGCTATTTGTTTGATAGCGAAGGAGTTTCTCTGGTTTTTGCTTTTTTGAAAAAAGAGCGTTATTTATGGCAGAATATCCGCTTTATCAGCATCGGTTATGATAGTCGCGGCCATATTCTCTCAATACCAACTCCTTCTTACAGTACTTTTGATATTGACGGAAAAGTTGAAGGCGAAGGAAAATGGTATATGAGACAATATATCAGAAAAAGCAGACGGACAAAAAAACTGATAGAAAAATATTGGGGTACAGTTGAAGACAGTGATTTTGTCAGATTCAAAAATAAAATTAAAAAATGGCAAATTAAAAAGCAAAAAAATATCGATGCTCATTTTACGGATGAGGTTGTAAAAGCAGAGCGTGAAGCAAGGGCAAAGGTGAGAGAAATCACTAAGCCGTATGCGGATAAAGCGAAAATATATAATCTTGATTTGAAAATCAGGTTTTATTATGTAACCGCAGATGGGGATGAGAAAAAATCAAGACCTGAAGAAGGTTATGTGTATACTGCTTGTGCGGAAATTTCGTACATAGGTGAAACGGACGAAGACAGAGTTGTGATGACAGATGAAGATTTGTTGTATGTCCGTATGAGTAAGACAGGATATAAATGCGTAGAAAATAAAAAATCTGCCGTAACCTTTACCGATGCACTTGAAACAGTTATTTCTGTAATCAACGAAAAAGGCATTGAATATTATTGTGATTAAAACCAAAAGGAGACTCTCAAGAGCCTCCTTTAACTTTTTTATAAAGATATTTTTATCCTTTTACAGAGCCGCCCGTTACACCGCCTACATAGAATTTCTGTGTTGAAATAAACAGAATTGCAATCGGTATTGAAACAATAACTGCACCTGCGGCAAACTGAGTGTAATAATTGTGGATAAATTCCTTTTCAAGCATTTTGAAAAGCCCTAAAGCCACAGTGTAGTTTTCGTAATTATCGCCCATAATTACAGATGCAAAAATATAGTCAATCCACGGTGCTGTAAAGGAGGTAAGCAGAGTATAAATAATAATCGGTTTTGACATAGGCAATGTGATTTTCCAAAAAATTGTACCACGTGATGCACCGTCAATCATAGCGGCTTCATCAAGAGCACGGGGGACAGTATCAAAAAATCCTTTTGCAACATAAAATCCCAGTCCCGTGCCTGCAGAATAAACAAGAATAAGTGCAAGCAAGGATTGTTCAATTCCGAATGATTTCAGCACATAGTAAACTGCTATCATAGACATAAACCCGGGGAACATACCAAGGATAAGCGCAATGTTCATAAGCGGTTTTCTGAGCCTGAAACGCAGCCTTGACATAGTGTAGGAAACGGAAAGCACAAAAAACGTGGATATTATACAAGTCACAACAGACACAAAAAGTGTGTTCATAAACCAACGTGGAAAATCAAAGGTTGAATTATCTGTCAGTAGATTGATATAATTTTTTAAAGTGTATCCCTGCGGAAGAAAATACGGTGTGAATGAGCCTGATTCTTCCCTGAAAGAGGTGAGTATCACCCACAGAATGGGAAGCACCCATATAAGTGCAAGCACGGAAAGGAAAACGTATACAAAAATGTTGGTGGTTTTCCGCACAGTCGACATTTTTCTCATCCGAATTCCTCCTCGTTTTTGTAAGATGAAGTTCTTCTGTACGCAATAAGAGAGAATACAGCAGAAATAATAAACACAAGAATACCTATTGTTGCAGCATAAGAATAGTCCTTGCTTCCCACAGTCAGCTTATAAAGCCAGGTAACAAGCAAATCTGTTTTTCCTGCCTGATAATAATCGAGTGTTGCAGGACCGCCCCGCGTAAGAAAATAAATAATATTGAAGTTATTTATATTGCCTATAAATTGAGTAATCAGATACGGAGCCGTCACAAAGAAAACATAAGGCAGAGTTATTCTGAAATATTGTGTAACAGGTGTTGCACCGTCAATTTTAGCCGATTCATAAAGGTCTTCGGGAATGTTCATCAGTATACCCGTAGTTATCAGCATAGTGTAGGGTATACCAATCCACAGATTTATAATAATTACGGTAATTCGTGCAAGTGTGGCATCGGTAAGAAAAGGCACATATTCTGATACTATCCCTGAATTCTGCAATATAACATTCAACGGTCCGTCATCGTCGAGAATATTTCTCATAACAAGCAGCGAAACAAACTGGGGAATGGCAATAGACAGTATGAAAATTGTTCTGTAAAAGCCTTTGATTTTAATTCCCTTTTTGTTGATGAGCATTGCCAGAAGCATACCGAGAATATAGTTAAGTGAAGTTGCAAGCGTTGCCCACAGAAGTGTCCAGCCGAGAACAGGAAAGAAAGTTTTGCCCATTGTGCTTCCCGATGAAAGCATTGCTTTGAAGTTATCCAACCCCACCCAGGTGAAAAGATTTCCCGGTGGCTGGTGGTCACGGTCGAAGTTGGTAAAAGCAATTAAAATCATAAAAACCAGGGGAAGAATTGTCAGCAAAACAACGCCGAGTACGGGAAGAAAAAGTAAAGTTCTGTGAAGCTTTGAGTCAGTATATTCTGCCATTTCTTCCGTAAAGGATAATGGCTTTCTGCCTCTTTTTATATCGTTCTCAAGTTCATATGCCTGAACAACTGATGATTTAAGAATCAGAAGAAATGCCGCAGTTATAAAAATTGCAAAAACACCGTACAGGAGAATAAGCATTGAGTTATCACCGGGTGTGAGCACATCAATTCCTTTGTTTTCGTCAAAAATCCATCCTTGTTCAACTGTGCCGAGATTTTTAAGTTTACCTATGGCGGAAAAGCCATAGAAAAACATATAAATAAGATACCCGATTTCGCTGCTGAAAAAGAGCAGACCTTTTATAATCTGCCCTCTGAAAATATTTGAAATGCCGGGGATAAAAAGCGATAGTTTTGTCAGATAGTCGCCTTTGATAAACGCATTGTAAAACTGTTTCATTGATTTTTATTATTTGTCAGATTTAATTGATGCCAGCACTGCATTTACGAATGCATCAAGTTTTTCTTTTACATTTTCTTTGGTAACTGTGCCGTTTATAATGCCTGTGCCGAAAGCCTCGGCAGGTGTCCAGAAGTTAGAAACCTGGTCGATGGAGGTCTGAAGAATTGAATGTGCAGACTGCGCAGTGAGTGCAGCAACAACATCGTTGGAAGAAAGCACGTCTTTGTCTTCGGCAAGCTTTGAGTGAGTAGGCGCGTAATTTCTTGTTCTGAATCTTACTTCCTGAGCGTCGCGGTCTGTAAGATAGTTTGCAAGTTCATGTGCTTCTTCAGGGAATTTTGTCTGTGCGTTAACACCGTAAAGCTTGAAGTTTGCCATTGAAATAAGGTTTTTGCTTTCTGCGCCTAATTTTATTGTGGGAAGCTTTGCAACGCCGAAGTTTTCACCAAGACTTGCTTTGATGTCAGTGGCATTCCACGCACCTGAAACGGCAGCACCGAGAGTTCTTGTTTTGAATCCTGATTTGATTTTTGCGTCATCAAGATTTGCAAATTTCTTATTATTTGCAAGATCAATCATATAATTTGCGGCAAGCACACCGTTTTCAGAGTTGAAATCGCACTGAGTTTTATCTGTGCCGTTCTTGCCGAAAAGAGTGCATCCTGCAGTGAAGAAGAAAGATGATGAATACCATCCGTCATCAATTTTCATAGCAAAGTTTGTGATTTTGTCACCTGTATCTTTTGCCATAATTGTTTCAAGGGATTTCACTTCTTCATCGCTGAAAATAGCCTTGTCGTAATAAAGGAAAAATGTGTCTGCAGTAACAGGGTAGGCGTACATTTCGCCCTCAACGGTAGCCGCAAGCACGGAAGAATCGCTGTTACGGGTTTTTACGTCTGCATTTGTAACTCTGTAAAGAGCACCTGCTTTTTTCAGTGTAGCAATCTGGTCAGAAGCAAAGCTGAAAACGTCTGCAGCGGCAGAAACGTCTTTTAAAATTTCAGTTGCAGCATCGTCTTCACCGACGAAGCTCAATTTAATATCCCAGTTTTTATTTGTTCGTGTTTTCTTGAAATCCGAGATAAGCTTTGTAAGCATTTCCTTGTCGTCTTGTGCACCCCAAACACGTAAAGATACGGTTTTCTTGTTGTCTACATCTCCGCTGTTGTTTTCGGAAACGTTTTTGTTTGTGCAGGCAGCAAAAGTGAGAATTACAATTGCCAACGCAACAAATACAGCAGTAATTTTTTTCATATGGTTCATCCTTTCAAATTATATTCTGAAGCCGTTTTCTTTGCTGAAAAACAGAGCTTTGTTCATATCAAAAGTCACATTTACCGTATCACCTTTCTTTCCGTTGAAAAGTGACGGATATTTGCTGATGACATTATCTTTTCCGATTTTCATATGGATATACGAACTGTCGCCCATAAGTTCACAGATTTCAATGTTTGCGAAAATGGAATTTACTTTGTTGCCTGTAAGGAAAGTGTTTTCAGGCCTTATACCGAAGATAACTGTTTTGCCGATATGGTCTGCTATGTGGCCGCTTTTAATAATTGCAGACGGCACATCAAAAATTGTGTCTGCGATTTTAATGCGGACTTTTTCTTTGTCTCCAAGAACCTTGCAGTCAATAAAATTCATCTGAGGAGAGCCTATAAAACCTGCAACGAAAGTGTTGGCGGGGTTGTTATAAAGTTCTTGCGGAGTGTCCGCCTGATGAATATATCCGTCTTTCATAACAACTATTCTGTCACCCATGGTCATAGCCTCTGTCTGGTCGTGAGTAACATAAACGAATGTTGTTTTCAGTTTTCTGTGAAGTTCTTTTATTTCGGCACGCATCTGAGTGCGGAGCTTTGCATCAAGGTTTGAAAGCGGTTCATCAAGCAAAAACACAGACGGATTTCTTACCATAGCACGTCCGAGTGCAACACGCTGACGTTGACCGCCCGAAAGTGCTTTCGGCTTTCTTTCAAGCAGACTTACAATATCAAGGCTTTTGGCCGTTTCCATAATCTTTTTATGAATTTCTTCTTTAGGCATTTTTCTCATTTCAAGAGCAAAAGCCATATTTTTGTATACAGTCATATGGGGATAAAGAGCGTAATTCTGAAACACCATAGCAATGTCGCGGTCTTTTGGCGGCAATTCGTTCATAAGCTTGTCTCCGATGTACATTTCGCCTGATGAAATTTCTTCAAGACCTGCAATCATCCTGAGCGTTGTGCTTTTTCCGCAACCTGACGGACCTACAAGAATCACAAATTCGCGGTCGCGGATTTTCAGTGAGAAATCATGTACTGCAGTGTAGCTGTTATCGTAGATTTTTTTAACATTTTTTAAAATGATTTCTGCCATTCATATCACTTCCTTGCGGGAATATTATTGACAGAATTTATACGTTTAATACAAAAATAAAATTAAAAGAATACTTAACATTTTCCTATTGTAAAAGGTATTGAAAAGTGTTATACTGAAAATACCACACGAATTGAATATAGATTTACACTTAACATAGGTGAAGTATGCTTTTTTACTTTCAGTAAAAATGTATGCTCCGCTTTTGTATGCTTTACCTTTTTTTGAGTGTAAGTCTGCAAATTCAATTTGTGTGGTAGCAATTGGGGTTATGCATTTTTCGGTGTGCGTAGCTTTTGTTGCGCACACTTTTATTTTTGTGGAGGTAAAAAATGAGCAGATGTCCTAAATGCAACAAAAGGCTTTCCGATAGTGCAAAGTTTTGCAGCTCGTGCGGAGAGACTATTACAAGAAACGAAGAAGGTAACAGCAGAAAATCACACAAGGTGATTATAGTTCTTTTGTCAGCATTGTTGATTGTAGCGATTGTGCTGGTAAGTTTGTTTGCTTTTCAGAATTGGAAACTGAAAAATGATTTACAAAGTCACGATAAGCTGATTGCTTCTCTTGAAGAAAGTACAAGCAAACCTATAGTAGAATTTGCTTATGAAGACTATGACAAAGATGGTACATACGAGGCTTATGCAATAACATCAGAATCAACAACTGCTGATGAAGAAAGCTATTATCCTGAATCAGATGTGTGGTATGTAAATGTGGATGGTGCACAGTTGATTAAGGAAAATGTGTACTCTAAAAGTAACGGCACAATTAAAACAGAGCAATGTATATACATTTCACTTGAAATCAAGCTTGATATTAATCAGTCAGGTGCTTCATATATTTACACGGTTGTTGAAAATGAAAATACCGAAACTGAAATTTCAGGTGAATATCACGATGTTCATCAGCAGGGTACTGTGGTTCTCGGTAAAGAAAACCCCGAATCAGATTTTGAAGAATTGGAATTCGCCGGAGTAAGTGATGTGTTTGCTGAAACAGAACCGCAGAGTGAAGAAAAAACACACTCAAAAGAAGATGAAAAGGAAGAACCATATACTCAGGAAAAAACAACCGGCAAATGGAAACCTGTAATCACACAGAAACCTACAACTACAAAGAAACAGGTGATTTCAAATCATACACATCGTTTTTCAAAAGCCACCTGCACATCTCCTGCAACCTGTTCCTGCGGTAAAACATCAGGTGCTTCGCTCGGTCACAGCTTTTCGCAGGCAACCTGTACAAGCCCTAAAGCTTGTAACCGTTGCGGAATAACTTCGGGCACATCTTTAGGACATAAGTTTTCAAGTGCAACCTGTACTTCCGCCAAAAAATGTTCTCGTTGCGGTAAAACATCAGGCAGTGCATTGGGACATTATTATGTTAACAATAAATGCTCACGCTGCGGAAAAACCGACCCTGATTCATTGCCGGTAGGACTTAATAAATTGCATGTGATTGATTGTAAATCTGATTATGTTAGTCGTTATGCATATAAAAATGAAACTGTTAAGGATTCGTTCGGAAATACATATGATGAATATTATTATTTTCCTGCATGGCCAAATATGTATGCAATCTACAATTTAAATTATGAATACACAATGCTGAAATTGGAAATTGTGGCATTGGATTCGATGGATAGCAATGCTGTAGCTACAATTGAAATATATGTAGATGGAGTTCTAAAGTTTAGTAAGGATGGCTTTACAAGAACAACAGGTAAAATTCCAGTTAAGATTAATGTTAAAAATGCAGAAAAACTAGAAATAAGAGTAAAACAAACGTCTAAAGCTGGAGATCCTAACGCACGTGTAGCCATTGTCAATACCCAACTCACAAAATAGAATTTATAAATTCTAAATCTTACCATACCACACCTCTCTTGCAACAGCAGGGGAAGTGTGGTATTATTTATATGTAAATTAATATATAAGCATATAAGCTGAAGTTAAGCAATCGGTTTCCCCTCGAGGGGAAGGCAATACCCGACAGAAAAGTTATGAAATGAAAGTTGGTGATAGTATGACCGAAAAAATAAAACAACTGCGTAAAAAGGCTATGGCTTTGCCCTTGCAACCCGGTGTTTATTTGATGAAAAATAAGGATAAAGAAATTATCTATGTGGGCAAGGCAAAAGCACTTAAAAACAGAGTAAGCTCTTATTTTGCATCGCAGACAAATATGCAGACCAAAGTCAGAAAAATGGTAAGCCACGTTGATGATTTCGATTATATTATCACTGATAGCGAATTTGAAGCTCTTGTGCTTGAATGCAGTCTGATTAAACAGCATATGCCGAAATATAATATTCTCCTGAAAGACGATAAAGGCTATCATTATATTAAAATAACAGATTCGCCTTATCCGCGTATTCAGTCGGCAATGCAGAAGGTTGATGACGGAAGCACATATATAGGACCTTACACAAGTGCCTTTATAGTAAAAGAAGCAGTTGATGCTGCACAGAAAATTTTCAAGCTTCCCCAATGTAACAAAACTTTTCCCCGTGATATAGGTAAATCGCGACCGTGTCTTAATTTTCATATAAACCAATGCTCTGCCCCTTGTACAGGCAAAATATCCCGCGAAGAATATGTAAAAACAGTTCAGGATGCCCTTGCGTTTCTGATGAAAAAGGGCAGTGACGAAGCAATAAGCGAAATGAAAAAAGAAATGCTTGAAGCTTCTGAAAACCTTGAATTTGAAAAAGCCGCAGCACTTCGCGACAGAATTGCAGCAGTAAAAAGAATTACCGATAAGCAAAAAGTTGTTTCTGACTCGAAAACCGAGCAGGATGTTTTTGCACTTTCACAGACTCAGGATAAAACCTGCCTTATGGTGCTCCGCTTTGATGCAGGTAAATTATGCGACGGTGAGCATTTCTTCCTTAACGATGTTGAAGATTTGTCAAAAACAAGAAGTGAGGCTGTTTTGTCTTACTATCTTGAAAGAGACCGCATACCGTCAAAAATTCTTGTTGACGGTGAAGTTGAAGATGAAGAACTTATCTGCGAATGGTTGAGTGAAAAGAAAGGCAGAAAAGTCACGATAATTCATCCGCAGATAGGTGAAAACGCCAAACTTGTGGATATGTGCCGTGCAAATGCTGCAGAGAAATTAGCGCAGTCTATAGGCCGAAAAGGTAAAGATGTGGAAGCGCTTGAGGAGCTTGTTAAACTTCTTGGCATAGAAAAGGCCGATTATATAGAATCTTACGATATTTCCCACACAGCAGGTTCAGATAATGTTGCGGGTATGATAGTTTTCAAAGACGGCGTACCTTATAAAAAAGCATACAAACGCTTTTCAATAAAAGGTTTTGTGGGGCAGGACGACTACGGCTCTATGGCAGAAGTTTTAGAAAGACGCTTCAATCATTATTTTGAAGAAAAAGAAGCAGGCGAAGGCTTCGGTAAACTTCCTGACCTTATTCTGCTTGACGGCGGTGACGGTCAGGTGAATGCAGTTAAACCCGTACTTGAAAGAATGGGTATAAATGTGCCTCTTTTCGGTATGGTTAAAGATTCTTCTCACCGTACACGTGCAATTCAGTCAGGCGGTAAGGAAATTGCAATCAATTCCAACAGAAGAGCGTTTACTCTTGTTTCGAATATTCAGGAAGAAGTTCATCGTTTTTCTGTCAGCTACCATAGAAAGAAACATAAGAAAAGTTCAATCTCAACCACTCTTACAAGAATCGACACAATCGGTGAAAGAAAAGCGGGACTTCTGCTTAAAAATTTCAAAACACTTACATCTATAAAAAATGCCACTGTTGAAGAATTGATGTCAATAAAAGGCATAACAAGGCAGAATGCAGAAAAAATTGTTGAATATTTTCAGGAAGAAAATATATAAATAAAATCAGCATATTGACAAAATCTAATAAAAATGAGATAATACAATGTAATACAAAAGTATGAAAAGAGGAAACTATGAGAGTTATTACAGGCTCAGCAAGAGGCAGAAGACTGCTGACACTTGATGGTGACGATGTAAGACCCACAACCGACAGAACAAAAGAAGCAATGTTTTCTTCTATTCAGTTTGATATTGAAGGAGCAAAGGTTCTTGATTTGTTTGCAGGTTCAGGTCAGCTCGGCATAGAGGCTTTAAGCAGAGGAGCCGCAAGTGCAGTGTTTGTTGATAAAAACAGACAAGCTATTGAAATTGTAAAGAAAAACCTTCAGTCAACTTCACTTGCAAAACAGGCAGTTGTGCTTAATACTGATGCAGATACTTATGTTACCACCACAAAAGAAAAGTTTTCATTTGTATTTATGGACCCGCCATATGCCAAAGGCTTTCTGCAGAAAATATTACCTATGGTTGAAAGGGTAGTAACAGAAGGCGGAGCAATAATCTGCGAGCATCCTTACGGTGAGGAGTTACCCGAGGAACTTTCAGTAATGAAAATTTACAGAACTTACAAATACGGCAAAACGGCAGTTACCGTCTACCGCTGAAAGGTAGCGTGAATTTATGAAAAAAGCAATTTATCCGGGAAGCTTCGACCCGGTAACAATGGGCCATCTTGATATAATCAGAAGGGCTGCCAAACTTTTTGATGAAGTTACGGTAGTAGTAATGACCAATGTTAAAAAAAAGAATATGCACGCTTTCACAGTTGAAGAACGTGTTGATTTTCTTAAAAGATGTACAACAGACCTTAAAAATGTTCAGATAGATTCTTACAGCGGTCTGCTTGCGGAATATGCACGCAACGCAGGTGCAGTTGCGGTAGTCAAGGGTCTGAGGGCCGTTTCGGATTTTGAAGATGAATTCCAGCAGTCGCTTACCAATAAAAAACTCAATCCCGAGCTTGAAACAGTTTTCCTTACTGCAGATGCAGACAGTATGTTTTTAAGTTCAAGCGTTGTTAAACAGGTTTGTTCTCTCGGCGGGGATATAAGTGATTTTGTTCCTTCTGAGATCAGCGAAGATATAATCAAAAAATTAAGAAATACATAATAAAGAAAGGAAGCTTATTATGAACGAAGAAATGAACATCTATAAACTCCTTGATAGACTTGATGAGGAAATCACAAACGGAAAGAAAGTTGCACTTACAGGTAAAATCCTTGTAGATGGCGACGTTATCTCTGATTGCGTTACAGATATCCGTATGAATCTTCCTGATATCATCAAAAAAGCAAGTCAGATTGCAGCTGAAAGAAATAAGATTATCACTCAGGCTAAAGACGACGCATCAGCAGGTCTTGCAAGAGCAAAAGAAAAATGCGACCAGATGCTCACAGAAGCTAACGATATCGCAACTAAAGCAACAACTGATGCTAAAAACGATGCAACAGAGCTTATTGCTAAAGCAAGCGAAAAAGCAAAACAGCTTGTTGATGATGCTCAGGCTCAGGCTCAGTTTATGATAAGCGAAAGCGAAGTTGTTAAAAACTCTGAAGAATACGCTGAAAGCCTTAAACAGAAAGCAGAAGAAGATTCAACATCTCTTATTGAAGCAGCACAGAGAAAAGCCGACGAAATTATGAGCAGTGCATCTGCATGGTCAGAAGATATCAAAACAAAAACAAATACATACGTTGAACAGCTCCTTAAGAGCACAGACGAAGTACTTGTAAGAAATATCAATGATATCAGAAAACTTCGCAACAGCTTCCAGTCTATTTCTAACCCTGAAAATAACTGATTATTCAAATTCCCCGCCGGAGTAATCCTACGGGGAATTATATTTAGGTTATAAACATAATAACTTTCTCATAAATATTTGTGAGGTGTTATTTATGTTTGTTGTATCTGTCAAATCTTCAAAAATAAGAATTATTCTTCTTTTGTTGTTTGTTGTTATAGTATTAGTATGCGGTATGATGTTCGCAGATAAAAAGGTTACTTCTTCTGCGGTGGCAGAAGGTGCTATTTCTTTGCGTGCGGCAGATGACAAACAACGTATAGCTTATCTGTCACAATTCGGATGGGATTTTGACATTGAACCTGCACAGGTAAGAGAAGTTATTATTCCTTCTGAATTTGACAGTGTTTATGACGAATATAATGCCTTGCAGAAACGTCAGGGCTTTGACCTTGAAAAGTACAAAGGTCAGATAGTAAAAAAATGGACTTATAATATAAATAATTTTCCCGGTTACGAAAATAAAACAGGGTATGTACAGGCGAATCTGCTGATTTTTAACGGTAACGTTATTGCCTCTGACATTACTTTGCTCGGGAAAACTGCAAAAACTTATACAATAGATTATCCTGAGGATGTTAAAAATGATACAAAGAATTGATAAAATAATTTCTTCACAGATGAATGTTTCAAGGAACGATGCCCGCTCAATGATAAAAAGCGGGTCTGTTGCCGTTGACGGAAAATCGGTAACAGATTCTTCTGCAAAAGTTGATGCGGAAAACAGTGAAATTACAGTTAACGGTAAACCGCTTTTCTTCAAAGAACATATTTACATAATGATGAATAAACCTCAGGGTGTTGTAAGTGCAACAACCGATAACAAAATAAAAACGGTTATTGATATTGTGCCGGAAGCCCTGAAAAGAAAAAATCTTTTTCCTGCAGGCAGACTTGACCGCGATACTGTAGGCTTTATGTTGATTACTGACGACGGTGATTTTGCACACAGAATTTTATCCCCGTTAAAGCATGTGCCTAAAACATATATTGCCAATCTCAGGGACAGGCTGTCAGAAGAAGCAAGGCAGACACTCGAGAACGGTGCAGTTCTTTCTGACGGCACACAGTGTATGGATGCACTCGTGCGTGTTATTGATGAGGAAGGTAAGGTCGCTGAAATTACAATAAGGGAAGGTAAATATCATCAGATTAAGAGAATGTTTGCTTCTGTCGGTAATGAAGTAACTTTTCTCAAACGCATCTCAATAGGTAATCTGCATCTTGATGAATCTCTGGAGGAAGGCGAGTGCAGAGAAATCACCGAAAATGAACTTTCGCTGATAGAAAAAAGATAAATTGTATTGTGATAATGCACATAGTGAAAAAGACGAATAAACTGTATTTTTTTTGGACTTTATCTATAAAAAGTGTGAATAAATTGTTAAAAATCTAAAAAAACTGAAAAAAATCCATTAAATTGTTACATTTCGGTTGCAAAATCAGTTACAAAAGTGTATAATTACAATGTGTTTTGGTAGCAAAATGCACAACGGATTTTTTGAATCCGGTTTGATATGGAACAAAGATTAAAAGTGAGAGTGATTAATATGGCAAATCGTGTTTTCCAGGGCATTGTTCATCAGATGAAAGATGCTATTGAAAGAACAGTTGGCGTTATTGACGAAACAGGTGCAATTATCGCTTGTAGTGAACTTTCCGTTATCGGAGAGAACATCGGTGATTGTTCAAAAGTTTTTGAAAGCAATGACTGTGTAAAAATCGGAACAAAGACTTTCAAGACGCTCGGCAACCGCGTCAATGCAGAATATGCTGCTTTTGTGGAAGGCGATGATTTCGAAGCAAGAAAGCTCGTTAGTCTTGTTTGTATATCACTTGAAAATATCAAACAGTGCTATGATGAAAAATATGACAGAGGCAATTTCGTGAAGAATGTTATTCTTGATAATATTCTTCCCGGAGATATTTTCCTTAAAGCAAGGGAGCTCCGCTTTAACAGTGATGCAGCAAGAGTTGTTATTCTTCTTAAAATTTTCTCAAAAGACGAAGTAACAGCACTTGAAATTCTCCAGAATCTTTTCCCCGAAAAGAACAAAGACTTCGTTATCAGCATCAATGAAACAGACATTGCTCTTGTCAAAGAGGTTAAACCCAATATTGAAACTAAAGACCTTGAAAAGCTTGCACGTTCAATAATTGACAGCCTCGGTGTTGAATATTATTCAAATGTGCTTGTAGGTATCGGTTCAACAGTAACAGGTATCAAGTCTCTTGCAAGGTCATTCAAAGAAGCACAGGTTGCAACAGAAGTTGGCAAATTCTTCGATACTGAAAAAATTGTTATCAGCTATGATAATCTCGGTATTGCAAGACTTATTTATCAGCTTCCCACAACTCTTTGTGAAATGTTCCTTAAAGAAGTGTTCAAAAAAGGCTCAATCGAAAGCCTCGACCATGAAACACTCTTCACAATTCAGCGTTTCTTTGAAAATAACCTCAATGTTTCCGAAACATCAAGAAAACTTTTTGTCCACAGAAATACTCTTGTTTACAGACTTGAGAAAATCAAAAAACTCACAGGTCTTGACCTTCGTGAATTTGATGATGCAATCGTATTCAAAGTAGCTCTTATGGTCAAAAAATATCTTGACGCCAACCCGGTAAAATATTAATTAAGAGGAATTTTAGAAAATGATTGACTTTATTAATGTTTCAAAGAGGTATGAGAACGGAACCCAGGCTCTTAAAAATGTCAATATTCATATTGAACAGGGCGAGTTTGTGTTCGTTGTAGGTTCTTCAGGTGCCGGTAAAAGTACCTTTTTGAAAATCCTTATGCGTGAGGAAGTTCCTTCAAGCGGTACGGTTATTGTCAACGGTAAAACTCTCAACGACCTTAAAAAGCGTGAGATTCCTTACTTCAGACGTGATCTCGGTATCGTTTTCCAGGATTTCCGACTCATCCCCAATATGACAGTATATGAAAACGTTGCTTTTGCTATGCGTGTTATAGGTGCAAGAGAATCTGAAATCCGCAAAAAAGTTCCGTTTGTAATCACTCGTGTAGGTCTTTCAAACAAAGCAAGATGTTTCCCCAATGAACTTTCAGGTGGTGAACAGCAGAGAGTTGCCCTCGCACGTGCGTTGGTAAACGAAGCGAAAGTTATTATCGCGGACGAGCCTACAGGTAACATAGACCCCACAATGGCTTTTGAAATTGTTGATTTGCTTAAGGATATCAACGAAAAAGGCACAACGGTTATTATGGTTACCCATGAGCACGACCTTGTAAGACAGTTCGAAAAGAGAGTTATTACTCTTGATGACGGTAATGTTGTTTCAGACGGTGACCTTGAATCAAGCCCCCTGGCTAAAAAGTATGCAAAAACATATACAGCTAAGGAAGAGAAAAAGCAGCTTCGCCGTATGCGCAAAAAATCTGCAGAAGCATATTATCCTGATGAGGACAGCGTTGAAGACTTAAGCAGATTTATGGAAACTATGGGTGAAGAAAAAGAATCAGGCCACACCAATGAAATTGATGTTGACGAGATTTATAATAATCTTGAAAACAACAAATATTCAGTTTACCTTGATGATAATACTTCATCGGAAAATGAAGATGGAGGTGCTGAATAATTATGGCAAAAGAAAAAAGAGGCGGAGGTAGCCTCGGTTACCTTACAAAAGAAGGCTTCAGAAATATATGGCTTAACAGGCTTATGTCTGTAGCATCTATTTCAGTTTTGCTTGCGTGTCTTGTAATGATGGGTATTGCATATATGCTCATCGTAAATATGCAGCAGATTATCACAAACATCGAGGATGCTAATGTTATTGTAACATTCCTTGATGACGATGCAGACAAAGCTAAAGTGCAGCAGGTTAAAACAGACCTGATGAAAATTGAAAATGTCAAAGATTGCGAATTCGTAGACGGTGCAAAGGCATTCGAAGAACAGAAAAAAAATCTCGGTGCTGACAAGGCAATTTTTGAAGGAATAGAAAATCCGCTTCCTCATTCATACAGAGTAGTTCTTGAAGACCTTAATCAGTTTGACTCAACACTCAAACAAATCAAAAAGGTTGAAGGAATACAGAGCGTTCGTGAGGACAGGGAACTTTCACAGCAGGTTGCTAAAATCAGAGAAACCGTAACAATAATCAGTTTAGGTGTTATTGTTATTCTTCTTATCGTTTCTCTGTTTATTATCTCTAACACAATCAAGATTACGATGTTCTCTCGTCGTCTTGAAATAAAGATTATGAAATCTGTTGGTGCAACATCATGGTTTATCCGTTGGCCGTTTATGGTTGAAGGTATGTTGCTCGGCATAATCGCGGGCGGTTTAGCCCTCGGATTGATATGGGGAGTTTATGAACTTGTGGGTAATTCGTTTGGCGGCAGTATCGGCTTCCTTATGAACGGCGGACTTGTTCCGTTTATGGACCACATTCTTACACTTCTTATTGCGTTCCTTGCAGTAGGTATTATTACCGGTGCATTTGGTAGTGCTGTGTCAATCAGCAAATATTTGAAAGAACAGGAGTATGACCCGGATGAAGAGTAAATTATTCAGAGCATTTTCTGCACTTATGGCAGTTGTCCTTGTTTTCAGTGTAATGTTCTCAATTTCATCATCTGCAGCCAAATCCAAATCTGAACTGGAAGCTGAAATAGCAGAAATCCAGGCAAAACGTGAAAAACAGGAAGCAGAACTCAATAAAATCAAAAACGAAAAAAACAAACAGGCAGAATACATTTCCGCTTTACAGGTGCAGATAAACAATTGCCAGGCTGAAATCGATGTGCTCGATAAAAAGATTGTAGAAACTAACGGAAAAGTTGAAAAGATTAATAAGCAGATTATCAAAACTCAGGAAGATATTGATAAAAACGAAACTGAAATTGCTGACACAAAAGCAAAACTTGCAGTCAGAATGAAAGCCACATATATGGCAGGCTCAGGTTCAACTCTTAAACTTCTTCTTAGTGCAGATAACCTTGCAACATATCTTACAATCAGTGAATTGATTAAGAGAATTGCTGACAACGACGACAAAATTGTTACCTCTCTTGTTGCAAAAGTTGACAAGGCTGAAAAATTGAAGATTGAATTAGGCGAAAAACGCAGCAATCTTGAAACTGAAAAAAATAACCTTGAGAGCGAATTGGAAATCCAGAACAAGGTTAAGGATAGCTTTAACGATCAGATGGATGAAATGTGTCGAGTGATGGATTCTCTTGACCAACAGAGTGCTGAGTATCGTAATGCAATTGCATGGCTTGACCAGCAGGAAGAAGCAGCTGCTGATCTTGTCCAGAGTATGATTGCTAATTCCGGCGGAAGTAGCACAATTTCCAAGCCCGGCAGCAGTTCTTCAGGCAGCTCTGGCAGCAGTTCTTCAGGCAGCTCCGGCAGCAGTTCATCATCAGGCAGTAGTTCTTCAAGTGGCAGTTCTTCATCAGGCGGTTCATCACATAACTATGTACCGTCAAAGAATCCTACAGGCTACATTAATCCCGTTCCTTATTCAGATGCATATATTTCATCAAGATACGGTATGCGTGTAAATCCCGTATCAGGTGTATACAAGATGCACGCGGGTATTGATATTTCCTGTGGTGGCTCAGGTGGCAGAACAGGTCCCTTCACAAAGAAAATTGTTGCTGCTAAAGCAGGTACAGTTTCATATTCAGGCTGGTGTTCAGGTTACGGTAACACTGTTATGATTACTCATGACGATGGTTTCCTTACACTTTACGGTCACCACTATGTAAATCTCGTTTCTGTCGGCCAAAGAGTTGAACAGGGTGAACAGATTGCAATTATGGGTACAACAGGTAACTCAACAGGTGCACATTCCCACTTCGAAATCCGCGATGGTATGTGGGGTAACACAATGAATCCCGAACCTTATATCTAAACCTAAAACAAAAACGTGTATCGGAAGATACACGTTTTTTTATGTCTGTATACTTTTATTTGTTCAAAAAATCCATAAGTCCGTGCCAGTCATCGCGTGAAAAATAGTGTGTGCCTTCGCGGTAGCAGAACCCGATATTACCTTCGTTCAGAAATTTTCCTGCATTGAGATAATCTTCTTCTGAAAAAACAAAACCTTTTATTCCGTAAAGGTTGTACACTTCATTGGCTGCCACACAAGCGAGAAACTGTTGTGGCTGTGCGGCCCAGATATCTTTTTCTGCAGATGCCACGTGAACTTTTCTCGGTGCTATAAGTGCGTGCATAAAATGCTGGTCAAAAGGTGTTTCGTTATCTTTATCAGCAAATTCCTTGTATTTTTCACAGAACCAGTAAGGAAAAACATTTGTGATATGTTTTATTGTTTCGTTGCCGTTAATCTTTCCTCTGTTTAATGCGTCTCCGCTGCAGCCTGCACAGTTTGAATGTGCACAAGAAAATCGTGTATCAACTGCAGCAGTAAGAAGTGCAGTTTTGCCGAGCCTTGAATGTCCTGCAACAGTAATTGAACTTTTATCAACCTCATCTCTTGTCTGCAGGAAATCCATAACTCTCATTGCTGCCCAGGCCCACATTGCAATTTTTCCGGGAGAATGAAGTGTTCTTTCGCCATTTTTATAAATTATACCGGCAAGACCGTTTGTGAAATCACCGTCATCGCTTGTTATGTCTTTGTAGCAGAAAGACGCACAACCAAAGCCGTTGTCAATAATTTCTTCTGTGGGCATATATTCATCAGGTACATTATTTCTGAAATTTATGTGAACAATGGTTTTATGCTTGTTGCCTTTTTTAGGATAAACATATGTAAAAGGAAAAGTGAAAATTTCTCCCATTAATTCAGCTGTAGCTTCTACTTTGGCAAGGTACGCTTTTCCTGCACAGTAACGTCTTTCGTCAAATTCTTTAATTTCAAAAGAAACGTTATCAGGATTTTCAGGAATATATCCGTATTCATTTTCAAGCATTGTGTTGAGAACAAGCTTACGTGCGTTTTCCCATTCTTCTTTTGTTGTGATTTTTTCGCCGGTAATATCAAGTGGCGAAGGAAGATTGAGTTCTTTTAACATTTTATCAATCATAAAATCAACTCCTTTATAAAAAGTATAACAGATTAAATGTAAAAGTCAAATTATAATTTATATGATTATTAATTCCTTCATTGTAGGGGACGATGCCCACATCGTCCCGCTTCAGATTACAAGAGATTTTTCGGGTCGATGTGGGCATCGACCCCTACGAAAATTAAAATAAATACACAGATAAATTATAATTT
>JAFUIO010000003.1 GCA_017468425.1 Clostridia bacterium | reverse complement strand
TATTCCGTCCTTCAGGACTAATTCGCATGCCTTGACCTTAAATTCCTTGCTGAAAGTTCTTTTCATTGTGAACACCTCTTGAAGTTATTTTATCATTAACTCTTCTATGTGTCCACTTTTACTATACAACTTTCACTTATTACCTATTACTTCTTCACTATTACCTAAAATTGCATTCAGGATTTTTTGGGAAGGTAATAAGTAAGAAGTAATAGTGAAGAAGTGATGGCGGGACACCCACACCCGATTGTAAATTCAGACTAAATGTGATATAATTATTCAGACAGATAAGAATTTGAAAGAGAGAAGCAGATGAACAATACAACACGATTTGACGGCAAGGGCGAAATCTACGCAAAAGCAAGGCCGAGTTATGCCACAAAACTATTTGATTATCTTAAAAACTTATTAAGCATACCCGAAGGAAGTGTCTTTGCTGATATTGGTTCTGGTACAGGAATTTTCAGCGAACAACTTCTGAATAGCGGATACTGCGTATATGCCGTTGAGCCAAATGCGGATATGCGGAAAAAAGCAGAGGAAAAACTATCGAAGTATATAGACTTCACTTCTGTAGATGGAGCTGACAGCTATACAAGTCTTCCCGATGAAAGCGTTGATTTTATTACTGTGGCACAGGCATTTCATTGGTTTGATGCCGAAGTGTTCAAGAAAGAATGCAAACGTATCTTAAAGCAAAACGGCGGGGTAATCATTGTTTATAACTCTCGTGATGAGCATGCCGCTTGTACTAAAGCTCTTGCCGATTTACGCCGTAAGTTTAATTCCGAATTCCATGGATTTTCAAACGGTATAAGTGATGATAAATGTCGTGTTTTCTTTGACGGCAACTGTGAGATCTTCCGAGCAGATAACAGTCAAAGCTATGACAGACAAGGTTATATCAACCGTGTGCTATCATCCTCGTACTCTCTTCGTGAAAGCGATGAAAGATATGCGGAGTATTTGAAAGAGATCAATATAATTTTTGATACATTTGCTGTTAATGGTACACTGACAGTACCTACATATACGGTAGCCTATATTGGCACTATAAAATAAATTCCAATTTAATGAACTATGGTTCTAAAATGAGACATACTGCCAAACGAAATCCGTTCACGAAAGTGAGCGGGTTTTTGTTTGTATTAGTAATTCTTCAATATTCATCATTCATTATTCATTTGTAATTTGCGACTTTTCTCAATGAATAATGAAAAATGAAGCCGCTTCGCTGATGAATAATGAATAATTCTGCCCTTTGGGCAAACGAATTGACTTTTTGTGTTTCTTGTTGTAGAATGAATTTGAGGTGATTATATGGATTTTATTATTTATTTTTGTATATGTATTTGTGCAATAATAATTTTTGCTTTGTATATCAGAAAGATTATAAAACCATATAAACAGAGAAAAAGCGAAAAGGTTGAATCAGTTTCATCGCCTCCGGAGATAAAAACTGAATTTGAAACTGTTAAGTTTCGGGCTGAAATAATTGATTTAACCTGTCGTGTGGATATGGTTGGAATAAAAACACCTAAAACAGTTACAATTTATACCGTTGAATTTAAAACTGATGAAAAAGAGATAATTAAACTTGAGATTCCTCAGGAAATGTATGATGGTCTTGAAATAGGACAAATCGGTGAAGTAACATTGGTTGAGGGAGAATTGTATAGTTTTATCGTTTGATTTAATTATATGTTAGTAAAGGAGAAAGGATTGTATGATTATGGATAATAAAATTGCAAAAATCAGGTCTTTGACCGGTGTTCTGGTGCTTATCGTTGCTGTTTGCTGCTGCTTTACTTCGTGCGGCGACATTGACTTGGATGAATCCAACACATCTGTTAACGAGGAAACTACTGTTTCTGCCATGGCAGATGAAGCGGTTGTCTTTGTGAACAAAGAAATAACAGTTAACGTCGGCGATACAAGCCAACTTCTTGCCACCGGAATTGACTCATCGGCTGATGCTGATGCGGTGAAATGGTCGTCATCCGATACGTCGGTTGCAAAGGTAGATAACGGCATAGTTACCGGCGTTTCAGCGGGTACGACAACCGTAACTGTTTTATTCAACAACCGGTATGACACATGCATTGTACGTGTTACAGAGGGCGAAACCATATCGCAAAGCAAGTACGAGAAGGACTATGACCTTGCTACCGAATATCTTTCTGACGAAATTTATGATTGGTCTATAAAAGAAATTCAAACCTCTATAAACCTTATTCTGGCGCGAAATCATTACAAGTTCAAAAGCCAGGATTGGCTTGATTATTTCAGCCAGTATATCTGGTACACCTACGATACAACCGATATGGACAGGGTGGAAAGCCGCTTTAACAAAATTGAAGAGGCAAACTATAACGCTCTTGCGAAGGCAAGAAATGTGTTGAAAAACCAAAACTATATACCCGACTATTCTTATGACGAAAAATATTATGAATATGCCATGTACCATATCGAGGGTTGGTATGATATAAACTACTGGTCCAATGAAGAAATTCAACTTGCAATTAATACCATTCTGGCCCGTAACCATTACGAGTTCAAAAAGAAAGAATGGCGTGATTATTTCGGACAGTTCAGCTGGTATTATTCAAACACTTCCAGCATGAGCACCGCAGAAAGTCGTTTTAATGCAGTTGAACGTGCTAACTACGACTATTTAGCCAAACTCAGAGACTGATTGGACAAAAATGTATAAATCACCCTGTTTTTCGTGCGTAAAAGTTTCAGATTACTGCAACACAGTAGGGGCGCCCATCGGGCGTCCACCTGAAAAACACACATAAATTAACGGGTCGTCGAGGATGCCGCCCCCTACGAATTCTCGATTTAAATTGTATGGCAAATTATAGGGGACCTCTAAAAACCCCTTGCACGAAACTACGTTTGCTATTTTTCCGTCATATGCACCAAAAATTCTTGTTAATGCGACAGCATAAACTTCAAATTTTTAGCACATCTGACAAAAAAATTTCTAAACGTATTTTATACAATAGTTTTTTAGAAGTCCCCTATAATTTACAGCTATGCTATAAATTTTATATGCAGTGTTTGTCATCAAATGCCGAATTCTGCAAAGTGGTCTTTAAAGCAGCGAGAGAATTTTTTTCTTATACTGAAGAAAATCAGGTGTAAGATTAAAATCATCTTTTCGCGGCTTTTTTTCTTTGATGATAATTTCACCTGCGATTTCTCCGGGTGAACCTGATAACAGATAGATTCTGTCTGAAATTAAAATCGCCTCATCTATGTCGTGGGTTATAAACAAAGTGGAAAGTTTAATATTTTCCATTACGTTCAGATACCACTTATGCATAGCACTTTTTGTCAGGGTATCCAACGCAGAAAAGGGTTCATCCAGCAGGGCAACATCCTTTGAAAACATATATGTGCGGAGAAGTGCCGCACGTTGACGCATCCCGCCTGAAAGCTGTGCGGGATATTTTTTTTGCGTTCCTTCCAGACCGAATTGCGCAAACATCGGATGCACCTGTGTACGTGCTTCTTTTTTCTTTGCTCCTTTCAATAAAAGAGGTAACGCCGCATTATCTTCTATTGTTCTGTAAGGTAACAGCAAATCTTTCTGCAGCATATAGCTTACATAACCGGGCTGATTTGTAATATCCTTTCCGTCAAGAAGAATCTGTCCGCTATCAGGTGTCAGAAGTCCTGAAATAATGTTGAAAAGCGTTGTTTTACCGCCGCCACTTACGCCCAGCAGACACACAATTTCGCCCTGATTAAGTTCAATGGAAATATCTTTTAAAACAGGTTTTCCGTCAAAGCTTTTGCTGATATTTTTTACTTCTAACTTTTTCATATCATTTGGGAAGATATTCGTTTGTGAAACCGAAATCAGGATTGATTTTTTCTTCAAGAAGATTTTTTTCGTTCAGCCATTTATAGAAGGCCGCCCAACGCTCGGGGTCAAATTCGCCCCATTCTGATGCATCGGCAATGTATTCAGATGCAAGATATTCCTGACTTGCATACACAAGCTTGCTGTTTGATTTTAATTCGGGAGCTGCTTCCATAAGAATATCTGCCGCTTCTTTGGGATTCTCTGTTGCATATGTATAGCCTTGTGACAGTGCCGCAATAAATGCTTTGGCTGTTTCGGGGTTACTTTCAAGCCAGGAATTGTTGCCGATAATAACAGGGGTGTAGTAATCAAACACAGGGTTTATATCTGCAAATTCGAAGTAGTCTGTGTCAAGACCTGCTGTTTCACAGGCAACACCTGCCCAACCGTAGAAAACCCATATTGCATCAACAGATTTGCTTTTTAATGCAGACACTTCATCAGTAACGGTTGACGGAATAAGCTCAACAAGGTCGAAGTTTCCGCCGTCAACTTTCATTACATCGCGGATTGTTTCTTTTTCAACATCAAGGTCCCATGTGGCATATTTTTTGCCTTCAAGTCCTTTAGGGGTGGCCATTCCTTCACCTGCACGTGAAATAATGCCTGAAGTGTTATGCTGGATAACTGCAGCAACTGCAGTAACGGGCACAGGTGAATCTCCGATAAAAGCAGGTGCAAGTGTATCCTGGAAAGAAACACCGAATTGTGCTTTGCCTGATGCCACAAGAGTTACAGCACCGTCTTCAGGTGGCTGTACGATTTCAACATCAAGACCTGCTTTTTCAAAATAACCGTTTGCTTCGGCAACAAATATTCCTGTATGGTTTGTATTCGGTGTCCAGTCAAGAACGATTGTTATTTTGTCTGTTTCCTTTTCTGCGTCAGTTTTTCCGCAGGCAGACAAACAGAAAATAGTTGTAACAGACAGTATTATTGCAATTAATTTTTTCATAGTTTTTCTCCTTTTTTATTTGTATTGCGATAAGGCATACATTTCTTCTCGGCAAATCCGACCAGAGCCATAAGTGCCAGAGAAATGGCTGCGATAAGAAAAATCACAGCAAACATTTTGTCGAAAGCGAAAGCTTTTTTCACTCGTGTCATATAAACACCGAGACCGCCGAAACCTCCCAGCCATTCGCTTATAACTGCTCCCACAACGCTGTATGCCGCCGCTATCCTCAGCCCTGAAAACAGTTGAGGCAATGCGGAAGGAAATTTGATATAACGGAAAATCTGAAATCTGTTTGCACCCATAGAACGCAGTAATCCGATGGAATCCTTATCGGCACTTCTGAATCCGTCAAGAAGCCCTACCGTTACGGGAAAGAAGGTTGATATAATTATCAGCACAATCTTCGGGGTCATTTCATATCCGAACCATAGCACAAGAAGCGGTGCAATGGCAACGGAAGGAATTGTCTGCGTAATAATGAGTAACGGATAAAAAGCTTTATACAGAATATCAAACGTATCCATCAACACAGCGGCAATAAATCCTACGCTTACCCCAAGGAACAAGCCTATAAAAGCCTCCTGCAGAGTAACAACCAAGTTTTTCATAAGCAAGGGGAATTCGCTTATAAAAGCCTGTATTACTTCTACAGGTGACGGCAGCATATACGACGGTATCAACCCCGTTGAGCACACTGACTGCCAGATGATTAGCAGCGCAATAATGGCGGTAACTGACGGAATATTACGCTTGAGCATGTTTTTTGATTTTCTTGTCAATGGTCAGTATTTCGCCTTCAGGTCTGTATACAACCTTTACATAGGCGGAAACTCTTTCTGCACCTGCTTTTATTGCAACGTGCTGACATTCCTTGACAATGTCCATAAGTTGGTCGTAGTTGTCGCCTTCAATAGTGGTTTCAAAGGGACCTACATGGCAGTTAAGGCCACTGCTTCTGATAAATGCGATAACTTCATCCACAATGCGGATAAGTTCATCCTGGTTACTTGCTGCAGGCAGAACCTGGATTGCGATACTTGCTTTCATAATTTTTACCTCCGAAAATAAAAAAATTCCTCCGCCGGAAAACAGGCGAAGGCTTCTTGAAGTATGATTTCTATTGCTTGATTTTGCAATGTACTTTCAATATGCTTCCTACGCCGGCATTATCCGGATCAGGTTAACGGGTCGCAGGTTTACCTGCCTCTCAGCCATTTACAACGGCTCCCCGGAATTAAATTTGCGAAACAAAAACAGGAGACAACCCTTCGGATGCCTCCTGTAAAAAATCCTTGTGTATGACTTCCTACGGCGGCATTATCCGCATCAGGTTATAGGGTCGAAGTTGGATTACTTCCTCTCAGCCTGCTAACACAAGCTCCCCTGTATTTATTTCGCTCACATTATATACCCATATTTTAAAAATTGCAATAGGTTTTAAAAAAATATCTGATTTTGTATTTATCACATCCGTTTCAATTAATTCGGAATTTGCACCTTATTGCTGGATTTTCATAGAATAATATGTTATCATTAAATACTGGTGGTGTGAATATGAAAAAAATTAATTCACTTGGTTTATGTTTTACTTTTGCAGGATGTTTTCTCGGGGCAGGATATGTTTCGGGGCAGGAATTATGGCAGTTTTTTTCGTCTTTCGGTATAAACGGATACATAGGACTTGCCATTGCCGTTATCTTGCAGGTTTTGTTCGGAATTGTGCTTATACAATTCTCTATGAAAACAGGAATCATCGAAATGGACAAAGTTGTTATAACAAAAGAAATTCCCGTTCTGCGGAAAATTTTTGCCTTTCTTCAGGAAGTGTTTCTGTTCGGGATTTTTGTGATAATGGCAGCAGGTGCAGGTGCTCTTTTTGAGGAGATTTTTTCTCTGCCTAAATGGGCGGGGGCATTGGTTTTCTGTGCCGTAGTGGCATTGCTTGCGATTAAGGGAATAGGTGCAATGGTGGGTGTTTTCTCGCTTTTTGTGCCCGTACTTGTGGCGGTAACTGCAGGAATATGCATCTTTACTGTTTCGCAGAACGGTCTGCCTGAAATTACGGCAGAAGTAAAAGGCACTAATCCGTTGCTTTCAGGTTGGCTTCTGAGTGCATTTGCTTTTGTTTCGTATAACATTTTCGGCTCAATCGGTATTTTAACTCCTCTCGGCGACAGAGTTAAAGATAAAAAAACTGTGTTTACGGGAGTGAGCATCGGCGGAGTGCTTCTGTTTGTGATTGCCATAGGAATTCTCCTTGTAACAGGTACTTTTTCAGAAAGTGTAAAATCAGAGCTTCCTATGCTGTTTGTGGCACGAAAACTTAATAATATTCTCGGTTATGTTTACGCGTTTCTTCTGTTGGGGGGAATGTTGGGCACATCGCTTTCAAGCGTTGTAGCACTTGTAACATATACGGAGCTTAAAATCGAAAAGTTAAAAACAAAAAGGTTTATTACGGTTGCGGTAATCTGTGCTCTCGGTCTTGCATTGAGCCTTATAGGCTTTTCGGACCTTATCGGTTTTATTTATCCCGCTTTCGGTTATCTGGGATTTGCCGCACTTGTGATGATATTAATAAATTATTTAAAATGTAAGAGTTGCACCAAATGAGAATTTGTGGTAAAATGTATTATTAAATTTAATTTCACGGAGTAACATAATGAGCCGTAAAAAATGGGTATTTTCAAATTTTGATAAAGAGTATGCAGCAGACATCGCCGAAAGGTATTCTTTGAGTCCTTTTGCAGCGGTGCTTCTGGCGTGTAAAAATTTTGAAGATGAAGAAGAACTGGAAGCATTTCTCAGCGATGAAAATGCTTTTATCGTTGACCCTTATGAATTACCCGATATGGAAAAAGCGGTTGCAAGAATCAATAAGGCAATCGAAAATTTTGAAAGAATTATGGTTTACGGCGACTATGATGCAGACGGTGTAAGTTCAACTGCACTTCTGTATCTTTATCTGCAGTCACAGGGTGCTGATGTGCAGTATTATATTCCCGACAGGCTTACGGAAGGCTACGGAATGAACCTTGACGCAGTAAGAAAAATCAAAGAACGTGATGTAAACCTTATTATCACCGTTGATAACGGCATCAGTGCAATTCTTGAGGCTGAAAAAATCAAGGCTCTCGGAATGGAGCTTATAGTAACTGACCACCACAGACCCGGCGATACTTTGCCTGATGCTGTGGCAGTTGTAGACCCTTACAGAGAAGAGTTTGACGGTGTTTTCAACGAGTGGGCAGGGGTCGGCGTTGCGTTCAAGCTTATAGAAGCACTTTCAAATTGTGATGAAGAAGTTTTGAATGAATACGCAGACCTTGTATCTATCGGCACGGTAGGCGATGTTGTGCCGTTGCGAAGCGAAAACAGATTGTTTGTAAAAAGCGGCATTGAAAAGCTCAACGGCTTATCCCGCCCCGGTATTGCGGCTCTCAAGGAAGTAACGGGAATGCTTTCCCACGAGCTTACTTCATCAAATATTGCATTTACGCTTGTTCCGCGTATAAATGCGGCAGGCAGAATGGGCAGTGCCGACAGAGCACTTAAACTTCTTTTAAGTGAAGACAGTGATGAAGCAAAATTCCTTGCAGAAGAAATAAACAATGCCAACGTTACAAGACAGCAGATTGAAATGAAAATTATTGCCGAAGCAGAAGAAAAGCTTGAAAAAAGCGGCAATATGATTTACGACAGAGTGCTTGTGGTTGACGGCGAAGACTGGCACAGCGGTGTTATCGGAATTGTGGCTGCAAGGCTTACGGAAAAATACGCAAGACCGTGCCTTGTTATCAGCACAAAAGACGGTATGGGCAAAGGCTCAGGCAGAAGTATTGATGGATTTTCTCTGTTTGAATCCCTGTCTGCACTGAGCGATTGCCTTGACCATTTCGGCGGTCATACTTTAGCGGCAGGCTTTGGCGTTGAAGTTGATAAAATCCCCGAATTCAGAAGAAGAATCAATGAGTATGCGGCAGAAATTGAAATGCCCCATCCTCAACTTAAAATAGACTGCAGAATCAGCCCTAAATATATAAATGTTGATTTGCTTGACGAGTTGCAGATGCTGGAACCCTTCGGAGCAGGAAATAATCAGCCTGTGTTTGCAATTATGGGAATGAGAATAGATAAGGTGGAAGGTGTTTCCCAGAACAGACACACAAAAATTTCTCTCTCAAAAGGCGATAACAGAATTTTTGCAATGCGTTTCGGTGTAAGCCCTGAAACATTTGATTTCTCGGAAGGCGACATAGTTGATGTTGCTGCAACACTTGATAAAAACGAATATATGGGCACAGTTAAGGTGTCTGTTATAGTGCGTGATATACGTTTTTCTCATATGAACGAGGATGACGTGATTATGTCTGAAAAGCTTTATGAAAAATTCAGAAGAAATGAATTTTTAACTGATGAAGAAAAACAGATTCTCTGCCCGGACAGAGATTTTGTGGGAAAAGTTTTCCGTATTTTAAGGCAGGGCAGCTGGAAAAAATCAGAGGAAGCTCTCTGTTATAAAACAGGTGAAGATGCAAAAAGACTCTGTGCCGTTAAGGTGAGCCTTGATGTGCTTGAAGAAATGGGTCTTATTGTAAAAGATAAAAGCACCAGAACTATCAGCCTTGCAGAAAATCAGAGCAAGGTAGATTTGAATAAATCAGAAATTTTATTGAGTCTTACAAGGAGGTGAGAGCTGTGACAGATGAAATCGGATATGTAGAATTACGTGAAAAACTTGTGAAAAACTTCACTGCGGAAGAAGTAGAGAAAATCGACAAGGCATTTAACTTTGCACGTGATGCTCACGACGGACAGCTGAGATATTCAGGTCAGCCCTATATTATTCATCCCGTAAAAGTGGCATCGATTCTTGTTGATTTGTGTATGGACTATCAGTCTGTTGTCGCAGCACTTCTCCACGATACAGTGGAAGACACTGATGTTTCTCTTGAAAAAGTTAAAAACGATTACGGCGAAGATGTGGCAAAGCTTGTTGACGGTGTTACAAAGTTAGGTAAAGTGCCCCTTTCAACACGAGAGGAAGAACAGGCGGAAAATATCAGAAAAATGCTCCTTGCAATGAGCGAAGATATCCGCGTTATTATTATCAAACTTGCCGACAGACTTCACAATATGCGTACGCTTGAATTTATGCGACCGCAGAAAAGACGCGACAAGGCTCTCGAAACACTTGAGATTTACGCACCTCTTGCACACCGTCTCGGTATCAGAACAATCAAAGAAGAGCTTGAAGACCTTGCAATCAGCTTCCTTGACCCTGTGGGATATAAGGAAATTGAAACAAAGCTTGGCAATCAGATGGAAGAAAGGCAGAAATTCCTTGAAGAAATCAAAGTCAAAATCAAGGACAGAATTTCTACCGTTATAAAAGAACCGAAAATTGCAGGCCGAATCAAGAGTGTTCACGGCATTTACAGAAAAATGTATATGCAGAATAAGGACTTCGGCGAAATTTATGATATTTACGCAGTAAGAATTATTGTTGACTCGGTAATTGACTGCTACAACTGCCTTGGTGTAATCCACGATATGTTCACACCCATTCCCGGCAGATTCAAGGATTATATTTCAACTCCCAAGCCCAATATGTATCAGTCTTTGCACACAACGGTTATCGGCAAAGAGGGTATTGCCTTTGAAGTGCAGATAAGAACATGGGAAATGCATTACACTGCCGAATACGGTATTGCTGCCCATTGGAAATACAAGCTTGGCGAAAATTCAAAAGCAAAAATTGATGAAAGACTTGCGTGGGTAAGGCAGCTTCTTGAAACACAGCAGGAATCTGACACAGTTGAAGATATCGTTTCTACTATCAAGAGCGACTTTGTGCCTGAAGAAGTTTTCGTTTTCACTCCCAAGGGAGATGTATTTCCGCTTCCTGCAGGGGCTACGGTTATCGACTTTGCTTATGCTATCCACTCTGCGGTTGGTAATAAAATGGTCGGTGCAAAGGTTGACGGAAGAATTGTACCTATTGATTCTGTTGTTAAAACAGGTCAGATTATTGAAATTTTAACTTCATCACAGCAGGGCAAAGGCCCCAGCAGAGACTGGCTTAAAATTGTTAAAACAAGTTCTGCAAGAACTAAAATCCGTGGCTGGTTCAAGAAAGAAAGACGCAAGGAAAATATCGAAGAAGGCAGAGCTGAAATTGAAAGAGAATTCAGAAGAAACAAGATTATTCTTGACAATGCTTCTTACGAAGAATTTGTCAAGGCTCTTGCAGAGCGTCAGCATATGCCGAATGTTGAAGATTTCTATGCGGCAATAGGTTACGGCGGTATCAGCATTATTAAAATGATGCCCCAGATTAAAGAAAGCTACACTAAACTTGTTAAGGTCAGCGAGCCTGTTGCAGACGAAATTACAGTTACCGCACCAAGGAAAAAATCAAAGGGCAGTGAAGGCGTTATTGTTGAAAATATCGATAACTGTCTTATTAAATTTGCTCATTGCTGTAATCCGCTTCCGGGTGACGAAATTATCGGCTTTATCACACGCGGTCACGGTGTTTCAATCCATAACAGGAATTGTCCCAACGTGCCGCAGGATATTGAAAATTGTGCTGAACCTGCAAGGTGGGTAAAAGCTTTGTGGGATTCAAACCTTAAAGAAGATTACAATGCAACTCTCTCTGTTGTATGTATTGATAAAGTTGGTCTGCTTGCGGAAATTTCAGGCAAATTCGCAGAAATGAGAGTTATGATTCATTCTGTCAATATGCGTTCTGTAAAAGACGGCAGAGCAATAATGAATGTAACTATAACCGTCGGCGGAGCAGAGCACCTTAAGAGTGTTATGGCAAAAATCCAGAAAATTGACGGTGTACTCCTCGTTGAAAGAGCAGGTATTTAATTTATGAAAGCAGTTATACAACGCGTGGCTTTTTCAGATGTAAAAGTTGACGGCGAAACAATCGGCGAAATTGAAAAAGGTTTTATGATTCTTCTCGGTGTTCAGGAAGGCGATACTGAAGCGGACGCAGATTTACTTGCAAAGAAAACGGCAAATATGCGTATTTTTGAAGACGAAAACGGAAAGATGAATCTGTCACTTCTTGATACAGGTTCTGCCTGCCTTGTTATATCGCAGTTTACTTTGTGTGCAGATTGCAAGAAAGGCAACAGACCGTCATTTATCGGTGCTGCAAAGCCTGATGAAGCGGAAAAACTTTATGAATATTTTATGGAAAAATTAAAAGATAACGGTGTTGAAAAAGTTGAAAGCGGTTCTTTCGGTGCAGATATGAAAGTAACACTTTTAAACGATGGCCCCGTTACGATTATTCTTGATTCCAATACTTTTTAAAACAGCAATTCCATATGTCTGAAATACAATATCTCACGCACATTCGTTAATTTTTCTCTTTGATATACGGCGGTATACCTGCAGAGAAGAAATTCCCGACTGTACGCAATTTATTGCATTTCAGATGCAAGGCAGTTTTGAAAGAGGAGATTTTAGTCATAACAAGGCGAAAGTCTGCAGAAATACGCGGTTATTTCAAAGGCTTTTAACGCAGTTATGGCAAAAATATACCTTTCAAAACCATATTTAATTGTTGTTTTAAAAAGTAATATAAAACCTAAGGAGAAATAATTATGGTAATCAAGCAATTTCCTGTCGGAGAAATGGGCGTAAACTGTTATGTGCTTTACGATGAAAAAACAGGCGAAGGTGCAGTGGTAGACCCCGGCAGATTTACTGAAGAAGTTCAGGCAGAAGTTAAAAAACTCAAAAAAGTAAAATATATTCTCCTCACTCACGGCCACTTTGACCATATGTGGGAAGTGAAAAAAACAAAGGATATCACAGGTGCACCTATTGTTATCAGTAAAGCAGATGCAAAGTGCCTTGAAGGTGACGAAAATAACCTTTATCAGCACGTAGGTCAGGAGCCTGAATGGATTAAAGGCGACATTTTCATTGACGAAGGAGATGAACTTTTCCTTGGTGATGAAAAAATCAAAGTTATGCTCACTCCAGGTCATTCTCCCGGCTCTGTGTGCTATATGATGGAAGAATCAAAGGCAATTCTTACAGGTGATACACTTTTCTGCCTTACTTGCGGAAGAATCGATATGGAGGGCGGAGACCCGGCTGCTATGCTGGAATCACTTAAGCGTCTTAAAGCCATTGAAGGCGAATACGATGTTTATCCCGGCCATAACAGAGCCACAACATTACAGCATGAAAAAGTAAGAAACAGATATTTGAAAAGGGATCTGAATCAATGGTATTGGTAAATAAAGGTCATGATTTTAATTATGAAACCGAAAATCTCTGCCGCGTTTTCTTTCCCCTCGAAAAGATTGAAGTAACAAACGAGGAAAAAGAAAGCGACAGAAAAATTATTACCGAAAAAGTTAATGAAAAAATTTCAGTGAAAATCTGTTTTGAAGATGCAGAAAAATTTCTTGAAAAAGTTTGCAAGGAAAGTGACGATTTTGAACTTGAAATTGCAACACTTCTTTTTGAAGGTTTAACTGAAATAATGGGCTATACTCCCCGCTGGGGATTGCTTACGGGTGTAAGGCCGTCAAAGCTTATGCTTAAACTTGCAGAAGAAAAAGGCGAAGAAAAAGCGTATGAATATTTTACGCAGAAGCTTCTTGTAAGCGAAGAAAAAACACACCTTGCAATGAGCGTTGCAAAGTGCGAAGAAAAAATTATTGCCCGTTCAGAGTCTGATTCATTCAGTTTATATATTTCAATTCCTTTCTGCCCCACGAGGTGCAATTATTGCTCTTTTGTTTCACATTCCATTGAAAAAACAAAGAAGCTTATGGCTCCTTATGTTGAAAATCTCTGCGAAGAAATCAGACTTACAGGCAGAATTGCAAAAGACCTTAAGCTTAAACTTGAAACAGTTTATTTCGGTGGCGGTACACCCACCACACTTACGGCAGAGCAGCTTGAAAAACTGCTTGATGCGGTGGAAGAAAATTTTGATTTATCAACTTGCTTTGAATACACAGTTGAAGCGGGAAGACCTGATACGGTAACAAGAGAAAAGCTTGATGTGCTCAAAAGAAAAGGTGTTACACGTATCAGCATAAATCCCCAGACTTTCAATGATAAAGTGCTTGAAAATATCGGCAGAAAGCATACGGCGGAAGATACAATTTCTGCTTTTAAAATGGCAAGAGAAGCAGGCTTTGATAACATCAATATGGACCTTATTGCAGGTCTTTCGGGCGATACACTTGAAAGCTTTTCAAATACTCTTGATGTTATAAATGAACTTAATCCCGAAAATGTAACAGTGCACACTCTTGCACTTAAACGCTCGTCAAATCTGGCAGGTGACACAACAGGTCTTTCAGGCGGAAAGCTTGCAAATGAAATGATAAATCTGTCACACGAAAAACTTTCTTCATACGAGCCTTACTATATGTACCGTCAGAGCAAATCTCTGGGAAATCTTGAAAATGTGGGCTGGTGCAAAAAAGGCTTTGAATGTGCATATAATATCTTTATGATGGAAGAATGTCACACAATTCTTGCTTGCGGTGCAGGTGCTGTTACAAAGCTCAAAGAGCCTGACGGAAGCGTTATTGAAAGAGTTTTCAATTTCAAATATCCTTATGAATATAACGACAGACTTTCAGAATTATTCGAAAGAAAGAAAAGAATATACGAATTTTATTCAGAGAGGTGATTCTTTGGCAAACATTAATAATGAACTTGAGTTTATCGTTGAAAATGCTTTGAAAGCACCTGAAAATCTGATTGAAAAATCAGAAACAAGATATAAAAATATCGTTGAAAATATAGCAGAAAAAATAAATAACGACAGCAGTAAAAAAATTGTGATGTTGGCAGGGCCTTCAGGCTCAGGCAAAACAACAACTGCAACAAAAATCAAAGAAAAGCTTGAATCTTACGGACATAAAGCCTATGCGGTGAGCCTTGATGATTTCTATAAAAACATTGGCGAAGGTCCTAAAAATGAAGACGGAACTTACGATTTTGAATCAGTTGATTCTCTCGATTTAGACCTTATCCATAAATGCCTTCAGGAGCTTATCACACAGTCGGAAAGTGAACTTCCGCTTTTTGATTTTATGACAGGCAGAAGAAAAGAGGAAAAAAATATAATCACTCTCAATAAAGATGATGTAATTATTGTTGAAGGTCTGCACGCACTTAACCCTGCAATTACAGATACATTACCTCACGAAAATCTTTTTAAAATTTATATCAGCGTTTCATCACGTATTTACGACGGTGAAAAAATTGTTCTCAATAAAAGAAATCTCCGTTTCATCCGCAGAATGGTAAGGGATTTTCAGTTCAGAAACAGCCCTGTGGAGCACACATATTCTTTGTGGCCCAAGGTTATGCACGGCGAAGATAAATATCTGTTTCCGTTCAAATCAAACGCTGATATAACAGCAAACACAATTCATATTTACGAGCCTTGTGTGCTTAAAAAACAGGCTCTTGAATTGCTTCTTACAGTTGAGGAAACAAGCGAAAATTATAAAGATGCGCAGAAACTTATTTCGGCACTTAATAAATTTCCTTCAATAGAAAAAGATTCTGTACCGAAAGACTCTTTGCTGAGAGAATTTCTTGGAGAATAAAAAGTTAGTAGGTGAATTGATTGGAAAAAGTTGAAAAGAAACAAACTATGCTCAACGGTGCGTTGATTCTTATGGTGGCAACTGCCATCGGCTCAATCATCGGTGCATTTTATAAACTTCCGCTTACGGCACTTATAGGCGAAGTAGGTCGCGGATATTTTGCCTCCGCTTATCAGATTTATGTGCCTATTTATGCAATTTCCATGGCGGGACTTCCTGTTGCAGTTTCCAAGCTTGTAAGTGAGTATCTTGCATCAAACAGATACCGCGATGCATTGAACGTGAAAAACATTGCAGGAAAAATGTTCCTTGTAACAGGTGTTGCAGGTACTGTGCTGCTTATGCTTCTTGCATATCCTTATTCTGCTTGGGTGTGCGAAAAACCGCAGACAGTGTGGAGTATTCTTGCTATTGCACCGTCAATATTCTTCTGTTGCCTGATGTCCACTTACCGCGGATATTACGAAGGCTCACGCAATATGGTGCCTACAGCTATAACAGAAGTTATCGAAAATGTATCACGTCTTTCAATCGGCCTTGCATTATCTTACATAGTAATGCATTTCGGTATGAAGGATTTTGCTGCAACAAAAACAGTTTTAGGTAAAGCGGTAGAAACAGAAAGCGAAGCTTTGAGCGTATTGTACCCCATAGCAGCAGCGGCTGCAATTATGGGTGTTACAATAGGTACTGTTATTGCATTTTTGTATATGCATATAAGATACAAAATGCGTGGTCCCGGAATTACAAGAGTTCAGTTAGTGAACTCTGTGCCCTCACAGCCTAAAGCAACTACTGCGAAGAAACTTATCAACCTTGCAATTCCCATGGTTATAAGTTCACTTGTGCTCAACATTTCCAATCTTATTGATGCTTCACTTATCCAGAAATGTCTTGCAGTAGCTCTTGATAAAGACTACAATATGATTTACAGTATGTATAAGGCATCTCTTGATGCATCAGGCACACTTGTGGAAGATACAAAAAACTACCTTGTAGGATGCTATTTTGCTTCTCAGGATTTGAGAGGTATTATTCCCGCAATAACAATGTCTTTGGGTGTAAGTGCAATTCCTGCACTTTCTGCGGCATACGCAACAAAAGACAAAAAGAATCAGAAAGTAACAGTTGAATCTGTGCTGAGAATCGCTTCTATAATTTCTCTGCCTGCAGGTATAGGAATGGGTCTTCTTTCTGAACCCATACTTACACTTTTTTACGGCGGAACAAATTCACAGAACCTTATTCCCATTGCAACTCCCATTATGGCGGCTTGCAACTATGCAACTTTCTTCTTCTCAATTTCAGCTCCGATTACGAGTATGCTTCAGGCAATCGGTAGGGCAGATGTGCCTGTAAAGAGCCTTATTGCAGGTTCTGTTGTGAAAATCATTGCCGATATTCTCCTTATAAGCAATCCGAAATACAATATCAAAGGTGCAGTTGTGGGAACAATTCTCTGCTATGTTATTATAGTTGTTGTAAACCTTATTGCACTTCTGAAAATTGCAAAAACAAAGATAAATTTCGTGTCGGTTTTCTTCAAACCATTTATCTGTTCTGTGCTCAGTTCAGGCGTAGGATATATGGCTTATGTGGGCATTGAACACTTCTTCCCCGTGTCTGATTACTCCACAAGAATCAACGGTTCAACCATTTCGTGCGTGATTTCAGTGCTGATAATTATGGTAGTATACCTAATTTCAATGCTTTTGATACGCGGATTATCGGAAGATGATATAAAAATGCTCCCAAAAGGAGAAAAAATTGCAAAAATGCTTGAAAAATATAAACTTTTAGGTTAAAATAGTCTTTGCACGACTGAGGAGGCATAAAAATGGTTGATTCATTTGAGTTTAAAGACAAATATGATTTTTATGACCTTGTCAGAATAATGAAGGTTTTGAGAGGCGAAGGCGGATGCCCGTGGGACGCAGAGCAGACTCACGAAAGCATCAAGAAAAACTTCATCGAGGAAACTTATGAAGTTATCGAAGCCATCAATAAAGAAGATTCCTCTCTGCTTTGCGAAGAATTGGGTGACGTGCTTTTGCAGGTTGTTTTCCACGCTGAAATGGAAAGCGAAAAAAACGTTTTTTCGGTTGACGAAGTAACAGACGGTATCTGCAAAAAACTTATTGAAAGACATCCCCACGTTTTCGGTGAAACGAAAGTAAGCGGTGTAGGCGATGTGCTCAGCAACTGGGACACAATCAAAAGAAGCACCAAAGGGCAGAAAACACAGTCTCAGGCAATGCAGTCAATTCCCCGCGAATTACCCGCACTGATGAGAAGTACAAAAACTCAGGAGAAAGCCAGAAAAGCAGGTTTCGACTGGGATAACATCGATGATGTTTTTGCAAAACTTGACGAAGAAATTCTTGAACTGAAAGAAGCCTACAAATCAGGCATTAAAAAGGATATTGAAGATGAACTGGGCGATGTGCTTTTCAGCACAGTCAATCTTTCAAGATTTCTCGATTGTGATGCAGAAGAAGCACTTACTTCATCCTGCGACAAATTTATTTCACGTTATACAAAGGTTGAGAATCTCGCAAAAGAAAGAGATATCAATATGAAAGAAACTTCTCTCGAAGAGCTTGATAAACTCTGGGATGAAGTTAAATAATCTGATTGTAACATCGTGATAAGAAGATGTTTCAAAAATAAATAAAAAATTTTTTATTGGAGGAAAAAAGCAAATGAATAAGACAGAATTAGTAGCAGCAGTTGCAGAAAAAGGTTTTTCAAAGAAAGACGCTGAAAAAGCAGTAGCAGCAGTTTTCGGTTCAATCGAAGAAGCTCTCAAAGCAGGCGATAAAGTACAGCTTATCGGTTTCGGTACATTCGAAGTACGCGAAAGAGCAGCAAAACAGGGTCGTAACCCCAGAACCGGCGAAACAATGATGTTCGAAGCATCAAAAGTTCCCGCATTCAAAGCAGGCGCAGCTCTTAAAGCAGCAGTTAAATAAGTTAAATCGAACTTTTTTGAGGGGACAACGAAAGTTGCCCCCTTAAACTTTTTCAGAGTGGCAGAAGGAGTAATTTTATGCGACTTGACAAATACCTTAAAGTGTCACGTCTTATTAAAAGACGTACCGTTGCAAACGAAGTGTGCGATGCAAAACACGTAACGGTAAACGGTAAAATTGCAAGAGCATCATATGATGTTAAAGTGGGAGATATAATTGAAATCCAGATGGGTTCAAATCTCACAAAAGCAGAAGTTCTTGCAGTAACTGAACACGCAACAAAAAATGACGCATCACTTATGTACAAAATTATCTGAATAAATAAATTCCTTAAGAATATATTTGTAAATGTAATATGTTCTTAAGGAGTTTTTTTATGGAAGAGAAAAGAATGAAAATGCCGCATAATCTTGTGCTTGAAGACAGACGCAATCTTTCAATTACAGGCGTGAGCGATGTTGACAGCTTTGATGAAAGCACAATAATTGTGTTTACAGATATGGGAGAATTGACCGTCAAAGGGGAAGATATCCACATAAAAAATCTGAATGTTGAATCGGGCGAGGTTTCCCTTGAAGGGAAAATATCTTCGCTTTCATATGCCGATAACGCTGTTAAACAGACGGGATTTTTATCAAGGGTTTTCAGGTGAAAAAAATGTACCTGAAAACTATTGGTGAACAAACTGTAATATTTCTTTATTCCTGCGGATTCGGATTTATTCTGGGAATCATTTTTGATTTATTTGAACTTGCGGGAGAATTTCTGCCGCGTAAAAAAGCCATAATATTTGCAAAAGATATTATCTATATGGTTCTGTGTGCTTTTCTGTCTTTTCTTTTCAGCCTTGCAGCGGATAACGGAAGCTTCAGGTTTTACATTTATGCAGCGTTTCCTGCAGGGTGGTTTATATATTATTTTTCCGTGGGAAGTTTCACAAGACGTGTCCGTCAGACTTTTTCAACCTTTATCAGAGGTCGCTTTTTAAAGTTTGTGAGAAAAACGAAAGAAAAAAATGCAAAAAAATTCAAAAAAAGTAAAATTTCCTCTGATTTACTATTGCAAGATAAGGATTTAATGTTGTATAATAAAAAAGATAATTCATAGCAGAAAGGAAGTACGGAGCTGATGGCAAAAAAAGAAAGCAGTGCAAAAAGTTTTTTTGAAAAAAGAAGTTTCATTCTTCTTGTGGCTACCATCGCATTTGTGTGCTTTTCTGCAGTGCTTATAGTCAACCTTGTAAACACCGCCAACGAGAAAAAGGCTGAGTTCAGCCGTATCTCGGAAGAACTTGCTGAAAAAAATGAAGAAAATGCAAAACTCGAGCAGGAACTTAAAAACGGTATCAGCGAGGAAGAAAAAGAATATATTGCACGTAATGAATTAGGTTATATTCTGCCCGGTGAACGCGTTTACGCAGACGCATCTTAAGGCAGAAAGAATCGGCAAGAGGGAGCCATAAAATCTTTTTTCGGAGGAAGACAGTTAACTTATGCAGTTAGAAATCGGAACAATCTGCGATGGTAAAGTAAGCGGAATTACAAATTTCGGAGCATTTATTTCTTTGCCCGGCGGAAAAACAGGAATGGTACATATCTCAGAAGTATCAAACAAATTCATCAAGGACATCAGAGAAGTTCTTACAGAAGAACAGGAAGTTAAGGTTAAGGTTATTTCAATTGGCGATGACGGAAAAATAAGTCTTTCTATCAAGCAGACTGAAAAACAGGAAGAAAGACCCAGAAGACCCCGACCTCCAAGAAACGCTGATGTCTGGCAGGGGAACAAAAGCGAAGCGAAAGAGAGTCTGTCTTTTGAAGATATGATGGCAAAATTCAAACAGGTCAGCGATGAAAAGATGACCGACCTGAAACGTTCTAAAGAATCCAAGCACGGCGGCTTTTCAAGAGGCGCACGTAAAGGTCAGAACGGCTGATAATGATAATAAAGAAAGGACGTATATATTATGGAATCTGTAAATAAAGAAATGCTCATCGGCGATATCCTTGATAAAGAACCCGCCACAGCACAGTTTTTCCTTGCAATGGGAATGCATTGTCTCGGTTGCCCCTCAGCAAGAGGCGAAAGCATCGAACAGGCTTGTATGGTTCACGGCACAGACGCAGATGAACTTGTAAACAACATCAACGCATATCTTGCAAATAAATAATTTTAATTAACCAGATAAGATGCAGCAGAGGTTCGTCACAAGCACCTCTGTTGTATTTTTTTTGCATTATTGAAGCTGATGATAAAAACGTATACTGATTTTCAGAAAATCTTTTTCTGTTATTTATTGACTTACGCACCTTATTTTTATATAATTTAGTTGTATAATTACCTTGGGAGGTAGAAAAATGAAAAAAGTATCACTTAAAATTATGTCAATTCTGCTTGTGCTTACACTTGTGTTCACAGGCGGTGCAATCAGTGTATCTGCATCTGACGTAACTGCAAACGCAGCAGTTCAGGTTCAGGAAGCGGCAGAAAGCCCCAGCGGATTTATGAAATTTCTTTACAACACACTTAACGTTGTATGCGAAGCGTTGGTAAGCACAATCTGCAAAATTTATCCCAACCCCAAAAACTGGCAGAAACTTGATGATTATAACAGCGACGAAGTAGGATTTATGGCAGGTCGTGAAAATTATCAGACAGAAGCAAAAGAGGGCAACAAATGGTCTCTCGGTTACTCAAGCCGTTCAATCGTGCCTGCAGATATTAATGAGGGTAAATATTATCTTGGCCGTGACCTTACAGTGCGCATTGCAAAAGGTGTTTATGATGATAACAGAATCCGCGTTGCAGTAATTGATGATAACAGCGGTGAAGGTGCTGTGGTTATCGGTTCAATCGACTCGCTTGGTGTTACATCAACAGACGTTCGTTCAATCCGTAAAGCAGTTATGGAATGGTGCGAAGCAAACGGCAAAAAAGTTGCAAGTATCAATATTATGGCAACTCATTCACATTCAGCTCTTGATACACAGGGCGTTGCAACAGAATTTTTCAAGAAACTTGTCGGTAATTTCTGGGCAAACCTTGTAGGCAGTACTGATGAACTTCCCGGTCTTGAAGCTGCAGCTGAATTCAAAGAATTCTTTATTGCAGAATCAATTACTGCAGTCAAAGAGGCTTTCGGTAATATGGAAGACGGTGAACTTTACTTTGCAGAAGTTGATACAAGTGAAGTTATGCACGACAAACGTGATCTCATTGCCAAAGAAGATTTGCAGAAAACACCTGTTCTTCACTTTGTTCCCGCAGCAGCTGATTCAGAAGGTACATACATTGCTGATATTTCATGTCACCCCACATCATTCAGTGCAAGTAACGGCCTTGTAGGCAGTGACTATATCTATTACCTTGATAAATACATCAAAGAAACCACGGGAGATAATACTGTTATGATAGCAGGTGCACTCGGCCAGGTTTCAAGAGATATTGAATATTCAACAGAGGGAATGACAGAGTACGAAGAAATGGGTGCAGGTGCAAAGTTCCTTGGTGAAGCTTTTGCGAAAATAATTCTCGCTGCTGATTTCGGCGAAGCACTTGAGCCTGTTCTCAACGCAACACATAAAGAAATTTTCATAGAACCTGAAAACAGTATTCTTGTTCTTGCTTGTGAAATCAGACTTGTTAACAACAAGGTTTATTATGACGGACTTCTCAACAAAAAGTTCTATATGCCTACTGAAATCGGTTACCTTGAATTCGGTAACGAAGTAGCTCTTGCTCTCTTCCCCGGTGAACTTTATCCTGAAGTTTTCCTTGGTAACGATATCACAGGCGGTGTTAACTGGGACGGTACAGAATGGCAGTATGATTCTCTTAAAGACGAAGTTGAAGGTATAGATACATATGCAGTAAGCCTTGCAAACGATGCTCTCGGCTATGCAGTTACAGATAATAACTTTGCATTTATGGGACACATCATCGGCGAAGAAATCGCTGACGAAGTTCTTTCAATCGGCAAACACATTGCTTCATTCTACGTTTCAAACTACCTTGAAATGATTGAGGAAATGAAATAATCTTTCAAAATAGGGGCGTCTTCCGACGCCCTTGATTTTTAGGTGATGGTTATGAAAAATATTGTTCTTATCGGTATGCCCGGTGCAGGTAAAAGCACAATCGGTGTTTTGCTTGCAAAAAGTGTGCTGATGGATTTTACTGATACTGATTTGCTTATTCAACGTGAATATTCAAAAAGCCTTTGCGATATTATTAATGAAAAAGGAATTGAAGAATTCCTGAAAATCGAAAACGATGTAATACGCAAAGCTCACTTTGAAAATGCAGTTATTGCCACAGGCGGAAGTGCAGTTTACGGCAAAGAAGCAATGGAAAAGCTTAAAAAAGAATCGAGTGTTATTTATCTTAAGGTTGAGCCGGATGTGCTTGAAAAGCGGATTGACAATATCCACACAAGGGGTATTGCAATGGAAAAAGGCACAACAATAAATGAGCTTTACATTCAGCGTGCACCCCTTTATGAAGAATATGCAGATATAACTGTGGATTGCTCCTGCCTTACCGCAGAAGAATGTGTTGATGAAATTACAAGAAAGTTAAAGGTATAATATAATGGAAAAAATAACTGTATGGTTTAATCGTTTTATGTCGGTGATACTTGCGTTTTTAACAGCGTTATGTGCTGTGCCTTGTTTTTCTGTGTATAAGCCTGTGCTTATTGCAGATTTTTCATCTGCACAAAAGGAAATTACAAGTGGTGCATCAGGCTATCTTTACGGCATTGCAGAAGAAGGTGTGCCTTCAAAAAATATGACAGAAAGTGTTGATATCAGCACAGTTGTGCAGAAAGCACCCGAAGGTCTGCAGCATCCTATCGGTGATATTCTTCACGTTGAAAGTCATCTTGAAAACACAGATTACAATATAGTTTATCTTCAGGATGACTACGATACATGGTACTATAACCACGGTGCAATCAACGAAATGCGTAAAGCAGGTACATACGATTGGGAAAAATTTGTAAGAGAAGATTTCCTCCCTCGCGTGAGAAAGTCTGTTACAACTCTGTCAGAAAAACCTTACAGCGATAAAACTGTTTACTGCCTTTATAACGAAACCGACAACGGTGTATGGTTCGGCACAACTGTTGTGAATGACGACGGTTACGTATGGGGAAACTACGACGAAGCGGGCAGACAGAATTTTTATAAAGGCTGGAAAATTACTTACGATGAAGTGAAAGCAATTGACCCCGATGCACTTATAGGCGGTCCCGGATTTTATGAATACAGCCATTGGAAGATAGAAGAATTTCTGTCTTTCTGTGTTGAAAACAACTGTGTGCCTGATGTGATGATTTACCACGAGCTTGCAGATAACAGCATTTATAACTGGCAGGGGAATGTAAAAGATTACAGAGAAATTGAAAAATCTTTAGGTCTCAAAGAACTTCCCATAGTAGTAAGCGAATACGGCAGAATGCAGGATAACGGTCTGCCGGGCAAAATGCTCCAGTATATAACACAGATTGAAATGTCAGGCGTGTATGCGGATAACGCGTATTGGCGTCTTGCAAATAACCTTTGCGATGTGGCTGCTGACGATAATTCTCCTAACTCAAACTGGTGGATTTACCGTTGGTATGCAGATATGTCAGGTGTGCTTGCCGATATTGAATATGTAGATATCTTCAAATCAAATGTGGGCAAAGCATTAAGCGGTGAAAGAGATTATACTTCCCAGGGCTTTATGGGACTTGCATCAAAAACAGACGACAAAATCGATGTAATCTGCGGCGGCACAGACGGCAACGCAAGAGTTAAAATCAAAGGTCTTAAAAATTCTTCTTTCGATAAAAAGGAAGTTCTTGTTTCAATAGAGGGTGTTTTCTACAAAGGTCTTTCAGGTATTGTGAGTGAGCCTGAAAAAATTATGCAGTACAAAGCAAAAGTCAGAAACGGCTCAATTACAATAGAAATGCCTGAAATTCAGCAGGAAAACGCATACCATATTACAATAAGTGAATACAATGGTGAAGAAGAGTATGATAACAGGAATAATCTTCCCGTAAGATTTGAAGCAGAGCACGGTACACTTCTGGGTGATGCATATACTTACGACAGCGCTTATGCCACAACAGGCGAAGTTATCGGTATGGTAGGCGGAATGGAAAAATCAGGCGATGGCGTAAGGATAGAAATCGAAGCGGATAAAAGCGGTGAATATGAACTTGCATTTATTTACGGTAAATCAAACGACGGCAACAAAAAAGAAGACAGAATTTCCGCAAAGGTGAATTTCTCTCTTGACGGAAAAACGGAAGTAATTTCTCTTCCTAATACAATCAAGAGCGAATATACTGATTTTTATTATTACACAACATATCTTGAAAAAGGAAAACATACTCTTGAATTTACAAACAATCAGGGCACTTATGTTTTAGACAGTGTGCTTGTATCACCCGTAAAAACAAATGAAGACATTGCGGTGCTTTCAGATGAAGACAGAACAGACGAAAACACAACATCTTTCCTTGCGGTTGCACCGTATGACGGCTACTATATAATCGAAACAGATGCAGTATCTTTTGAAGTGAACGATAATTTGGTGCAGAAGGGCAGATATGCATACCTTCCCAGAGGGCTTAACTATATCGATTTATCAGGTGCAGATAAATACTGCGTGTTGAAGAAAACTGATTTTAAATCAGGCACACAGGTGTTTGGAGCATCGGATGCAGTTTTGTCAGACGGAGCAGTTTTAACAGACGGATGCATAGATAATATTTCAGGTCTTGGCGGAAAAGCAGAATTTGCCGTAACTGCAGAAAAATCAGGTGTGTATTGCCTTACCTTCACTTATGCAAATAACGATGAAAACGGTGTGCACGATTATAACGTTGACCTTGTGGAAAGATACGTTACAGTAACTGCAAACGGAAAAACACAGAATCTTTTCTGCAGAAACACATACAGTTGGGAAAATTTCAGAACAGTTTCCTGCTATGTTGAACTTGAAGCGGGGGATAACGTAATTACTCTTACAAACAGCGGTGAAGTCTCGTTCAATGGCAATATTACATACATTCCGTTAATAAAGCAAATTTCCTTGAACGAAATTTCAATGTAATATATTGACATTTCTGTATAAAATAGTATAATTATTTATTGAATACATCTTTTTGAAGAAGGTAATTTAATGAACGATAATGTACAATTCGCAAGAGGTCTTGTGATTGTGTTTGTGGCGTTATGCCTCGGAATAGGAGCAGTTTGCGGTGTAGGTATGCTGATGAGTAAAATCAAAGGTGTATCTGACGAAAAAATCGTGTTTGAAGATAACGATGCTATCAGAGATGAAGAAACTGAGGAAAATAACGCAGAAGAGCACGTAACTGAAAAAAGCAACGTAACCAAAGGCGGAATACCTGCTTTTGACGATAGCCTCTGGGCAAACAGTGTGCAGTATGAAGTTGGTGCGGGAAAAACATATCCCACTATTTCTGATGCTGTTGCCAGATGGGAAGCAGACGGTTACCCTGTGGCTACAGTGAATATTGCAAACGGCGAATATCACGATTTTATCAGACCATACAGCGGTAAAACCATTGCTTTTGTGGGTGAATCACGTGAAGGTGTTATCCTGAAAAGCACAGGCGGCACTTATGGCGACACTCCCGTTATTGTGGCTAACAGCAACGTGCAGATAAGGAATATGACAATCATTGCAGACCATTCTGCAAACCCCGGTTTTTCATACGAGGGTGCTGATTATCCCCACGCAAGAGCAAGTGCGATTCACGTTGACGGCGGTGACAACACCAACAGAAAAGGCGTTGTTTACATCGAAAACGTAACGGCAATTTCCTATCAGTCAGCAGCCATAGTTGCAGGTCTTATTCCTGATTCAACTGTGAGAATAGAAAACTGCGAATGTATTTCCTACACAGAAAAGGAATTTGGCGGCAAGCCTGTGTCGATGCTTAAATACGGCGCAATTCTCTGCACAAAGTCAGAGCCGTGGCAGTATTCGGCAAGGTCAACTGAAAGACTTGAGCTTATTGACGTTGAGGCTACTGCACAGAATACAAATAAAGTTGTGTATCTCAAAAACGGCATAGCAGGTGAAAACTTTGATTTGCTGGCATATAAAACGAAGCTTGTATCACCTGCGGTGAAAGGCAAAAAAGGCACAGTTTTTTATGATAAAGGCGAAGGCGGAGAGCTTATGCTCGATGCACTCTCCAAAAAGAACAACTGCGAAATGCTCAATTACAACGAGCAGTAATTCTGAGCTGTACACCAAACACAAATTAATTATATCTGATTGAATAACTAAACAATCAGCTATCAGAACAACCAACCCGTCTGCTTTCAGGCGGGTTTTTATAATATTATCGATAGTGAATTTATGATAATCAATAAGTGTACTTCCTGTAAACAGTTTTATGTTATCACTGATGCGAGCTTTTTGATGATTTATATGTATATTCAGACATTATGTTGTAAGAACAGTGTTTTCTGCCATTTCATAAAAACAAAAAACGAAAATATTTCGCATGTGAGCGAAAATTTTCCACCAGAGATAGAGAACGAGAAAGAGTAGAGTAAGAGAAAGATAAGAAGACTTCCGCTTTTTCTTCCGAAAACGGGACCCCTTTGTCCTGCGGACATTTCCTCTGACAGGGGAATCGCCTTAAGGAGAAGCCGAATTTACATTCCGATAAATTATAATTCATTTTGCTTGAATACACTGCGGTTTTGTGGTACAATTAATTATTAAAGGTTAAGGTGGGTAGTTATGGGCGATTCAGCTTTCAAAACTGAATATTTAGGTGGCGGAATTACTGCAGTTGTTTCTGAAGACCACACTTTCGGTACAGATGCGGTATTGCTGACTTCTTTTTCAGCTGCAAAACGCAAGGATATATGCTGCGATTTGGGAACAGGTTGCGGAATTATTCCCTTGCTTATGCTCAGGGAAGAAAAAAACGACTGCATTACTGCGGTGGAAATTCAGAAAAATGCCTGTGAACTTGTAGAAGAAGCAATTTCACTTAATCACCTTGAAGGCAAACTTGAAGTTATCAACTGCGATTTGCGTGATTTTTCAAAGAATCTTCCTATGGGCAAATTTTCTCTTGTTACTTTCAATCCGCCATATTTCTCTAAAGATTCAGGTGAAGCAAGTCCCAACATCAGTGCCAAAATTGCAAGGCACGAGTTTATGTCTGATATTTTTGAAGGTGCAAAATGTGCATCTTACATACTTAAATACGGCGGCAGATTCTGCGTCTGTCACCGACCTGAAAGGCTCTGCGATGTTTTTCAGGCCATGAGAGAAAACCACATTGAACCTAAACGAATGGCATTCTGCACAAGGCAGAAAGGGATGAAACCTTTTCTTGTGCTTGTGGAAGGCAAAAAAGGCGGCAAATGCGGACTTAAAGTTGAGAATGAAATAATTCTCGCTGACGAAAACGGTGAATACCTTGATGGTATTTACGGAAATGATGAGGTGGCACAGAATGGGTAAACTTTATGTTGTGGGAACGCCTATCGGAAATCTTGGCGACTTTTCTCCGAGAGCCGTTAAAACTCTTGAAGAATGCGATTTTATCGCTGCAGAAGATACGCGTGTAACACTTAAACTTCTCAACCATTTCGGAATCAAAAAACAGATGGTAAGTTATTTTGAGCATAACCGCACAGAGCAGGGCGAAAAAATTATTGCAAGGCTCATTTCGGGCGAAGTCTGTGCCCTTGTTACAGATGCGGGAATGCCTGCAATTTCTGACCCCGGGGAAGACCTGGTAAGAGCTTGTCACGAGAATAATATTGAAGTGGAATCTGTCCCCGGACCGTGTGCTTTTTCAACTGCACTTGCGATTTCGGGAATGCCCAGCGGAAGATTTACTTTTGAAGGCTTCCTGAGTGTTACAAAAAATTCAAGGCGTGAACATCTTGAATCGTTGAAAGATGAAAAACGCACGATGATTTTTTATGAAGCACCCCACAAGCTTGCAGCAACGCTGAAGGATATGTACGAAAACTTCGGTGACAGAAAAATTGCCATTGTAAGAGAAATTACAAAAATCCACGAAGAAGTTATCAGAACAACCTTTGCTGAAGCTGTAAAGCTTTACGGTGAAGGCGGCATAAAAGGCGAGATTGTGCTGATAATTGAAGGTAAAAAAGAAGAGAAAAAGGCAGTAACTCTGGAAGATGCGGTGGAAATTGCACGTCAGAAAATGGGCGAAGGCTTTTCTAAAAACGAGAGTGCAAAACAGGCCGCTAAAATAACAGGCATAAAAAAAGGTGACATTTACGCGATTATAACGGAGGAATAAAAATGCAGGCTTTTATTGATTATGTAAAAGAATATTGGTACCTTGTGCTGGCACTTGTTGTGGCAACCATAGCAATGCTTCTGATGTTCAGAAAAGCAGGTGCATCTGCTGCTAAAAACAGAGCAGAAAAAGAAAAACTTATTAAAAAACTTGACCATATGAAAATGATAAGAGAAACCTATTCCGACCTGACAAAAGAAAAAATTCTTGCAGACGAAACGGAAAATCTCGTTGAAGGTGTGGCAGATAACATTCAGGTGCGTCTTGAAAAAAGCGGAGATATGAGTGCAGCTTTCGAAGAATTGAAGGAAGAAGAAAAACTTGTATACTCACTTCATTATTTTATTGAAGAATCAGAAAAAGCACCGTCAGAGTTTTTTAAAAACTACACAAAACCTCTTACACCTTATGCTTTGCAGATGTGCGAAAAAATTACTGACAGTTCAACTTATTCTCTTGTTAAAAATCTGTACGATTGTTACGATGAAGACAACGAAACAGAATCCGTAATAAAAGAAAAAACAGATGAACTTGACGAAAAAATAAAGGCTTCATCAGATATGAAACTGCTCAAGAAAAAAGGTGCGGATTTCATTAAGGAAAATGCAGAGAAATTTGCTTGAAAATTAACAGATTATTAAAGTGAATGTACATTTTTCTGTTGATTAAAACAGCGGAATGTTGTATAATATAGGTTAAATTATAAGTTAACCCTTAATTTAACTTACGATAGGAGGCGTTCTTTTGGACGAGAATAAAGAAAAAGAATTGCTCGAAGACGGTGTGAAAGAAATTGACACACTTTCCGAGCAGGAAAAAGACGAAGTAAGCGAAATTCTTGAAAACCTGAAAAAGACAAAAAGCGACAGCGAAACCCAGCCTGTTACTGACTGGGACGGTCTTGCACAGGTTGGCGGTACAGACGACGAAATTGTTGCTGAAACAGCAGCGGAAGAATCTGCAGAAAGCGAAAATGCAGAAGCGGATGAAGAAGACATAAGCGACGTTTCGGAAGATGAACTTTGCATCAGCTGCGGAAAAAGAAAAAGATATACTGAGCTTGACGAAGATTATCTTTACTGCAAAGTCTGCCGTGAAAAAATGAAGAAAACTCCAATGAATATCTGGGGTATTCTTTCTTTACTTGCAACAATAGTTGCAGCGTTTATTGCAATTGTATGGTGCGGCTACGGCTTTAGTGTTGCAGTACCCGTTATCAAGGGTGACTCATATATGAAAGACGGCAACTTCCGTTCAGCTCTTACCTGCTATCAGGAAGCACTTTCTATGGCTGATTCATTCAACCAGACAAGCACAACAGGTCAGGCTGATTTTGACGCAGGCAGAAAAACTTACGCTAAAGTTGTTGACGCTTATTACAATTTAGGCGGTCTTGTTTCTGCACAGGATTACCTGACATATCTTGAAGAAATGAACGCTCTTTCTTCACCGAGATATTCAGAGGCAAATGAATACAAAAAAGTTCTCGACAGTTTTGCAGATACATGCAAGTCAATCCAGACAGAGTATCAGTCTTTGTTTATGGAATTGAGCTATGCTCAGGGCAAAAAAGATATTTCTGATATCAAAAAACCGCTTGCAGAAATCGAAAAACTCAAAGCTGACAGCAAATATGACAAATACGCAGTTGCATATATGCAGAGTTATCTTTGTCAGTTTGTTGAAAATGCAGAAGATGCACAGGTAAAATATCTTCTTGAACTCAAAGAAGGCGGAAAATCTTACGAAACAATCTGGGCTCCTCAGGTTTGTATGGTTTATCTTGAGCAGGGAAAGTTTGATGAAGTGGAAAAAATCTGCAACGATATCATCAAAGCTTCACCTGAAAGCGTTGAATTCTACCAGTATCTTATGAAGATACAGATTAAGAAAAACAACCCTGAAAAAGCTCTTGAAATTTACGACAAGGCTGAAAAGACAGTAGATGAAATTTACTATTCTACCGAACCTCTTACAATGCCTTACACATTGCTTACAGAAAAAGCAGTATGTCACGCACTTCTCGGCGATAAAGAAAAGGCTCTGAGTGCGATTGAAGAATCTTTCCTTCTCAATGTTGATGTTCACAGTGCAAACGTTTATGCTCTGCTTCATTACGAATATCACGTAAAAGGAACTAAACCTTCCGAAAAAGACGGCGAAAAAGTTTACGACAGCAAGGATAACGGCTATGATATAGTTATGAGCCTCTTTGAAAGCAACAGCATTGCAGTTAACGAAGATGTAAAAGCAGCAATGGAAGGCAAGAAAACACTTAAAGAAGTATTTGTAGACGGGGAGGCATATCTGCAATGAGATACATTAACGCAATAATAAAAATCCTCACATTTCCCGGCGGATTTTTAAGAGGATTCTGGGAACAGCTTCTTTGTAAAATTTTCGGCATTCCCGTTGAAAACAAAAAATATTTTCAGTTCAATGAAATGGCAGGTCACGTTGAGCACGAGCCTGTAAAAGGTGCAAAAAGCTTCTGGCTCTGCTTTATTCCCGGACTTATGATGTTCATCACAGGTATGATTTTTGCACTTCCTGCAATTCTTAATATCTGGTATCTTGATGTTTCAGGTGCAGTCCTGAGAATTGTAAGCCTGATATGTCTTTATTTCGCTTTTTCAATGTTTACAAATCTCTTCCCCTCAATCGAAGATGCTCTTATGATGTGGGAAGAATACAAAGACCTTAAAAAAGCAGAAAGAATCGTTTTTGCTCCCGGTGCTGCAATTATGCGCGTTGGTGCATATGCAGAAAATATGGGTGTAACATTCCTTACAAACGCACTGTTGACAGCAGCAATGTTGTTGATATAAAAAATGAATGTAAAAAATATGAGGTGGTAAAATGGCAGGAGATTTCAAATCAGACAAAATTATGTTTATGATAGCCGCTGCGGTTATCGTATTCGTAATTGTTCAGTCAGTATTCTTTATTGTCAAATCATGGAAACGTGCAAAAGAATTAGGCATTTCAGAAAGCACTCTTAAAAGCACAGTTTCTTCAAGTGCACTTTTCACAGTTGCACCTGCTGTTTCAATTCTTGCAACAGTTTTCGTTCTTGCAAACGCATTAGGCATTGTTCTTCCCTGGATAAGACTTTCTGTTATCGGTAACCTTGCCTATGAAACAACAGCAGCACAGACAACTCTTGACTATTGGGGCATTGCTCTTAACAAGGCAGTTACCGACCCCCAGCAGTTTGCAACAATCGCAGTTGCAATGACAGTGGGCAGTATTGCTCCCTTGCTTATGATTCCTTTCCTTTGCAAATTCCTCCAGAAAAAAGTCGGCTTTGCAATGAATAAAGAATCAGACAAAAGCAAAGATGCAGAAACTTCAGATAAACCCAAGTCAAACCTTGGTGACGTTATTTCAGCATCAGCTTTCATCGGTATTGTTTCAGCTTTTGTTGCACGTGAAATCAACGGCAGAACAGTTGCAACAACAAACAGACTTGACGAATTCGGCAACAGCATTGTAAATGCAGAAGGTGCTATTGAAAAAGTTAAAAACATCACAGGCTCAGCAGGTGTTGTTTCAATTCTTGTTCTTATCTGCTCAATGGTATTTATGACAATTCTTACTGTTGTTTGCAAAAAATTCAAATTGTCAAAACTTGAACCTTTCATTATGCCTATCGCAATGTTTGCGGCAATGGGAATGGCAATTCTGTTTATGAATGTTCTTCCTGAATCAATAACAGGCATTACTTGGTACGAAATCGGAGCGGAGGTGTAAAAAATGGCTAAAGATAAAAAATATATGAGTCCCCGTGAAAAAGATTATTTCGATAAAGTTCACAGATGGGGTATTATGTGGACAATCGGTGCTATTTTGATGCTCCTTTCAATTCCCGTACTTATCTGTGTTAAATTAGGCGTTTTACCTGACGGCGAAGCTCTCAAGCAGGTTCTGCCTCAGCTTATGACTCTTTATTGGCTTACAGCTATTGCTGAAGTTATTGCTTATGTTCCCATGCTGGGTGCAGGCGGTACATACCTTTCATTCGTAACAGGTAACATTTCAAACCTTAAGCTTCCCGTTGGTCTTAATGCAATGAATAGTGCTAAGGTAAAAGCAAATACTGAAGAAGGCGAAGTAATTGCTACAATCGCTATCGGTGTTTCTGCTATTGTTACAACTATTATTATTGCAGTAGGTGTTGTAGTGTTCTCACTTTTTGTAGGTCCCGAAGTTCTTCAGGCTCCTTCAATCAAACCTGCATTTGACTTTGTTCTTCCCGCATTGTTCGGTGCTCTTGCAGCAAGTTACTTTGAAAAATACTGGAAGCTTGTTATCGTTGCAGTGCTCGTTGGTGTTATAGTTCTTATCTTCTCACCTTCAATGGGCGTTGGTACACTTATGTTTATCACAATCGTTGCAACACTTGCAGCAGGTTTCGGTATGTACAAACTCAAATGGATATGAGGAAAAAATAATGATTAAAATTTCTCCGTCAATGCTTTCCTGCGATTTTTCAAAAATGGGCACGGAAGCAGAAGAAATTGCAAAATCAGGAGCTGATATGCTCCACCTTGATGTAATGGACGGCCATTTTGTGCCTAACATTACTTTCGGTGCACCTGTTATCAAATCCATAAGGCACACAAGCAGCATTGTGTTTGATGTTCACCTGATGATTTCAGATCCGCTGAAATATGCCGAGGATTTTGTAAAAGCAGGGGCAGACATTGTTACTTTCCACGTTGAAAGCGACAGCGACATAAAAGAAACAATTGAAAAAATCAAGTCACTTTCCTGCAAGGTAGGCTTAAGCGTTAAACCGAAAACTCCTGTTGAAGCAGTTTATCCGTATCTTGAAGATATTGATATGGTGCTTATAATGACAGTTGAGCCGGGCTTCGGCGGACAGAGCTTTATGTACGACCAGATGGAGAAAATTTCTGCACTTAAAGAAAAACTCCGCGAAACAGGGAAAACCATCGACATTCAGGTCGATGGCGGAATAAACGAGGAAACTGTGTCTGTTGCCGCAAAGGCAGGAGCAAATGTTTTCGTGGCAGGAAGTGCCGTATTCGGCGGTGACTACAAAGAAAGGATTTCATCACTTCGCAATAACGCAACCACTGAATAAATCGAAGTCACAATTCTCAACGGCTATTTTTGCGTCATATAAGCCAAAAATACTCGTTAATACAAAAAGTATTGCCTGTGTTTTTTGACTTATCTGACAAAAAACTATCTCGTCGATAATTGCAACCCGATTCAATCAGCGGTTACGATGCCGAAGTTTGATGATTTCAGATGCCAATGTTCTTTAGTTATCTCTGCTGCGAGTTTACCCTCGCGGCAGGGATGAGAATATTCGCTTATTTTTATTCTTGTATGAAGTCTTTCATCAAAAGGTGTAATCAGCCGGAAGTTTCCGCGGTTATCTGAGTATAAATCACCTGAAAATGAGTAATCTTTTAAAGAAGATAACAGGTCGATTACATTGTCGATGCTGTCAAATTCAAAAACTTCTTCCTTTGCAGGGATTGTTTTTATCAGATTAAGGGACTTATCGTTTACTGTGAAAAAAATCACGCAACCGCCTTTTTCAAGGGGGATTGTTTCAATGGTAAGCTTTCCCGAAGGGTCAATATCACGGCCCAATTCAAGACGTGCCTTGTCAAGCAGAGTCCAGATAACGCGTCTTGTTTCTATGTTGGAATAATCCATATCTTCATATGTAATATCAAGCTCAAGCATATCGTCGCGGGTTAATTCAACAATAATTTTTGCTTTGTTAGGGGAATTGATTTTCATATCAGCACCTCGCTAATTAATTATCTGTTAATATTATAATATACTTTCATTGCTTGTTCTGCAATGCAAAATTTATGGAAATTCAGGAGGGATAATCATATGGCAACAAAAAAAGACAACAAAGCTCCCTTGAGCAAAAACAGAAAAAGTTATTATGATTTCCGCAAGGATTATCCCGGCAACGCATATACACGTATGCGTGAAAAAGAAAACAGCGAAATCTATGATACAAAAGGCAAAATCAAACTTGCCCTTAAGGTGTTGGGCGTTGTGGTTTTGTTTTTACTTGCGTATTTTATAACATATACTCTTTTGGAAATTTCACACCAACCGATAGGATGAATTAGTTTTGTATATACCTTATAATTCAAGAAAAGATTATCATAAAAGTAAATTCGGTGCAGTCAGAGAAAACGAAACGGTAACTTTCAGAATTGTTATGCCGAGAAATTTTTCCGTTTCAGCGGCTTTCCTTGCTATACGCGAAGAATTCACCCACGAAAAGAAGTTTATTTCCATGGAATGGGAAAGAATGGAAGGTGACCACGAAGAATGGTGGAAAGTGGAGTTTACTCCCGAAAAAGCAGGACTGTATTTTTATCATTTTGAATATGACACTCCATTCGGCAGGAGTGTCATTCTTTGTCAGAAGGACGGTTGCGGATATATCAATTCCCACGGCAAAGACTGGCAGATGACTGTTTTTGAAGAAAACTTTTCCTGCCCCGATAAATTCAAAGGCGGAATAATCTATCAGATTTTCCCCGACAGATTTGCTTTTTCAGGCAAACCTAAAAAGGATATCCCCGGATACAGAGTTTTGAGAAACGACCGCGAAAACGAGCCTTATTGGCGACCTGACGAAAAGGGAATTGTTCGCAACAGCGATTTCTTCGGCGGTGACCTTGAGGGGATAAGGCAGAAGCTTGATTATTTAAAAGGCCTTGGCGTAAGCTGTATTTATCTCAACCCTGTTTTCAAGGCTCATTCAAACCATCGCTACGATACAGGCGACTATCTTACAATTGACCCTCTTTTAGGCGATGAAGACGATTTCAGAAATTTATGTGCCGATGCAAAAGAAAAAGGCATTTCCGTTATTCTCGACGGCGTTTTCAGCCATACGGGTGACGACAGTGTTTATTTCAATAAGTACGGCAATTATGATTCTGTCGGTGCATATCAGTCGGAAAATTCGCCATATTATAATTGGTACAAATTCAGAAGATTCCCCGATGATTACGAAAGCTGGTGGGGGATAGATATTCTTCCCGAAGTGATGGAAGAAAACGAAGATTTTTTAGATTTCATCACAGGGGAAAACGGTGTGCTCCGCAAATGGATGAAGTTGGGTGCAGACGGCTGGCGGCTTGACGTTGCAGACGAATTGCCTGATGTGTTTCTCGACAGGCTCAGAAGTGCAGTGAAAGCAGAAAAATCTGACGCACTTGTTTTAGGTGAAGTGTGGGAAGATGCATCGAATAAAGTAAGCTATTCTGCAAGAAGACGTTACCTTCTCGGCAAACAGCTGGACAGCGTTATGAATTACCCCTTTGCAGAGGCTATAATCAGATTTGTAAGAACAGGTGACACATCATCTTTTTCAGAAACGGTTATGACCGTGCTTGAAAATTACCCTAAATGTGTCACAGACGTGCTTATGAATCACATCGGCTCTCACGATACAATGCGTATTATCAACGCTCTTGCAGGTGAAAGCCTTCAGAACAAATCACGTGACTGGCAGTCAGGCAGAAAGCTTTCTGACGCAGATTACAGAAAAGGTATTCAGCTTGTAAAGCTTGCGTCTGTTATTCAGTATACCTTGCCGGGTATTCCATCTGTTTACTACGGTGACGAAATCGGTATGCAGGGTTATGGTGACCCCTTTAATAGAGGTTGCTTTATAGAAGAAAACGGCGAAAAATCACTTCTTGAGCATTACAGAAAACTCGGCTCAATAAGAATCGGCAACTCCTGCTTCAAAGAAGGCGGTTTTGAAATTATCAGTTGCGAGAGAGCGTGTATTGCTTTCAGACGATTTGACGAAAACGCTGAAATTCTTGTAATTGCAAACAGAAACGAAACAGATATTGAGTATTATCTTCACGAGGAATGGCACAATTCGCAGATTCTTCTTGGTGCGGAAAGCTGCTCATATTTCGTGAAAGTGCCGAAAATGGGCGCTGTAATTTTAAAAAGGCAAAAGTAATTTACATTGACATAATTCGTCAATTAGTGTATAATAATTATCCCTTAATTCGGGAAAAACTATAACTGAAAGGATTGGATAGTATGAATATTGCGGTAATTCTTGCAGGCGGAACAGGCAGCCGTATGGGAATGGTTGATAAACCCAAACAGTTTATTGATATTTATGGTAAACCTGTTGTTATCCATACCATTGAGGCTTTTGAAATCAACGAAAACATTGATGCTATCTGCGTAATCTGCACAAAGGAATGGCAGGAAGACCTTTCAATCTGGATTAAGGAATACGATATCAGAAAAGTTCGCTGGATAGGTGACGCAGGTAAAACACGTCAGGAGTCATCTCTCAATGCTCTTAATGCAATCAGGGATGATGTCAAAGACGATGATATTATTATTATCCACGATTCTGCGCGTCCTCTTATTTCACAGCGAATCATCAACGACAACATCGAAAAGGTCAAGGAATGCGGTGCTTGCGATACCGTAATTCCCGCACAGGATACAATTATCCGCTCCGTAGACGGCGAAAGCCTTGACTCAATCCCCGTAAGACGCGAACTTTATCTTGGCCAGACACCCCAGTCTTTCAGGCATTCTATTGTAAGAAAGGCTTACGACGATTATTTTGCTCTGCCTGAAAACGAACGTCCCGTTATGACAGATGACTGCGGACTTGTTCTTGCAAGCGGTGCAAAAATCGGTATGGCAATGGGCGACAAACTTAATATGAAGATGACCACAATGGAAGATTTGCTCCTTATCAAATCCATTGTAAGAACTTCGAGGTGATAAAAAGTGTTTGTAAAAAGCTACAAAATCACTGAACCCGGATGTTTTGAAATTTTTGTTGAAGACATAAAAGAAGATAATGTTCTCGTAAGGCCTGAATATCTTGCAATATGCAAGGCCGATATCAGGTATTATCTCGGAAACCGTTCAAGAACAGTCCTTAAAAGAAAATTCCCTATGAGCCTTGTTCACGAAGGCATCGGCATTATTGCACGTGATAACGGCGGAAAGTTCAAGGCGGGGCAGAGAGTTGTTATGGTGCCTTGCGAAATTGCAGAATGTGACGGTTCAAAATGCGAAAAATGCGTAAGAACTTACGACTATCTGCAGGATAATTATTGCCCGAAATCAAGCTTCCGTTCAAGCAATGCAGACGGATTCAGCAAAGAAATGATAAACGTAAAAGCAGATTATCTTCTGCCGATTCCCGACGGTATAGGCGAGGAAGCCGTGTTTTCAGAGCTTATATCAGTTGGTTGCTGTGCATTGAGAAGAGCAGGTCTGTGGGGCGAAAAAGTGAAAGAAATATCTGTATGGGGCGACGGAATAATGGGCTATATTATTGCTCTTGTTGCTCATTACGGCTTGGGTGCAAAGGTAAATGTTATCGGCATTAACCGCGAAAAACTCAGACTTTTTGATTTTGCAACAGTTTACCTTGCAAGTGATATTTCTTCTTTACCGCAGACAGCCGTGTGCATAGAAGCCGTTGGCGGTAACGCTGCGGCACAGGCTATTAATCAGGCAATAGATGCCACTCTTTCAGGAGGTACAATAGTGCTTTGTGGTGTTTCAGGCGAGAATGCACCTGTAAATACCCGTATGATACTCGAAAAAGGTCTGGCTTTGCTTGGCTCTACCCGCTCAAATGTGGGTGATTTTGAAAAAGCAATTTCTTTACTGCAGATTGATGATTTCAGAGAAAGAATCCTCCGCCTTATTGAAGGCGTTGACGTTGTTGACGATATCAGAAAATATTATGAAGCTTTTGAAAATGCTTCGCGCTCCGATTCACTTGGTAAAAGAATCATAAAACTTGTTTTTTAAGGAAGTGTGGTTTTGATAAATTCTTTTGTGAAAAAGACGAAATCATTTATCAAGAAATCGGTTAAAAAATTTCTTTACAAAAAATTTTCACCCTTTGTTTTCAGAATGTATTCACGAAAGCCTGTTGATGAAAAATTAGTTGTTTTTGCTGATTCTTCAAGTGTGCTTCTGCCTGACAATATGGTGGGAATTTACGAAAAATTAAATGAACTCGGTTATACTACACGCGTTTTTCTTAAAAGAAAGTCTTCAAAACGTTGGTATAAGGATAAGATTTACGAAATAATAAATTCTTACAGATTCACAAAATACTACGCACAGTGCAAGGCTTTGATTCTTACTGACTATTACTACTATGCTTATGCGAATAAACCGAGGGAAAACCAGCAGGTTGTGCAGTTGTGGCACGGCTGCGGTGCTTTCAAAAAATGGGGATATTCTACGGTTGACCTTGAATGGGGAGCCGACAGAAAAACTCTTCAGGAATATCCCATTCATAACACATACACATATGTAACAGTGTCGGATGAAAATGTGAAAAAGTTTTATGCCGAGGCATTTAACTGCGACGAAAAAATTATTCACGCTGACGGTGTGCCGAGGACGGACAAGTTTTTTGACGGAAATTTTGTTGCTGAATCGGAGAAAAAAGTCCGCGGAATGTACCCTGAAATCGGTGAGAGAAAAATAATTCTCTATTCACCAACATTCAGAGGTAAATCTAAAGGAAAAGCAAATTTCACACAGATGCTTGATTTCCTTTATCTGAAAAAGCATCTTGAAAAAGATTATGTTATTCTGGTGAAACTCCATCCTTTTATAAAAAAGGGGATGAATCTCAGAAAAACTTTATCTGAACTTTATTCAGGTTTTGTTTTTGATGTTTCTAAAACTCTGCCTATAGATGAAGCAATGTGTGCAGCCGATATGGTGGTTACAGACTATTCTTCTTTGATTTTCGAATACGCACTGCTTGAGCGTCCTATGATATTTTTTGCATACGACCTTGCACAGTACGATACGGAAAGAAGCTTTTATTATGAATATGAAACCTTCGTTCCCGGTGATATTGTAACAGATACTGAAGAACTGCATCTTGCTGTAAGAAAAAATGAAAATAGTTTTGACCTTGACAAGGTCAGAAAATTCAGAGAGAAATTTATGAGTGCTTGTGATGGGGCAAGCACCGACAGAATTATAGAACAAATTTTTAAAGAAAGGGAAAAGTAACAGATATGGATTCGTTTAAATCGTTGTTTGATGAAGTAAAAAAAGAAATACAGAAAAGTCTCTCAGAAGCCGTTTATAACGTATGGTTTGAAGAACTTGAATTTGTTTCTTTCGACGGCACTGCAGTTACATTATCTATCGGTGAATTCAAGAGAAAAATCATTGAACAGAAGTTTATGCAGCTTCTCAATGATTCTTTCGTTAAGGTTGCAGGGTTTGACGTTGAAATCAAGTTCCTCGATAACGAAAATAAATCTCAGAAAACACAGCAGACGCAGTTTAATGACCAGACCGAAGACAAGGAAAGCACATTCGATACTTTCGTTGTAGGTCCTTCAAATAAATTTGCCCATGCGGCAGCACTTGCTGTTTCCGTAAATCCCGGTGCAGTAAGCGAATATAACCCTCTTTTCATCTGGGGTAATTCAGGGCTTGGTAAAACTCATTTGCTTAAATCTATTGCAAGTGAAATCAAGAAAAATTCACCTGAAACAAATATCCTTTCTACTCACGGCGAAGCAATTACAAATGAACTTATTGAGTGCATCCAGAAAGGTAAGATGAATCAGTTCCACGATAAATACAGAACAGTTGACGTGCTTCTTGTGGACGATATTCAGTTTATCGCAGGTAAAGTGCAGACTGAAGAAGAATTTTTCCACACATTCAATTCACTTCACAATGCGGGTAAACAGATTGTGCTCACATCAGACCGTCCGCCCAAAGATATGCCAACTCTTGCAGACAGACTCCGCACTCGTTTTGAATGGGGACTTATTGCTGATATCCAGCCCCCCGACCTTGAAACAAGAATGGCAATTATCAACAGAAAAGCAGAAAATATGGGCCTTGATATTCCCAATGAAGTTGTGCTTTTCGTTGCTGAAAAAATCAGAAGCAACATCAGACAGCTTGAAGGTGCAGTGAAGAAAATCGGTGCTTACATAAATATTTTCGGTTCATCAACCGTTACTATCAACATTGCACAGAATGCTATCAAGGATATTTTCAACGATAACAATCAGTCACCTGAAGTGCTTACTAAAAAGATTATCGAAGAAGTTGCACGTAGCTTCAGCATTGAGGCAGGGGAAATTACTTCAAAAAGACAGTATGCCGCTGCTACAAATGCAAGACAGGTTTCTATGTACATCATCAGCGAAATGACAGGTCTTCCTGCGAAGAAAATCGGCGAAAGCTTCAACGGCAGAGACCACAGTACAGTTCTTTATTCAATCAGCAAGGTGAGAGATGAAATGAAGAAAAATTCTTCTCTCAAAAACACTGTTGAAGATATTATCAAAAACGTAAGGCAGAATGGCTGATATGGAAGATAAAATTATTCTGGCGTCTGCGTCACCAAGAAGACGCGAACTTCTGAGCCTTATCACAACGGATTTTGAAGTGATAACGGCTGACGTTGACGAAACAACAGACGAAAATGAAACAGCAGAAAACACTGTTATGATGCTGTCGTGCAAAAAGGCAATGGCAGTATCTTCACTTAACAAAGGCAGAAAAGTAATCGGCGCAGATACAATAGTTGTGTGTGACGGAAAAATTCTCGGCAAACCTGCTTCGCGTGAAAACGCAAAGGAAATGCTCAGAATGCTTTCAGGCAGAACGCATCAGGTTTTAACGGGTGTAACAATAACAGATTCTGAGAAAACAGAAACGTTTTATGTTTCTTCAGATGTGACATTCTTTGTGCTTACAGAAGAAGAAATTTCTGCTTACGCTGAAAGCGGAGAGCCTGACGATAAAGCAGGTGCATACGGAATTCAGGGCAAAGGCTCACTTCTTGTTGAAAAAATCAACGGAGATTATTTCAATATAGTCGGTCTCCCTGTGTCAATGCTTAACAAAAAATTAAATGAATTTTAAAACAAAGCGGGTTGCATTAATTGATGCAACCTGTTTTTTGTCAGGTTGACATTGTCAGTGAAAATGTGATATAATATTTTGTAGTTTCTCCGCATACAAATAGGTGTGGGGATTTATGTTTTAAAAGGGGGATGCAAATTGGAAAATATCTGGAATGAAATTGTTTCCTGGGAATGGGAATATATGCTCCGCCTGGTTGTGGCTTGCCTTTGCGGTGCTTGTGTAGGCTTTGAAAGAAGCCGCCGTTTCAAAGATGCAGGGGTCAGAACTCACGTTATGGTAACTCTGGGTGCGGCGCTTATTATGCTCGTTTCAAAATACGGTTTCCAGGATATCCCTGCTCTCGAAATGATGAAGGTTGATGCTTCCCGTGTGGCATCAAATGTTGTTACAGGTGTCGGTTTCCTCGGTGCAGGTGTGATTTTCTTCAAAGGCACTTCCATAAAAGGCCTTACAACTGCAGCAGGTATCTGGACCACAGCAGGTATCGGTCTTGCTCTTGGCAGCGGAATGTATTTCGTGGGTATAATGTCGGCAGTTATTATGATTATTGCCCAGTTCTTTCTGCACAGAGTTCTCAAGAGTGTGGACTCTTATTCAACAAGTGAAATGTCGGTTTCACTGCAGAATGAACCCGGTGTTATAGAAGATTTCAAGAATCAGCTTGAAAGCGAAAATCTTGTAATTCAGACTTGTAAAATCATCAAAAACAACGAGGAGGGGACTGTTACACTCAAAGCAACAGTCAGAATGCCTCACGATATGGAATTTGAAGATGTTGTAAAAATTGTTGAAAACAATAACAGAATCAAATCAATTGAGTTTTAATATATTTCTGCATTCGGCAGGAGTGGCTGTTTAAGAAGAAGGAGTAGAAAAATGGGCAAATTATTAAAAATTATGACATACAATGTATCGGGAATTCCGATTATCGGCGATAATCAGGGTTCACAACGTGCACTCAAAGGTAATGCAAGAATGGAAAAAATAGGCGAAATCCTTTGCCGCGATTCAGATTGTGACATCATCGGTGCAGAAGAAGATTTCAACCACCATCCTGCTCTTGCAAAAGCAATGAAAGCCTTTCCGTTTCAGTCTTTTTCAAAGGGCGGAATCCCTCTCGGTGACGGACTTAACATTTTTTCAAAGCTTCCCGTTTATAATGTTAAAAGAACAAAGTGGAGAAAATGTTTCGGCTATCTTGCAGGTGCAAATGACCGCCTTGCCGAAAAAGGTATACTTTCAAGCGTTATTGAAATTGAAAAAGGCGTTTATGTTGATTTTTATGTTGTCCACACAGATGCTTCAAATGACCCTAAATCTTTAGTGGCAAGAAAAGATAATTTCCTTCAGCTTGCAGAAATGATTAATTCAAGAAAAGAAGACAGAGCTATTATTGTAATGGGCGACTTCAACACAACCTTCTGCCTTAACGAAAAGGACGAGCCGTATGAAATGCTTATTGAAAAAGCAGGTCTTACAGACTCATGGGCTGTAATTCACAACGGCGGTAAATGCGATTATAAAAACGAGAAAGACTGGAATCCCACTCTCAAGGAAACTCTCGACAGAGTTATGTATAAATCAGGCGGCGGAGTTGAAATTAAAGCGAAAGATTACGAATATGTTGAGTTTACCGACGAAAAAGGTGAAACTTACACAGACCACGTTTCAACAAGAGCATATCTTGAATATGAAGTTGTGGGTGAAGTTACAAAACCTGCTTCTCTTGAAGAGCCTAAACCTGAAAACAAAGCATTACAGTTTCTGAAAGTTTCATTCGCATTTGTGAAAATTCTTGTTTTGGGAATTCTTCACCTTTATGAGCTTATCTACAACAAAAAGTACGGAAAAATCAGCGACTATATGCCATAAGTAAAGAAAGGAGACACTTCAGGTTAAAGTGTCTCCTTGAATTATTTGATGACATATGATAAAATTATTCAGAGAGGTGATATGATGAATGCAGTAATCGACGCAGGCGGCGGACTTCGCGGAATTTATACGGCAGGTGTTTTTGACAGATGCCTTGATGATGATATTTATTTTGATTTGTGCATAGGTGTTTCTGCAGGCAGTGCCAATATTTCGACCTTTCTTTCAAAGCAAAAAGACAGAACATACCGTTTCTATCACGATTATTCCCAACGCAAGGAGTATATGAGTTTAGGTAATTTTATTAAAAAAGGCTCATATCTCGACCTTGAGTATATATACGAAACTCTTACAAATTCAGACGGAGAAGACCCTATTGACTATCAGCAGATAGCAAAATATGAAGGGCAGTTTCTTATAGCCGCCACAGATGCAGAAACGGGTAAAGCGCATTATTTCACCAAGGAAGATTTGCATCAGGATAACTACAGGGTTTTCAGTGCATCGAGTGCAATTCCTGTTGTGTGTAAGCCTGTTGAAATTAACGGCAGAAAATATATCGATGGCGGAGTGGCTGTGCCTGTGCCTCTTGAAAAAGCACTTGAAATGGGTGCAGATAAAATTGTTTTTGCCTTGTCAAAGCCGAAGTTTTACAGACGTACAAGCTCAAGAAATGATATTCTTGCTAAAATATTAAAAAGAAAATATCCCAATTCAGCCCAAACTCTCCTTGAGAGCAACGCGGAATATGACCGTCTTGTGGATAAGGCTATTGAGCTTGAAAAAGAGGGCAGGGTGCTGATTGTTTCTCCTGATGATACCTGCGGAGTTGATACCCTTACCAAGGATAAAGACAAGCTCCACCTTCTCTACGAAAAGGGATATAAAGATGCGGAAAAAATAAAAGAATTTTTACGCGGATGATTCAGCACTCATCGGATATCTGCAAAAAAAATTAAACATAAACAAACGACAAACATCGCAGGGAGCTGAAATGACGCCCTCTGCGATGTTAAATTTATATCAGAAATACTGCAGGGCAGGGGCTTGCTCATGATGTCAGTTTTTTGGCAGCAAAAGTAAACCTCAGCCCTGCTTTCTGAATCCTTCTCCCATAATTTCGCTTGATGGTAAGACTATTGTAAATGCGTTTTTATCAAATTCGGGAATCATTTTTGCAATTTTGCTTACTTCATTTCTTCTGACGGCACACATAAGCAGTTTTCTCTCCTTGCCTGTGTATGCACCTTCCACATTCAATATGCTCACTCCTCTGCCGATTTCACTCATAATTCCGAGAGAAATTTTCTGCCAGCTTGAAGTGATTATCAATAGTGTTCTTGAATCGGTAAGTCCGAAAAGTATTTTATCAAGCACGTAAGATGAAACGAAAATAAGCACAAGTGAATACATTGCACTTTCTGCATTTCTGTAAACTGCACCTGCAAGGGCTATAACAATAAAATCTGTAATTAGAATCAGTCTGCCCATTGAAAAGTGTGGCTTTTTCAGGCGGATGAGTTTTGCAACAATATCAGTACCACCCGAAGTTAAATCACGCATAAGAATCATCGCCATTGAAATACCCGACAGCACTCCGCAGAAAATTGACGAAAGCATTCTGTCGCCTGTGTAAGACGGCAAAAATGAAAGTGCATCTATGGAAAAAGAAAGAAACGTGGTTACAAGAAAGGATTTGGCAATGAATTTTCCGCCGATTCTGAAAAATGCAAGAATAAACAACGGTACGTTAAAAATAAAAGATGCCACACCCGTGGGAATTAAAGGAAATAAAAAGTTGACAAGCATCGCCACACCTGTTATACCACCTTGCGTGATGCCGTTATCTTCCGCGAAAACAGAAATGGCGACGCTGTAAAGAATACAGCCGCCGCCACAAAAAATTATATCATAAAATGTTTCTTTAATTTTATTTTTCAAAGCGACACAACCTTATAAATTATGTATCTCTCTGAAAATTTCTCTTAATCTTTCAATGTCACCTTTAAGATAAAGATATCCGAAAAGTGTTTCAAGCCCTGTTGCGTAATGGTATGTTACAACATCGGCACTTTTAGGTACGTGACCTGTGTGTGCATTTCTGCCGCGTTTGAAAATATCGGTTTCTTCTTCTGTGAGCATATCCTGAATTGCCTTGATTTTCCTTGCCTGTGCAGATGCAGAAACTTCTTCAACTGCAAGGGAATGGAGTTTTTTCACAGGTCGCGGACATTCCGTAAGCAATGTTTCACGCACAAACAAATCATAAACCGTATCGCCTATAAAAGCAAGCATCAGAGGGCTTAAATTGTTGGGGTCACATTTATTATCAGTAAATCTCATATCTGTACACCATTAAAGCACAAAGTCAAATTCAAGGTCGTAAATGCAGACTGTATCGCCTTCCTGAATTCCGCGTGCAAGAAGTGCATCAATAATGCCTGATGAGCGGAGCACTCTCTGGAAATACTGGAGAGATTCGTAGTCATCAAGGTCTGTTCTCTGAAGAATTTTGAGAAGCCACTCAGCCTCAACAAAATATACATCGTCCTGAACATCAATGGTGAATTTATTATCAGCCTTTTCAACGATAATTTCTGTGGGAATTTCTTCTGACTCATACTGCTTTATGGGTGGTAAAGTCTGAAGCTTATTCCATACTGTGTTTATAACTTCTTTTGTGCCTTCTGCAATGGGGGCACACATAGTCATAAATTCATAGCCTTTTGAAGTGATATATTCGCGGAGTGTTTGGAGCTGCTCGTCAGTTGCCAGGTCAACCTTGTTTGCAACAACAATCTGCGGTCTTTCTGACAAATCTTTATTGAACTTTGCAAGTTCATTGTTGATTGTTTCAAAGTCTTCGATGGGGTCTCTGCCTTCACTACCTGCAACATCGAGAATATGCACAAGCATACGGCATCTTTCAACGTGACGCAGGAATTCGTGACCAAGGCCTACACCGTCACCTGCACCCTCAATAAGTCCGGGAATATCCGCCATTACAAATGAGTTTTCGTCACCCATATCAATAACACCCAACACGGGAGTGATTGTTGTGAAATGATAGTTTGCGATAATGGGTTTTGCTTCGCTGACAACGGAAATGAAAGTTGATTTACCAACATTGGGATAACCTAAAAGACCAACGTCTGCAAGAAGCTTGAGTTCAAGGGTTATTTCCCAGCTTTCGCCCGGTGTGCCGCTTTTTGCAAAACGGGGTGTCTGCCTTGTGGGGGTTGCAAAGTGGTTGTTACCCCAACCGCCTCTGCCGCCTTTTGCAGCAATAAAAGTATCCATTGCACCCATATCTGCCATAATTGCGCCGCTTTCAACTTCACGGATTATTGTGCCCTTGGGAACGCGGATTATTAAATCTTTACCTTTTTTGCCGTTTCTTCTGCCACCCTGACCTTTTTCGCCGTTTTCTGCAGTATACTTTCTTTTGTATCTGAAATCAGCAAGGGTTGACATATTTGTATCAACCTGAAAAACGATATCGCCGCCTTTGCCGCCGTCACCGCCGTCAGGTCCGCCGGAAGCGACATATTTTTCCCTGTGGAACATAACGGCACCGTCGCCGCCGTTACCTGCTTTTATTTTAATTTTCGCAACGTCTACAAACATTAACAGTCGCCTCCTATAGTTATTGTATCAAAAAACTTTATCAAGAAAAAAACTCCAAGATTGAACATCTTGGAGTTTGGTGACCCGGACGAGAATCGAACTCGTGTTACCGCCGTGAAAGGGCGGTGTCTTAACCGCTTGACCACCGGGCCATATAAATGTGGTGGCTGCAATTGGATTTGAACCAATGACACTACGGGTATGAACCGTATGCTCTAGCCAACTGAGCTATGCAGCCATAACCTCAAAGCACTTGTACATTATAATCGATAAAACTCCGTTTGTCAATACTTTTTTCAAAAAAAATTAAAAATTTTCAAAAAATTTTTGCCGATACACTTTTTGAGCATATCGGCTTTATATCAAGCGGAAAAATATACGGCTCCCCACAGGACAGAATGCACGGATTCTGCCACCGTATATTCGTTTACCGCGAGAACGTATTACATTACAGTATATGCAAAAAGGACAGGTTTGACTTTAATTTACAGATAGTGTATAATTTTATAAAATAAAAATTATAGAATAAAATATGGTGATGGATAATGAAAATCGGTTTTGTAATAGCAGATAATTACGAATTTGACCCCTTTAAAAAATTTGCAGGTGAATTCAACCCTACTGAATTCACAGCATTGAAAAACAACTGCATCAAATTTAATTTCAACGAAAAAATTGAAGTTGTGGCTGCTGAATGCGGTATAGGCAAAGTAAATGCAGCTCTGGCAACGCTCTGGCTTATTGAGGAAGAAAAGGTTGATATTATTCTCAACGTTGGTCTTTCAGGTGCAATACAGAATGTGCAGAAAGGCTTTATCGTTGCAGGTGAAGAATATATTGAATGTGACTTTGACCTTACTGCAATCGGATATGACCTCGGTGTTAAACCGCAGGATGTTTACTTATATAAAGCTGACGAAAAGTTAATTGAAAAAGCAAAAGAATGCAGCGTTGACTATACAGGACGTCTCGGCACAGGTGATATTTTCCTTGCAGACTCTGCCCTTAAAGCAAAATACCGCGATACATTCGGCATCTGCTCTTTTGATATGGAAACAGGCGCAATCGCCGCAGTCTGCCATAAAGCAGATATTCCGTTCCTTGCAATAAGAAAAATTTCTGATGACTGCGACGAAAATGCCGTTGAAAATTACAAAGAACTCAATGATAAAAAGGAAGTTCATTTAAGCGAAGTTGCAAGAGAACTTATAGAAAAAATTTCAGAAAGTATGTGAAAATATGAGAAGCCACTTTTTTGCAATGCTGGCAAGAATGAAATACATTAACCGCTGGGCACTTATGCGTAATATAAGCGAAGAAAGCCTTTGTCAGCATTCTATGGAAACTGCTTGTTTTGCTCACGCTCTGGCACTTATCAAAAATAAATATTTCGGCGGAAACCTGAACGCGGAGAGAGCCGCTGTGTTGGCTCTTTACCATGATATGCCCGAAATTATCACAGGCGATTTGCCCACACCCGTAAAATATTTCAACGAAGATATGAAAGATGTTTACGCGAAGGTTGAAGAAAATGCCTGCGAAAAAATTCTCGCAATGCTCCCTCAGGATCTGAAAGATGATTTTTCACCATTCTTTTTCAAAGAAGAAGAAGACGGGTATCTGTGGAGAATCGTAAAGGCTGCAGACAAAATAAACGCCCTTACAAAATGTCTTGAAGAAAAGAAAGCAGGTAACCGCGAATTTGATAACGCACTTGTTTCAACAGAGAAATCAATACGCGAAATGAATATGGAAGAAGCAGATTACTTCCTTGACACGTTCATAGAAAGTTTTTCACTCACGCTTGATGAACAGAATTAATTTGTGATAATTTTTTAATTTTATGCAAAAAGGCTACCGATTCCGGTAGCCTTTTGAATTTCAGGCAATCAACCTGAAAAATTATAATTTAAGTGTCAGATAAATTGTATTATTAAAGTTCATATTGTAGGGCAGGGACTTGCTCCTGCCGTTGTTTTTTGACGTCGAGAGTAAACCCTCGCCCTACGGAATTTATTCGGGCGGATAATATTCTGTGATTTTTCTCCTCATCTACCGCTGTGTATTTCATAGCGTCTGCTATTTCATAACATAAAGCGTTATTTCACAAATCCCACAAGGGATTTATTTCGTTAAAAAAGACCTATGCTTTTTATCAAAGCATAGGTCTTTCTTTGGCGGAAGCGGTGGGATTCGAACCCACGGTACCGTGAGGTACAACTGATTTCGAGTCAGTCCCGTTATGACCACTTCGATACGCTTCCGTGTGGTGATTATTGTACCAAAAAACAAGCAACGTGTCAAGTGAAAATACTTGCAGATGCAGACGGATTGTGATATAATTAGTCGTTATTTTAAAAGAATCAGGATGTGGTTTATCTGTATTACGGTTTAATCCTTGCCGCTGTTGTTATGTTCGGGTTTCAGTTTTTTGCAAACCAGGATTATGAAAAGAAAAACGGCAACGGCATAGCTTCTTCAATGATATTCATATGCGGCTCAAGCTTAGCGGGGTTTGTTATTCTTCTTGCAATAAACAAATTCGCTTTTGAATTCACGTGGTACACACTTTTTATGTCGCTGATAACGGCACTGAATATGATGGCGTGTCTTTTCTGCAGTATGAAAGCATTGGCGAGAATTAACTTGTCCCTCTATTCCATTTTCTCAATGCTTGGCGGAATGTTATTACCGTTTTTTGCAGGTATAATGTTTTACGGAGAAAAACTCACTCTTGCAAAAGTGCTTTGTTTTGTAGTTGTAACTCTTGCTCTTGCCGTTACATTCCAGAAAGGTAAAAGTCAGAAAGGCTTCATTTATTATGCAGGTATTTTCACCTTTAACGGAATGTCTGGTGTGCTTTCAAAGATTTTTCAGGAAAGCACATTTGAAAAAACAAGTGCCGCAGGTTATTCTGTTTTAAGTGCATTGATGACGGTTGTTATTGCGGGAATAATACTTCTGTGTAACATAAAAAAAGCGGAACTTCCCAAGAAAAATTCGCTATTAAGCCTTGCAGGTTACGGAGTGCTCAACAAAGTTGCAAACTATCTTTTGCTTATTGCACTTGCAAATGTACCTGCATCCGTGCAGTATCCTATGGTAACAGGCGGTGTGATGATAGTTTCCACAATTCTCGGTTTCCTTACTCCCAACAAACCGGGCAAGAGGGAAATCATATCTCTTGTGCTTTCTTTTGTGGGAATACTTATGCTTGTGCTTGTGCCTGATATATGGTAATAAAAAACGAGATTTCCGATAAAAACGGGAATCTCGTTGATTTTTTATCTGAATATTTCTTTAAGATATTTAACTGAATTTTCTGCGTCGCGGTCAAGTTCTTCTATTGTAGCGCCTTTTGAGATGTCGCGCCAGATTGAGATGTCCTGACCTACTTTGCCTCCCATGCGGACAAATGGCTCCATAATAACGTAGCCGTCATAGCCGATTTCTTTAAGGGCATCGCCGATGGCTTCCCAATTCATTCTGCTTCCCGGCCCGGGACATTTTCTGTTTGCTTCGCCTACGTGGAAGTTGCCGAGAGTGCCTTTTGTAAGGCGGATAGCATCAATAATTGAATCTTCTTCAATGTTCATATGGAAAGTGTCGAGCATAGATTTTACGTTAGGCTTGTCAACTGCTTTAACATAGTCAACATCTTCGTAAGCTTCGTTGATCATATAACCTTCAAAACGGTTAAGTGATTCCATACAAAGAGTTATTCCGTGGTCAGCCGCCATATCAGCGAGTATACGCATATTTTTAATGCTGCGTTCAGTGTCGGCTTTTTTGTCAAAGCCTGATGCAAAATCAACAGGCCAGTAAGAATAAAGAGCACCGCCGATTCTGTCGATACCTGCCATTTCCATTTTGTTGAAAACATCAGCATAGAATTTGAACGCATTTTCTACAAGTGCATTGTCAGTAGAAGCTAAATTGTGTTCAGGTCGCGGACCGTAACCTCCTGAAAGGAGCATTCCGTGAGCTTCTGCGATGTTTTTGAGTTCTTTGAAATATGATTCAGGCTTGGTGTGAAAGTCGCCGCAAGGCACTTCCAGAACATCAAAACCAAGCTTTGAACATTTTTTGATATAGGGCACACAGTCGCCGCCCCATTCTTTTTCCCAATAAGCATAGTAAATACCGAATTTCATTTCTATGACCTCCGAAGATTTATGGTATAAATATAACATTTTTAAATTGATTAGTCAACGATGAAATGTCCGGCTGATTTTATTATCTTTCTGCATTGCAATATTATATAAAAAGTGTTACAATTAAAATATCAAATATAAAGGGGTGTGGATATGGGTAATACTAATCTGAAAACCTATACAAAAAAAGAAAGAAATATGTACCTTACGGGACTTATGGGTCAGAACATTCTTTACAATGTTACCAATGTTCTTCTTGTTTCATATTTCCTGCAGAACGTTCTTTACATACCTGCAATTTTCGTAAGTATAATTATTGCAATTGCACGTGTGTGGGACGCATTCAACGACCCGATTATGGGCACAATCGTTGACAAAACGCGAACAAAATGGGGCAAATGCCGTCCTTATCTTATTTTTGTTCCCGGCATAGTTATGATAATTTCAATTCTCTGCTTTGTAAACTTTGAATACGTGGGCACAGCAGGGGATATTCTCAAAGGCACGAACCTTGTGTGCGTTCTCTGGGCAGGATTTTCATACATCCTTTGGGGTATGAGTTACACTGCAGGTGATATTCCCTTGTGGGGTATTACTGCTCTTATGACAGAAGACGAAAAACACAAACAGAAGCTTATTTCTCTTGCACGTATGTTTGCTGGTGTAGGCGGCGGTGTTGCAATGCTTGCACTTTCACCCTGTGCTGAAATGATGACATCAGCTCTCAAAGGTGATGCTAAAACAGGTTATTTCCTCACAGCACTTATCGCAACAGTTATCGGTGCTGCACTTTTCCAGTGCGCAGGTATCGGCACACGCGAATACATCGAGCCTTCAGAAGAAAAGTATTCTGTAAAAGAAAACTTCAAAATTATGTGGAGAAACAAGCCTTTCAGACAGATTCTTCTTTCAGGCTTGCTCAATGCACCTACACAGCTTATGATGATTGTTGCAATCCCCCTTGTAAACAACTACTATTCTTCACAGAACGGTATGATGTCGCTTCTCTACCTTGCACTTTTAGGCGGTGGTTTGTTTATCGGACAGTTTGTTATTATGGGACTTGTGCCGAAAATGCTCGAAAAAACAACAAAGAAAAAGCTTTACAACGGCTCAAAAATCATTTCAGTTCTTCCGCAGATGGCATTATTCTTCCTTTTCCTTGCGTTCCCTCATCGACTTGCAGAGCCTGTGTTCCTTATCATTACAATGCTCATCTTCGCAGTATGCGGTATTGCAATGGGACTTAACTCTGTTCTTCAGTCACTTATGATTTCAGACGCAGTTGACTACGAAGAATACCACTACGGCATCAGACCTGATGGCGTTTTCTTCTCAGGACAGACATTCCTTGTTAAAATCGGCAGCGGTTTCGCTTCAATTATTTACGGTATCACCTGCGAAATGGTAAACTACACAGGCGATAATATCAAAAAACTCAATGAGTTTATTCAGCAGGGAAATATTATCAGAGATTTCCTTGACAGAAGTGCTCCGAACTTCAACAGCGAATATTTCGGCTATATGGCAATGCTTTTCTTCTGCATTTCTGTACCGCCTGCAATCGGTTCACTTCTTTCAGTTATCCCCACGTGGAAATATGCTCTTGATGATGACGAGCACGAAAGAATCCTCGGTGAACTCAACAAGAGAAGACGCGAAAAAGACGAAAATAAATAATAAATTTCAGGCAACAAAAATGACCACTGATTTTTCAGTGGTCATAATTTTTTATACTGATACTTTTTTAGCTATAATAAAAGAATAACGGTCAGCTTTGCCGATTTTTGCAGACGGTGTACTTTCGATTCTTTCAATAAGCTTTGCAAAGGTTTCTGTTTGCTCATGCATCAGGTCAATATCAAATTTTTCCATTTCGTGGCTGTCGCTTACAACGCAAAGGTAATACGGTGCAGGGACAAGACTGATTTCAGGTATTTTCATAGTGAAAAAATTCTGCCCTTCGCCAAAATGCAGGAAGTTATGACCTCGGAGCGTCATTGTGCGGATGGTGTTTCTGTCTTTTACAGTATCAATGTAGAGCTTATCCATAAATTTATTACCTGTGTAAACAAGGTCAATTTCAGGCTTGCCTGTATATTTATATTCACCGTTAATGTCACGCCACTCTTTGCATCCCAGATGTTCAACGGTCAGGTTGGCAACACATCTTAAATGGTCTTTTTTACCGTCCCAAAGCTCGCGGTGCATAGCAAGCCATCGCGATGTCGCCTGAATACTGCCTGTTCTTCTGTCTTCAAAATGAGGCAGGCGGAAATGACCTGTAGTGAAAACAAAAATGTGTGTTCTTTCAAGGTTCATTTCTTTCAGGTTTTTTATAAGCTGAAGAAGTGCAACAGGACCGTTTTCTTCAACGCAGTTAGTGCCGTCAGTGTGAGTGTTGATAATAACATTTTCTTTTTTGTTTCTGCCCTCTAAAATGCAATAGAAGCTCTCCGTAAAAGCGTGTTCTTCAATTTCGGATTCAAGTATAAATTTTGCTTTTTTATGTTTCTTAGCTGCTTCAATAACTTTTTTGCCGTTTGTTTCATTTACCCACAGCATAGGAATTTTCTGATAATCCATTATGAAAGAAAGGTACTGACCTTCAATCATATCATCGTGAAGACCTTTCCAGATGAGAATAACAGCTTTAGCTTTTGTAAGCTTTGAAACAATGCCATAAAAGCATTGGACAAAGCTTGTAATAACAGGTCCTTCGTATTTCTTTTCAAGTACAACGTTTTCGGGATAGCTCGAACGCTTGTCGAAAGCGATTTCGCTCGGAAGAAAATTTACGTTTGCGATATTAAAAACCGCAATTTTGTTTTTTACTTTAGGCACGTCAGAAATATTCTTGACATATACCAACTCTTCTGTTATGCCCTCTGCAGGTGTTTCGCCTGAATAAGGGTAAGCAGAAGAAACAGGAATATTTATTTTCTCGTCGCCGTCAATAATTTCTATTGATGAACTTTTTTCTTCCCATCGTCTGAAATAAAAGGGATCAGAATAAATGGGTATATTCATCTTTGCGATTTCGTCTTTGAGCCAGTTTATAAAATTGGTGTGTCCTTTACTGCCGGTAAGTCTTGTGCCGAAGGAATTCATTTTATGCATACCTTCAAGCATTTCATCTTTTGAAATATAAAAACTCATTCAGTCCACCTCACGTTTTTGTTTTATATAATGTAGTCAGTCAAAATTAAAAAGTAACATATTTTCGTAAGATTTTGTTTGGCACCACCACTTTCTGTGAAGCTTGATATAATTTTTGAATACTATAAGTATAAAAAGTTATATCAACGATAATTATAGTATATCATAGCGAGTTTTTAATATCAATAGTCTGTGGAATAATAATTTTAATATTTATAGACTATTACTCGAAGGAGATGGTGAAGTGAGTGAAATTGCAAAAAATATCGGCCAACGTATAAGAAGTTACAGAACCAGACTCAGGTTAAGTCAGGAAAAATTAGCCGAACTTTCCGGTGTTCACCCAACTTACATCGGTCAACTTGAACGTGGTGAAAAAAACGCAACGCTGGAAAGTATAGAGAAAATTTCCAGAGCTTTAAATGTTTCACTGTCAAAACTGTTTGAGAAGCTTGATGAATCTGAAGAAGGGCAGGAAAATATACCTTTGCAATGTTATGATTTGTTGTCTGCTAAAACAATTAAAGAACAGGAGCAACTGTTTAATATTCTTCTGGAAATTGAAAAATATAATCGGAAATAAAAAATGACCATCGGTTTTCCGATGGTCATAATTTTTTAGTTTTGGTATTGCTATTGTTCGAGTTTTGGAATATAATATATTCAATAGTTAACGGAGGTACAATTATGAATTATATGTCCGCAAAAGAAGCAGCAGATAAATGGGGTATTTCTCAAAGAAGAGTTGCAGTTTTGTGTTCTGAACAAAGAATTTCTGATGCAACCAGAGTAGGCAATATGTGGATTATACCCACTACTGCAGAAAAACCAATAGATGCGAGGAGTATCCGTTATAACAAAAATGAAGAAAAAGCAGTTAAGCCATTTTTGAAATGGGCAGGTGGTAAAGGTCAGCTTCTTAAAGAAATTGAACAATACTATCCTTTTGAAGATTGTAACTTTACTAAATATGCTGAACCATTCGTTGGCGGAGGTGCAGTATTATTTGATATTTTAAGTAAATATGATTTAGAGCAGATTTATATTAGTGATATCAATGCCGAACTTATAAACACATATCGCATAATTCGTGATGATATTGATGCACTTATTGAAATGCTTTACGGTATGAAAAATGAATTCATACCGTTAGATAATGATGCAAGAAAAGAATACTATATGAAAAAAAGAGAGCGTTTCAACGATTTGAAAGTCAACGGAAACGAGAATATAAATATCGAAAAAGCTGCATTGATGATATTCTTGAATAAGACATGTTTTAATGGTCTGTTCAGAGTTAACAAGAAAGGATTATTTAATGTACCTATGGGTTCATATAAGAATCCTATGATATGTGATGAAGCAAATCTTCGAGCAGTATCAGAGAAGTTACAGAAGGTTACTATCGTATGCGGTGATTACAGAGAATCAGCTGACTTTATTGATGAAAATACATTCGTTTATTTTGACCCTCCATACAGACCAATTACTGATACAGCAAGTTTTACAGCTTACACCGAAAACTTATTTAACGATGATGAACAGATTGAACTTGCTCTATTCGTTGATGAAATGCATAAAAAGGGTGCTAAGGTTGTAATCAGCAATTCAGATCCCAAAAATTCTAATACAGAAGATGATTTCTTTGATAATATCTATTCGGCTCATAATATCAAAAGAGTTGAAGCAACAAGAATGATTAACTGTAACAGTGAAGCAAGAGGAAAGATAAAGGAACTGCTTATTTCTAATTTTTAAGGAGAAATTTTATGAATAGAGATTTTAATGCTTGGTTATCAGGGTTTCGTGATAGTATAGCAGACTATGGTTATTACATAGACTTTGAAAAAGTTCATAGAAATGTGGAGAGTGTAAAAATTGAATTAAATATTTTGAATTCTCTTATTGGCTCAAAAAACATTGAAGAAGATTTTGAGAATTTATTGAAAAAATATCCTGAAGTGCTGAAATGTATTCCTTTACTATTAGCGGTAAGAGCAAATGAAATCTATTGTCAGGATAAGAATGGCGGATACTTATATCAATTTAATGGATTGTCGTCTAATAGAGATAATTACAAATATTTTATGAGAGAAACAGGACTGTTTGATTTGTTGGAAAACCATATTGTAAACAATTTGGTTGACTACGCTACAGGTGTTGAAACAGGTCTTGACTCCAACGGACGTAAAAATCGTGGTGGACATCTTATGGAGGATTTAGTTGAGAGCTTTATTCAGAAAGCAGGTTTTATCAAAGATGTCAATTATTTCAAAGAAATGTATATTCATCAGATAACTGATAAGTGGAATATAGATTTATCGGCCATTTCAAACAAAGGAAAAATGGAAAAGCGTTTCGATTTCGTAATCAAAACACCTGATATGATATATGGTATCGAAACTAATTTCTATGGCAGTGGCGGAAGCAAATTAAACGAAACGGCACGCAGCTATAAGACACTTGCTTGGGAGACCGAAGAAATAGATGGTTTTACATTCGTTTGGTTCACCGATGGAAAAGGTTGGACAAGCGCACGAAATAACCTTGAAGAAACGTTTGATGTTATGCAGCACATCTATAATATCAAGGATTTGGAAGATGGAGTAATTAGTGAGGTCTTTAAATAATGGCTAAAAAAATAACCAAGTGGGAACCTGAAGATTTTGAACTTGAGATGACAACTCATTGGACATTTCCGAAAAGAGGAGATTGGGCCACACACGATGCAAAGTGGCGAGGTAATTGGTCTCCTTATATACCAAGAAATATAATGCTTCGTTATTCTCAGGAAAATGATTTGGTTCTTGATCAGTTTGCAGGCGGTGGAACTACTCTTGTTGAAGCTAAACTCCTTAACAGAAATATAATCGGTGTAGACGTGAATGATGTTGCACTCGCTCGTTGTAAAGAAAAAACAGATTTTGAACACGAAGGTGCAAACGGTAAGGTATATTTACATAAAGGTGATGCTCGAAATCTTGACTTTATTCCAGACGGCAGTATCGATTTAATATGTACTCATCCGCCATATGCAGATATCATTCAATATAGTGAAGACATACCTGAAGATTTGTCTTTATTAAAAGTTAAAGATTTCCTTGAAGAAATGAAAAAGGTAGCTGCAGAGAGCCACCGTGTTTTGAAAAAAGATAAATTTTGTGCAGTTCTTATGGGTGATACACGCCAAAAAGGTCATATGATACCCATGTCTTTTGATGTTATGCGAATCTTTGAAGATGCAGGATTTAAACTTAAAGAGTTGATAATCAAGGAACAGCACAACTGTAAAGCAACAGGTTATTGGAAAACAAACAGTGTGAAATACAACTTTTTATTAATTGCACATGAATATCTGTTTGTATTCAGAAAATCACCAACCACGCCCGAAAGGACGTGGTTTGAATAATAACCCTATAAGGGTAAACAATACCAGCAGCGCCTTAAGGCGCATCTAAGCAACATCAACCGCAAATTGGTGTTGCTTTTTACTTTAAGTGTTGGAATGGG
>JAFUIO010000032.1 GCA_017468425.1 Clostridia bacterium | reverse complement strand
CTACGCAGTTTCGTAGAAAAGCAAAATTGCTTGAATTGAAGCCAAAAATGCAGCAAGGCTGACGCCTTGCGAGGCTTTTGGTGATAATACAAGGAATTTTGTTCGAGAAACAAAAACTTCCTTACCAACACTCGGCGAACTGATGCGGTGAAATATTATTTATTGTATTTTTTGTAGCCGGGGTGGTTACCTGTAAGCTTGTATCTGTTAACACGAAGGTCCATAAGAGTATCGATGTTTTCTTTTGAAACTTCTTTAGCACCACCAAGCAAACGTGCGTTAAGGCTGATTTTTGCCCAGAGTTCAAGTGTTTCCATTCTGTAGTAAGCAGTGAGAAGGTCAACACCCATTGTGAGAGCACCGTGGTTTTCAAGGAGAATAGCGTCGTGCTCGTTAAGGAAAGGTTCAATTCCGTCGGGAACTTCATTTGTTGAAGGAGTTCCGTAGGGTGCAACAGGCACTGAACCGAGAGAAAGGATTGATTCGGGCATAATGTAATCATCCATATGTATGTGTGCTACTGCAAAAGCTGTTGAAACAGGGGGATGTGCATGAACAACTGCACCTAATTCAGGTCTTTTTTCGTAGCAACGGAAGTGCATTTTGATTTCTGAAGAAGGTTTGTAGCCTTCGGGTCCTTCAAGAACGTTACCGTCTTTGTCAACCTTGATAAGAATATCGGGTGTGATAAAGCTTTTGCTTGTGCCTGAGGGGGTAACAAGGAAATTACCGTCATCAAGTTTAACTGTGATGTTGCCGTCGTTTGCAGCAACCCAGCCGAGCTGCCACATCCTGTGACATACGTCGCAAATCTGTTCTTTAATAAGTTGTTCGTTCATAAAAACATCTCCATACATTCAATAACTGAAAAATTTTTGAACTCCATAATACTCCTTTTTACAAGGTTTGTCAATGTTTTTCGGAAAAGTTTTTTAATTAAATTTTAACTTGATTTATTTTGTGTTTGAATATATAATTTAGTGAGTAAATATAAGGTTTGTGAGGTCAGAATGAGTAAAAAATTAACGTACAAAAGCACGGCAGTTTCCTGCTACATAGGTTTTGCGGTGCAGGCAATAATCAATAACTTTCCGTCACTTCTTTTTGTAATATTCAGAACACATCTGGGCATTACAATTTCTCAACTTGCAACGCTTGTTTCAACGTTGTTTTTAACACAGCTTGCTGTAGACGTCTTCAGTATAAAATGGGTAGACAGAATCGGTTACAGAATAACTGCAGTTGTGTCACACGTTTTTTCGGCAGCGGGACTTATTCTTCTCGGCTTTCTGCCGAGGCTGATGGAAAATTCTTATGCAGCACTGATAATATGTTCAATGATTTATGCCGTGGGTGCAGGTTTTCAGGAAACGGTTTTAAGCCCTATAGTTGAATCAATTTCAGACGAGCTTGACAGCGGTGCTATGAGCATCCTTCATTCTTTCTACTGTCTGGGTCAGTGCCTTACCGTTATCGTAACAACAGTGTTTATAAAGATTTTCGGTGAACAGTATTGGTATGTGCTTGCATGGTTGTTGGCACTTGTACCTGCATACAATACATACCGTTTTATGCGCGTGCCTATGAGAAAAACTCTTTCAGCAGAAGAAAAAACCCCGCTGAAAGAATTGTTTTCATCGAGGATTTTTATTGTTGCTATGATTGTTATGGTAGGCGGCGGTGCATCGGAACTTTCTATGGTGCAATGGTCTTCAATGTTTGCTGAAAAAGGATTGGGTGTCAGCAAAATTGTAGGTGATTTATTAGGTCCGTGCCTTTTTGCCGTGTTTATGTTTATAGGACGTGTTGTGTGCGGTAAAGTTGAAGAAAAGATAAATATGCAGAAAGCACTTTCTGTATGTGCTGTATGTGCTTTTGTGTGCTATGTAACTGCCGCAGTTTCTCTCAATCCCTTTTTATCGCTTACAGGTTGTGCTCTTTGCGGCTTTGCAGTGAGCATTATGTGGCCGGGTACACTTACTCTTGCGGCTGCAAGGTATCCAAAGGGCGGTGCAGCTATGTTCAGTGTGCTTGCACTTTGCGGAGATTTAGGTTGCTCTTTCGGACCGTGGCTTGCAGGTAAGGTTTCGGATATTGCCCGTCAGAATGAAGCGATTGTAAATTTTGCTCTTAAATTCTCTCTTGATGCAGAGCAGGCAGGTTTAAGAATGGGTATGCTTGCGGCATCAGTTTTCCCCATAGTTATATTGTTGGGTCTTCTTTTCTTCAAAGACAAAAAACAGACACAATAAATTCATCCTGACACTCGGTTATAAAATCAAGTTCAGTTGTATCAACTGTTGTAAGCTCTCGGTCAATTCCTGTACCGAGGGCTTTTAAATATGCTTCTTTCTTTGTCCAGATTTCTGTAAATGCTTTTGATTTGTTTTCGCTTGAATTCACAAAAAGCTTTTCTTTTTCACAGCATACTCTGTCTACAAGCTTTTCGTTAAAACTTTTTATGGTCTGTATATCAATTCCGATTTCTTTTTCGCTTATTGCAACGGCAAAATAATCTCCCGAATGGCTGATTGAAAAATGAATATCTTCGTGGCTTCTGCAGAAAGGCTTGCCTTTTTCTGTAACAGAAAAGACAAGGTCTTTTTTATTTATATTGTATTCCTGTGAAACTGCTTCTTTTAAAAATCCGTGAGAAATCAGGATTGATTTTTTTCTGTTTTGGTTAGTTGCCGAATTGAATTGAGAGAGCTTTTCTTTATCTAAAAACTCAAGGTATTCTTTTTGCTTTTCTTCTGAAAAGCAGGAGAATTTTTTTATGTAATACTTCATTTCTATCACCTAAAATTATACCGATATACTGTAAGGTATATCGGTACTTTTTGTCAGTTGACATCGTCATTCATGCTTGTCGACTCGACCATTTCATCAGTTCTTCTGAACAAGAGTGAAATGCACCAGACACCGGCGAGGGCTACAAGTGTGTAAATAATACGGCTGAGAATAGAGTCCTGACCGCCGAAAATCCACGCTACCAGGTCAAACTGAAAAAGACCGATGGAACCCCAGTTAAGAGCACCGATGATGACGAGCACCAAGGATATTTTATCAAGCATTTTTTCATCTCCTCCCGTCAAAGATATTTTGACCGTCAAAGATGAATTTATACATATTATTTTTCGCAGGATAATCTTTCTGCTAATTTTTCATCGGGCTTTACAAACAATGTGTTGTAAACGTGATAAATTACAAAACCGGGTTTTGCACCGTTTGGTTTCTTTAAATTTTTTGCAGGAGTGTAATCAACAGGCACCTGCGAAGACATTCTTGCCTTGCTGTTGTATGCGGCAAGAATTGCTGCCTGTTCTATTGCAAGGTCGGAAATTTCTTTGCCGTCGGCAACTATTATAACGTGAGAACCGTGTATTTTCTGTGTGTGCAACCACATATCGTTTCCGCGTGCAGTTTTCAAAGAAAGCTTATCGTTCTGTATATTGTTTCTTCCTACTAAAATTGTAAATCCGTCATCGGAAATATATTTTTTCGGCGGCAGAGTTTTTGGGTTTTTATTTCTTGAATCTTTCTGTTTTGATTTTAAATAGCCGTTTTCGGCAAGTTCTCTGCGGATTTCGGAAATCTCATCTTCTCCGTCAGCACGGTTCAATTCATCAAGAACAGATTCAAGATATTCAAGTTCTTCTTTGTTTTTCTCAATAAGCTCAGTCAGCATCTTTTCAGCCGTTTTTGCTTTTCTGTATTCCTTGAAATATTTCTGTGAATTCGCAGTAGGAGTAAGCGCAGGATCGGCTTTGATTCTGATTAAATTATTGTTGTCGTAATAATTTTCGACCTCGTAAAAAGTTACGCCTTTCTGAAGTCTGTACTGGTTTGCACTGATAAGCTCTGCGTTTATGCGGAGAGTTTCTCTGTCAACGCACTGTGCAAGTTCAGAAGTCTGCAGATTGATTTTTTTAGCAGTTCTCTGAATTAAGGTGTTAAGCTTTTTATAAAGGTCGTCGGAACGTTGTTTTGTTCTTTCAAGTCTGTCTCGTTCATAATAAAATCTGTCAAGCAGAGAAGAAAAACTTTCTTCTTTAACGCTCTTTCTCACACTGCCGTATTGATTTATTTCAATAAATCCGAAGTCAACGGGTCGTGAGTTTTCATCTTCAACAACATAAGGTGTTGCTTTTCCGTTTTTTATTATGTCCTGAATTTCTTCGATTACTGCGTGTAATCTGATTTTTTCGTTTTCATCAAGTTCACTGCAGAATTTGTCGTATTCCGTTGTTTTAAAGGCGATTTCACGGCTTATAACGGGTGATATACCTTCAATGGAAGATAAAACTGCAGAAGACAGATTCTTGTTCGGGAATGATAAAATTTTATTGCAGATTTTTTCTGCATCCGCTTCAGATAAATCGAGTTTGAACTGCTTCGGCGGAAGTGCGTAAGTAAGTCCGGGTAAAATCTGCCTCACAGACGAAGTGGAAAAATCAACACGTTTAAGGGAGTCAATAATTATATTATTATCAGCATTTATCAGTATGATATTACTGTGCTGCGCCATAATTTCAATAACAAGAGAAAGTTTGACTTTGTCGCCTATTTCGTTTGTTGAATCAAAATCAATAAATAAAATTCTGTCGCTGTCAACCTGTCTGAAAGATGTAATCATCGCACTTGTAAGATGCTTTCTTAAAAGCATACAGAGCATAGGCGGAGTTTTCGGGTTTTCAGGTGCGTGGGTTGTGAAATGGATTCGCGGGCTGTTTGCTCTGGCAGAAAGCAGAAGCTTTTTCTGGCCGTTTCTTCCGCGGAGAATCAGCACCAATTCTTCTTTAGAAGGTTGGTGAACTTTTTCCACACGCATTGTAACAGCTTCTTTTTCAATTTCGTTTTTTACTTGTTTTAAAAAAATTCCGTCAAGTGCCATAAATTTTAGTCCTTAAGATATTTAATGGGATTAGTCTGTGATAAAACAATAATGTCGGTTTCGGAAAATCTTCCGCGGAGTTTACCTGCAAGAATTGCCATAGCAGGGTTTTCTGTTTCAAAATGTCCTGCGGCAATAAGAGTAAGTCCGTCTTCTTTTGCATCGAGGAATTCGTGGTATTTAGCATCTCCCGTAACAAAAGCATCTATGCCCAATTCTGCAACTTCTTTTGCAAAATCCGCACCTGCTCCCGAGCATACGGCAACAGTTTCAATTTCATTTTCTCCGTCGCAGAAACGTACATCTGCTGAAAGCTGACGTGAAACAAAACGGGCAAATTCTTCGGGAGTTGTTTTATCTGTAAAACCTACACGAAGAAGATTTTCACTCATAGAAGTTGAAAGCACTTCAACCTTGGTAAGCTCAAGCAAATCGCAGAGAATATCGTTGATTCCGCCTTCTGCAGCATCAAGGGGAGTGTGAGTTGCAATAAGGCTTATTGAATTTTCTGCAAGTCTGTATGCCGTGCAGTCAGAAAGAAAAGTTTTCTGTGCTTTGAAAATAACGGGATGATGTGTGATGATAAGGTCAGCTTCAAGTGAAATTGCCTGGTCTAAAGTTTCTTTGTTCAGGTCAAGTGCAACAGCAACTCTGTTCACTTCTTTTTCAAAGCTTCCTACTAAAAGCCCGCTGTTGTCCCAACCTTCCTGAGAAGAAAAAGGTGCAATTTCATCTAAAAAGTCATAAAAATCTCTTACTGTTCTCACAAAACCGCCTCCACAAAATTATGAAAGTATTATACACGATAATATAAATTCCGTCAACAAAACCTTAATATGCACAGAGTTCACATTCTGAAATTTCCGTACCGTTTATTCTGAATGATTTTATTTCAAAAGGAGTAAAGTCAAAATTGAATTCGGCACAGTCTGTTATAAGAGAAGTGCTTGTGTTTTTGTCTGTTGTGTTGTAAATGTGAATTCTCAGAGAGCCGTCATCAAGTTTTTTGCAACCTGACATAATAATATCATCGTTTGTAATAAGCATTGAAGTGTTTTTCTTTTCTCCGCATCCTGACGGGAAGAAGGCAAGGGAATAAACGCCCTGATTGTAGCTTTCCGCATTTTTATCAAGGTGGGAAATATCAGTGCTCAAGCGGAAAGAAAAGTTTCGTTCACCCATATCAATGTGATTCTGGAAACGGTCGTGGTCGACAATTCTTCTGTCACGTATGGGGTGAGCAGAACAGACTGCCGTACGCAGAAGTGAAAGGTTGATTTCACCTTTGTCTGCACTGTAGCCGTGAGTGCCTTTGTTTAAAATCGCAAGACCTTTTCCGTCTTCGAAAAGTCCGCACCATTTCTGGCACACAACTTCTTTGTTTTCTTTTTCCATTTCTTCTCTGCCGAAAGCCATCTGAGAAATCGCCTGTGAATTTTCAAAAGGAGTAGAGAAAGAAAGTTTATACATTGTGTTTACATCGTTTATGAAAGTTTTTATGTCCATATCGATGTAGGAATCGTTTTTAGGTATTGTGTAAGTGACAACGGCATATGATTTTCTGTTTCTGAAGGTTGCCTGAATTTTACATCTGACTTTTCCGTTTTCAATTATCCTTACATTTTCAAAGTTTTCGTCAGGGTAACCGCCAAATTCGTTTGCTTCATCTTTACTTACAAGAGTAAATTCACCGATTCTGTCGTTAAAGCTGTCAACTCTCATTCCCCACGGGTCTTCATTGTCACGGCAGACAATAATTTTTCCGCCGTAAGATGAAATATAGTCAACACCGTTTACGCAGTATTTTTCAATAAGTCCTGTTTCTTTGCCGATGCGGACTTCCATAAATTTATTTTTCAGAATGAATTGTGTTTCATTTTCTTCGCAGCTTTCAACGGGTCTGCGTTCAGCGTTTATTCTTGTAAGAACACAGTCAAAACGGTTAATGCACATAGGTTTCAGTTCGGCACGGAAAACAACGCGTTTTCTCCAGTCGAGATTCAGGTTTGATTCTTCCTGTTCGTTCTGTGTGGGAAGAATGTTTCCGCTTTCATCGCGTACATTAACAATTGTCACTTCGTTTTCGTTCCAGTTCTGGTCTTCAAGCTGGAATTCAACTTCAATATCGTGCGTAACAGGGTAGGGGTTAGGGTTAAAAACAAGTACGGGAACTTCACCCGATTTACCTTCAGCCTGCCCTTCGCAAAGTTTGAAGAATGCTTTTGCACAGATTTTTGAAATGATTTCGCTGCCGTAATTCAGAAGTCGCACAGAATCTTCTTCGGCACTTTTTATCATAGAGCCGGGGAGCACATCGTGGAATTCACAGAAAAGAAGTGCTTTTTCGGCTTCGCTGAGTGCTTTTTTGTCGTAGTCAATTCCGCTTACGGCAATCATTTTTTCACACATTCCCAGGTCGTTTTCAAGCGCCCTGTGAAGTTGCTTGATTCTTACCATAGATGTGTAACAGCCTACCATACAATGCACCATAGACCTGTCAATTACAGTAGTAAGTTTATTTTTGTCAACAAGGCTGAAATATTCATCGCAGGATGAATGTTTTACCTTTATATCTGTATGACTTTTTATGTATTCATCAATTTTCTCAAGGTCAATTCTTGAAGGACCGCCGCCGTGGTCGCCGATGCCCCACAGAAGCATATTCGGGCCGTCAACCGCATCGTCAATAAAACGGTCAATTTTATCTGTAGCCTTTCCTTTGCCGGAGTTATATCCGCCGTAGGCACGGTGGCCGATTATTTCGCTTCCGTCGTAACCCTTCCAGATGAAGTTTTCTTCATCAACAATTCCGTAAGGGCGGTGAAAAACATAATGCTCGAAACCGCATTTTTTAAGAATCTGTACAAGACCTTTTGTGTGGCCGAAAGAATCAAGGTTAGCAGCTGTTTTTGTTTTTATGCCGAATTTTTCCATAAAGTAACGTGAGCCTGTTTCTATCTGTCTTATAAGCGATTCACCTGAAGGCATAACGCAATCAGGCTGAAGATACCAGCCGCCGAAAATATGCCACTTACCTTCTTTTACGAGCTTCTGTATTTTCTCAAAAAGCTGAGGCTCATTTTCTTCAACCCATTCGTACAAAACAGATTCATTATGGTTGAAAATAAAGCCGTCGTATTCTTCGCAGAATTTTGCAGCCACGCGGAAAGTTGAAATTGCTTCTGCCATTCCTTCCTGCCTTTGCCAGAGCCATACAGGGTCTAAATGTGCATTGCAAAGCAAATAAAATTCTTTCATATCATTCACCTCATAAGAAAAATTATAATTTACCACACAATTTAAATCAAAAACTTGTAGGGGTCGGCGTCCTCGACGACCCGTTAATGTATGCGTAATTTTCAGGCGGACGCCCGATGGGCGCCCCTACGTGCACTGATTGCCATACTGTAGGTGGCATTCGCGAATGACCCGCATTGAAATCACGCATAAACCAATGGCAACAACGTAGAT
>JAFUIO010000002.1 GCA_017468425.1 Clostridia bacterium | reverse complement strand
ATTTCGTCTCCAGCGTTTGCTCTCGCAGAACGCTCATATATAATACCAAATCAATTCACTTTTGTCAACACTTTTTTTAAAACTTTTTTAAACTTTCCAACCCCTCCGCGCGTTTACCACTATACCTACACTTTTTCTTAATCTCCACACTTTATTTTGTGGTTTTTGTCTATTCCTCGCGGTCGACCGCAAGTTTCGCGGAACGTCGTCAAGCGCCATTCCCTACTTTTTTTGAATCGGTACACTATGTAATTTTCCACTTTGCGTTTTGCATTTTTCATTTAATTGCGGCGCAGACCCACTATTATTCATCATTCGTTATTCATTATTCATTAAAAAAGGATGCCTCAAGAGGCATCCTTAAATATTCTTTGTTTTCTTTAATTATCAGAATCCGCCGCCGATTGTCATTGTGCAAGATATCTTCCATTTCATATCAAAGCCTGCGCTGACAGGCGGATAAAACATTTCTATTGTAAGATTTTTTCCTTCAGTAACAACATCGTAATGTCATTAGGTGATAAAAAGGTAAAAATCATCTTGAATGCAAGTCAGTTTTCACATCTGAATTCGCTTTGAAGGTTTATTCTCAAAAAGCGAGAACAAATCATTCGTTTATCTGCTCTTTCCTGTACTGCGCCGGGTAAAATCCTGTATATTGTCGGAATCTGCGGATGAAATTCGGATAATCATTAAATCCGCTTTCAGAACATATCTGCATCACCGTCATCTCTGAATGCACTAAAAGCTTTCTCGCATATTCAAAACGCATATTATTAAGATACGTTTTGAAGTTTATACCTTTTTCCTCTTTGAACAATCGGGAAAAATACGTTGGTGTAAGGGCAAGTTCTTTTGCTACATCATTCAATGTAATTCCGTTTCTGAAATTATTGAGTATATAAAGTTCTGCCTTATTTATTGCAGAAAGTGTTTTATTCCTAATGTCATTCGCAACTTCCTTTTTAAGCCTTGCAATGACAGTATCAAGAAGCACCGTAGAAAGATCGTTATCATCAATATTGTCGCAAAGCTCATCAAGAAGCACTTCAAAGCAAAGCTTTGTTTTGCCGTCAGTCTGCAAAAACACAGGGGCATTTTTTGTAAGCTCCTGCAAAAAAGTATGGTTGCAGATATTACTTGAAAACATCACATTATAAAGTTGTGCATCCCTGATATCCACACAATGGTAATTAAACGGTGTCAGAAAAAATAACGCTCCTGCCTCAATAGCATATTCCGTGCCGTCGACAGTGTATGTACCGCTGCCTGAAATGATAAACTCAAGCTCATAAAAATCATGAAAATGTGTTTCCACAAAAGTGTTTTCATTCTTTTTAACGGCACTCAGGTAACCGTTTTCTATAAATTTACTTTTTGCATATTTCTGCACATTCTCACTTCCTTTTACAACAATTCTAACTTAAATCATAATAAAAATCAATATAAAGTTGAAAAAAGACAATGCAATCATGAAACAAGCAAAGTATAATAAAACCATAGGTAAAAACTTATTAAAAGGAGTTGGCACTATGAAAAAAACTTATCATCTTATCGGCAACGCTCACCTTGACCCTGTATGGCAGTGGTGTGTGCCCGAAGGCTTAAGCCTTGTTAAATCAACTTACAGAGCTGCACTTGACAGAATGAAGGAATATCCCGATTATATTTTCACTTCTGCCTGCGCTTCTTATTATAAATGGATAGAGCTGAGCGAGCCTGAAATGTTTGAAGAAATCAAGCAGAGATATGAAGAAGGCCGTTGGTGCATTACAGGCGGTATGTGGGTACAGCCTGACTGCAACATTCCCTCAGGCGAATCTTTCGCAAGACATTTTCTTTATTCACAGAAATATTTCAAAGAGAGATTCGGCTCAATTGTAAAAACAGGTTATAACGTGGATTCATTCGGTCACAACGGAATGTTGCCGCAGATTATGAAAAAGTCAGGCATTGATAATTATATTTATCAGCGTCCCAACGACACAAACGAAAAGCCGAATTTGCCGAAGAAGAATCTCCACCACTGGACGAGTCCTGACGGCAGCGATGTGCTTGCTTTCAGAATTCCTATGGGTTACTGTGGCGGAATAAAAGACGGCAGATGGGAATATTCAGAAAGTCTCCCCCAGCCTCAGATGATTTTCTACGGAGTAGGCAACCACGGTGGCGGGCCGTCAATTGAACAGCTTGATGAAGCTGAAAAATTACGTAAAGAAAAAGGAAAAGACGTTTTCATTTATTCAAAGACAGATGATTACTTTGACTACATAAACGAGCATATCGACAAAATTGATATTCCCACGGTAAATGAAGATTTACAGCATCACGCAAGCGGTTGCTACAGCGCAAACAGCAAAGTCAAGGCAATGAACCGCAAGGCTGAAAATGACCTTGTTTATGCAGAGAAGATTGACCTTATGTCAACAATTCTCACAAAGTCAGAGCCGAAAACGAAATCTATTGAACGTGCGTGGGAAAGTGTTATGTTCAACCAGTTCCACGACATCCTTGCAGGTTGCTCAATAAAACCCGCTTACACAGATGCTTATAACGCTTTCGGTTATGCAAGTGAAACTGCACTTCAGGTAGGTTCATTCGGTGCTGAAAGAATTTCATGGAGAGTGAACACAACAAAGTTCCTTGACTACAGACCTTCACACAAACGTGACAGATTGTGGATACGTGAAGGCGAAGGTTGCCCGATGGTTGTTTTTAACCCCCACTCTTTCCCTGTTAAAGCAAAAGTTTGTTTCGGTATGGGTTGGGTTTCAGGCGTGCTTGATTCTGACGACAATGAAATTCCTTTCCAGATTGTACGTGCACCGTACACAGACGGCGGACACTTTATGCAGTGTCTGTTTGAAGCAGAGCTTGAACCTTATGGTTACAAGACATTTTTCATCTATAAGGATGAACAGAATTATCAGCCGAAGCCTGTAGAAAATGAGTTTATCGTAACTGAAAATACAATTGAAAACAGTAAGGTTAAAATCACTATCAACAAGCATACAGGCGCTATTGACAGTTACTATGATAAAGAATCAGATAAAGAACTTACATCTGCCCCCATTGCAAAAGCAATTATTGAAGATGATGTTCACACTGACACCTGGGCACATAATGTTTTTGATTTTAACCGTGACATCGGACAATTCTCTGATGCAAAGCTTGAAATTATTGAAACAGGATATTTACGTGCCACAATCAAAGTTACAACAACTTACAACAAGTCAACTCTTATTCAGTACATTTCACTGTGGAGAGACAGCAAAAACATTGAAGTAAAATGCAAACTTGATTTTAACGAGCATTATAAAATTGCAAAGCTTGCATTCCCCATGAATATTGAAAATCCTGAAGCAATTTATTCGATGCCTTTCGGATTTATCAGAAAACCTGCTAACGGAGAAGAAGAACCGGCACAGGGTTGGATTGCAGTTTGCGAAGAAGGCACCAACGACGGCTTTGCGCTTATTAACGATTCAAAATACAGTTTCTGCGTTAAAGACAAGGAAATGAGAATGGTTATGGCAAGAGGCAGTGCTTACCTTGACCATTACGGACAGAGAAGCCGTGACAATGAAATGGATTTCCTTGATCAGGGCCAGCAGGAATTTGAATATATTTTGACTCCTTGCGAAAATGAGTTTACTGATGTTGTGAAAAAAGCAGAAGTTCTCAATATGCCCCTTAAGCTTTACCTTGAAACACATCATAAGGGTGAACTTCCCCCTGTTTACAGCGGACTTGAAGTAAGTGCTGACAACGTGCTTGTTCAGGCTATGAAATATTCCGAAGACGGCAAGAAAATTGTTCTGCGTACTTTTGAATGTGCAGGAAAAGAAACAGAGGCTGAAATTGACCTGAAGATACTTGATGTGAAATGCAAGTTCAACTGGAAGCCCCAGGAAATCAAAACAATTTCAATTGACCCTGAGACAAAAGAAGTAAAAGAAATTCTGATTATTGAAGGATAAATAAATTGCCATTAAGATGCACCCCGAAGTATATAACTTCCGGGGTGCTTTATCTTTCTAAGAGAAAAAAGCTCCCTTGAAAACAAGGGAGCCTGAGATATTAATGTAATATCAGATTATTTGTAAAGAGGACCATATGTTGCACAAGCGCGGTAGTCCTGACCTTCTTTATCCATACCGAATGCATTCCATGCTGCAGGACGGAAGATTTTTTCTTCAGGAACGTTATGCATACAAACAGGAATACGGAGCATTGAGCAGAGAGTAATAAGGTCTGCACCGATGTGGCCGTATGTGATAGCACCGTGGTTAGCACCCCAGTTGTTCATTACGTCATAAGCTGATTTGAATGCACCTTCGCCTGTAAGTCTGGGAGCAAACCATGTGCAGGGCCACGTGTAGTCTGTTCTTGCCCAGAGTTTGTCTGAAACTTCTTCGGGAAGTTTTACTGTGTAACCTTCAGCAAGCTGAAGAACGGGGCCAACACCTTTAACAAGGTTAAGACGAAGCATTGTAACAGGCATTTCTGCTTTTGTTTCGAAACGTGAAGAATATCCGCCGCCTCTGAAATAGCCGTTATCTGCTGCACACCATGTTGTTGCTTTGAGCATTGCATCGATGTCTGCATCGTTAACATCGTACCATTCTTTCATAACGGGGTTGCCGTTTTCATCTTTACTTTCGCCGCTGAAATCAAGGCAAGCAGCACCTGAGTTGATAAGGTGGATAAAGCCCTGTGATTCTTTTGCAACACCTTCAAGGTCGTAACCTGTTGCTTCTTTAACAGCTTCGGGGCTCCAGTATGTACGAACGTCAGCAAATGCCTGTGCTCTGTTTGTAAGGAGTTTACCGAAGAGCATTGAGATACCGTTGAGAACGTCATTTTCTGTTGCAAGGATGTAGGGTTCTCTTGCACCGTTCCAGTCAAATGTTGTGTTGAGAAGTGCTTCGGGATAGTCACAGTTGGGATAGAAGTCTGTCCACTGACGCTGACCCTGGAAGCCTGCTGCGATAGCATTGTGGCCTACCATTTCTTCTTCTCTGCCTTCGGGAAGGTTGGGGTTGCCGTTCATAAGGTCTTTGATGATGCACATCATCTTAACAACAAATTCCCAATCGCTTTCTTTCTTTTCATCTGTTGAACGAACGAATTCAGGGTTCTTATCGAAACCTTCAGGACATTTTTCTTTTGTCCATGCAAGAGCCTTCTGATATTCTGCTTCGTCATAGATATTTTCAGACATTCGTCTGATGATTTCAACTTCGTCAACTGATTCAACACGCATACCGAGATATTCTTCGATGAATTCAGGGCTGATGCTTGAACCTGCGATACCCATGCAGATTGAACCAATCTGGAGATATGACTTGCCTCTCATTGTAGCTGCTGCTACTGCTGCACGTGCGAAACGGAGAAGCTTTTCTTTAACGTCTGCAGGGATTTCTGTAGCGTCGCAGGGCTGAACGTCTTTACCATAGATACCGAATGCGGGAAGACCTTTCTGTGCGTGAGCTGCAAGAACTGATGCAAGATAAACTGCACCGGGTCTTTCTGTGCCGTTGAAGCCCCATACACCTTTGATTGTCATGGGATCCATATCCATTGTTTCTGAACCATAGCACCAGCAAGGTGTAACTGAAAGAGTGATGTCAACTCCCTCTTTCTTGAACTTTGCTGCACAAGCTGCTGTTTCGCCTACACGACCGATTGTTGTGTCTGCAATAACAACTTTAACGGGTTCACCGTTTGAATATTTAAGGTTTTCTTCAAAGAGTGCTTTCGCAGCCTTTGCCATATTCATTGTCTGTTCTTCGAGAGATTCTCTTACTTTAAGGGGACCTCTTCTTGCGTCGATTACAGGACGAATACCGATAACGGGATAATCGCCGACTAATCTGTTTGTTGCCATAGATAAAACTTCCTTTCAGAATTTATTTATTTGATTTTAGCCATCATGCCACGCAGTACATCTGCCATAACATGAGGGATATTTTTACCGAGACCGTTTGTTTCGTGATAATGATTGCGGTCATATTTATCACGCACACTTGAAAGATAAGGCTGTGTGGGGTGAAGGACAAAGTCATTGAGAGGAATCATATAACCTGTCATATCATTTGACACACCGAATACTTCAAGGTTTTTATCGCCTACAATTTCGCAAAGAGGAGTTGCATTGATTTCAGGACCTTCATCATTGGGGGATTCTTCTTTAGTTGCATAACCGCCGTAGATGTTTTCTGTGAATGCTTCGCCCGGAATTGTAAGAATTTTCTTTGAACCAATCTGTATGTAGTTCATTTCAGTGAGAAGTGCAAGACCTGTTTCACTTGTTTTTGAAGGATATTTAAGTGCACTGCAAACCTTGATAATTGCCATAAGTGACAATACTCCGTTTGCGATAGGTGCATAATAAGGCTGATGAACAACTGTGATATCGGTTGTAAGTTCTTCATCGTTATCTATTGAAAGAGCTGCTTTTGCGAGAATTTCGCCGCCCTTTCTTGTTCTTTCACGTCTGTCTTCGTCAAGGTCTGCAATATTTACTGCTGCAATAGCTCCAACTGCGAAAAGAACATTGGTTTTCTTTTCTTTGTTGATTGCTTCTCTGAGGAAGTAAGGATAGTCTGCACTTACCTGTGAGCAATCACCGCCCATTGTGTTGGGATGTGCACTGTAATTAAGGAACCATGTTTCTTCGCTGCCGTCAGCAGGTACAAAACGGAGTCTTGACAGTTTATCGTTAACTATATTGTAAGGCATTCTGCCGTCGCTGATTGCTTCGGGTACATGGATTGAACCATTGTAAAGCTTGCCTTCTTTTCTGTTTTCATAAGCTTTTACGCAAACCTCGGCAATAGAGGAAATTACCATTTCCATGTATTCTTTGTTTTTACCTGTTGCGGGAAGTTTGCCCCAATAACCTACTGTATCAATACTTGCGTGAGTGTGAGTACAGCTTACACTTACAAGTTTACAATTTGTTTTCTTTGTAAAATCAGCAAGTCTGTCGCGTACAAGCTTGACTTCATAGCCTGTAAGACCGATTAAATCCGCACTTACAAGAATAACACCGCCATCACCGCAGCCAATCCACATTGCTCTTACTGTAAGCGGGTCAAGCACACCTGTGATAAGGTTGCCTGTTCTGTAGCCTGCAAGCCAGAATTTTTTTGCAGTAACGCTTTCAGGCATTACTTCTTTCATTGCAAAACCTGCGTTGAAAACTTCACCGCTGAGACGTTCAGCCTCTGCCTGAGGAATTTCAGGTGCAGTCATTTTTCTGTTTAATTTTTTACCGTGATTATCGGCAATCTTCTTCACAGCACTTGCTGCTAAATCTGCTATATTCATTGTTTTGTTTCCCTGCCCTTCCGCTGTATATAGCACAAATTTCATCAATTATATGTTACCACTGATTGGTAAAAAAGTCAAACAATAATTCTGAACAATTTCTGAATAATTTTTACATTTCGCCAAATTATTAAAAAGAATTAAGATATTTGTACATAAATTCAAAATGGTATAATAATTTTTAAGTGCTTTGTTTACAATTTAGTAACAAAATTGCAAGACAATCGTGAGATAATTATACATATTTCAAATAATGTGGTGATAAAATGAAAATCGGACTTGATATCGGCTCAACGACATTGAAGTGCGCTGTGTTTGATGAAAACGAAAAACTCATACATAGCGAATATGAACGTCACTTTTCAATGATTCGTGAAAAAGCCGTTGATATGCTCGAAAGAATTAACAATAAATTCCCCGGTGCAAAAGCTTCACTTTCAATTTCAGGCTCTGCCGGAATGGGTCTTGCTGAATCTGCCGGGATAAATTTTGTACAGGAAGTTTATGCAACAAAAATTGCCGTAGACCGTTTCATCCCCAACACAGATGTTGTAATTGAACTCGGCGGCGAGGATGCTAAAATCATTTTCCTTGACGGTGCACTTGAAGTAAGAATGAACGGCTCATGTGCCGGCGGTACAGGTGCTTTTATTGACCAGATGGCTTCACTGCTTTCTGTTGAAGCAACTGAAATGAATGAACTTGCAAAGAAAGCAGAAAAAATATATACTGTTGCATCCCGTTGCGGTGTTTTTGCAAAATCTGATATTCAGCCCCTTCTTAACCAGGGTGCTAAAAAAACAGATATTTCTGCAAGTATTTTTGCAGCAGTTGTTAACCAGACAATTGCAGGTCTTGCTCAGGGCAGACAAATCAAAGGTAAGATTGTTTATCTTGGCGGACCCCTCACCTTCTTTTCACAATTACGTGAAAGCTTTGATAAGGCTCTTGATGAAAAAGGAATTCATCCCGAAAACTCTCTTTACTATGTGGCAATGGGTGCGTCACTTATGTCAGACGGTGAAGAAGTTGAAATTACAGCATTAACAGACAAAATCAAAAATGCTAAAATAGATGCACAATACAAATCTTCCGACCCGCTTTTTGAATCAGAAGCAGAGTTTGACGAATTCAGAAAAAGACACGAGCTTTCTACTATTGAAGAAACAGCAGATGCCAAAGAAGTATACCTTGGTATTGACGCAGGTTCAACAACAATCAAAGCCATTGTTATTGACGAAAACGGAGCAATGCTTACTTCTCAGTATATGTCCAACCACGGAAACCCTGTAGTACATATTAAAGAATTCCTTGAAGATTTCTATAAAAAATATCCTGATGTAAAAATCAGATCAAGTGCCGTTACAGGTTATGGCGAAGAAATCATCAAGAATGCTTTCAATGTTGATTTCGGCATTGTTGAAACAATGGCACACTTCATTGCTGCGAAAAAATTCTGCCCCGAAGTTGATTTCATCATCGATATCGGCGGTCAGGATATCAAATGCTTTAAAATCAGAAACGGTGTTGTTGATAACATTTTCCTTAACGAAGCTTGTTCTTCAGGCTGCGGTTCGTTCCTGCAGACTTTCGCAGGTGCACTCGGTTATTCTATTGAAGAATTTGCAAAAATAGGTCTTTTTGCAGACAAGCCCGTTGACCTTGGCTCAAGATGCACAGTGTTTATGAACTCATCAGTAAAACAGGCGCAGAAAGACGGTGCAACAATAGAAAATATTTCAGCAGGTCTGTCTTCAAGCGTAGTTAAAAATGCACTTTACAAGGTTATACGTGCTTCAAGTGCAGACGACCTTGGCAAAAACATTGTTGTACAGGGCGGTACTTTCCATAACGATGCAGTTTTGCGTGCATTCGAAAAAGAAATAGGCAGAAACGTAATACGTCCTGCAATTTCAGGTCTTATGGGCGCTTACGGCGCTGCACTTTATGCAAAGAGCAGAAACACAAAAGCTTCAACAATTATTACACCTGATGAACTGAAGGTTTTTGAACACAAGGCAACTGCAATTACCTGCAAGGGATGTTCAAATAACTGCAAACTTACAGTCAACACTTTCAATTCAGGCAAAAAATATATAAGCGGTAACAGATGCGAAAAGCCCATTACAAACACAAAATCAACTGATGACAGCCTTAATATGTTCAATTTCAAGAGAAATCTCCTTGATGCTTATAAACCTGAAAAAGGCACAAGAGGACGCATCGGTATCCCGATGGGACTTAATATGTACGAAATGTTACCTTTCTGGCATACATTCTTTACAAAACTCGGATTTGAGGTTGTAACTTCACCCAAATCAACACACAAGCTTTACAGAAGCGGTCAGCACACAATTCCGTCTGATACCGTATGTTATCCCGCAAAGCTTGTTCACGGACATATTGAAGCATTACTTAACGAAGACCTTGATGCTATCTTCTACCCTTGTCTCGGATACAATTTTGACGAAGGAAAAAGTAACAACCACTACAACTGCCCCGTTGTAGCATTTTACCCTGAAGTTATCCAGGCTAACACACCCGGACTTAAAAACACAAAATTCATTTATAATTATATCGGTATTCACAGAAGAAAAAACCTTACTCCACGAGCACATAAAATGATGTGCGATAACTTCGGCAAATTCACAAAATCTGAAGTGAAGAAAGCTCTTGATGCTGCATACGACGAATACTATAAACATCTTGACAGAATCGAAAAAGAAGGCGACAGACTTCTTGCATATGCAGAAAAAGAGAACAAGCCCGTAATAATTCTTTGCGGAAGACCATACCATATTGACCCTGAAATCTGCCACGGTATTGATACGCTTGTTTCATCCTTTGGCGCAGTTATTGTAACAGAAGATGCGGTAAGCAGAAAAGTTGAAGAATTTGAAGTAAACGTACTTAACCAGTGGACATACCACTCAAGGCTTTACCTTGCTGCAAAATATGCAGGTGAACACAAGAATGTAAATCTGATACAGTTAGTTTCTTTCGGCTGCGGTGTTGATGCCGTAACAACAGACGAAGTACGTGCTATTCTTGAAGCCGGAAACAAAATTTATACTCAGATTAAAATTGACGAAATCACAAACCTGGGTGCTGTTAAAATAAGACTCAGAAGTCTTTTTGCAGCATTGGAACAGGAGGCAGAATAATGGATTATCAGATTAACAGAATTGAATACACAAAAGAAATGGCGAAGGATTATACTATTCTTGTGCCCGATATGCTTGACGTGCATTTTATGTTTATTCAGAAAATCATGGAGCAGGAAGGTCATAGAACAGTGCTCCTCAAAAACAAAGGCCGTTCAGTTATTGATGCAGGTCTTAAATACGTTCATAACGATACCTGTTACCCTGCTCTGATTGTTATCGGACAGTTTATAGACGCTTTACAAAGCGGAGAATATGATGTGAACAAAGTTGCTGTTATCATCACACAGACAGGCGGCGGATGCCGTGCTTCAAACTATCTCCATCTTTTGAGAAAAGCACTTGCAAAAGCAGGTTTCCCGCAGATTCCCGTAATTTCATTAAACGTAGCAGGTCTTGAAAAAAATTCAGGCTTTCAGCTTACACTTCCTGTTCTTATAAAGGCTATGGCAGCAGTTGTTTACGGCGATATGCTGATGCTTCTGAGAAACCAGGTAAGACCTTACGAAATAAATGAAGGCGACGCTGAAAGAAAACGCAAATACTGGACAGAAAAGCTCTGCGAGGATTTCACTCATTCAAAAGGATTGACCAGAAACGAAATGCGTGAAAATCTCAGGCAGATTGTAAAATCTTTTGCTGAAATCCCCATGGAGAAAAGAGAAAAAATCAAAGTAGGAATTGTGGGAGAGATTTTCGTTAAATACTCTGCACTTGCAAACAATGACCTTGAAGATTTCCTTCACGAACAAGGCTGTGAAGTAAATGTACCGGGGCTTCTCGGATTTCTTACTTTCTATATCGGTAACAAGCTTGAAGAAATCAAGATTTACGGCGGTAACAAAGTAAAGGAATTTGTTTTAGAGCAGGTACGGGTTTACCTTACAGGCATTGAAAAGATTATGATTGATGCCATAAACGAAGACGGAACTTTCAAAGCACCGATGCCGTTCAGAAAAGTCCGCGAACTTGTTGCACCCGTTATCAGCTACGGCTGCGATATGGGCGAAGGATGGCTGCTTACTGCAGAAATGATAGAGCTTGCTGAACACGGATACAAAAACATTGTGTGTGCTCAGCCCTTCGGTTGCTTACCTAACCACATTGTAGGTAAAGGTATGATAAGAAAAATCAGAGAACTTCATCCTGATGCAAATATAGTTCCCATTGACTATGACCCGGGTGCTACAAAAGTAAACCAGGAAAACAGAATCAAGCTTATGCTTGCAGTTGCAAAAGAAAATATGTAACAAAATAACGGTTGCAGAACGTGACGTTCTGCAACCGTTTAAATTTATTGAGTTAAAAATCAGTCAAGAGCGATTTTGATTTCTTTGGCAATAGCCTTAGAGTATGTACCGTCTTTTTTGCAGAATTCCTTGTATTCTTCTGCTGCTTTCTTTCTTACCTTCATATCAAGCTCATTTGAATACATTGTGAATCTTGCTTTGCTCTTTTCATCATTACAGAATTTTTTGTAATAATAAACCATTTCTGTTTCGTAAGAGCCGTCTTCTTTCAATGTGATATAGCGAAGACCTCTTGTATCAAAGTCGCCGTAATAACCGAAGCCTGATGTAGGTGCACAGGCAAGGTCGATGCCTTTATAGGGCACACAATAAGTATTTATATGGTCATGGCCGTAAAACATTGCCACAACATCGCCCTGCTCAAGCATTACATCAAACTGCTTGCCTTCATCTTTGGGGTCGGGGCAGACACCTTCGTGGCAGAATCCGTTAAGATTATCGCCCGCTTCTTCAACTGCCTTAATAGCCTGCAAAGGCGGATGATGCTGGAATACCATTGAGGGTACGGGTTTTCCGCCGTTTTTCTCTTTGAGTTCATTTGATTTTTTAAGATACCAATTCAGTTTATCATCAAGCACACCATCGTTTGAATCAAAGCACCAGAGATTATATGCAACTCTTTTGCCGTCTGATGACATAACAGGCAGATTGAAGTTACAGCATCCGTCAAGGTTTTCATCACCTGCTTCAGAAATACACACTGAATATTTATTGAAAACCTCAAACTGTTCACGTCTTGAAAGTTTACCGTCCAGGTCGTGATTACCAAAAACAATAGCAACGGGAATGCCGAGTTTTTCAAAATGCTTCATAAAACTATCGTAAGTTTTGCCGATAAAATATTTACCCATAAACTTGAATAATTCTGTACCCGTAGTAGAATATTTGTTATCACCTGTAATAACAACCAGGTCAGGCTTGTATTCTTTTATACATTCTGATACATATTCCATTGTGATATATCTCTGCACAGGACCATCCTGAAAATCTGATACCTGAAGAATTTTAAATGTACCGTTTTTGTTGAACTTAAGATTTGCTTTGCTCATTTTTTCATCTCCTAAAGTTATTAGACTAATGTTAACACATCGTTTTTTTCTTGTCAATATTTGACTTTTAAAACTGTCTGTGATAACATTATTTTATATAAAAATTGAAAGAAGAATCTATATGAAAATTTCTGAAATATTATCAAAAAACAAGGCAACGCTTTCTTTTGAAGTTTTCCCGCCCAAGACGAGCGATAACTACAAAAGCGTCGAAACTGCTACTGCTGAAATTGCAAAGCTCAAGCCTGATTTTATGAGCGTTACTTACGGTGCAGGCGGCGGCACAAGCGAATATACCGCAAGTATTGCATCAAATATACAGACAAAAGAAAATGTGCCTACACTCGCACATCTTACCTGCGTTTCTTCAAAGAAAGAAAAGGTACATAAACAGTTAAAGCTTCTCGAAGAATACGGCATAGAAAATATTATGGCTTTACGAGGCGACAGAACTGATAACGATTCAGAAGATTATCGTTACGCATCTGAACTTATTGCCGATATCAAAGCACTCTGCGGTGACAAATTCTGCATCGGCGGTGCCTGCTACCCTGAATGTCACCCTGAAAGCAAAAACCTTGCAGAAGACATTATTCACCTTAAAGAAAAGGTTGATGCAGGGTGCGAATTCCTGACAACGCAGATGTTTTTTGACAATAATATTCTTTATAAATACATTTTCAGACTCCGCGAAGCGGGAATTACTGTTCCCGTTGTGGCAGGTATTATGCCTGTTACCAATTCAAACCAGATTGCAAGAATCTGCACTCTTTCAGGCACATATCTTCCCTCTAAATTCAAAAACATCGTTGACAAATTCGGTTCAGACCCTGACAGTATGAAGCAAGCAGGTATTGCATATGCAACTGAACAGATTATCGACCTTATTGCAAACGGAGTTAATTACATTCACGTTTATTCTATGAACAAGCCTGATGTTGCAGAGAAAATACAGTACAATCTTTCAGATATTATAGGAAAGTGATACCAATGAATATAAAAGAAAAAATCACAGACGGAATAGTAGTTTTCGACGGTGCGTTGGGAACAGAACTTCAGAAAAGAGGTTTAAAGCCCGGTGAACATCCTGAAGAATGGAACCTGACACATAAAAGAGACATTATAGAAATACACAAGAGTTACATTGAAGCCGGTGCTGATGTTATTAACGCAAACACTTTCGGTGTGAACAGATTAAACTTTCCCGGAAGAATTGATGAAATTATTTCTGCTGCTTTTAAAAACGCAAAAACAGCAAGAGAAGAATGCAAAAAAGAATGTTTTATCACTCTTGATATCGGTTCACTGGGAAAGCTTCTTAAACCTGCAGGCGAAATTGAATTCGAAGAAGCAGTCAGCATCTTCAAAGAAGTAGTTTTGTCAGGCGTTAAAAACGGTGCAGATTTAATTCTTATTGAAACAATGACAGATTCTCTTGAAACAAAAGCTGCAGTTATTGCTGCAAAAGAGAATTCAGATTTACCCGTTTTTGTTTCAAACGCATATGATGCATCTCAAAGACTTTTAAGCGGCACAGATGCTCAGACTATGGTTGCAATTCTTGAAGGTCTGGGAGTAGATGCAATAGGCATCAACTGCAGCTTAGGTCCGAAACAGATGAAACCTATTGTTGAAGATCTGCTGAAATTTTCTTCAACTCCCGTTTTCGTCTGCCCTAATGCAGGACTTCCCCGCGAAGAAAACGGCAAAACTGTTTTCGATGTGAACGCTGATGAATTTGCTGAAATACAGAAAGAATTTCTCGGAATGGGTGTTCACGGTATCGGCGGATGCTGCGGCACAACACCTGAATTTATAAACAAACTTTCACTCCTGAAAGCAGAAACAACTCCCCTGCCTTTGGAAGAAAAGAATTATACTGTTGTAACTTCTTACGCAAAGAGCGTTTATTTCGGAGAAAGGCCTGTGCTTATAGGTGAGAGAATCAACCCTACAGGCAAATCAAAATTCAAACAAGCCCTGAAAGATAACAATATTTCGTACATTCTCGGTGAAGCAACGGGGCAAAAAGATAAAAAAGTACACATTCTTGATGTTAACGTCGGTTTACCTGAAATTAATGAAACAGAAATGATGTGCCGTTCAATTCAGGCAATTCAGGCGGTTGTTGATTTACCGTTACAGATTGATACATCTGATTTCGACGCAATGGAAAAAGCAATGCGTTTGTATAACGGTAAGCCTATGATTAACTCCGTTAACGGCAAAACGGAAGTTATGGAAAAAGTTTTCCCGCTTGTAAAAAAATACGGCGGTGTTGTGGTTGGACTTACACTTGACGAAAACGGAATACCCGAAACTGCTGACGGAAGAATTGAAATTGCAAAAAGAATTTACGACACTGCTGAAAAATACGAAATAAGCAAGAAAGATATTGTAATTGACCCGCTTGCGCTTACAATTTCTTCTGATAAAAAATCTGCTGTAACTACGCTTGAAGCAGTAAGAAAAATCAAAGAAGAATTAAACGGCAATACAATTCTCGGCGTTTCAAACATTTCTTTCGGTCTGCCTGAAAGAGATAATATAAATTCCGCTTTCTTCACAATGGCAATGCAGAAAGGTCTTTCAAGTGCAATTATTAACCCCTACTCTGACAAAATGATGCAGAGTTATTATAGTTTTATTGCTCTCAACGACTGTGAAAACGGATGCGAAGATTATATTGACTTTGCTTCAGTGAATAAGCAAGAAGTAAAAGTAAATGTGCAGGAAATTGCAGACCTGAAAACTGCCATCGAAAAAGGATTAAGTGAAAAAGCAGCATTACTCGCAGAAGACCTGATAAAAGTAAAAGATTCTCTTGAAATCATAAACGAGTTTATTGTACCTGCTCTTGATAATGTAGGTGACGGATTTGAAAAGAAAACCGTTTTTCTCCCGCAACTTCTGATGAGTGCTAATGCAGCAAAGGCGGCTTTTGATGTTATCAAAAAAAATATGACAGGCAAAACACAGGAATCAAAAGGCAGAATAATTCTTGCCACAGTCAAAGGTGATATCCACGATATCGGCAAAAACATTGTAAAGGTATTGCTTGAAAACTACAGTTTCGATGTTATTGATTTAGGCAAAGATGTTTCACCTGAAACAATAGTTGAAACAGCAAAAAAAGAAAACGTTAAATTAGTAGGCTTAAGTGCATTAATGACGACCACTGTGCCTGCAATGAAAGAAACAATCAGGCTTCTGAAAGAAAATCTGCCGCAATGTAAAACAGTTGTAGGCGGTGCAGTGCTTACAGAAGAATATGCAAACTCAATAGGTGCTGATAAATACGCAAAAGATGCAATGGAAACAGTAAGATACGCTGAAAGTATTGAGTTATAAAAATCACCCCACAGGATTCAATTTCCTGTGGGGTTTGGTTTTGTTAAGTTAATCAAAGATTTTTGATATCTTCTTTATCAACGAGTTTTACACCGTTTGTTTCAAGAATCTTCATTGCTTTGTTGTTGTCTTCAACTCTTACCACAACGTAAGCATACTGCTTTGAAATTGTGATGAAAGCATACATATATTCAACATTGATGCCGTTTGTGTAAAGAAGCTCCATAACTCTTGAAAGGCTTCCGGGTTCATCGGAAATTGCAACACCTACAACCTCTGTGATTGATACAATGCAATCGTTCTGCTGAAGTGCTTTTTTAGCCTTTTCTTCATCACTTACAATAAGACGAAGAATACCGAAATCCTTTGTGTCTGCGATTGACATTGCACGGATATCGATGTTTTCCTGTGCTAAGATATGAGTGATTTCACCAAGTGCACCTGCTTTGTTTTCAACGAAAATTGATAACTGATTAATAGTCATTACTCTTTCCTCCCTTATTTCTTTCTGTTGTCAATAACACGTTTTGCTTTGCCTTCTGAACGTGCAATTGTGTTGGGTGCTACGAGTTTAACATCTGCAGCAACTCCGAGAAGTGATTTAAGTCCTTCTTCAATAGCGTGTTCTGCTTTTGAAATTTCAGTAACTGTATCAGAGAAAAGCTTATCTGTCATTTCAACCTGAACCTGAATTGTGTCGAGGTTGTTTACTCTGTCAACAAGAATCTGATAGTTGGGAGCATAGCCCATATTAAGAAGAACTGTTTCAATCTGTGAAGGGAATACATTAACACCCCTGATGATGAGCATATCGTCTGTTCTGCCCATGGGTTTTGACATTTTAACAAATGTTCTTCCGCAAGAACACTGCTTATGAGAAAGAACTGCAATATCTCTTGTTCTGTAACGGATAAGCGGGAAAGCTTCCTTTGTAATGCAAGTGAATACGATTTCACCGGGTTCACCATCGGGAACAGGCTTGCCTGTGTCGGGGTCAAGTGCTTCGATAATGAAGTGGTCTTCATTTACGTGCATACCTGTCTGTTCTGAACATTCATATGCAACACCAGGTCCCATAATTTCTGTAAGACCGTAAACATCATATGCTTTGATGTTGAGTTTTTCTTCAAGCTGAAGACGCATTTCCTGTGTCCAGGGCTCTGCGCCGAAGATACCTGCTTTAAGGGGAAGTTTTGCTGTATCAATTCCCATTTTTTCCATTGTTTCTGCTATATACATTGCGTAAGAAGGTGTGCAGCAAAGAACATCTGAGCCAAAGTCCTGAAGTATTGTAATCTGTCTTGCTGTGTTACCGCTTGAAACGGGAATTGCCATTGCACCCATTTTTGTAGCACCGCCGTGGAATCCGAAGCCACCTGTGAAAAGACCGTAACCGTAAGAAACGTGAATTTTCCAATTTTTGTCTGCGCCTACTGCTGCCAGCTGACGAGCACAGATATCATCCCATATATCAAGGTCTTTTGCAGTATAACCTGCAACAATCTGCTTACCTGTTGTACCGCTTGATGCGTGAACTCTTACAACATCTTCCATATCACAAGCAAAAAGACCATAAGGATATGTATCTCTTAAATCCTGTTTGCAAGTAAAGGGAAGCTTACTTAAGTCATCAATTGATTTGATGTCTTCAGGTTTTACGCCTGCTTCGTCCATTCTCTGTCTGTAGTAAGGAACATTTTCGTAAACTCTTTTAACTGTGTTTACAAGGCGTTCATTCTGCCACTCGGTAATCTGTTCACGTGAGGCACATTCAATTTCTTGCTGCCAATACTTCATAGCGTTTACATCTCTTTTCTTTTAAAAATTATAACCAAGGCTTAATGCCTTTTTATTGAGGTCAATAAACTGAGGCTTAACTGATTGTGCGAGAGCCTCTTCCCACTTATTATAATCTATATGGAAATACTTTGCAAGTCTTCCCATAAGAACAACATTAACTGCTTTTGATGAACCTGCTTCTTCTGCCAAAGACAGAGCGTCAATAGCATCTATATCAAGACCTTTAGCAGTCAGTTCATCAAGAATATTTTCGGGATAAACAGCGGCACCTGTAATTACGGGCATCGGATCTATCTGCTGTGTATTGACAATAAGCTTTCCGCCTTTTTTAAGGCAATGAGCCCATCTTGCACCTTCAAGCTTTTCAAATGAAATAACGAAATCTGCTTCACCTTCTTCAATGATTGGTGAATAAACTTTTTCGCCATATCTTACATAAGTTACAACGGAACCGCCTCTCTGGCTCATACCGTGAACTTCTGATACTTTCACATCGTAGCCTTCGTTCATAAGCACTCTGCCGAGAAGTTTACTTGCAAGGAGAGAACCCTGTCCGCCAACGCCGACAATCATTATGCTTTTTGTTTCCATAATCTTATTCCTCCCCTTTTATTGCATCAAATGCACAAAGCTGTTCACAAACTCCGCAACCTACACAGAGTGTTGCATCGATGTGAGCTTTTTTATTATGCATACTGATTGCAGGACAACCAAGTTTCATACATTTTTTGCAGCTCTTACATTTATCTGTATCAACCACTACAGGTTTCTTCGGTTTTACGTATTTAAGAAGTACGCAAGGTCTTCTTGAAATAATAACTGACGGTTCTTCTGCTGCAAGCTCTTCTTTGACTGCCTTATCACATTCAAGAAGATTGTAGGGGTCTACAACTCTTACTCTGTTGATACCGATTGCACGGCAGAATGATTCAAGGTCAATTTTTGATGCAGGGTCACCCTTGATTGTATAACCTGTTGTGGGATTCTGCTGATGGCCTGTCATACCTGTAATTGAGTTATCAAGAATAATAACTGTTGAATTTGATGCATTGTAAGCGATATTTACAAGGCCTGTCATACCTGAATGCATAAATGTTGAGTCACCGATAACTGCAACAGATTTCTTTTCGCCTTTTTCGCCCATTGCTTTATTGAAGCCGTGAAGTCCTGAAATTGATGCACCCATACAAAGAGTTGTATCAATAGCACCAAGAGGTAACTGTGCACCGAGAGTGTAACAGCCGATATCACCGCTTACAGTAACTTTGTTCTGTGAAAGTGTGTAGAACATACCTCTGTGGGGGCAACCTGCACACATAACAGGAGGACGGATGGGAAGTGCTGTATCGGGAGCAATGCTTTCCTTCTTTTCAAGGCCTAAAACTTCAGCAATGGTTTTCTGTGAATATTCGCCGATATTTGTAAAGAGTTCTTTGCCTTCAACGTTAATACCGTTGTTTCTGCAATGGCTTTCAATAACACCGTCGAGTTCTTCGATAACAACAAGTCTCTGAACTTTATCTGCAAAATCTTTGATTTTGTCAACGGGAAGCGGATTAACCATACCGATTTTGAGAACGCTTACTTTATCGCCGAAAATTTCTTTAACATACTGATATGATGCACCTGAAGTGATAATACCGATTTCAGTACCGCCCATTTCAACTTTATTGAATTCATCAGATTCAGAAACTTCTTTGCGGAGAAGTTCTGTTCTTTCTTCAACGAAGGGATGACGGTGCTTTGCATTACCGGGCATCATAACATATTTTGCGATATTCTTTTCGTATTCTTTCTGAGGCACTTCCTCTCTTTCTGAGGTTTCGACAATGCTCTGTGAGTGAGCAATTCTTGTGCACATACGGAGAATTACGGGAGTATCGTATTTTTCTGAAATTTCAAATGCTCTCTTTGTAAATTCAAGGCTTTCCTTTGAATCTGCAGGTTCAAGCATAGGAACTTTTGCTGCAATAGCATAGTGACGTGAATCCTGCTCGTTCTGTGATGAGTGCATTCCGGGGTCGTCTGCAACGCAGATAACAAGACCTCCGTTTACACCTGTGTAAGACATTGTGAAAAGCGGGTCTGCCGCAACGTTAAGACCAACGTGCTTCATTGCACAGGCACTTCTTTTACCGCCAAGTGATGCACCGAAAGCAACTTCCATTGCAACCTTTTCATTGGGTGCCCATTCACAATATATTTCGTTATAAAGGCTTGCAAATTCAGTAATTTCAGTACTGGGTGTACCCGGATAACTTGAAACTACTCCGCAGCCTGCTTCATACATACCTCTGGCAACAGCAGCGTTGCCTATCATAATCTCTTTCAATTACTGTCCCTCATTTCTTCTGTCAACAATTCTTCTTGCTTTACCCTCATATCTCTTAAGTGAGCGGGGTGCAACAAGTGTAACCTTTGCGCTGATACCGAGAACTGTTTTAAGCTTTGCAACTGCAAGGTTTCTCAGTTCTTCAAGCTGTCCGTAATTTTCAAGAAGGTTAGCATCCATAAGTTCAATTCTTACTTCAAGATAGTCAGTATAATTCTTTCGTGTCAGCACAAGCTCATAGTGAGGTGAAATACCTTCAATCTGTGCAAGAACTGATTCAATCTGTGACGGGAAAACATTTACGCCGCGTATTTTAAGCATATCGTCTGCTCTGCCACCGACTTTTTCCATACGGCAATGTGTTCTGCCGCATTTGCAGGTATCGTAGTTGAGTTTTGTGATATCCTTTGTTCTGTAACGAAGCATAGGAATACCCTCTTTTGTAAGGGTTGTAACAACAAGCTCGCCTTCTTCACCTGCTGCAAGTCTTTCGCCTGTGTTACTGTTGATAATTTCAGGCAGGAAATGGTCTTCCGCAAAGTGAAGTCCGTTTCTCTCAACACATTCACCTGAAACACCCGGTCCCATAAGCTCACTCATACCGTAGTTATCAGTTGAGAAAAGTCCGAAACCTTTTTCGATTTTTTCGCGGAGTTCCATTGTACAGCCTTCTGAACCGAAAAGACCGATACGGAGTTTAAGCTCATCGTTTGTAATGCCCATATCGTGAGCAACCTCGCTCATATACATTGCATATGAAGGTGTGCTGATTAAAACTGTTGTGCCGAAATCTTTAAGGAGCATTGCCTGTTTTTCTGTGTTACCGCTTGAAACGGGAATAACTGCACAGCCTAATTTTTCAAGACCGTAGTGAAGTCCCAATGCACCTGTAAAAAGACCGTAACCGAATGAAATCTGTGCTACGTCTTCATCTGTAACACCAACTGCTGCAGAAAGACGTGCAACGCAGTCGCTCCAGTTATTGATATCGTTTTTTGTGTAACCTACAACTGTAGGTTTACCTGTTGTACCGCTTGATGCGTGGATACGTACAATGTCTTTCATTTTTGCACCGAAAAGGCCATAGGGGTAGTTATCTCTGATATCGTCTTTGGTTGTGAAAGGTATGTACTGGATATCAGAAAGGCTCTTGATTTTTTCTGCAGTTACACCTGCTTTGCCGAGCCTTTCAGCATAAAAAGGTACATTCCTGATGCTGTAATCAACTATCCACTTAAGTCTTTCAAGCTGAAGTTCATCAAGTTGTTTTCTTGACATCGTTTCGATGTCTTTCTGAAAAAAGTTTTCTGTCATCTCAAACTTCCTTTTATTTACTTTCTAATATATGTTTTGTTTTAACCTTAACGTCTTTATTGTAGCAATCAAACATTTCGTCAACCTTGTTTTTATCAAGTGTTTTCTGAGTAAGCAAGCTGACAACGGGTACAATTACAAATCCGAGGAGCATTGCAAACACACCTGCATTAAGGGGTGACTGCAAAAATTCGGGAAAAATCGGTTTTGCTGTCATATTGAGTATCATAATACCTGCGCCTGAAATAAAGTTTACGCATACAGCAGCCTTGGTAACTTTTTTCCAATACAAGCCGAGAAGAAACGGTGCAAGGAATGAACCTGCAAGTGCACCCCATGAAATACCCATAAGCTGTGCAATGAATGTTACTGATGATTTTGCCTGTATAATAGCAATTACTGCTGATACTATAATAAAGAATGCTACAAACACTCTCATTATAGACAATTTTGACTTTTCTTGCAAGTCTTTTTTACGAAGTGGTGCAATAAAATCAAGTGTAATGGTTGAACTTGATGTAAGCACGAGTGATGAAAGTGTTGACATTGATGCTGAAAGCACCAGAATTACAACTATTGCAATTAAAATATCAGGTAAATCACGGAGCATTCCGGGCACAATACTATCGTAAATTATTGAACCGTCTGCTGAATACTCAACTCTGTCACCGAAAAGTCTGCCAAAGCCACCGAGGAAGTAACATCCGCCTGCTACAACAAGAGCAAAAACTGTTGAAACAATAGTGCCTGTTTTAATCGATTTTTCATCCTTGATAGCATAGAATTTTCCTATCATCTGAGGAAGGCCTAATGTACCGAGAGAGGTAAGCAGAACAACGCCTACTAAATTGAACAGATCCGGTCCGAAGAAAGAAGTGAACACGCCTGCCTGATTTGAATTTTCAGCAGGAATAAGAGAAAGTGCTTCTACCGCTGCAGTAAAACCGCCTTGTGTTTTAAGCACCGCCATAACAACCGCCACTATACCTACGAGCATAATAATGCCCTGAATCAAATCATTGATTGCCGCTGCCATATATCCGCCTGCAACAACGTAAATACCTGTAAGCACAGCCATACCGATTACACAATATGTATAGTCTATGTTAAATGCCATACCGAAAAGTCTTGAAAGACCGTTGAAAAGTGAAGCGGTGTACGGAATAAGGAAAACGAAAACAAGAACAGAGGCAAAAATTTTAAGCGCTTTGCTGTCAAAACGAGTACCGAAAAAGTCAGGCATTGTTTTTGAGCGAAGGTGCTGTGTCATAACTCTTGTTCTTCTGCCCAAAGCACTCCATGCAAAAAGAGAGCCGATAAGGGCATTACCTATACCAATCCACGTCGCGGCAAGACCGTATTTCCAGCCGAACTGACCTGCATAACCGATAAAGATTACAGCAGAAAAATACGATGTTCCGTAGCTGAAAGCAGTAATCCAGGGTCCTGCTGTTCTTCCGCCGAGAACAAAGCCGTTGACATCGTTTACTTTGCGGTTACAGTACAAGCCTACGCCTACCATAATTGCAACGAAAACGACAAGGAAAGAAATTTTAATTAACATTTTCTTCATCTCCGATTTTAATTGACTTATTATTAAAAACGATGTAAAATTATAACATCGCAAATAAACTGACTTAAGAAAGAAGCGTCACTCTATGATAATCGATTTTCACACACATATTTTTCCTGACAAAATCGCAAAACCAACTGTTGAGAAATTGAAATCTTACCTTTGCGATGCAGGAGAAGAATGTGCAGCATACACAGACGGAACACTCAATTCACTTTTATCCTCTATGAAAGAAGCAGGTATTGACAAAAGCGTTATTCTGCCTGTTGTTACAAACCCGAAGCAGTTTGAAAGCATTAACCGTTTTTCTAAAGAATTAATCGACACTGACGGGATAATTCCATTCGGCGGAATTCATCCTGATAACGAAAACATCGAAGAAAAACTTGATTACATTAAATCGCTGGGATTAAAAGGAATCAAGCTTCATCCTGATTATCAGAACACTTATATAAATGACGATAAATATATAAAAATCATCCGCTATGCAGAAAAAATCGGTCTTATCACCGTAATCCATGCAGGGTATGATGTGCTCTCCCCTGACGATATACACTGCACTGCCGATATGGCGCTTGATATGCTCAGCAAAGTATCTGACGGCAATGAAACAAAAATTGTTCTTGCCCATCTCGGTGGTTTACGTGCAGGAAAAGATTGTCTTGAAAAACTTGCAGGTAAAAATATCTACCTTGATGTAAGCTATGTTCTTAACAAAACTGAACCTGATTTGCTTGTTGAAATTTTTGAAAAACACGGCTACGATAAGATACTTTTCGCAAGCGATTCTCCCTGGGGCGACCAGAAAGCATTTGTTGAAACACTGAACGGTCTTTCCATTTCTCAGGAGAATAAAAACAAGATTTTTTCAGGCAATGCCGAAAACTTGTTCGCTTTAAACCTTTAAAGCAGACAAGCATTATGAGTATTATAACAAAAGCCTCTGTAAAAAGCAAGGATATTAAGAAATTTAGGGAGGGAATAAGAGTTTGGCAACAATACAAAAACGGTTATTTGAATATGAAGATAAAAAGTATAAAGAATTCAATTCAAAACTTATTCCGAATATCTCCCCTGACACGCAGATAGGAGTAAGAATTCCTCATATAAGGCAGATAGCAAAAGAAATCAGAAATACCGATGAAGCAGATAATTTTCTTAAGAATCTGCCACACAAATATTTTGAAGAAAACAATCTTCACGGATACCTGCTTGAAACGGTGAAAGATTTTGACGAAACGATTAAACTTACGGAAGAATTTCTGCCTTACATAGATAACTGGGCAACGTGCGACACTATAAGCCCGAAAGTTTTCAGAAAAAATCTTCCCGCTTTGTATGAGAAAATAAAAAGCTGGCTCAAATCAGAGAAAACTTACACAGTCCGTTTCGGAGTAAATATGCTGATGAAGTTTTTTCTTGATGAAAGTTTTACAGACGAAGTGCTTTCACTTGTAGCGGAAATCGAAAGTGATGAGTATTACGTAAATATGGTCAGAGCGTGGTTTTTCGCAACCGCAATGGCAAAACAGAGAGAAAAAACTCTCCCGTATTTTGAAAATAAAGCTCTCGATAAATGGACACATAATAAAGCAATACAGAAATGTGTTGAAAGTTACAGAATTTCAGATAAAGATAAAAAGCTTCTGAAGGAGATGAAGTTATGAAAATCACATTTGACAAAAGCTTAAAGAAATTTCCTGTTTTCATCGCAGTAATCGGTGTTATTCTTGCAATCACACTTCTCATTATGAGACTTAATTTAGTTGCAATAGTAAATGCCGCATATCTGATGATAACATCTGCACTTATTTTTCTCGGAATAATCGGCAAGAAAAAAGTTTATGCGCCCTTCTTTGCAGGTATGGGGGCTTCCCTTGCAGGAATAATCGCGTATTTTTCAATATGGGGTGCAGACGCAGGATTCGGTGCATTCACATCAGGTCTTAAAGGCTTTGTTTCACAGGCACATCCTTTGCTTACAGGTGACGGTAATTTCTTCACACGTATTGCAGGTAACCTTCTTCTTGCTTTGCCTTTGATACTTATTTCTGTTTTGGTTATTCTTTGTGCAAAAAAATCAAAGAAGTTTTTATCCGTACTTTCAGGCTTTGTGCTTGTGATTTTTTCTGTTGCTTTTCTTCTTACAATGAATCTCCGTTCAAAGCCTAACACTGAACGTCTGTGGGAAGGTCACAATGATTATCTTAAAGGCATCGACAAAAACAAAACAAAGAAAAACTCACCCAACGTTCTTTTTATTATGATGGACGACCTGGGTTACGGCGACATTTCACTCAACGGATCACTTATTGATACACCCAACATCGATTCTATCGGCAAAAACGGTGTTGAGCTTACAAACTTCTACTCAAGCTATTCTGTCTGCTCACCTGCCCGCTTTGCAGCACTTACAGGCAGGTATCCTTACAGAGGTCACGCAGATAACGTAATTTATCCTACAGTCAATACAATTTCTCCCTTTGCCGCAACAAGACTTTTCAACTCTGTCGAAATGGGAGCAAACGTTGACGGTATGCTTGGCGATGAAATTACACTTGCTGAAGTTTTCAAAGAAGCAGGCTATAACACAGGTGCTTTCGGTAAATGGCATCTCGGCGATTACGGCGAATATCTTCCCACTAATCAGGGATTTGACTATTTCTACGGCAGCCACCACGTAAACGATATGACACCTTTCTACCACGTAACTGAAGAAAACGGTGAATGGGAAATTGTGCACGGCACTGACGAAATGAAAGACCAGAAGAATGCCACAAAATTCATCCACGAAGAAATTACGGAATGGGTAACTGAAACAGTTGAAAATTCAGATGAACCATTCTTTGCATATTATGCAACTCCGTGGCCTCACGCACCTATTTTTGTAGGTGATGAATTCAACGGCAAAACAGGTCTCGGCACTTACGCAGACTGCGTGGCAGAATTTGACTATTATCTTGGTGAACTTTTCAGAACGCTTGAAGACCTTGATGTGCTTGACGACACACTTATTATTTTCACAAGCGATAACGGACCTGCTCTTCAGGGTTCAACAAATGAACTTCGCGGCGGTAAATACCTTGCTTACGAAGGCGGACAGAAAGTCCCCTTCCTTATGCGTTGGGATAACGGAGATGCTTTCAAAAAAGGTTCAAGCTTTGATGAAAGTGCAACTGTAGTTGACCTTTTCCCCACACTTATTGAAATGTGTAATATCACATCAGAGGGCAAAGAGAATGTATTACCTGCTGACAGAGAAATTGACGGCACATCTATGATGCCCATTTTCAGAAAACAGACACCTGTTCACACTAAGGAAAACCCGATTTTACATATGAAACGCGAAAAACTGAAATCTATTCAGTATGCGATTCCAACAGAAGATGTTTTAAAAGAAAACCCTGATTATGAATATGACGTGCTTAAGGATAACGAGTATGTTCAGTTCAAATATTTCCAGAATATTCAGAATGACAACTCTGCTTTCTTTGACAAATTCAGGAAAAACTGGCTTCATATTCTTACAGACGACAGCGGTGAAAACTATAACAGACAGACTGTTTACCCCTCAGTTGCAGAGGAAATGAACGAAAGAATGAACGAAATTATGTCTTCTTTCAAGAACAACAGACGAGGTATTAAATAATGCCCCCACTTTCAATTATGATTAAACCTGCATCGAGCCTTTGTAACCTTGATTGCAGATATTGCTTTTACCACGACGTTGCAGAAAACAGAGCAGAAAAAAATCTGGGCATAATGCAGGAATCTACTGCAGAAAACCTGATAAAATCTGCTCTCAGATTTGCTGACGGATGCAGTATTGCTTTTGCTTTTCAGGGCGGCGAGCCTCTGATTGCAGGGAAAGATTATTTCAGTAAATTCGTTAAGCTTGTTGATAAATATAACGAAAAAAAATCAGAAATTTATTACTCAATCCAGACAAACGGTCTGCTTATCAATAAAGAATGGGCTGAATTTTTTACAGAGAATAAATTTCTCGTTGGCTTAAGCCTTGACGGTGACAGAGAGGCTAACAAATACCGCGTTGATTCTTCGGGGCAAAGCAGATTTTTCGCGACCTTGTCCGCGGCAAAAATCCTTGAAGAAAGCAAAACTGAATTCAATATTCTTTCTGTGCTGACAGGTGAAAGTGCAAAAAGAATTGACACAATTTACAGATATTTCAAAGAAAAAGGTTTTAAATATCTGCAGTTTATACCTTGTTTAAGACCTTTCGGAAGCGATGAAGAATCAGGCCTTTATATGACAAACGAAGAATATGAATATTTTCTTGTTCACTCATTCAACGCGTATGTAAAAGATTTTATGCGCGGTGAATATGTGAGCATCAGGCAGTTTGATAACTACGTAAGGCTCTATCTGGGTGAAAATGCAGAGCAATGCGGAATGTGCGGACACTGCACACATCAGTTTGTGGCAGAGGGTAACGGCAATATTTACCCCTGCGATTTCTATTGCACAGATGAATGGTTGCTTGGTAGCATCAACGAAACTGACCTTGAAGTTATGGCTAAATCAAAAAAAGCAAAAGATTTCATTATGGAAAGCATAAACGTGCCTGACGAATGCAAAAAATGCCCTTACTCCCCCATTTGCCGTGCAGGCGGATGCAAACGAAGCCGTGAAGACAGAAACTATTGTCAGGCCTACAAGGGATTTTTCGAAGCGTGTCTACCCTTATTCAGAATGTTCAGGAGATAAAGATAGTAATGATTAAACTTGATGCAAGACTTAAAATGGCAGCGGAAGAAGTGAGACCGGGCAAACGGATTGCCGACATCGGCACAGACCACGCATATCTTCCTGCATTTCTTATAGAAAACAACATCTGCCCTTCTGCCATTGCTGCTGACATCGGCAAAGGGCCCCTTGAAAACGCGAGAAAAATCACTTCAACCTCAAAAGATTTATCGGACAGAATTGAGCTTCGCCTTTCTGACGGATTGAAAGAAATTAAAGAGGATGAAGTTGACGATATTGTTATTGCAGGAATGGGCGGAATTTTAATTGCAGAAATTTTAACCGCTGCACCGTGGGTTAAAGATGAAAATAAAAGGCTGATTCTGCAACCCATGTCACACGCAGAAGATGTGAGAAAATATCTCTGTGAAAACGGATTTGAAATTATAAAAGAAAAAGCCTGCACAGACGGCAGACATAATTATATTATAATCGTCGCAGAATTCAGAAATAAAGAAAATGATAAGGATGAGGCATTTTATTACAAGGGACTGATTCAATACGATGAATCAGAAGATGCACAGAAATATCACAATGCCCGTATGGCAAGTCTGATTAAAAAACGTGATGCCCTGAAAAAAGCAGGACAGAATGTTGAAGATATTGAAAAGATAATAAACGGATAGAAGTAATAGCACCCGAAATCATTACGATTTCAGGTGCTTTATATTTTTACCATTCACTTGCTCCGTCAGGAGAGTCATATACAATTTTATCAAATGAAGCATAAGTGTTTTCAGTAATCATCATACAATCCTTTGTACCTTTAAACCCTACATATTCTTTATCCTTTATTATTGTTGGTTTAATAATAGCTTTAAAATCAGTATGATCTTCTATATTATTTGTTCCATGATGAGTCTTAGAATCAATAATATGCAAAATATACTGCTTGTCCATAAATTTAATACATTCAGACTCTAAATCATTTCCACTTGCATCAAGTTCACCCTTATATTTTATTTCATAGGGCAATTCATTAGCGATAAACGGACTTCCTTTTACTTCCAAAAAATCATAATCAGAATTAACGACAAACTCATAAGTTTGTGATGCATTAGCATATCTTGAAGAAACCATATCAATAATTTCATCATTACTTTTCCCTTCAAAATCGCTTAATATAAAATATTCAGAAAAACATGGGCAATCCGCCGGAACAACAGCAAAGCCATTTCCACCAACTAAATAATTCCCCAAACTATAATAAAACTCAACAACCGTATTATTTTCCGTCACAAAAATTGACTGTATTCTATTATCGTACGCAAGTCCGTCTTCCGCTGCTTCAGAATCAATGTAATACCATATGCGTCTTTCACCATCAAACAAGTCCATAACGGTATTGGGTGTAAAGGAAGTATTTTCTGTTGTTTCTTGCTCATCAAAAATCTCCTGATTTTCTTTTTCTTGTAAATCTGACTGAACTGAATCATCATTAACTTCTGTGTCAGTTTTATCTCCACACGCAGTCAAGGAAAAAACAAGCAAAAAGCAAATAAATAAAGATAAAAATTTTTTCATAAATAAACCTCCAAAATTTTACGCACTATATTTATGCTTGCTTCTCCCCTCCTTTAAAGCAATAAAAAAGTGTGCAGTTCAAATCGAAGCTGCACACTGAAAAATACACAACTCCAATTGCTGCGAAACAAATTTTCACCACTTATCAAAGTATGAGAAAATAGAGCATGTATTTTTACCAAAATAAAAACACATACTTTGACCAAGTGGTTAATATTAAAAATTTGTTTCGCAAGAATACTATATCACAGCGAAAATTAAAAATCAATAATTTATTGCAAAAAAACATCGTCCGAAAATCTGCTTTGATATGCAAACTTTAGGACGATAAATTTTATTTCCTTTTCGGGCAAACCTTCATACATATTCCGCAAACTGCGCCTCTGCCGATATGCTTGAATGCTTTTTTCATATACTCACTGCATTTTTCGGGGTTGATTATTTCTTCTCTCTCAGTGCCTTCTGTGTAAGCCTTCCCTGTCAATGCTTTTGCAGGGCAAGCGTCTACGCATCGCGTGCAACTTCCGCAGAGATTTTCTTTGATTTCTTCGCCGACTTCCTCAAAAGGACAATTTGTGAGAAGTGTGCCGAGCCTTACTGCAGGACCGAAATCTTTATGTATAAACATATTGCTTTTGCCGATTGTGCCAAGACCTGAAAGGCACGCAACCATACGTGAAGAAATAAGACCTTTATAATTCCAGCCGTCTTTGTTTATACTCTGGGAAGCACCAACGGGAATATATCTGTACCCTGCATTCTGCAGAAACATTCCTGCTTGCAGAATTGTTCTGTCGAGAAACGCATTAACCGTTCTGTAATGGTGAAAATATGTGTGAGTGGGCTCTGAATCAATTTCATCAATTACCGCCTCTGACAGACGCACAACAAAACTCACCGCATATTCCATACCGTTTACAGGCTCTTTAAGCTTTGCAAAACCTAAATCACTTACACCAAGTGAGAAAATATATTTTTCAAAATTTTTCTGAAAATCCATTTTTATGTCCTCTGAATTCAAAATACTTACACTCATATCTTATCTCAAAAAAACAAAAATAATCCTGAGGTGAAAGAGATGACTGAAGAAGAATATTTAAAAGCCCGTATCAGCGAACTTGAAAAAACAATTAAAAAATTGCTGATATCGGAAAAACACCGAAGAAACCAGCAAGTGGCTCTTCGGTATTATAAAAATCAACTTGAACGTCTGCAGAGTTATTATGAACCGTAATCTTCTCCGCAAACAACTTTAAGTTTTACTTTCTGCGTTCCGACTTTATCATAGAACATTTCATCGTCTTCTTTTGTTGTTTCGAACGCAGATACATACATTGTGAGCTCGTTTGTACCATATTTAAGATACTGCGAGAATCTGACATTGCTTACATATTGACCCGGTGCAAGACCCAATGAGCGGTAAACCACTACACCATCTTCATTCACGATTGAGCAAAGAAGAATATGTTTACCTGCTGACGGGTTGGAAAATGCAATCGGCACAAGTGAATCCTGCTTGCTCACGCTGATTTCTGTATTTGTATAGAAAGAAAACTTTCGTGTATCGCCTTTAGCAGCTGTATCTTTTACATACTTCTGCTGCTGTTCATCGGGAATCGCAATGGTGCCTACTTCATCACTTGCGAAATTTCTGCCGCTGTAAATTGCTGGGAAGTTTTCCGCGTCTCTTACCAGCACAACTGAAAGCACTGCAATAAGTGCCGCAATAGTAACGACTGCCACCACTGCAATAATAATGTGAGTTTTAGTTATTTTTGTATTCTTCAGTTGGCTCACATCAGGTTTTTTAAGATTAAGTGACGGAAGTTTGATTTTTGCAGAAGAATCTTTTACTGCTTTATCTTTTTTAACTTTTTCTTTCTTAACTTTTTCTTTTTTTGCTTTTTCCTTGATTTCAGTCTGAACAGTTTCAGACTCTGATTCTTTTTCAGGTTCGTTCTCTACTACAACTTCTTCAAGGATAAGTTTATTTTTAGGTGTTTCAACAGGCTCATCAATAACTTCAAGTTCATCGATTACTTCAGGCTCATCGATTACTTCAGGTTCGTCGATTACTTCAGGCTCATCGATAACTTCAGGCTCGTCGATTACTTCGGGTTCGTCGATTACTTCAGGCTCATCAATTACTTCAGGTTCGTCGATAACTTCGGGTTCATCGATAACTTCAGGTTCATCAATAACTTCAGGTTCATCGATTACTTCAGGCTCGTCGATTACTTCGGGCTCGTCGATTACTTCAGGTTCATCGATTACTTCAGGCTCGTCGATTACTTCGGGCTCGTCGATTACTTCAGGTTCGTCGATTACTTCGGGCTCGTCGATTACTTCAGGTTCATCGATTACTTCAGGCTCGTCGATTACTTCAGGTTCGTCGATTACTTCAGGTTCGTCGATTACTTCAGGCTCATCGATTACTTCGGGCTCATCGATTACTTCGGGTTCGTCGATTACTTCGGGTTCATTCACTGCATTTTTTTCTGCTATTTCATCTGCAAGAGTTTTAATCTCTTTTCTTTCTTCAAGGAAAGGTTCAACAGGTTTTGAATCCTTTTCTTCCTTAACAGGTTTTTCTTTTTTAGCCTTTTCATCCTTTGAAGATTTTTCTTCTTTTCTTTTGAGTTTTTCTTCAATTTTCTGTTTTTTAGCAAGAGCCTTTTCTTCTTTTTTCTTTTCTTTTTCTTTGAGTTTAGCCTTGCGTTCAAGCTCCTTCTGATTCTTTTCAGACTTTTTAGGAACTTTCTTTTCAACTACCTCGTTCTTATAGTTACTGTTCTTTTTTGATTTTTTCTTGTTATTCTTCTTTGCTTTAGCCACAAGAATCACCTGCCTTTAATATTAGGAAAATGGACCGAATTGCTCGGTCCATTAATTAATTTTATTTCCAGGGAAGTTTATCGATACCCCATACCTGCGGATATCTGTTAACCTGTACCATATCAGTTTCTACTGCAACTTTGATTACAATGCCGTCAGCGAGTTCACCTAAATTTATAGCGTTATTCGCTGCGATAAAATTGAGTGTCTGTTCTGTATCACCGTTTGCATCAAGCTCGTTTTTGTAGTAATAACAATAGTCGTTACCGCGGTTATCGTACCAATCATTTGATACAGTATAAGGTACATTTGCAGGGTGCTGAGTTGAATTGCCGTTAATTGAATATTCGTGAACCATTTTAACTCTTAAGTAACCTGCACCGTCACCTTTGTATTTTACATCAACACAGAATTTACCGATATAGTTAGCATCTTCAGGGTTTGTGCTGAGAGTAATTAATCCGTCTTCATCAATGAATTTTTCTTCACTGCCTTCGAAATAACATACAGGCTCTGCCTGGAAGTTTGCAACTGAAAACTGCTGATTTGCATCAGTGGGATAAAGGAAGAACCACGCAAGAGTTGCGCCAAGAACAAGCAAAACAGCAACTGACAAAATTACTACTAATCTGAATTTTTTATTTTCAACAAATTTCTTCTTCAATTCTGTCACCTGCCAAACTTATTGTTGTACTGTTGTTTCTTCTGTGGTAGTTTCTTCTATTGAGGTTTCCTCAGTGGTTGTTACTTCCGGTTGAGTTTCTTCTTTCAAAGCTTCTGCAACAGCTTCATCTCTATCCTGTGCAGCAACAATTCTGATATTGCAACTGTAATTTATATTTTTAATATTGCCGCCCGCATTCTGCCAGCCGGCTTCATTGCCGTTATTATCCATAACCGGGTCATATTCTGACCAGAAAATGATTCTTACTGTTGCACTTTCACCGGGTTCAATGATAACATAGCTACCCTCAACGGTTGCATTGTGATTATCAAGTGCTGATTGAACACTATCATGTGTAGAAGAATCGCTGATATTGAGTTTTGATTCAAGATATTCTTTCAAATCGCCTTTTTTAATTGCAGAAGTTGTTGTAGTTTCTATAACTTCTTCTGTTGAACTTTCAGTTGTTTCTTCTCCTTCTGCAACCGTTTCCGGAGCATCGGTTTCAGGCTCACTTACTTTTTCTTCTACAAATTCAACATAATAACAAAGTCCGTTGTTTACTGCTTCATCATTCGGGGTAATATCTGCAACAATTCTCGCATCTGCATCACCATTGTTTTTAAGAGTAATTTTCTTTTCTATGGCAACTCTGTCAAAAAGAAGTTCCTCTGTATCACAAAGTTTTGTTGCTCCGTCAAATTTGAGTTTTTCCTCATTTTCAAACAAAGTCTGTTCTACATCAAACATTGCAAACGTAAGTTTGGCATTCTGTGTTTCTGATTTATAAAAATATGCACTTGTAGGTGAAAGAAGGCTGAAATATGAAACTACAAGAATCAACGATGCAACTAAAGACACATATTTAATTGTTCTTTTCTTCGCTGTGCTCATTTTTATCACCTCTCGTTTTATTTTTATAAAATTTACCTGCTGCAAAACTTACCGCCATAATCACAAGCACAAAAATTGCAATTACTGCAACATAATTTGCATTTGTGAGCCATAATGAAAGATAACCTAAAAGCGGTATTGAAAACCACACTTTACCTTTAATCTGGTCGGCAGTTGCACTTTCGGTATCAACAAGGCCTGTTTTATCGCCTGCTGTTTTTATTTCTTTTTTATCGTAATCAATTGAAACGATTCTGTGAGTGTATGTTGTGCCGTCTTTTACTTTAAATTCAGCTGTAACAATGTCGCCTTTTTTTAGTTCTTCAAAAGGTGTTTCTTTTACAAAAACAACATAACCTTTGTAAAGTTCAGGGTTCATACTGTCTGATGCAACAGAATAGCCTTTTGCACCGCAAACAGTTACAACTGCAATAAGAACAAACAGACCTGCAACGATAATACAGAACGCATTTCTTAATATTCTTAAAACCTTATCCATTAGTTACTTCTTCTGCGGGTGTAAAATATTCCCATTCTACAAAATCTGCCTGTTTTGCTTCAATGATAAATTTAAGTTTCAGGTTTTTACCCTGTAATTTAATGGGAACATCACCGCTGATTTTGATTTTACCACCAAGAGGGATTTCATTTTCAGCAGGATTTTCATAATCTACTGCCGCAACACCATCTGTGGTTGTTTCTGTTGTTTCACCTACGTCTGTGCCTGCTTCTGTTGTAGTTTCGGCAACAGTTGTGGTTTCAGTCGGCTTTCCTTCAGTTGCAGGAATTCGTCTGTTGCCACCCGGAGCATAGTAAATGAAACCATCCTCGCCTACTTCCCATTCACTGTCTCCTTCATTTACAAACTCAATCCATTTGAAAACTTCAGTTGAGCCATCGTATGTACATTCAACACGTACGCGAAGTTCTGTTTCAATTGTTGAATAGTTAGTAATTACAATTGCCTTTGCAAGTTCAAGTTCTTCACCCGGAAGGACAAGAGCTGATTCATCTTTAAGTTTAAGGTCATCTGATGTAACAAAATCAAGATCACCTGAACTTAATTTCATGCTCTTGTTTTCACCGCTGCCAAACCATGTTTCTGTTGCGTGAAAGCCCGCAAGACTGAATACTGCCGCAAGGGAAAGTATTACACAAAGTATTCTCTTTTTCATAGTTATCCCTTCTTTCGTTTTTTAGAGGCAGCATTTTCAACCTCAACTGCTATATACAAAACATAAACTGATGCTAAAACTACTTTACCCCATGTTGTTGCCAGCATCATCGGCAAAAAGCCTATTAAAGGCATTTTCTTTTCCACTCTGCCTACAACCGCATCGTAAGGAGTGTAACCCGGGTCTTCCACATTATTGTTATCACCTTTTGTTCTGAAAGATTTTTCAGACTCTTTGATTCTGACAACGCGGTGTGAAAACCACTTTTCACTGCCTTCTCTTGTAAAAGTAAGCACATCGCCTACTTCAATGTCTTCAAAAGCAACTTCTTTTGTAAAAACAAGATCGCCTTTTTTGATTGCGGGGTACATACTGTCTGAGGTTACATAATAACCATCGTAAGAAGTAACTTTCGGCAAAAGACCGATTGTGAGAAGAACTAAAGACAAAAGAATTATTACTGTTGTAAGAATATTACTTATTGTCTTCTTCGCCTTCATCTTCGTCACCACTACGTGCAATCATAATTATATCTTTCACTTCCAGTGCCATAATTACAAGCATAGGAAGAATAACAATCAGGAAAAATGCAATTCTGTTTGTCTGCATAAAATTAACAGCTCTGCCTACAAAAGGAATTCTCAACTGAACTTTACCGAGAATTCTGTCGCTTGTGACAGGTGTTTCGTCAGCTATTTGGTTATTATCGCCTTTTGTTCCGAACTTTTTCTGTCCGTTTTCTTCTGTTATATCTATAATTCGATGAGTTATCGGCTGACCGTTTAACTCTTCGTCTGTTGAAATGAATGTAATTACATCTTTTACTTGTAATTCATTTTCATTTGTTTTCTTAATTACTATTATGTCACCAACCTGATAAGCAGGTTCCATACTGCCTGTCATTACGGTCATAATACTGTAGCCTGCAACATTTACTCTTTTATTACCTGCTGCATCTTTGGGAGTTATCATTACGAGAGCAAGGAGTATAAGACAAACTATAAATATTATTGTTGCTAAAGCTGATGTTATTTTCTTAATTATTTTCATTGTTTAATCACTTAATTCTTAATTACTTGGTTATGAATTACTTATTACTGCGTCTACGTTTTCAATATTTATAGACATATTTCTTCCGTTTTCAACTGTTACGGTTTCATCTATTTTGAAAGAGAAATAAACTCTGTATCTGCCATCTGCAGGAACTTTATATGTAAAAGTATTTTCGTCGCTGAGAAGTATCTCACCAGCCTGGAGTTTATAAGACGGTTCTGTGGATGTAGTTTCTTTATCACCGCTAACACCACTCATCAGAGTAACTCTGCGGTTTAATTTTACTTTTGATGTAAGAGTACCTGTCACATTTGCGATGTCGTTTAAATCGAGTGTGATTATCATATCTTTTCTTGCATTTGAAAATTCTGCCATGTATGTATATTCCGCACCGGGGAACATATTTTCGAGAATAATCTCTCTGGATTCAATCTTGATATATTGTTTTATGCTTTCAGGAGTTATTGCTATTTTATTGCTTGCATCTGCACCGTAATAAATATTAGCGAATGTTGATGATTCGTTTTTAACTTCCGCTCTTTTAATCGGTTCTACTACACTTCTGTCCATAATTGCAAACCAGCAAAGAGTAGCCGCTACCAATGTTATGCCTGTGATGAGAACCATCGCAAGACTTTTGGCAGTGTTTTTTTCTTTTTTCTTAGCCATTTTACTTACCTCTCTTTGCTGAATTTTCTTTTTCTGCAGGGGAGAATTTTTATCTTCTCCCCTGCTTTAAGTTTTGCTTTTCTCTTTTACCAGAGAATGTTTTTAATTGAGTTTACACCCCAGGGTCTGTCTGCTTTGACAATTGTGAGTGTAAGTTCAACATCTGTTGCTGTGTTGCCCTCTGCATCTTTTACATCGGGAAGTTTGATGTATGTGCCGTAAACGCCTTCTTCAACCTGAATGTTATCGCTCGGGATTTCCTGACCGCCAAGAGTTGCGGTAATCACGTATTCATAACCATCAGGTAACATTTCACCTACATAGAAGCCATCAACTTCTTTTGCAATTGCAAGAGCATCGATGTTTGTCTGTTTAACACCAATTTCTTTTGTGAAATCGTTAAGAACCTGAACACCGTCTGTGCTTCCCTTTTCTGATACACTCTTGAAGAGTACGCCGAGAGTTTTGTTAGTTGCATCAAGGTCTGAACCATTTACGATTGTGTAAGAGATGTTAGCATTTCTTACAAGACCGGGATAAACTATTCTAACTGCGCCATTTTCAAGACTGAAGCTGATTCCGGGATCCATTTCTTCGTTAAACTTAGCGGTTTTGATTGTATAAACCTTGTCGCCGGAAACGATTGAGAAGTAACCGCCGTTTCCTTCTTCAGTTGCAGTAACTACAGAACCTGAAGCTATGTTTATAAACTGCATTGATGTGTAGTAACCAATCTGACCATAGGTTGAACCTAAGTAGAAGTTCATTGTTGCTGCTGCAAGTGCTGCAGTTGAGCCATAACCTTCGTGAGATGTTTCAACACCTATGCCGATTGTATCTACGATTGTTACAGGTACGGGATAGTAACCGCCATTTTCATCAACATACATAAACGTATCATCAAAAGTAAGTTTTTCACATTCTTTTGTTGATTTGCCTGTGCCGATTACTGTACCGTCTTCGATGTTCTTATTGGTCTGCTTATCGTAGTAAGCTTCATTAATTGCTGTTTCGTCAACATAAGTGCCGACTATAGGTTTCTTACTCTGTGCAACGCCGCCGTAAAGAGCGTTTGTAAGTGTTGCACCTTCAAGCATTTCACCTACGATACCTGCACTTGTTATTTTTTCACCTGAACCTACGTTTGCAGTTGAAAGAACTTCGCTGATTGCAGCCTGATGAGCTGAGCCGATTACGCCACCTGCTACGCCTGCAGAAGCAGTTACGTTACCTGTAGTAACGATGCCGCTGATTGTTGCGTTTTCGTTTACTCTACCTGCCAGGATACCTGTTGCAGGAGCACCGTATTCATCAGCTGTTGCAGTTGAAGTTACAGTTGCAGAAACTACGCAGTTTGTAACAGTTGCATTCTTGATGATGTTTGCAAGAGCACCTGTGTTATTTTCACTACCTTCAATTGTTGCTGTGAGAGCAACGTTATTGACTACTGCACCGTCTTCGATTGTACCGAAGAGACCGCCGTGGCCTTCTGTTGAAGTGAAGTTCTGAATTGCGTACTGGTGAGTATCTTCACCGAGTGATTCAGGGTCATTGAGATGAGCTGTGAAGTGGTGAATCTGGAAGTCTGTAACTTTACTCATATCAATATCGTTACCGAGAACAAAGTAGAGAGAACTTTCTGTGCCGTAGTAATGGAGTGATGTAAGAGAATCTGCGTTACTGATTACGTAAGGCTTATCTTTTGTACCTACACCGCTTAAGAAGTTGGGGTTAAGCTGATCTTTTGCTGCTTCGCTTACCGCAACATCGATATAAAGTGTGGGCTGAATTTCCATACCACGTGAAAGTTTGATCTTGTTATTATTGGTAACTTTAACTGTTTCAGAACCTGTTGTATCGTTTGTATACAATATATCAGTTCCGTTGTTGATACCAACAATATTATTACTTGATACAGGGTTAAACTGAACACCATCAACTTTACTTACTGTTGAATTGAGACCCAGACTTGATGAGTTAGGTGCAAGTCTGTCTGCATACTGGCTCTGACCGGTTTTGATTGTCATTGATGAAATCTGTGAGTAAGCTCTGATTACATCGTAGTTTCTGATGATTGTCTTTCCTTCAAGGTAAATTGCATACTGAAGTTTAAGGTTTTCAACGGGAACAATTATATTTCCGTTTTCATCAGTTACGTTGTCACTTCCGTCTGCGAAGTAAACATTACCGTCTGAACATCTGTACTTTCTTACAGATACTGTTTCTGCGTCCTCACCCTCACCTTCAACAACTGTTTCTGTGAAGACTGTGTAAGTAACAACTTTATCTGTTACAGAAGTATCAACATAGATAAGGTTACCGTCTGAATCAACAACCTGATGGTTTTCAGCATTCTTGATTGCTGTAAGCTGGGGAAGTGTAAGTTTATCTGCATCACCTGCAACAAATGTACCTTCAGGGTTATTCGTTGCATCATACTTCATAGCATCGGGCATAAACTGCATGCTCATAATGCCTGAAAGTGATTCAGAATATTTATAGCTGTTTGCTGATTTTTCACCTGCAAGTGATTTATCAACATAAACACTTGAAAGTTTGTTCATCTCAGGTGGTACTGTACCGAAGAGGATTGAATCCTGTGCTCCGTTAAAGTAACCGAGAAGACCTGCCGCGTAAGCGTTTGTTATAGGCTCTGCTTCTGTGCTTGTGATTTCACCAACAAGTGAACCAACTGTAAGTGTATCTGCAGGAGTGTTTGCGAATGAAACCGCTGACCTTGTGTATACACCGTCCATTGTGCCATTGTTGATTGCTGCAAAACCTGAAATATGTTTTACAACTGCATTTGCAGCGGCAAGAACATTTACGTCTGCCATTGAGAATGAATCTTCAACTGTTTTGTTGTTGTTTACAACAAATGCACCGATTCCGGAAATTGTACCACCTGTTGATGTATCAAGTGTACCTGCAGTACCTGAGTTTTTGATTGTACCGTTGTTTGTAACTGCCATTACACCGACGTTGCTCAAAGCACCCTTGATTGTAGCATCTACCATACAACCATCGATTGTACCACACATTACGGGATTACCCTTGTGATCATAAACAGGTTTTTCAACAGGTTTTCCATCTTCATTCTCATAAACAACCATCTGTGAATCAGATACATCATTTGTATATACAAGACCTGCTGCATCAGAAATATCTGCAGTGCCATCACCTATTGTGGACTTAACATAAACATCCTGAAGGAGACCTTTGTTTGTTTTTACAATTGCTGAGCCAGAACCTGTGAATGTAAAGTTTTCAAAGATTATGTTGCTGATCATTGAATTCTCATCAATTGTATCGAAGTAATAACCTGTTGTGTTTACATTCTTGATTGAGTAACCATTACCCTTGAGAACAAAGCCCTTATAATTAAAGGTCTTATTCTCAGTTGTTGTGTTACCTTCTGCATCTGAAACTGTTATTTCGTAAGTGTAAGAAGCAGGAGCATTGGGAATCTTGCGTACAGTTTCGTCAACTTCGATATTTGACATAAGCTGATAATAAACTGTGCCTGCAACTTGCTCATTACCGTCACCGAGTGGTGTTGCCCACTGGTCATAGAAGCCTGTGTAAGCACCCTTTGCTGCTGCAAGTTCATCAGCAGTCATATTCATATGATCAAGGTCTGCTTCGTTACCGATAAGATAGGGCTGTTCGAATGTACCCTTCATATCTGCGCAGAGACGGCTGTAAACACGTGTTGCATACTGTTCGTAACCCTTAACCTGTGCCACAACGTCAACATATTCACGAGTGTTACGTGTTCTCTTGATAGCAGCAAGGTTACCTGAAAGTGTTGCACCTGCCCAGTCAAGCTGGTATACATGTTCTTCAAAGTCTTCGTCTGTATACTTGAACTCTGACGGAACTGTAAGAGCCTGAGTGATACCTGCGCCTGTTTTTGCTGAAACGTCATCGTATGCAACGTTTACGCAAACAACAGAAAGGATTGAGTTAGTCATAATATAGTAATCTGAATCTTCTGCAAGAAGTGTTTTCAGATAAGGATAAGCATTTGGTGTGAAGCCCCAATAATCAGAGAATGTTGTGTTTGCGGGTTTCTTACCACTTGTGAGTTCAAGTGTTGTAAGACCTCTTGCTTCCTGATTATTTGTCTGACCGCCGATTGATGTAAGTGTGGGGTCAGTATTAGTCCAGCTATCGTAGTAACAGTATCTTACTGTTGCATCTGAATCCATCTTAGTACCGACTGTACCACCTTTTCCGAAGTAGCAGTTTTTGGGATTGTTTGTTGAATCAATTGATGCATAAGCAGGAGCAACTGAACCTGAAGAATAAACATCTTCAACATTACCCAGTGCCACACCTGCAACACCGCCGATACCTACACCGTATGCTGCACTATTGCTTCTTGCATATATAGCTCCGAATGTTGCATTAACTGCAGCTGAAGAATATGCATGAGCAATTCCTTCACGGTTGATGCCGCTGAAACCACCAATGCCAACAATAGTAGTTTTACCATTATTAGGATTGATTGCTGAAGTGCTGTTTTCAGTACCGAATTTAACGTTACCGCCACTGAAGCATTCTGTGATTACATCGGCTGTTATTTCAGCCTGTGAAACAGGGTCTTTCATTTCTTTCACAACACCGACGAAACCGCCGATACCCAGGTCACCGTTAACGAATGCGTTATTGCCTGTAGTGAATTTCTTAACTTCAACGTTACCTGATGCGAAAGACTGGTTTACAGTACCATTTGACATGATACCGATAAGACCGCCAACACCGAATACTCTTTCATTATTCTGGGTGTTGTAGATATTATCACAAACAACATTACCTGTTGCGTAACAAGATTCTACTGTTGCTGCTGAATCACCGATAAGACCACCGACAGCATCTCTTGAGCCTGAAACAAGCACTGATGAACTACAGCTTCTTACGATAGTACCTGCGTCCGTACCGGTTGCATCTATATAATTAGGATAATCAACTTTACCGATGAGACCGCCTACATAAGAGCCGTTACCTGTTACTGAACCTTTGACTGTTTCCGGAAGAATATTACCCTTTTCGTCATATTCTGCATAACCGATTACATGACATTTTTCAATAACAGTATATCCACTGCCCTTAACGTGACCTATAAGTGCACCTACGTAGTTACCGCCTGTCTGCTGACCGCCCGAAACTGTGCCTGTTGCCACAATTGTGGGGGTTTCAAGAGTAAGGTTTTTCACGCAGGGGTCATATGGGCTGTTCCAGTTTTTAGAAACCATTGCAAACATACCAACATAATCTTTGCCGGTCTGTTCAATCTTAAGGTTTTTGATTGTATGGCCTGAACCATCAAACTGGCCTGTGTAACCGCCGTCAGCTATTGCATCAAGACCGATAGGTGTGAACAATGTTGTGTTATCGCCACAGTCAATGTCAGTAATAAGCTTGTAGTTATAAGTAGAGCCATAGTAATTTGAGAACTTGGTACCTTCTACAAGTTCATAATCTGCCTTACCGAGAGCATAAAGCTGACGCTGAGTTGCGATACAGTAAGTTGTACCCTGGCTGAGAGCAAGCTTAATATCTCTCTGTACATCCACACCATTGATTTTTGCAGTTGCAAATATTACAGGAGTCTGTGCATTGTAATATGCTTCTTTGTTTGAGAATACACCGCCTGATGCAGCACCTGCATTGACATATGTGTTCTTTGTGGGTTTAGTATCAAAGTTTCCTCTTTCTGCTATACCCTTTGTTGTATCAAAGATGTTTCTGTAAACTGTTGTTTTGCCTGTTTCTGCATTGTCACCGAAGAGAAGGTCAACGTTTTTGTTATCTGTTACAATTGTTTCTGTTGTCTTTGTACCGTCTTCGCCTTCAACTTCAACCTCTTGTGATGTACGGTTACCGTAAAGAGCTGTGTCGAAGCCTTCGGGATATGCTACTGTGTCTGTTGTATCAAAGATTGAGGAAGAATAAGTTACTTTATCTTCGCCAATTTTTGTGAGAAGTGTTACAGGATATACAAGTCCCTGACCGTAAGCAACTTTAGTGATGTCGCTTTCTTCTTCAGCTTCACTTGTCTGGATAGGTGCTGACAAGAATTTAGCATAAGCATCTGAATACGGGTCAACCTTTGTTTCTGTATTTGTTACATTATAATTTTCATCATAAGTTGTAACAGTAATTTCTGAAACTGTTGGTACAGGATAATGTCCTGCAATTGATGTCCATCCCTCACCCATTGAAACATTGATAAGCTCTGATGTAGGCTTACCTGTGATTTTAGCAAGATTTTCTTTACCTGCTTCATCTACATCTGTGTTCACTTTAAGAAGCGCACTGTCGTAGTAGAGGTTTGACTTCGTGATTGTTCCTGTACCAAGAGTTGTGGAAGAAGCAACCGCTGTAGAAATCTTTGTGAATTTATCATTTGCCATTGCAACGTTCTGACCTGCATCGATACAGTCAGACATTGTCATAATAAACTTAAGATAGTTGTTACTACCTACAATACCGTAACCGCTTGAGGTTGTACCTGTGAAGAGACAGTTATCAATTACAAGGTCTGTAGAGTTTGCAAGGTAAGATACGATACCTGCCGCATTTGAAGTGTCATCGTTTGCATTCATAGATGATGCGTAGATACTGCCTGATGCGAAGCAACCTGAAATCGTAGTTGATTCAAAGTTCACTGCATCTGCTACATAACCTACGATACCGCCTGCGTAAGGTGCAAGTTCAGTATTTATTGCATTTACATCAGACTGAGTGAAGCAGTTGATGATTCTTGAACTTGTGAAGTGACCGACAATACCGCCCACATTCTGTTTACCTGTTAAAGTACCTACTGTTACTGAACAGTTTTCAATAACTGCGTTAGAAATCTTACCTGCGATACCGCCCACATTTTCATTACCGAGAATACCGTTTACCTTCTGGTCGGGAGCAAGAAGCTCTACGTGAAGGTTTTTGATTGTAGGAACGAGTGTACCATTCTGTGCTACAACACCGAATACGCCGATATTGTTTTCGTTACCGCGTTCAGATTTAACGCCTTCAATCTTATAACCCTGACCGTCATATACACCGTCGAAAGGTGCTGTTTCAGTACCGATAGGAGCGTAGAATTTAACACCGTTGTTGTGGATAAACTTGTCTGTATTTGTACCTGTTGCAGCATAAGAATTTGAAAGGTCGATATCGTTAATCTGTCTGAAGTGGTAGTTACCTACTGTAAGGTAAGCTACAACGCGAAGCTGTGTAGGTGTGCTGATAAGGAATGGATTTCCTTCAGAGCCGTCACCTTCAATTTCAACAGAAATAATCTGTGCAGTTGTTTTAAGACCGCAGGAATATTCTGCAACGAGCATTTCTGCACCGTAGTCTGTAGGCTTAACTGTGATTTCAAATTCACCGATATTTTCTGTCTGTGACGGGTCGCCTATCAGTTCGATACAGCTTACAGGGTTGCCCTCTGCATCTTTTGCAGTTTCCATAAGGCTGAAGCCGCCTGCTGCAACTGCATCACGTCTGTTGTTTTCACTACCGTATGGAAGTGAGGCATATTCTTCGCTGAGCCTTGCATAAAGTGTTGTTTCAGAGCCGATAGCCTTTGTGATTGCAACACTGTTCCAGCCTGACTTGAATTCATCAGCGATTGCAAGGTTTTCCTGAACGTTGATGTTCTTGAATGCATCTGCACCGTCATCTGACTTTGTTTGTGCAAGAATTGCATCGAGAGGACCTTTCTCCCCTGACTCTGTTGCAAAGAACGCTATATCGTTGGGATATGTTGAATAGTAGTTATTCTGGAACATTGTGGGGAAGTTTCCTTCCACGAACATATTCACGCCGTATTTTGCAATAAACTTGCCTATTCTGTGAACTGACTTGAGTGTAACGTTGTTTGAATGACCGTCAATACATTCAAGTTCAGCACTGATAACACCATTGACGAATAAAGGATGCTTTATTTCATTGTCAATGTCGTGATTTTCAGTATTTCCTTCGTCAGCATCATTTTCCGGATTGTTATCAACATTAAATCCACCGATTGCACCGCCGACGAATGTCTTCATCGCATGACCTGTAATCTTACCGCCTGCAACACAACCGTCAAATGTAAGTTTTTCCGGAGCATTGTTTACATAAGCCACAAGTGATGCAGCATAGACCGTACCGTCGTTACCTGCTTCCTGTGAAACTACTTCTGCGTAAGATTCAACGTCGATAAGTTCGAGTTTTATAACATTTTCATCTACGTTAGCAACTGCACCGGCGCCGTATGAAACACCACCCTGAGATGCTACTGATGAAGTTTCGGTTTTTGTTTTATTATTTACATAACAGTTGTTAAGAGTTACTTCTGTTTTTGCTCTTGCGAAGCCTAAGAGACCTGCACCTGATGTTGCACGAGTGCCGTCTACAGATTTTGCAGTTACTTCTGCACCTGAAACTCTGATGTCTTTGAGAGTAAGTTTATGAGTAATACTTGCATCCTCTGCAATGTTTGTTTTGTAAACTGCACCGACTGCACCGCCTGCTACAAGAGCACGTACTGTAACATCTTCAACTGCGTTAGGATAAATCGGGTTGCCGTCTGCATCTGTTTCAGTTGATTCAGGTCCGATGATTTCACCATGTGCCTGAGCAACAATACCGCCTGCGATATCCTCTGTTGTACCGCCAAGGTATGTGCCGTCTGCATCAACTGAGCCTGAAGTTACAGTAGTATTTTTAACTACAGGTGAAGTAACGGTAGCAGTATCTTCAATAACTGTGCCGATTGCACCGCCTGCTGAGCCTTTTTCAGCCTCAACTGTGCCGCCTGTTACTGTAATTTTATCAGCAACTGATGCACCTGTTACTGTACCGATTGCGCCACCAACGTTGCCCAGCTTTGAAGTTGCAACCGAATTTTCAACTTTAAGATTAGAAACTGTTGCTCCGTCTGCGAGTTCACCGATTGCAACACCTGTACCCTTATCACATTCACCGCTGCTTACCGAACAACCAATAAATGTTACATTCTGAATGTTGGGAATAATAATTGGTTCGCCGTTTTCATCAAGAACCTGATTTCCGTCTTCGTCAACCTTATATTGCACACCTGAAACTTTGCTGAAGATACCAACGGGAGATTCTGAAGATTCGATTGTTACATCGAAACCTTTGATTGTATGACCCTGACCGTCATATGTACCTGTAAAGTTAGGAATAAGCTGTGCAAGACTTGTTGCAGGATATTTTGTCTTATCAGACAAGTCAAGTTCTTCTTTCGTCTGGACAAATGAATATGAGGGAAGAACCTTAACAATGTGGTAGAAAATATCCTCATTTGAAACCAGAATCGGGTTTGTTGCTGTACCCTCACCTTCAAAGTTAACACCGCAGATTACGGGGATACCAATCTGAAGTCCGTTTGTATAAGTAAATACAAGGTCTGCAGTATTGAACTGTTTAACTTTAATCTTATAAGGATATTTTGTAAGGTTAACACCAAGATGCCCGTCATCGTTAGGAATAACCTCGAAAATTTCTTTGTTTGCAGACTGAACACCGTCTTCAACAAGAGTAAAATCTTTACCTGCAATTGAGAAGCCGAAGGGTGTACCTGAGCCTTCGTTTGCTGCAAGGAGGTCTTTGAATTCTGCAGAGAATCCGTAAACGCTTTCGCCAAACCACTGATATGATGCGGTCGGATCATTCGCTGTGTAACCATCTTTAACAACGCTGACGGGAAGTTCTACTGTACCATCGTCAGTTTCAAAGTTATAAACTACTTTGTTTACGTCGTAGATTGTATCAAAGAATACACCGTGAACGGGATCCTGATAATTTTTGATTTCTGAAAGACCGTAAAGATTATAAGTACCTGCAGTATAAGATGAATAGAAAATCTTATCAAATGGTTTTACTGCGTATTCTATTACTGCACCGTTTGAATCGAATTCCGGGAACGGAGCTTTCGTGTTCGGTGCTGCACCGGAAGCAGAACTACTGCTTTCTGTATTACCTTCAATTGAACCGAAGATAACACCGAAACGTTCTGTTGCCGCCGCAAGAGGAGTAATTCTTGCTGAAACAATACAATCTGAAATGATAGACTCTGTAAGCTCGTTGAGTTTGCCCTGATATACTGCAAATTCACCGACTACGCCACCAACGTTGAATGTACCTGAGATTTCACCGCCTGCAGTTACGTTTTTAATCTGTATCTGCGGAGCATTTGTATCTTCGTTCATAGCAAGTGCATTGCCATCAATAACACCGATTACTGCACCTGCGCCTGTTTTATCTCTGACAGTACCGCTGAGTGTGAGTGTATTTGTTGTGGGAGCATTGAGCTGCTCTACTTTTGCAAGAGTTGTACAATCAGAAATGATAAGGCAAGTTTCTGTCTGAAGCTGACCTTTGCCTCTGTTTGCTGCACGGCCAACAATACCGCCTGCACAATAGCCTGATGTAACTGTTGTATTACCATCTGTTGTGCAGTCTGTAATGTAATAGTGGTAACTGTCTTTTGTCTGACCGAGAATACCACCTGCAATGCCGTTTGGACCTGCATTTGCATCAGCTCTTACTGTATCTGTAACTTCTACGATTGTATTTGTTACGTCAGCGTCTTCAATAGTAAGGTCGCATCCGCCCAATGCGAGGTTAGTAACATTACCTGAACCTACAACACCGCCAACAACCGTACCGAGAACTGATACGTTATTGACTTTTACGCGCGTTGCGGGAGTGACAATATTACCTTCGTCATCTTTGACTTCTGCCGAACCTGTAATAACGCCTGAATACTGACCTGCAATACCACCTGCAATAGAAACACCTGAAGTTGCAAGGTTTGTTACATTAACATTTTCAACGTAAGCGTTAGTAATTGAACAGCCTGTTGTATCTGCTGATGAACCGACGATACCGCCTACACAATACTGGCCTTTGACTGTTGCACGGCTTTCGTTATCTGTGCCGACAACCTGAACGTCTGTCATTACAACATTGTTGCCTGCCTGACCTACAATACCGCCTACTGCACCTGCCCTGCCGCCGAATGAACCTTCGATTGCAACTGAAGATGCACCTGAAACTTTAACGTTCTGGATAATAGTATCATTAGCCACACCGACCAATGCACCTGATTTTGTGCCAAGGAAGCCGTTTGTTGTACCGGGTACTGAAAGAATATTGACATTCTCAAGTTCAAGGTTATAAATTTCTGCACCTTCTGCAGTATAACCAAAGAGACCGAGTGCGTCTGAATATTCTACCGTTTTATTACCCTCAGCATCAGTTACTATGTATGAATCGTTATATGCATAGTCAGCATTCTGTTTCGGGTCGTTTATAAGCAGATTGCTGATTTTCATCTGCTCATCATGATATGTTGTGATTTTACCTTTGAAAGGTTCATCCACTGTACCGATAGGAGCAAAAGATTTGTTTTCTGTTGCAAGTTCTTCTGTCATATCGATATCGTTCATTATGCAGTAATATGCTTCATAATAGAACTCAGGATTATCCTTGTAGTCATCTTTAGCAGAGGGATTATCGTGATGCTGTTTGATAGCAAGAAGGTCTTCTGCTGTGTAGATGAGGAAGGGGTTATATTCTGTACCGTCACCGTCATATGCGTGCTCACCGTTTACAACAACGTTGAAGCCTACATCAAACGAAACTGTTTCACCGTTGATGATGCCTGTGTAAGTTGTTTTAACGGTTGCGTTACATTTTTTATCAAATGTCTGGATACTTACGTCTGTAAGTTTGTTGTATGTTGCATCAGCAGTACCATTCTTATCGCCACAACCAACAAGGATTTTTGATGAGCTTGCAGTTGTTGTGAACGGGCTTGTTGCAGGAGGAGCAAAAGCATTACCATCTGTACCTGTAAGTGAAGGCAAATTACCTACTGAAAAACGCGGAGCGGTTGTTTTCTGAAGACCACTAAGTCTTTGACTTCCTAAGTTCACACCACCATAAGACAAGTCGGTTCGAGTTGTCATTGCGTTAATGTAAGAAGTAGAACCTATATATAAGTTTGTATGCAACTGAACAGTATTTGATGTGCCCATCATACCATCATAGTAACCAACAACACCGTTTGCAAAGTGAGCAAGATAACGCTTACCTGCTGTTGTGGTATTGGAAGCAGCAGTTGTAAAGTCAACTGTAATACCGCTTGTCTGGTCGGCACCTTTGTTCATATCAAAGCCGCCTGAAGTTTCTTCGATATTACCGAAGAGGGCTTCACGGGTATTAAGTGATGAGTAAACAACATTTTCTGCCAATGCAGAAGAATCGGTTTTAGCCTGATATCCTACATTACCGATTGCAAGACCTTTTACAACTGCAAGGTTGCCACTTGTAAACTTAGTTGTTACATAACAATCTTTGATAAGTTTATTTGCACCTGTGTGAGCATTACCATTGTTCATACCAATGATACCGCCAAGGTTTGAGTTACCTTTTACAGTACCCTGTGAAAGACAACCTTCAATAAGAATACCGGGTGTCTGGAGGGCTGATGAAAGTCTGCCGACGATGCCGCCTGCAGCATCAGTAATTGAGCCTTTTTTACCTGTTGTTTCAATAGTACCAAGGTTAGTACAGTCTGAAACTGTGAGATTTTTATTCGAGAACTGCTGAACATTACCTACGATACCGCCTGCAACAGCTGCTTTAACTGCACTGATTTCTTTACCGGTTTCCGAATCAATACATGGTAAAACTTTACAGCCTGTTATAACTTTGTCACCGTAGCAGGAAGATGTTGCATAAGCACTTACCTGTGCAAGGATACCGCCTGCAATATTCGGAGCAACAATTTCAGAATTCGTAACAGTACAGCCTGAAATTGTTGATATTGTGCCTGCTTCGTTAATAAGACGGCTTACAACACCCGATGCACACTCACCTATTATCCTACAAGATGTTACTGTACAATTTTCAAGTGTTGAGCCACCGAATGCACCTGCAACAGCACCGAGAGATGCATATGTAACACCGTTTGAAGCTTCATCTGAAGTAACTGTTGTGCCGGTAACTTCACAAGAAGAAATTTTGTTATTAGTGTCGGGAGCGTAGCCTACTACACCACCTGCACCATATGCTTCAGATTCAATAGTACTGCTTGTTACCTTACAGCCTGTGATTTCAGCGTAGCATCCTTCAGTACTGTTCATAGATGTACCGCCGATGATACCGCCGATATAACCATGTTCTTTAACCGGCTTTGTGGATGTTACTGTTGTATTTTCTACAGTACAGTTTGTAATCTGAGTAGCCTGTGGGCCTGATTTTGCATTGATACCACCAACAATACCGCCGACATGATTCTGACCGCTGATATTTGAATTGGTTACTTTACAGGTATCAATAGTAGCATAGTCGTAAACCGTACCAACGATTGCACCTGTATATGATGCACCTACGATATTGGCACTATCAATATTGAGCCTTCTGATTGTAGCACCCTGAACATAACCGAAGAGTGCCTGGTCAAGGTTGTTCGGTCCAAAGTTCAGGTTAGAAATTGTATAACCTGCTCCGTCAAATTCACCTTTGAAGAAAACCGCTGAAGTACCGATAGGCTCGATAGTATAACCTGACATATCAATGTTAGCGCCAAGCCTGATTTTCGAGTTGGTGCTCATATACATATATTCTGTGGAGCCTGAAACAAGCTTGGTCTGGTTATCTGAAAGATAGTAAAGGTCAACGGGAGTTTTGATAAGGTAATAACCATCGCCGTCAATTTCAAGGTCTGATGAACTGAACACAGTAAGCTTTGCCACAAGACCTGTTGCATTGTGCCTTGCTGTAATTGATGCACTTGCGTTTGTATCACCGGTAAAAGTGAAACTAAGCATTATTCTGCCGGACCAACTGAATTTTCTGTTAGCACCAAAAGTAATTGTTTCTGATGATGATGCCGCAGTGAAATAATTGTCAAGGCTAAGACTGTTAGCCTCATAATAAGCTATATCAAATCTGTCAATACTATTTATTGTTTCAAGTGCAGCACTGTCACCGCCTGATGCTGCAACCTTAAGTGAAGCATCGCCCCAAAGCTGGGTTGAAGCATTTTTCACCTGGAATGACCATGCTTTACAGGAACCTGTGAATGAACCGGCCTTGATACCTGTTGTTATACCATCTTTATATATACTGTTTGTATACAGGTATGAGGGTGAATAATAGCAGTTATAGATATGAGTATCACTACTGCCTGATGAAATATTACCTGCAAAGAGGTTACAGCTTGAAGTCTGGAATGAGCCACCTGATTTGATAAGAGCACCTGATGCATAACAGTTCTGAATGTAACCACCATCAAGTGATCTGATTTCACCTACGAATATACCGATATTCTTCATATTCTGTGCTTTAGGGAAAATCGGAATATCAGCACCGCAGTTGTCAATAATTGCTTTTTCAGCATCAATTACGCCGATAAAGCCTGAAACTGTGTCATATGACGTATCCATACTTGCCAACTGTGAGTTGCCTCTTGCCTCATCATAGTAGTTATCAACATAACATCCATACAGATACGAATTACCGTAAACCGCTTTTGCAAAGAGACCTGTTTCTTTCTCCTGAGGCTCAAAAGTGATTCCGTAAGCCATACAGTTGAAAGTAACATTTATATTCTTTAATGTTGCGTTACATATATTACCGAAAAGTGATGAAAGCTTTACTGTGGTAGCTGTGCCACTTGGAGAGAAGTCGATAGTAAGGTTTCTGATTACACCGTTTGCAAGGTTTGATGCTACGTCAGCTTCATCAGAGGAATCTGATTTGTGAGTAGCAGAATTGTTATTCTGAAGAGAATCATCACGTGAGCCGTAGATGCCCTTGAACAAATCTTTGTCAATCGCGTATACAATTGTATTACCATTGCCATTGATAGTGCCCCAGAAGGTTGCAGAAGGAGCTGTGAAACTATCGTTAACATACTGAGTACTGCCGAGCACAAAATGTGCTGCAGGAGCATAGTAAAGGAAGTTCATTTCATCTGTGGTAAGCTTGATAGGCTTATCTGCTGTGCCTATGAATCCGTCAGATGTATAGTCAGATGTGGTATGGGTACCGCTTGAGTTAAGCATACCCAATTCCATGGGCTGATTTACAAGGGTGATACCATTTTTATCTGCACCGATAGATGATGGAATAGTAATATCAACATCATAGTAGAAAACAGTTTTGTCGTTCAGACCGTCTGTTATAAGCTCATAAGTAAGTGTGTCTGTGCCAAGACCTGTTACTGTATAATAAGAAGCATTTGTCGGTCCTGAGAAGTTACCCTTTACATTAAATGTAGCATCGCCCCAGCCTGAGAAGCTGAAAGAGCTTGTTGATACCTGAGCTTTTGTCTTTGTAATACCAAAGTCTAAACCATTTGTTATAAGATGGATATAGCTTGACATTGCATAAGCCTTTGAGAATTGAAGGTCGCCTTCATTCACACCTGCTCCGCCATATGATACGGGAGAAGGTCTTGAAGAAATGATTGCTGAATAGAATACATTTCTGATTTTATTATTTTTATATGCTTTGTCGCCGTTAAAACCAACGATTGCACCGAGTGCTGCTTTTGAATCGATGATTTTAACGAGAGCATAACAGTTTTCTACACCAAAGTTGTTGCCTGTATCGCCGTAACCTACTATACCGCCGATGTAACGTGTGATTGCATTTGCATCACCTGCACCTGCAGTTGAGCCTGTTGCGATACTGTTTCTGATACCGTAGTTTGATTTACCTGCGATACCACCATAGATTGCACCATCAGTTGCATCTGCGAAGTAAGCACCAACATTAGTTGCAGTACAGAGCTGAACGTCACCTGTGTTGTCACCAACGATACCGCCAGCAGCAGAAGCGCCTGTTACGAGAACATCATATTTAGTGGCACTCGCCTGTGCATTTGTATTAAAGCTACCTGTTACATTTGCACGCTGGATACGGCCTGAGTTGTGACCAACGAGGAAACCGATTTTGTCTGCACCTTTGACACTACTGTTACGTCCGTCCATCTGGATTTCACAATAGTACATACCTGTTGCAGAGCTTGTTCTCTGTGTTGCGTTTGTACCTACAAGACCACCAACGTGGGTACTCTTTGTTGTGTCGCCTTCAATAGTAAGCTTAACACCACGGACTTTGTTGATTTTACCTCTGTTCTGTGCAACAAGAGCACCTGCATAAGGTCTTGATGTTTTGATTGTTGCATTTTCTACCATGTTAAGTTTAACATTGGTATTGTCAAAGTTTGTTTCATAGTCGATAACACCGCTGTTGTCAACTACGATAGCAGTACCTGAATATGTACGGAGTGTTGTGTAGTCAGGGTAGAATGATTCTGCTTTAGTTGTTAAAGCTGTTGTGTCGAGTGCAATAATTGAGAAACGGCACTCGTCAATATTACCTTCGTTTTTAAGGATAACACCTGCAGCCTGTGCATTTGAATATCCGTTAGTTATTGAAACATTATGAACTACAAGGTTTGTAATGGTTGAAGCTGAGTTTACGTAACCGAAAATACTAAGTGAGTTGAAGTAACTCAAATTCATTGTTAAGTTCATAATCTGTTTTCCGTTACCATCAAGATGGAAGAAAACATTTGAGTTTGATGAAACTTCAGGGTTAACTGAGACGAGTGTACCACCGATGCCATGATGTTCGGCAAGACCGTCAAGGACAGCCTAGTCGATTGTTGTAGTTGAAAAATCGATATCAGCAGTAAGCTTGAAATATTTGTTAGCGTTAGCTGTATCGTTGATAAGTTCGCTCATTTTAAGGAAAAGCTCGGCTGAACTTACCTGATATGGGTTTGTTTCTGTACCTTCGCCTACCCATACGTCTTCAGAGTTGTTTGCTACCTGCTGTGTAATAACTTCGAAATCAGGCTTGGTCTTACCAGTTTCAGGAGCAGATGTTGTTGTTTCTTCTGATTCTGTAGTTTCAAGCCATTCAAGTTCTTCATTTATAGGAGGTCTTGTAACTTCAGGAGCAGTTGTGTCAGGCTGGAAAATTCCGGGTGCCTGAGAATATGAGGGACGTGTTGTTACGGGTGCTTTTGTTGTTCCGGGAACTGTTGTAGATACACCGGGAGTCTGAGTTGTTGAAGGAACCTTTGTTGTTGGTGTCTGAGTTGATGCAGGACCCTGAGTAGTTGAGGGTCTCTGTGTTGTAGTAGGTTTCTTCGTTGTTGTAGGTCTTGTTGTAACTCTTGTTGTTGGCGGAACGCGCGTTGTAGTAGTCTTGATAGTTGTCTGAGCCGCCTGCGGAATTGTTACAAATTCGCCGGAAATGGGTTTATTACCTGTTGCAGAATCAGATGATGAGCCTACAAGAGCGGAGGTATATTCACTTGTATTGCCCGTATTTGATGCTGCGAGTGCAGTATATACGCCGGTAGAGGATAAGAGTATCCCCCCGGAAAGAACCAAGGCCAATAACCTTTTCGTCAATTTTTTATCCATAGTTTAAAATACCTCCGTGATTTCAAATGGGATAAGTTCTGGTTTCTTTCGCATACACACGCACTATAAAACAAAACTTTATCCTCTGACCAAAAAGCCTGTAAAATCAAGACTTTTTGGTGTTTGTAAAGCAAATTAGCTTTACAAATATATGCGTACTGTAAAGTTATTACGCTTTACAAATTATTATTCTGCATCACTATTTTCTGATGCATTTTTCTTTGCTTTTTCTTTTTCCTGCTGAGCCTTAAGTTTAGCTTTTTCTTTTTCTCTTGCGATTCTTGCTTTTTCTTTTGCAAGTGCATCAGCCTTAGCTTTTGCTAATCGCTCTTTTTCTTTCAGTTTAGCTTTTCTTTCGGCTTCCTTAGCTTTTTCTTTTGCTTTTGCATTGGCTATTCTTTCTTTCTCTTTAGCCTTTGCTCTTGCGATTCTTTCTTTTTCCTGCTGAATTGCTTTTTCCTTAGCAGCTTTTTCTCTCAACTTAGCTTTTTCTTTGCGTTCTTTTTCTTCCTGAATTGCCTTTTCTTTCGCCTTGGCTATTCTTTCTTTCTCTTTAGCCTTTTCTCTTGCAATTCGTTCTTTCTCGAGCTTGATTTCTTTTTCTTTAGCTGCTTTTTCGCGGGCCTTTTCTTTAGCCTTACGTTCTTTCTCTAAAGCTTCTGCCTTTTCTTTTTCAGCAAGTGCTTTGAGTCTTTCTTTTTCTTTCGCTATGCGCTCTTTTTCTTTTCTTTCCTGTTCAAGTTTAAGCGCTTTTTCTTTTGCGATTCTTGCTTTTTCTTTTTCTTTAGCTTTACGTTCTTTTTCAAGTGCTTCAGCTTTTGCCTTGGCTATGCGCTTCTTCTCAAGCTCTTTAGCCTTACGCTGCCTTTCCAATTCCAAAGCTTTTTCTTTTGCGATACGTTCTCTTTCCTTCTGTTTTGCGAGACGTTCCTTTTCTTTGGCAGCTGCGATTGCCTGCTGTTCCTTGAGTTTTGCAAGACGTTTCTTTTCTTTCTCTCTCTCTCGTCTTGCCTTTTCCAGAGCAATTTCTTTTTCTCTCTTTGCTTTTTCTCTTGCTCTTTCGCGCTCTTTGCGCTGTCTTTCCAATTCTTTTTCTCTTGCGATTCTTGCTTTTTCGCGTTCGATTCTGCGACGTTCGATTTCTTTCTTTCTTTCGATTTCTTCTTTGATTTTTTGCTCAATAAGGCGTTTGCGTTCATTTTCATAAGCCAACGCACGGGCAATTGCTTCTCTGATTTTCTGTTCACCGGCTGTTTTCTTCTTACCGGCAATTTTTACACCGTCAATAAACACTTTCCTGATTTCAGCTTCATCCAAATCATAATTAAGAACAAGTTCTTCTGCGAGACGTTTAATAAACTTCGGTTTGATTTTACGTTTTTTGAGTTTTCCGATATAGCTGCTTTCAGGTTCTGTGTTTTTCTTGAGAAGCATATAGTTGTAAGCCATTACACCGTAAAGGTCATCACGGTAGCTATCGCTTACCATATCATCTGATTCTTTAACATTGATTTCGTAACCAACGTCGTCATATGAGTGGATGAAGTTCCAGAGACCAAGGCACTGATTAAAGTTGGGGTCCTTCAGAATAACGTTGGTTCTCATAATAGGAGGACGGACAGGAACGCATTTACGCATTTCTTTCATAAAGTTAGAATGAACAAAATCATCAACAAGTGTTTTGATTCTGTGGATTCTATCCATAACTGATTTTTCTTTTTTGCCGTCTACATCTTCATCACTGTTATATTTGGTTGCAACTTCCATTTTGAAAGTTATAAGTTCGTTGCCTTTTTTTACCGAACTTTCCATTTTAAGCGAATTGAGGCTTTCATCGTCAGACAACTTTGAAAGAACATCATATCTGACATTGATAAAATACTCCAGCTGCTTGATAAGGGTGAATAAGAAACGGTTTTCGTAAATTTCATAACTTTCTTCACGGAAAACGTTAAGGATTTTGCTGGGCATAACACTGCCGTCATCTTCCACCTTGGAAATCATATTGGTATGCTGTGCAAGATGTCTGATTGATTCAGTAGTGATTTTTTTGGCACGTTCAATAATAACAACTTCTTCTTCCTGAACGATAAACTTACGGGGATTTCTGAGAATGTTGTCGATAGGGATAATACAACGCTCGATAGCCTCAACCCAACGGATATCAATTTTCTTTTCAAAGAATCTATTAAATTGAGAAAAATTGTTGTGTCCGGAGGAAATAGCCTCGTACATAAAGTCATAGTACGGGTTTCCGGCTGTCATTTCAGCCATTTTGCCTTTGTAGACAGAGTATAAATCAAGATATGATTCGCTCATCTGAGAACGTCCCCTTTTGTTTGAAGATTAGTTGTGCTATAAAGCTTAAGATATTACATAAGCTTCTGAAGTCTTTCAAGGTAATCCTTAGAATCCTTCATGTTATTTTTACCAAAGTTTTTGTTAAGATAAGTAATAAGACCGCCGATTTCATTACGGATGTAAGAAACGTTAAGGCTTTCGAATTTACGAAGAATTTTGTGAGCAAGGATGAAGTCGATACCATCGATTTCCTTACCGCCACAACCAACGTAAACAGGAACAAAGTCTTTAAGCTGTTTTAAAATACGGTTACCGAAAGCAATACGGAAATGTTCGATAACATAGTCGTCAAGCTGAGCAAATTTCTTAAGAGCTTCTTCTGAAACAGGATATTTTTCTTTAGCTTCATCAAAGAGAGCTTCAAGATGTTTGTAGTTAAGGTAAAGAGGATCTGTAAGCGGTGCTTCGAAGAATTTACCTTTTGTATTGATATCGATGGGAATAGCACGGTCATAAACCTTATCAGTAACGGCGAAAGTAGAGTCGTCGTTATTGATTGTGCCGACATACCACATATTGGGAGGAAGTCTGAATTTACCATCGAAGAAAAGTTCGGGGTCAGTGGGCCATACTGTGGGAACAAGTGAAACAACCCATTCATCACGTGAAGGCATTTCGAGGATTGAAAGAAGCTCAGCGAAGTAATATTCAACACGAGCGATATTCATTTCGTCCAGGATAACAACTGAAACGTCTTCCATGAAGCAAGCTTCATACATTCTCTTAAGAACTTCTGTTTCATTGAAACGTTTTGTGAATTCGTTGAAGTAACCGAAAAGCTCTGTACGGTCACGCCATGAAGGCTGAACAGAAGCAATAGTTACGTCATTCTGAATAAATTTACCGAAAGCATAGGGAAGTGAAGTTTTACCTGTACCTGAAATACCCTGAAGGATGATAAGTCTTGCAGCAGCAAAACCAGAAATGAAAAGACGGAGAGTGTCAATTTCATAGTAAAGACCAAGTCTGCTACATGCAAAGTTACGGAAACGCTCACAGAATTCAGGAAGAGTGATATCGTTATCGAAATCGTGCTGAACATAATCCTTCATAGCAAGGTCAACCTGAGTGAGCTTGTAGAAACGGCTGTAATCTTCAGCAGTTGTGTCGACTTCTTCTTCTGTTTCTTCTTTCTTTTCTTCTATATCCTCATAAGGATCTTCATCAGGTCTGAGGCCTAACTGTGAAACTTTCATAGCAAGGATTTTCTGCTTTTCCATATTAAGTTTGATAACTTCACGATTAAGGTTACCAACTTCGTTAAGAAGCTCTTCCTGATCAACAAGAGTTTTGCGGACTCTTACATATTTCTTAAGAAGAAGCGCAATCACAAATACAATTGCTGCAAGTGCTGCAACGATAAGAACTACGCAAAGAATTGCGAGCGCCCATTCGCCTGCACCGAAGTTGGATGAATATTTTTTGAAGATTTCTATGTATTTCGGGAAATTGAAGATGTTGATAAAGCCTTTACCTAAGCCTTTAAGCATTCCCCAAAAACCGCTTACAAAGAACTGTCCCAAAAAATCCTGAATGAAGTTCAACAGTATGCTCATTTTTGTCACCTCGTAAATTTTTAAAAAATTTGCTTTCTATTATATATATAATCCGTTGCGCTTTCATACAGACGGCCGACGGCCGTCCATACGAAGGGTTTTGCAGCCAGATTTTATATTTTAGTTTTCGTCTTTATTCTCTGCATCCGCAGGAGCATCCCCGGATGTTTCCTCAGCAGGCTTTTCTGCATCTTTTGCTTCAGCTGCCTGTTTTGCAAGATACTCTTCAATTGCTTTCTTCTTGAGTTCTTCTGAAAGTTCACCGTTTTCAAGAATTTCTGCCTTTGCTTTTTCTGCTTTAGATTCATTAAGAGCCTTGATAAACTTATAAATCTGTAAGAGGAAGATAAGAGCAAGCGGAACAATTATGAAGAGAAGGAATGAAAGGTTAAGTCTTCTTTCGTTTTCAGTACCTTCGTTGAGAGTCCAGGTCCATTTTTCACCTGATTCGCCTGTACCTTTAACGATATCGATGATTTTACCTACACCTTTTACTCTTGTACCATCGTCAACGCCGTTCTTCTGGTTTGCTTTGTAGGCATAAACACCGACAATTTCACTTGCAACAACGTCAGTCTGGTCGTTCGCGGGTGTATTATCACCTCGTGTGGTGTATGTTTTGATACCGCCGATATCATGACATTCAACAATTCTATGGGTGTTGATAATGTACTGGCCCTGCTCAATTGTTCTGAATGAAATGATATCACCGGAATTAAGTTCTTCGCCCTGGTATTCTTTAATAACAAGCAAATCGCCTGTATAAAACACAGGTTCCATTGAGTCTGACTGAACAGAGAACAACGAATAACCGGCAATATTAGGTAAACCGTTTTCTGAATTTGCCGATGACAAAGTCAGAGCTGTAAATATAACTGAGAATACCAGTATTATTGCGGTAATTACGTCACCTATGGTTTCTATTACACTACTTGTCTTTTTTTCTTCCGCCATGTTTCGGAACCCACCTTTATTCTTTATGATTTTTCTTTGTGCTTTTCATATATATTAAAAGATTTCTCTTTTATTTTCGAATTTAATAGAATTTATATTATTAACAGTATTTGCACTGATTTGTTTAGTCTGATTAAATCAGATTGTGTTTTCTGAAAGGAAACACATACCGGGCGAGGCGGTTAACCCCGCCCGGCCTATGTTTTAAGTTTTAAGCTGTTTCAAAAGCCGATATTTGAAACGATTCAGCGAGCTATGTTTATAACTCTAAAGTTGAACAATCACTAAAATATAGTTGATTCAATTAATTAGTCAACGATTTCAAGTGTCATTGCGAATGTTACGTCTTCACCGGCAACGTCGAATTTAAGCATTTCGCAGTCTGCATCGTTACCTTCAAGCCAAAGGAATGCTACATATTTCAAGGGAGCATCTGTTGTTGTGCCTGCAGGAATTGTGAATGTGATACCGCCGTCTGCTGCAACTTCGTTGATTGTTTTACCGCCGTCTGATACGTAAGCACCAGCTGTTGCTGCTGTACCTGCTGATGAGATACCCATAAACTTGTTGTCAGCATTAGCTTCTGCTGCAACTGCTTCATCGTATGCACCTGATGCAACTGCATCACCAGCGTCGTTAGCAGGAACAAGAGCAAATTTCATACATTTTGCTGCCTGTGAATCTGTGCCGTCGAATTTAACAACAGCTTTAACGTTTGCATCAGCAGGACCTGTTACCCAGAGAGGAACAGCTACAAGGTTTGTACCTACAACTGCAGCTGATGTGTCGAGAGCTTTTGTATCTTCGTTGTAAACAGCTGAAATCCATGTTTCACCGTCTGCTGTTGATACGGGATCAAATACCATATCCTTTGCATAACCTGCACCCCAAGTACCGTTAACAGAAACTGCGTCTGCGAAGTCAACCTGTGTGCCCCAGTTTCCACCCTTATCAACTGAGATAAGGAGACCTGTTGTTACTTTAACACTTGCATCGAGTTCTTCAACTGCAACAACTTTTGATGATGAGAACCATGCATATGTAGCAGATGTAAGAACGATAGCTGAAACGATGAGCATTGCTACTGATGAGAGCAACGCACTTTTTCTCATTGTTTTTCTCATGAATATTACCTCCATAAAAAATTTCTGAAAGTTTTACTTTCATTTAAATATATATCCAAATATGTGTTGATAATTTTTAAGGGGAGAAAAGTTACTTAAGGAACTTGCTTAATTAAGAAAGTGTGTTGTTCACTTTTTTCCTAAACAAGCTCCTCGTTTTCGGCTTCTTTGTCTATAATATGGAACATCATAGACAGCTTAACCTCTCCTCCCATAATTTTATCAACACATTCAGGATCCCATCCTTCAAGCCAGATGACAATTGTATATTTGTCAACCGCGCCTGATTTAAAGTTGGTTACGTTTCTATCCATAACCTTGTTTTCTTTTGCAAAGAACTTGTCGATACCGAATTTTGCATATTCATTTTTTTCAGTACCTTTGACAGGTTTTTTACCGTAAGTAATTGCTTCACCGTTTCTGTAAACCTTTACTCTGAGTGCCTCGTCGGCATCAAGGTCTACTGAAAGAACGTCTATTGAAGCATTATAGTCTGCATCTTCTCTACCTACGTTTTTAAGGTAGAAAGTATATGCTATGTAGTCAATTTCGCCGTCTTTGTTAGCATCACCGTTGTGGCTGCCTGAGTGATTTGCACTGTCGATATCTTCCGGCAACCACTCCTCTGTAATGTTATCCATATTTTCAACAGCATTACCGCGGATTAAAACGCCTGATTCATAGTTACTTTCAGCGTTGGGCTTGCCATCCGGCCCTGTACCTCCGTTTGCCCAGGCACCTAAACCGTATGCCTGTTCATAGCTTTCACAAAGTGTGATACCGTATTTTTCAATTGCATCAGGGTCAAGGTTTACTGTGAATCGACCTGCCTGATTTGCGTAAGTTACACATCCGAAGAATATTGAAAGGAACAAAAGCAATAATACAAGGATGATAACAACGATACGCAGAAACAATTTATTTTTTCTGACTTTTTTTGCTGATGTGCGGACACCGTATTTTTCCATTTCAGGATTATTCGGGTCAAACTGCACATTTTGTTTTTTTGCCAATATATCCAACTCCTTTCGTAAGGATAGCTATAATCACAGAGTAATTTCTTTTTCTTTTATAAAATCACCGTAAAGCGGTCCTGACAGTCTGTCAACTCCCATGGTTTTGAGAAGTTCAGCTTTTTCCATAGTTTCAACGCCGCCGACCATAACCTTGGTTTCGATTTTCTTTGCGAAATCAATAATACCCTGGAGCATATTCAGCTGACGCTCATTTATTTCTATATCGCGGGTAAGTGAAGAATCGATACCGATATAGTCTACTTCATATTGACCGAGATTCGTAAGTGATGAATATTCAACACCGAAATCATCAATTGCTACGCGGAAGCCTTCTTTACGTAAATCGCGGATGTTCTGAGAAATTATATCCTGATCAGCCTGAAGAATGTGATCTGTAATCTGGAAACAGAACTTATCGTGTTCAATTTCTTTTTTGTCAACAATATTAGTCATTGATTTGACAAAATTTTTCTTGTTAAGATGCTTGAGTGATGTCCAGAGGATAACACTGTTGATTCCGACATCTCTCTGTTCGGCTCTGATCATAACATCGCAGGCTTCTTCAATTGCCCATTTGCCGATGTCGGCAATCTGATTTGATTTTTCTGCCACCGGAATATAAGTTTCAGGCTGGATAATGCCTACCTTATAATCAGTAATCAGAATGCGTGTGTAATAATCAACTGCCATATTAAGACCGACGTCAAACACAGGTTTGAACAACATTTCCATCGTTCTTGCTCTTGGAACTTTTATAGTTTCTTTTTTTTCTTCAGCCATAAAAAGCACTCTCCGTATTGCAGGATTTCGGAAGAATTATCGGGGTATTTTCCGTTAAAGAATTTTAAAGAAGACATACTCCCACTAACTCTATTCTATCCATTGTATTGTACCACTTTACTGTCAATTTGTCAACCAAAAACGCTCCTTATCTTCATAATTTTTTAACAATTTTCACAATAATGTTTATTAATTTGAAACACTCTGAAATTCCGTATTTTTTTGTAACAATTACGAAATAATTTCAACAAAAAAATGACATCTTTCCGTAAGTGAAAAGATGTCATAAAAAAGTTATATTCTGATATTACTTTTCTTTCGTTTTTTGCGTTGTTTTATATTATCTGACAGATGTATAATTCAGGCCATTCTGTTTTCTTATTTCTGCCATAACACGACTCACTTCAAGCGAGAATTCCGCACATTTTTCATACTCATCAGAACAAGCATCATAGTCACGGATAAAGCGGAAAAAGTCTTTGGCTTCCCAGCTCATAACTTCTTCTTTTTCCGTATCATCAGCAATAATTTCCATATCACCATTGTTGGAAATAAGGCTGATATTAACCAGCTTACTTATTGATTCTACTACGACTGTACCCTTATCACCGTAAATTTCAGTTGCTGTTCTTGACTGCCCTACCTTTGAGTAAGTGAGGGTAATCTGCTTGTCGGGATAATGGAAAACCGCCGTTCCCAGAGCGTCTGCCCCTGTGTCAAGCTTAAGAGAAGTTGAAGTGATTTTTTCAGGTTTTCCGAAATAATACAAAGCGAAATATATGTTGTAAATCCCCAGATCCATAAGGCAACCTGTTGCCATTTCGGGATTAAAAATGTTGGGATTTTCACCTCTTACAAGAGCCGGGTATTTTGAAGAAAGTTGTGAAAAATCCACCCTTGCGGAGAAGATTTTTCCGATGCGTTTTATTGCATTTTCAATGAGAAATCTGTTGGGAAAATGCATCATCATTATGGCTTCCATATACACAAGTTTTTTTGACTTTGCAAGAGCAAATAGCTCCTCAAATTCTGACGGGCAAACAGTAATCGGTTTTTCACAGATTACATGTTTTCCGTGCTCCAAAAACAGCTTACTCTGCTTGTAATGGAAGGCATTGGGCGAAGCAATATAAACTGCATCAATTTCATCGCAAAGTACCATTTCTTCAAGGTCTGTAAACACCTTTTCAGCGCCTGTTTTTCCTGCGAATTCTTCACCCTTTTCACGTGTTCTTGAGTATACTGCAAAGGGCGAAATCCCTTCTGCTATCTTAACTCCGTCAGCGAAGGCTTTTGCAATCCAGCCTGTACCTATTATTGCATATTTCATCAGCAAAACACCACCTTTATGATGTAAATAAGGGCGGCAAATGCCGCCCGTTAGTTTAAATTAAAGAACTACTTCTTTGCCTGTTTCTGCTGATTTGTAAATCGCACAGAGAATCTTAATCATATCAACACCCTGCTGAGGTTTGAAGCAAGCATCTGCACCCTTTGTGAGCACATCAAGGTAATGAACAAGGTTGTTGTGGTGACCTTTGCTTTCAAGGTTTCCTGCAGGTTTGATGTCGAGAAGCTGACCTGCTTCTTCTGTGAAGATTTCAACATCATCATTTTCCCATTTAAGACCTGATTTTGTACCGCGTAATTCAACAAAACGGCGTTCTCTCTTGATATTTGATGCCCAGCTGAATTCAATCTGAAGCACTGCACCGTTATCAAATCTTATCATACCCATTGCAAGGTCTTCAACGTCAAATGTACCCTCTGAATTCTTATCGCCGAAATCAGAGTTTACAGAGTCGCTTGTATCGTTATCTGCAAATTTGCAGAATGTATTTGCACTTACTGAAACAGGAGTGGGATTACCCATAAGCCAGATTGCAAGGTCAATCATATGTACACCAAGGTCGATAAGAGGACCGCCGCCTGATTGTGCTTTTGTTGTAAACCAGCCGCCTTTACCGGGGATACCGCGTCTTCTCTGCCATCCGCAACGACCTGCGTAAACTTCGCCCATTTTACCTGCATCGATGTATTTTTTAGCATACTGAGAAGCAGCTACAAAACGGTTATTTCTCATAACCATAAGAACTTTACCTGCTTCGTCTGCTGCTTTCTGCATTTTAAGAACTTCTGTAACATCAATAGCATCAGGCTTTTCGCAGAAAACGTGTTTACCTGCTTTGAAAGCATCAACCGCTATAATTGAGTGGAGATAGTTGGGAGTACAGATATCAACAGAATCAATAGTTTCATCTTTAAGAAGTTCTTTGTAATCTGTGTAAACCTTAGCTTCGGGGAAATATTCATCTTTTAAAAACTGTGCACGTTCTTCAATAATATCGCAAACGCCTACAATTTCAACTCTTTCATCTTTGAGATATGTTGGCACGTGAGCACCTTTACAGATACCGCCGTTACCGATAATACCGATTCTTACTTTTTTCATAATCTGTCAATCCTTTCAGTTATTTTCAAGTCTTTTCTTTTCAAGGGAAGCATAATGGGGGCAATCAAGTTTTTCAACTATTACCTGCGGAGCTGCCCATTTAACTGCATTTGTAATAATCTTCTGCACATCAGCATTGTGATAGCTGGGGTTAGTTTCGTGACCCGGCTGGAAATAGAAAACCTTACCGAGACCTTTATACCATGTACAACCTGAACGGAAAACCTCTCCCCCTGCAAACCAGCCAAGGAAAATCAGTTCATCAGGCTGAGGAATATCAAATCTTTCGCCGTACATTTCTTCGCTTTCAAGCTCAATATATTCGCTTACACCCTTTGCAATAGGATGCTGAGGTAATACTGTCCACAATCTTTCTCTGTCGTTATCTCTCCATTTAAGAGTACAGCTTGTACCCATTGTAAGACGGAAAGGCTTTGACATATGAGCAGAATGAAGGAAAATTATACCCATTCCGCGAAGAACTCTCTCGTGAACTTTTTTTGCAAGTTCATCGGGCACATCATCGTGCTTTGCGTGACCCCACCAGAGAAGTACATCTGTATCTTCAAGAAGTTCATCAGGCAAACCGCATTCAGGCTGGTCAAGAGTTGCTGTTCTTACAAGCAATTCTTCATCAGTTTTAAGGAAAGATGCAATAACATTATGCATTCCGCCCGGATACATTGCCATTGTTGCTTCGTCTGTTCTGTCGTGATAATTTTCGTGCCATACTGTAACTTTTATCATTATGCAACACTCCTTCAGTGCATTGTTATCGTTAATTCTACCACACCGCAATATTTTTTTCAACAAGTTTTGTAATATTTAGACAAAAAAATTAAATTTATATTTCCATTGAAAGTAATGACTTTTTTGTTTGTTTGTGATATAATGATTATAATTGTATGCGGAGGTAGTTAGAATTGGATTTAATCAGCAGAATCGCACCACAGATTAAAGATTGCTTTATATATGAAATTGTTGAAAAGACAACTGAGCAGGATTGGTACGGATATAAAACAAAAGACGGAAAAATCTGCCTTTCAGGCACAGACAATGTCTGCATAGCAAAGGCTTTCGGCAAATATCTTGAAAATTGCCTTAATAAAAAAATAACACCCTGTTGCGGTGATATGGGAGAAATCACAGAGGCTCCCCTGCCCGAAAAAGAGTTTTCTGCTTACATTCCGCAGAAGCTGAGAGTTTTCGGCGACTACACCTTATATTCAAACGATGCGTGGAAATGGAATTTTGAAAAATGGGAAAAATTTCTTGATACACTTGCAATAAACGGCATCAATATGGCAGTAAACCTTGTGGGAAACGAAGGCGTGTGTTTCTATACATTGATAAAAATGGATTTCCCCCAGGATTTTGCTCTTGAATTTGTTTCAGGACCCGCTTTTTATTCCTGGCAGATGTCCAACAGATTCTACAACTATATTCCCAGCAAAACCTTTGAGCATATCGAAAGAAACCTTGAAATGGGCAAAAAAGTTGTTGCACGTATGAAAGAATTGGGCATCACACCTATTCTGTCAACTTTCTCAGGTCTTGTTCCTGATATTACAACCAAACTTTTCGGTGCAAAAGAAATAATTGTTGAAGATAAATGGGCAGCTTTTGCAAAAACATATAAATTCAGAATTGATTCGCCCAGCTTCAGAAGATTTTTCCTTAAATATCTTGAAGTGCAGGATGAATACTTAGGCACATCAGACTACTATCTCTGCAATCAGCTTTGTGCTTCTTCTGCAGGTACAAAGAAAAAGGAAATTGCTTACCTTGAAAATGCTGCAAAAGAGCTTGACAGAGCAGCCGATTTCTATAACGAAAACGCAACACTCGTTTTCTCAAGCGAAGGTTACAGGCCTGAGTTTATGTCCAAAATAAAAAGATGCAATACCCTTGTGCTTGATATTGACTCTGCAATGCACGAAAAGGCAAACGGTTTCAACGGTTGCGAATTTATTCTGGGTAATTCCCAACATAATAACTCACACAACAGTATGCAGGGTGATATCGACGAAATTGCCGATAACCCTTATCTTGAATGCAAGGAAAAATATCCGAATGCTGTGGGTGCAGGACTTTTTCCCGAAAACCTTAACCAGAATCCTATGTTCTTTGCACTTTCATTTGATGTGCTTACCGAAAAAGGTAAAATCGACCTTACTGAATGGTATAAAAAATATGAAATTGCACGTTACGGCACAACTGATGATAATGCTGAAAAGCGACTTTCTCTTTACAGAAAAACCTGTTATTCAAAAGAACACAGTGCTGTGCCCGTAGGCTCTGCAATCTGCACAAGACCTCAGCTTAACTTAAGACACACAGGCCTTTATGACAGAGTTGAACCGCTTTATGATAACGATGACCTTCTCGAAATTTACCGTTCACTCCGCAAACTTGATTGCGACAACGAGGCGTACAGATACGATGTAATAAATATTGCAAAGCAGTTACTTGACAATATTGCCTTCCCCTTACACGGTGAAACAGCAAACGCTTACAGAGAAAGAAAAATGGAACCTCTGGAAGAAAAATCACAGAAATTCCTCGGTATTATTGACGATGTGAACGAAATGCTCGTCTGCCATAAATTATTCAACGCAAGCTGTTATATTGATGAACTGAAAAAGCTTGCAGAAACCGACGATGAACTTACATATTTTATCATAAACTACATTGCATCAATCGGACTCTGGGGACCGATGATTGAAGATAATCAGCGTTATGACTACGGCTGGCAGTTGCTCGGTAATTTCCTGCCCTGCTATCAGAAAATCAGATGGCAGAAATTCTTCGAGCACATTTCAGGTCAGTTCAAATTCCTTGGTTTCCAGGAAAAATCAAGAAAACAGATTAACGACCGCGATATTTTCACATCAACTCCCTTCTACAGTGATATGGCAAGGTTTGAGCAAGGGGTAATCCTTACTTTCAACCCGCCTGAATTTGAAGAAAAAGACACACTCACAATCTGCGATAACATAGTAAACAAATATTTCAGTTAAAATAAAGGAGCCGAAAATATGGAAACAACACAGTACATTGAAGAAATTCTCTCTTCATACGAATTTGAAGGCAATTACACGGGCTACAGACACATCACTGCAGGTCATATCAATACTACTTTTGCTTTACAGTTTGACATAAACGGTAAAAACAAACAGTATATTGCTCAGAAAATCAACACAAACGTTTTCAAAACACCTGTTCAGCTTATGGAAAATATGGTTAATGTTACAAGCCACCTTGCTGAAAAAATCAGACAAAACGGCGGTGACACTGAAAGAGAAGCACTTTATGCGCTTATCGCAAAAGACGGAAATCCCTATCACATTATGGCTGACGGCACATTCTGGAGATGTGTTAACTTTATTACAGATGCTTACTCCTGTGACACTATAGAAAATCCGCAGGTTTTCTATAATGCAGGTGCGGCTTTCGGCGATTTTATGAGTAAGCTTGCTGACTTTGACGGAAGCACACTTCACGAAACTATTCCTGATTTCCACAACACAAAACAGCGTTTCAAAAATTTCCTTGTTGCACTTGAAGCAAACAAATCAGGCAGAAAAGATAACGTAAAAGAAGAAATCGACTTTGTTCTTCAGAGAGAAAAAGATGCAGAAAAGCTTGTAAATCTTATTGCTGAAGGTAAACTTCCCATAAGAGTTACACATAACGATACAAAAATCAACAACATTATGTTTGATAATCAGTCAAACCTCGGTCTTTGTATACTCGACCTTGACACAGTTATGCCCGGCGTTTCACTTTATGATTTCGGTGATGCCATCCGCTCAGGTGCAGGTACTGCTGCAGAAGACGAAAAAGATGCATCAAAGATGAAACTCAACGTTGACCTTTACAAGGCATACACAGAAGGCTACCTTTCAACTGCAGGTAAAAGCCTTACTCCCACAGAAGCAGAAAACCTTGCTTTTTCAGCAAAGCTTCTTACTTTTGAATGCGGTATGAGATTCCTTACAGACTACCTTGACGGAGACGTTTATTTCCACACAGATTACGCAGACCACAACCTTGTAAGATGCAGAACACAGTTTGCTCTTGTTAAAGATATTGAAGAACATATGGATGAACTCAATAAAATCACAGATGAACTCTACGGGAGGTACAGCAAGTGATGAAGAAGTTTAACAAAAAACACCTTCTCATTGCAGTATCTTGCCTTGTTGTTCTTGCAGTTATGGTAGCTTTTACGGCATTGATAGCAATACCGTCAATTAAAAATGCCGCTGTAAAATCAGCTAAAGAAAGTCTTTTCGAAAACTATTACAGTTTCCCTGAAAGCGGTCTGATTACAGCTTCAAACGGATTCAAAGATAACAAAAAAAATTCACTGCTTTACGTTAAATCTGCACTTGAACACGATGCTGACTGCATTGAACTTGACGTGTGTTTTGACGATGAAGCCGTTGCTTACATCGCTGAAAGTGCAGACGCAATAACAGAAAACACAATGCCCTTTGAATACCTTATAAGCTACCTCAGTGAAGAAGCAGCAAAAGAAAATACAAGACGTCATTTTGTCAACTTTCGTCTGTGCGATGCTACAAATCTTGAGGAATTGGACAGAATCATAACTAACTATGAAATGGAAGATTACTGCTTTTTCACAGGTGTTAACAAAAATCAGGCAAAATATGTACGCACACACTGCAACATAGACTTTTATCTCGATTACGAAGTAGATAAAACAAAGGTAAATGATGCTGACTATATTTCGTCAGTTGCTGCTGAAGTATCTCAGGCTGGTGCTATCGGAATCAACTGCGACTTCAATGCTTTCAGTCCTTTATTTTCAAGTATTTTCAAAGAAAACTGGCTTAAAATATCTTTTTACGGTGTAGAAGATGAACTCGATGCATTGAAAGCAGTTCAGTATTCACCGAATCAGATAATCGCAGAAAAACCTGAACTTGTACGTGCAATTCTTACCGAATGGAATGCAAATGCACCGTCAAGCGACATAATAACTTCTTAAAAAGGCAGAGATGTAAAATGCAATCATTAAGAGAACTCTATAAAATCGGCAAAGGACCTTCAAGCTCACACACAATGGCACCTTTCAGGGCCTCTACTCTTTTCAGAGAGGAAAACCCTGAGGCTGACACTTTCAAAGCTATCCTCTATGGCTCACTTGCAAAAACAGGCAAAGGTCACCACACAGACGAGGCTATTATCCAGGGGTTCGGCGGAATAAAAACCGAACTTGTTTTCGACACAAAAACAGAAGATATCCCCCACGAAAATACCGTAGACTTTTTTGCATATAAAAACGGCGAAGAAATTGCAAAAATGCGAGTTATGAGCGTCGGCGGAGGTGACTTTGCAGTAGAAGGCAGACCTCAGATTACTCCTGAAGAAGTGTACAAAGAAAATACCTTTGCTGAAATTGCAAAATACTGCAAAAAGCACAGAATCCGTATAAGTGACTACGTTTATCAGAACGAAGGCGAAGAAATCAAGGAATTCCTTGCCGATGTATGGGCAGCAATGAAAGATTGTATTAACGAAGGTCTGCTTACTGACGGGATACTTGACGGTGGTCTTAAAGTTGAAAGAAAAGCAAGATATCTTCTTGACCAGCAGCACATTGACGAAAGTGAAATCACATATGAAAACAGAATGGTTTGTGCATATGCCTTCGCAGTAGGCGAACAGAATGCAGGCGGTGGTATCGTTGTAACTGCACCTACATGCGGTGCAAGCAGTGTTTTACCTGCAGTTTTAAAATATATGCAGGAGAAAAAGCGTTTTTCAGACAGAAAAATCATCGATGCACTTGCAGTGGCAGGTATTATAGGTATTCTTGTTAAAACAAACGCATCTGTCAGCGGCGCGGAATGCGGTTGCCAGGCTGAAATGGGCACTGCTTGTTCTATGGCTGCTGCCGCACTTGCAGAAATTTTCGGTATGAGAATTGAACAGATTGAATATGCGGCAGAAGTTGCAATGGAGCATCATTTAGGACTTACCTGCGACCCCATTGCAGGGCTTGTGCAGATTCCCTGTATTGAACGCGGTGCTATTGCCGCTATGAGAGCTATAAATGCTCTTAACCTTGCAAACTTCCTCAGCTCAACAAGAAAAATTTCATTCGACCTTGTTGTGGAAACAATGTACGAAACAGGGAAAGACCTTAAATTCCATTACCGCGAAACATCTGAAGGCGGTCTCGCAAAATTGTACCTGAAAAAGAAAAAAACAACTTGAAAACACACTTCCTTTGTGTTAGAATAAATACACTTTTTTTGAAAATGTATCAATAAGGAGGCGCAACTATGAGCGTAGCAAATGCAATTTTTTCAAATCTCGGAGTTTTTCTTCTGTCAATTCTTATGACATGTTTCGTGCCGTATGCAGGAATTGAAGCTCCCGTTATCGACACAAAAAAAGATGACTGTCTTTTCACTCTTGAAATGATATCTGACACTCACATTGAACAGACTGAGCTTCTCCGCCCTGAGCTTCTTAAAGCAGGCCTGAGAAATATGAGCAGAGCAAAAACAAACATCAACGCTCTTGTTGTTGCAGGTGACATCACAAACTATGCTGACGAGCCTTCACTTGCAGAACACTTTGAAATCATCAAAGAATACAGCCCCTGCCCCACAATCACTGTTGCCGGCAACCACGATATCGGCCACGTAGGTGACAGAGATGTAACCAACATCACACGTGAAGAGGCTCTGGCAAACTTCATCAGATATTCAAATGAATATTACGGAACAAATCACGAGCACAACTATTACAGCATGGAAATTGACGGCTATACATTCATCGTGCTTGGTGACGAGGTTATCAACGGCGGACATTGGGATGCAATGGATATGTCACCTGAACAGATTGCCTTCCTTGACGCTGAACTTGCAAGAACAACTGCAGAAGGAAAACCTGTTTTTGTTTGTTGCCATTGGCCTGTTGACGGTACTAACGGAGAACAGGTTATCTGGCCCGGTTCAGGTGTTGATCTCTCAATCAACGACATAAAATCAGTTATGGAAAAATATCCTAACGTATTCTATATCAGCGGCCATATGCATTCAGGCATAAAATGCACATATATCGGCGAAAAATACGGTCTTTCAAATGTTGAGCAGGTAAACGGTGTAACCTACATCAGCCTTCCCACATATGGTATTATAAATACGTTCGGTCTTCTTCAGGCAGGTACAGGAATGCAGCTTGAAGTTTACGAAAACGAAGTTATCATCAGACCCCGTAATTTCGTTACAAATCAGTGGTTTACAAACTCCGCTTACACAATTGAATTGGTATAAACAAAAAGGATGATGCAGTGCATCATCCTTTTTTATGTTATTTTTATATTTCAGCAAGTATTTCTGCGGCATTTGTGTCAGGCTTTACCTTAGGCATTATCTTTGCAATATTTCCGTCTTCATCAATAATAAACGTTGTTCTCACAACACCCATACTTACTTTACCGTAAAGCTTTTTCTCCTGCCACACACCGTATTTCTGTATTGCATCAAGTTCAGGGTCTGAAAGCAATATAAAATTCAGAGAATGCTTTTCGGCAAATTTCTGATGTGAAGAAACGCTGTCTTTACTTATGCCGATAACTTCAACACCTTTTTCCTGAAACTGCTTGTAAAGACCTGCAAAAGCACAAGCCTGACGTGTGCAACCCGGTGTATTATCGCGGGGATAAAAATACAGAACTACTTTCTTGCCTGAAAAGTCCGAAAGTGAAACTTCTTTTCCGTCTTTGTCCTGCAAAGTAAAATCAGGTGCTTTCATTCCGATTTCCAACATAATTATATCTCCTTTTCTGCAAAGTGTACTGCCACAGCACCGTCTGCCACCGCAGTTACAACCTGCCTTAATTCTTTTGTACGCACATCTCCTACGGCAAAAACACCGTTTTCGCTTGTTTTTGTTGTTTCGTCCGCAATTATATAACCGCTTTCATCAAGGTTTATTTTACCTTTCAGGAATTCCGTTGCAGGGATTCTGCCGATACTTACAAATAACGCATCACATTCAAGTTTCTTCTTTTCACCCGCATCTGAATTTTTTACCGTTATGCCCGAAACTCTTTCTTCGGCAATTATGCTCTCGACAGTGCTGTTGTAAAGAATCTCAATATTTTCAGCTTTTTTCAGTTGCTCAACATAAATCTTCGTTGCCCTGAAAGAATCTCTGCGGTGAATAACATAAACTTTTTTTGCAATTCTTGAAAGATATAACACATCCTGAATTGCAGTATTACCGCCGCCGACTACTGCAACGGTTTTGTCTTTATAAAATCTGCCGTCGCAATGAGCACAGTAATGGACACCTTTTCCCGCGTATTCTTTTTCGTTTTCAATGCCTAATTCCCGCGGATTTGCACCTGTGGCAACAACTATAGTTTTAGCAAAAAACTCCCCTGCTGTGGTGCTGATTTTTTTGATTTTCTCTGTAAAATCAACATCCGTTACATCTGCAAACTCGGTTTTTGCACCGAAGCGCTCGGCCTGCGACTGCATTTTTACACCTAAATCAAATCCATCCACTCCGTTTTCGAAGCCGGGATAATTGTCTATAGTATCTGTAAGCGCCATCTGTCCGCCCGGCGCCATTCTTTCAAGCACCAGAGTATCAAAACCTGCACGCGAAGCATAAAGAGCAGATGTGTACCCTGCAGGACCGCCACCGATGACAATCATATCAAAAATATGTTGCATAATAAACCTCCTTGGAGTAAAATAAGTATATCACAAATTAAAGGATTTTGAAAGTATGAAAATCACATCTTTACTTGAAAACACTGCACTGAATGATTCCGTTAAAGCTGAACACGGACTTTCACTGTATATCGAAACTGAAAACCACAAAATCTTATTTGATATGGGGCAGACTGACCTTTTTATCAGAATGCCGAAACACTCGGCGTGAATCTGAAAGATGCTGATATTGCAATTCTTTCCCACGGTCACTACGACCACGGCGGAGGACTTGAAAAATTTCTGGAAATAAACACAAATGCTCCTGTTTATTTAAGCCGGTATGCCTTCGGAGATTACTACAACGGTCAGGAAAAATATATAGGACTTGATAAAAAGTTAAAAGATAATAAACGATTGATTTTTACGGAAGATGAATTGCAGATTGACGATAATCTGTTTCTTTATTCCTGCAACAAATCCGAGAAAAAGTATGATTCAGGCTCGTCCGGACTTACAGAGCTTAAAAACAATAGCTTCATCCCCGACAGATTCTTACACGAGCAATATCTGCTGATTAAAGAAAATAGCAGAACCTTTCTCATCAGCGGTTGCTCTCACAAGGGAATTCTCGATATAACCGAATGGTTTTCGCCTGATGTGCTTGTGGGCGGATTTCATTTTTCAAAGTTTCCTCTTGATGAAAAGTTAAAAGAATATGCGGAAATCCTGCAAAAATCAGGCACAACCTTTTATACCTGCCACTGCACAGGCACAGAGCAATATGAATTTATGAAAAAATATATAAAGAATCTCCACTATCTGCCTTGCGGAAAGACAATTCAGGAGTGATTTTAATATGGCAAAAGAAATGTTCGAGACTATTTATAAGGAAATTTTTCCGTTCTGGGAGGAAATTTCCGAAGATGATAAAGAATACATATGTCAGAATTCTTCGGCAGTGACTTACCGCAAGGGTACAACAGTCCACGATGCAAGCGATTGTTCAGGTGTAATTCTTGTAAAAAACGGATGTTTAAGGCTTTATATGATGTCTGAAGACGGAAAAGATATTACTCTCTGCCGTCTTCATGAAGGGGATTTATGTGTACTGTCTGCATCCTGCGTTTTCAGAACAATTACATTTGATGTTTTTGTTGACGCGGAAGAAGACAGTGTATGCTTCAACATCAGCGGCCCTGCTTTTGCTTCAATTGCAGACAGAAATGACCATATAAAAATCTACACTCTTGAAACTGCACTTTCCCGCTTTTCTGACGTTATGTGGGTTATGCAGCAGATACTTTTTATGAGCCTTGATAAGCGTCTGGCAATTTTCCTGCTTGATGAAATTGCACGTACAGGCTCAGATACTGTCAGCCTTACTCACGAGCAGATTGCAAAATATATGGGTTCTGCCCGTGAGGTTGTTTCAAGGATGCTTAAATATTTTTCTAACGAAAAGCTCGTTGAAGTATCACGCAAAGGCGTTAAGGTAATTGACAAAAAACGTCTTCGTCAGTTAATCCAATAACGCTTCAACCTGCTGTTTCGGGATTGCTCCCAGAGATTGTTTAAGGATTTTTCCGTCTTTCATCACAACAAGCACGGGTATGCTTGAAACAGAAAACATTGCTGCAAGCTCAGGCTCATCATCTACGTTTACTTTACCCACAACAATATCAGGGTTTTCCTCTGCAACTTTATCGATTACAGGTGATAACATTCTGCAAGGTCCGCACCATGATGCGTAGAAATCGAGAAGAACTTTTTTATCACTGTTTAAAACTTCATTTATATTATCTTTATTTACTTTAAGTACTGACATAATCATTACTTCCTTTCTTTTGTTTTTTACACCTTTATTATATGCTGAAAAAGTGATTTTTTCTGTGACAAAGTCACATTTTTAAATAAACAAAATATTGAAAAAATTATGCATTTATGTTACCATTATTTCACTATGCTTTCACTATGCGAAGAAGGTTGATTTTATGGCAAAAAGAATTATCGTTGCAGGTGGCGGTCACGGCGGTATTGCTACAGGTATGCTCCTTGCACAGAACGGTTTTGACGTTACAATATACGAAAAAAATTCCCGCGAAAATATGGGACACGACTGGACGGATGCTTTTGACAGAAAAGCTTTTGCCGCTGTCGGAATTCCTATGCCTGACAAAAGCCTTTATTATCTCAAGCACGATATAACTTTTTACAGCCCTGCTGAAAGAACTTCACTTAAGCAGTCTATCCCTGAAGACCAGCTTGAAATCAATATGGAAAGAAAAGATATCTACGACCATATTATTCCTTTCGCTGAAAAAGCAGGTGTTAAATTTGTTTACAACTGCAATATAGAAGGCCCCGTTATTGAAAAGAATAAAGTTGTGGGCATAAAAACTTACAACGGCGAAATCAGAGGCGACCTTGTTATTGACGCTTGCGGTGCCAATTCTCCCGTAAGAAGAAATCTTCCCGAAGAAACAGGCATACAGAGAGAAATAGGCCCTTATGAGCAATTCCGGGCATACAGAGCATTCTATAACAAAGCCGCTGAGCCGAAGGATAAATATAAAGTTATTCTTCTTGCGGAATACGAAAAAGGCATTTCGTGGGTTGTGGATAACAACGGCTATACAGATGTGCTTATCGGCAAATTCTACGATTTTGACATTAATAAAGCAAACGAAATAGTTGACAGACTCCGCCCTGCAAACAATAACATCGGCACAGAGCTTGTAAGAGGCGGTCATATTTTAAACATTCCCGTAAGGCAACCGCTTGGAATACTTGTTACTGACGGATATGCTGCAATCGGTGACAGTGCTTTTATGACAACTCCTATTATCGGCTCAGGCATTGCAAACACTCTGAAGGCTTCAAAAATCCTTGCAGAGAGCCTTATTGCAAACAAGGATAAAGAATACACCATTGATGTTTTATGGGATTATCAGCGTGATTTTTACGTTAAAATGGGTGCAGGTCTTGCCCCTATTGCCTGTATCAAGCTTATGATTTCAAGCCTTACAGGTGAAGACCTTGACTATTTTGTAGACAATCACATTCTTACTGCTAAAAATATGGCTATCGGTGCAGAATCAAACAACATAAAGGCAGTTGCTCAACTGTCGACCTTCCCTGTTTTCTGCAAGAAGATGTATAATCTTTTCAAAAACAAAACAGTAGCACCCAAATTCACAAAAATGGTTACAAGTATGGGCAAAGCCATTGTTGTATCTGCAATGATGCCCAGAAAATACAATAAGAAAAAGGCTCTTAAGTGGGTTAAAAACTATAACAAATGCTTTAAGCCTTATAACTGACCGGGAGGATACATAAATGAAAAAAAGAATTATTGTTGCAGGAGGCGGTCACGGCGGTATCGCTACAGCGATGCTCCTTGCAAAAAACGGATACGATGTTACCGTATTCGAAAAAAATGCAAGAGAAAATATGGGGCACGACTGGACTGATATTTTTGATAAGAAAGGTTTCACCTGTCTCGGTCTTCCCCTGCCTGACGAAAGCCTTTATAAATTCAAGCACGATATGACTTTCTACGGAATGTCTATGCGTACACCCGTTACACAGCACGTACCTGAAGACCAGCTTGAAATTCAGATGGAAAGAAAAGATATTTACAACCATCTTATTACTTATGCTGAAAAAGCAGGTGTGAAATTTGTATACAACTGCCCTGTGCTTGGTCCCGTTATGGCAGGAAGCCGCGTTACAGGTATAAAAACAGAAAACGGAATTGAATATGCCGACCTTGTTATTGATGCTTGCGGTCTTCATTCTCCCGTAAGACGTAATCTTCCCGAAAATCTCGGAATTCAGAGAGAAGTAGGTCCTTATGAGCAGTTTTACGTTTACAGAGCATTCTTCAACAAAACTGCTGAAGTCTGCGACCGCGATAAATATAAAGTTCTTCTCCTTCCTGAAGATAAAAAAGGTATTTCCTGGGTTGCTACTGAAGAAGAATGGACTGATGTGCTTATCGGACGTTTCCATAAACTGGATATGGAGGAAGTTGAAAGAACTATAAGCGTACTGCGTAAAGATAACCCCTCTCTCGGTACAGAAAAATTACGTGGCGGTCAGTTTGTAAATATCCCTGTAAGGCAGCCTCTCGGCATACTCGTTGCTGACGGATATGCTGCAATCGGTGACAGTGCTTTTATGACAGTGCCTATTATCGGCTCAGGTATCGCAAACACCCTGAAAGCATCAAAAATTCTTGCTGATGCCATTATGAAAGATACTGATATGGCATATACTGCAGAAACACTCTGGACATATCAGCGTAATTTCTACAAAGAACTCGGCAACGGTCTTGCTCCTATGGCTTGCATCAAAATGATGATGGCACATATGAGCGGTGATGATATCGACTATCTCCTTTCAACAGGTGTTCTTAACGAAGATGATATGACTATCACTGCCGATACCAACAGCTTGTGGGCAATTTTCAGTTATGTTCCTATGGATGTTTTAATGCAGAAGGCAGTAGCACTTATTCATAACAGAAAAATTATAAAAAAAGCGACTTTCCTTATCGGCAATTTCGCAAAAGCTATTGCAGCAACTTCAACAATGCCTCAGAAGTACGACAAAAAAGCCGTTCTCAAATGGGTAAGAAGATATAACAACAGTTTTATAATGTAATTTATGATACAAATTTTTTAAACGAGGTGACTTGAAATGAAAAAAATCATCGCATTACTTCTTGTATTCGCTTGCATTTTCGTTATTCCCGTAAGTGCAAGTGCAGTTTCGCTTGAAGACGGACTTGAAGCAATCAACAGCAGTTTCGAGAAGGGAGAAGGCCCTGTTGTAGGAGATTTTTCGATCGACTACCGTTACTTTTCTCCCGTAAAAGACGAAGAAGATGACACAAAATATCCGCTTGTTGTGTGGCTTCACGGCTTGGCTGACGGCGAATACGAGGGCAAGCCCCTTGAAAAAAGCCAGATAGGCTATTGGGCAAGTGACGAATTCCAGTCACGTTTTTCTCCTGCAGGCGGTGCATTCATTATGGTTGCCCGTTCAAGAGAAGAACTCGGCATCTGCTGGACAAATGAAACTATTGAGCCTTTAAGAAGTGCTATTGACGATTTCATAGCAAAGAACAATAAAAACATTGATTTAAGCAGAATTTATGTGGGCGGTTATTCAATGGGCGGCAAAATGACTCTCAAAATGGCTATTGCTTACCCTGAAATGTTTGCTGCTGCTTTCCCCATTTGTCCTGCATGGGCACCTGACAAAGAAGCTATTGAGCATCTCAAGGATATGCCTGTATGGATTACATCAAGCAGCCTTGACCCCCTTATAAGCTATTATGTAGGTGTTACTCCCACCTGGCAGAAGATTTCAGAAATCACCACAATCCCCGAAGAATGCAGATTCTCAACTCTTTCAAAGGTCTGCTATGCCGATGGCAAGAAAACACAGAGCAGCCACCACGCATGGTTTGCGGTAAACTATGATTTATTCACAACAGAAAACGGTCCTTACCATCATATGACCACTCAGAATGCTCTTGGTGAAGAAGTTACGCTCACCTACCCCAACGGTATGATTTCATGGCTTACTTCACACACATCGGACTATGACGGAAAAGTTATTGAAGGCACAGGCAATATCACAGATGACTTAAGCACAGACAATCTTGCTGCCCGCCTTACAATCTGTGAATTTTTCAAAATTCTCTTTAATATGGTACTTTCACTTTTCAAATAAAGGTCGGTGAAAATAATGAAAAAAATTATCTCACTTTTACTCGCAATTATTATGGCTGTTGGTGCTTCATCAACAGCCTTTGCAGCAGATGAAATAACTGCTGAATTTTACACTGTTTATGCCGATTCTATGCTGTTTCAGCACAGTAAAGAAGCAATTCTTGCCGGTACAGCCAAACCCGGCAACGAAATAAAAGCAGAGCTGTATCTCGGCAAAAAGCTTATTGCTTCAGGGGAAAGCACAACAGGTGCTGACGGAAAATTCACAGTTTCTTTTATGGCACCGAAAGGTTCATACGATGAATATATTATTATTCTTTATGAGAACGGCAAGGATATAAGAGTTCTCAAAAACATTGTTTTCGGTGAACTGTGGCTGGCTTCAGGTCAGAGCAATATGATGTATCCGCTTGCACAGTCTCTTAAAGGCTCCGAAATGTGGCTTAATAAAGTTAAGCTTTCCAAGAATTTACGCGTTCTTATGGTGCCCGGATACCCTGTGTATAAAGACGAAACTGCACTTACTCTCCTGCCCCGTGATGCTCAGGATGATATAACTGATGCCGTATGGGTTACAGGTGAAAACGAACAAGTTTACAATATGAGTGCCGTTGCATATTTCTTTGCAGAACAACTTATGAAAAAATTTGATATGCCCGTAGGTATTCTCAATTCTTCTCTGGGCGGTTCATCAATTGCATCCTGGCTCAGCCGTGAAACCTGCGAAAGTGACAAAATCCTTACAGATTATCTCGCAGAAGAAGGGCAATATGTAACTGCAGAAAAATGGAAAGAAGATAAGCAGAATGTTTACACTTCCGTTACTGCAAACTACAATCAGAAAATTCATCCCCTTAAAAATTTCCGTCCCACAGGTATGCTTTGGTATCAGGGCGAAACAGATATAGGCTGGGAAGCGGAAATGTACGGCAGAGCTTTTGACCTGATGCAATCATCTTACAGTAAACTTTTCGGCTTTGAAAACGGTGAGCAATTCCCCATTATTTACACCCAGCTTGCACCATACTACTACGGCTCAGACACAATTCTCCCCGAAAGAAACCTTTACTACACAGATATGCAACAGAAAAATGCTGATTCACGTGCAGTAATTTCCATTCACGATTTACCCCTCGATTACATCCCTGCAGTAGGAGTTATTCATCCCGCTTTAAAGGAATCGGTAGGTCACAGAATGTTCTTTGCTGCTGAAGGTCTTGTTTACGGTGAAAGAGACACATATACTGTTTCCACAATAAAAAGCACCGAAATCAAAGACGGTGCAGTTTATGTTACCTTTAACAATATCGGCGACGGCATCAAAGTATACGGCGAAAAAATCCGCGGATTTGCAGTTTGCGGTGAAAACGGAATATACACTGAGGCAAATGCAGAAATTGTATCTGCAGACACAGTTAAGGTGTGGAGCGACCTTGTAAAAGACCCGAAATCTGCAAGTTATGCTTACTGTGCTTCAAATATGCGCGCAAACCTTTACGCAACAGAAAAAGGCTTTTATGCCCTTCCCATAGGTCCTTTTGTAACTGACAAAAATTATATGACAAAAACATGGATTGACCTTCCCTGGACAGACTGCGAAACTGAAAAAACATGGTTTAATTTATCTGACCCCTACAGCGGATACTACGACTCATGGACAGCAGAAAATGCAACTCTTTCTTATACAGATTCTTATCTCAACGTAAAAGGAGACGGTAATTTTTCTGTAAGCCCGACAATTTCATATCTGCACGACGGTCAGATGAGATTATGCAGCAATGCTCTGAAAGATATTTCGAGTTACGGAACACTCACTTTCTCTGTTCGCAATAACGGCGAAAACGATGTCATTTTTGATTCATTAAAGCTTTACAGAGAAACATTTATGTGGTATGCTCCCGAAGCAAACGAAAGCCACGAAAGTTCAGTTGTTATCCCTGCTGACGGTAAATGGCACGATATTTCACTCGACCTTAACAGCCTTTACCTTTATGCAAATGAATGCGGAATTATAAGCCCTAACAATATGATAAAATATCTGTTGGATATGGATTTTGTTTTCACAAGTAACGGCAGTGCAGACATTGATATTGACAATTTCCGCTTTGCTGCCGAAGAAAAAGATTCTTCCTTCTACTTTGAAACAAAATTTGCAGACGCGGACACTTTTTGGGAATTCATTTCAGCAATGTTCTCTGTTGTATTGGGTATAATTTTCAAACAATAAACCACAAATAAATTTCATTAGAGGTATTTATGGATAAACTTATAAATTCTATCACATCACAATTAAAGGAAATAAAGAAAAACTTTGACAGTAACGGTGATCTGAAGCAATTGGAAAAAGAGCTTTCCGCTTTTTCTGAAAAACATAAAAATCACTTGGGAATCGCAGATGTGCTTATAAACCTTGGTGAAGAATTTTATTCATCAGGACAGACTGAAGCAGGTCAGATTTTTATGCTGACAGTCGATAAATATTTTGATGATTGTTTTGACATAACAACTCTTTCCTTAAGATGTGCTGAATACTACATTGAAAAAGGCACACAGTATCTTATTGATATGTGCAACGAAATAAGCAACTACGAGGAATCTGTTGCGATACGTGAGCTTACGGATGTGTGGAATAAATATAAGCATTTAGTTGAAGGGAAAGTTGAAAAATCAGTTGTTGTGAACGGTGAAATTCCGTCTTCACCCTCACCTGACGGCTGCAGTATGCAGATAAAAGAGATTTCAGCACTGCCTGATGACAGACTTCTGGCAGAAATCTCAACTCACCTTTACGAATTATCTTCAAAAGGCGAATTTCCTGAAGATTTGAACAAATGGGAAAGAACTGTTTTTCTCGCAGACGAATTCTGGCAGGAAGTCAATTCGGGCGGAATTTTCGGATATCTATATTCTTACGGATATAACTGGAGTCAGATGTGCGATGCCTTTAAAAGAATTAAAGCGGAGAAAACTCTTGAGATTCTCACAGATGTCAGTAACAAATTCCCCGATTCTAAAGTCCCCGCAGGACTTGCTGCATTACAGGTATTTCTTGATGAAAATGAACCTGACTTCGACGAAGAAGATAATAGATTTTACGAAACCTGTCAGGAAGAAATTGAAGAAAAGCTTCTGTCTTTCTTCAGAAAAAACGAAGCACATTTCAGATAAGAAACAAAAAAACACCGAAGAAATTAACCTCTTCGGTGTTGATTTTTTATTGTCAGAAGTGGTATAATTCTTTCATTAAGCACAAGGAGCGAATACAATGACAGATAAAGAATTAAGAGAAATCAGAAGACGTTTCCGTCCTGATAAAAACAATATAATCAGCCTTAAAGGTTGTATGGTGAACTCTGAAAAAACTATTATTTCCCAATTCAGCCAGTCTGTTGCACAGTGTTCAACAGATGAAAGTGAAAAAATTCTGGCAGTGATGAAAAAATCACTTTCAGGCTCTATGGGCACTAACCTTCTGGACCTTGAATATGGAGCTATGGAGGTTTCCACAAGCGAAAAGCATAAAATGCTTATGGCTCTTCGCGATTCACATCTTAAAGATGATGAGCTTCTCACACGTTTTTACGAAACAGTAATTGAGAGCGTTTCTTTTGAAGGCAATTTTGCAATTCTGCTTATTCACGATACATACGATGTGTTTGAATATTCAAACGACGGTGAAAAAGAAAGCGATTCTTCATCGCAGTTTTCCTACATTGTGTGCAGCATCTGCCCTGTAAAAGAGCTTAACACAGGTCTTTATTTCCGTGAATATGACGGTACTTTCAGAACTTTCGACAAGTATTCAATGCTTTCAAACCCCGATATCGGCTTTATGTTCCCCTCTTTTGACAACAGAGCAGCGAATATTTACAATGTTCTTTATTACACACGTGATATTTCCGACGTTCATCCTGAATTTGTTGATAACATTTTCGGTGTGGAAATTCCCGTTTCCGCATCTGAACAGAAGGACAGTCTGAACACCTGCCTTAAAGAAACGCTTGAAGAAGAATGCGATTTTAAAGTAATGCGTTCTGTTCACGACCACGTTTCTGTTATGGTGCAGGAACACAAGGATACAAAGCAGGAAGAACCTCTGCGTTTGTCAAAAAACACATTCAGGGAAGTGCTTGAAGATTGCGGCGTTGACGAAGAAAAGGTTGAGCGTTTCTCCAACAAATTCGATGAAGAATTCGGCGAAGGTGCTGAAATTGCACCCAAAAGCATTATCGACGTAAAGAAATTCGAGCTTGTAACACCCGATGTTCAGATAAAAGTTAACCCAGACAGAACAGACCTTGTTTCTACGCAGGTTATTGACGGAGTAAGATACATTATGATACGTGCAAACACAGGGGTTGAAGTAAACGGAGTTAACATCGATATAAAATAAAAAAATCACGCAGCAGAAGTTCAGCTATACTTCTGCTGCGTTTTCTTTTGCAAAACACAATTAAATTATCTGAAGCTTTAAACCGCGGTGTTCAGGTACAGAAAATCTGTTTGTGTTTCATATCAGCCACTTACCAATTCATTTATTTTTTCGGCAGTTATCAGAATCTGCTCAGGTGCAGTTATTGTGGCTTTTCCGTCACCTGCCTGCTCTCCGTAAATTCCGAAATACGCGTGGCATCCGCCGTCAATTACAAATTCCGTAAAGTCATCAGGAAGATTTATTCTGTTTTCTTCGTATTTTTCGCGGTTGAGAACTTTATCTTCACTTCCGTAAACAGAAAGAACATCAAGGTCTGTTTCTGACAAATCAGCAGTTGAATATGAGCCTAAAAGAATAAGACCTTCATATGAATCAATATTTTCCGAAAGATGTAACGCTGCCATTGAACCACCAAGAGAATGTCCGCCAATGTACCAATTTTCAACTTCAGGGTATTTTTCCTGAAAACCGTCTGCAGCGTTTATATCAAACACTGCAAGGTGAAACGGCATTTTAACAAGCACGCACAAAATCCCTTTATCAGTGCAGGCTTTCATCAGCGGTTCATACGATGCATTATCAACCTTACCTCCCGGATAGAAAATAAGTCCCGCTTTCACGTTTTCAGGTCTGTAAACCATTGTTCCGTCTTCAAGAATTTTCCTTGAAACAGGGTTAACAGGATAAACATCTGCAAAAACCGAAGCCTGCGGATAGTAATAATCGCCCAGATACACAGCACAGGCTGAAAATATAATCGCAAGAATTATTACGGGGATTGTTATTCCGAGAAATATTTTTCTCTTTTTCTTATCAGCAAAAATTTTCAAAAAATCACCTCATCTGAGAACAATATATCCGCAGACGGGAAGCTTAACTTCACCGTTTATTTTTTCGTCTGCGATAACATCAGTATATTCTTTATTCAGTGTTATGCATCTTTCTTCATCAGAGAAGTTCATTACGAAAATAAGGTCTCCTCTTTTTCTCATAACAACGTCTGAAGAAAGTTCAATATCTGCATCAGGTGCAATATCAAACTGATTCAGGAAATCTTCTGCAAAGTCGTCATTGTTTCCGAAGGCCACATAATATGCTTTTCCTTTGCCGTAAGAATTTACCGTAACTGCAGGATAACCTGCATAGAAATCTTTCTGATATTTACCTAAAACTTCCGCTTCATTTGCGTGGAGCAAGTCGCATACATCAACAGCATCATATTCTTTGCCGTTATATGTTACTGAATTTTTGATTCCTTCAGGCAGAGCATCTGTTTCTTCATTCCATATACCGAAAACCTTTTTCAGATTATTTGCAGGGAAACCGCCAAGGAAACACAAATCGTCTTTATCTACAAGTCCCGTAAGATAAGTCACAACAAAATTACCGCCGTTTGCAACATATTCTTCAATGCGTTTGTCTGTGCCGTCTTTAAGCATATATAAAAACGGAGCAATAACCAGATCATATTTTGAAAAATCATCATCCTGAGAAATAATATCCACTGATGCACCTTTTTTCCAGAAAGGAGCATACCATTTTATACATTCAGCACGGTAATCTCTTTTGATATTATTGAATCCGTGGAAATGCTTTGTTGCCCAGGTGTTTTCCCAATCAAAAACAACAGCAACACGGCTGTGAGAATATTTACCCACAACGTCGCTTAATTTTTCAAGCCTTTCGCCAAGACGTGCAACATCCCTGAAAACTCTTGTGTGCTCGTGTCCGCAATGGTCAACTACCGCACCATGGTATTTTTCGTGACCTCCGCGGCTTTTCCTCCACTGGAAATACTGCACACTGTCTGCACCGTGAGCAACTGCCTGAATTGATGATAATTCCTGCATACCGGGCTTGGGCAGTTTATTTACATCGTGCCAGTTAACCTGCGACGGAGTGCTTTCCATCATAAAGAATGGCTGACCGTTTTTCATTGAGCGGAACATATCGTGATAAAATGCAGTTTCAAGTGCCTGTTCAAGATTTTCCCCCTTATCCCAATGCGGATAATTATCCCATGAAACAAGGTCCATCTTCTTTGCAAGCTCCTGATAATTAATTCCGTCACGCATTCTCATAAGATTCGTTGTAATCGGAATATCAGGGGTTATTTCGCGAAGGGGTGCAATTTCGTTTTCGTAGAAGGAAAGGTGGCTTTCTGACACAAATCTGTCCCAACAGATTTTCATTGCAGAAATGTGATTTTCACCTCTGTATTTAGGCGAATTAATCTGTGACCAATCAGTTATTGTATGGCTCCAGAAACCGTTCCACCATTTGAAATTGAGTTCATCAAGGTCGTTGTTGTAATAATTTTTAACCCATTCCCTGAAAGCTTGCTGACATAATTCACAATGGCATTCTCCGCTGTATTCGTTTGAAATATGCCACATTTTCACTGCAGGGTGGTCTTTATATCTTTCTGCCAATTTGCGGTTGATATTTCTTACCTTTTCTCTGTAAACAGGAGAAGTAAGGCAATGGTTATGTCTTACGCCATATTCGTTTCTTATACCGTTTTCTTCAACACGAAGAACTTCAGGATATTTCTGTGCAAGCCACGCGGGTCTTGCACCTGACGGTGTTGCAAGAATTACATCAATACCGTTTTTGTGAAGTTTATCAAGGATTCTGTCAAGCCATTCAAAGTTGTAAACACCTTCCTCAGGCTCAAGCATTGCCCACGAGAAAATGCCTACAGTTGCACTGTTTACGTGGGCGAGCTTCATAAGACGCATATCTTCATCCCAGATTTCAGGTGTTCTTATCCATTGGTCAGGGTTATAGTCGCCACCGTGAATTATATAATCAAAAAATTTCTTTTCCATAATTTTCTCCTTTTAAAACAGCGGTCAACAAACGCTGACCGCTGAACTGAATTTATTTTCTTGTTGATGAATAATTCACATCAATACTCTTTTTGAAAAGCATATAGTCGTACTGCGGTCTCCACTGGTCGCCTGTTTCAACGTTTTCAAAATCATTTTCTGAAATTGCAACATCAATAGCAGTTACACCCATAAGGTTTCCGTCTTCTTTATAAACGGTATCCCAGAATGCGTGATGACCGATATATTCTACACTTGCAGGAATATAAACATAAGTCAATGCCTGATTATAGCTGAATGCATCAGAGCCTATATACTTAAGGCCTTCGGGAAGTGAGTTATAAACCTTACCGAGAGCTTTCTGTGAAGTGAACACTGTGTCTGCAACGTCTTTATCTGTTTTGTAAGAATAAATATTCTCAAGAGATGCAATGTTGCTGCCTTCCCACTGAGGCTCGTGAAGTTTGAAGATTGAAAGAGTTTCAATACGTTCAAGGCCTTCAGGAAGATAAATATCACGCAGATTTGCATAGTTAAAGCAAAGTTCACCGATTGTTTTTACTGTTGACGGCACAACATAAGTCTGAATCTGTTTTCTGTACTTATCTGTTACATCAGCTCTGAACATTTCTTTTTCGTAGCCGTATTTCTGTCTTAAATATTCATCGTGATTACAGGGGTACATAATAATTTCAGTTTTATCCTTGTTATAAAGAACGCCGTCAATGTCACAATAATATTTATTGTTTTCATCAACTTCTATTCTCTCAAGTGCCCAGCAGGAATAAAATGCCTTGCCATCGATTTTTTCAACATCAGGTCCGATATTGATTACTTTGAGAACATTATCTTCGTTAATTGCAAACTGAACAACTTCAGTTACTTTCTTTTCTTCATCTTTTACAAGAGAAAAGTTTGTTTCAGGGTCTTTGTTTTCACTGTCATAGCTGACATTTGTTACATAATCAATATCAATTTCCCTGATAAAGCCTGTGTTACTGAATCTTGTGAATTCATATGTACCCGATGACAGATTTGTGTATTCAAACGCATCATCACGGGCAATAAGCTTAATACTGAAATAAATCGAAAGAGAAACAGCAACAACAATTGAAACTATGAAAATAAGCTTCTTCAGAAGTGATTTATCATATGATTTACCAATCTGCGGAGCTGCAAGACCTTCAATCTGATATGTCCAGATTTCATCTTCGGGGATATCAAGAACAATGGGTTCTTCAACCTGATTTTTTATTTCTTTATCTTTTTTCATTGTTTCCGCCCCCTTTTAACCTTTGTATCCGCCTGAAACGGTAATGCCTTCTTCTCTGGCATTCTTTTCAGTTACTTCTGCACGACGCTTGAGAACTTCCATAACCATATTCTGTTTCTTTGAGTCGTAATCCCAGAAGAAATAAGGAATTGTCATCAGAACAAAACCGATAATATCAATAATAAGCGGCACTGCAATTATATATTTTCTTGTTGAATCAACAAACAGAACTTCCCAGTTACTGTTGAAGCCGTATTTAAGAATAAACAAGGGAATGATGAAGCCTACAAAGTTTTTAATCGGGTCTGTAAACCAGCCGAAAACACTTGCAAAGTTTTCAAGGCGTTCACCTGTGAGGTACATCTGATAGTCGTGAATACGCACGTTCATATCGTGACCTGCAGTTGTAGGAACGGTTTTTGTCATTTCCATAAAGAACAGAACGATAACGCAGATTGTTCCGCAAAGCACAAGATTTTCTCCGCAGAACCAGATAGCACAAACTATTGCAGCATTACCTATTGCACGGCTTAACTGGTAGAAAATCATAATCTGCTTGTATGAGAATCTCTTAAGGAAATAGGGTGAAAGCAAATCGGGCGGTGTTCCTGCAAAGGAAACAAGTGCCACGATAAGGCTGTAGGGCAGACCGCTTAAGCGGAATGTAAAGAGATAGAGAATTGTAACAAAGGGAAGCATACCGTTACCCAGAGCATCAATAAGCCCTACTACTGTATTGATAAGCAGGTATTTGTTTTTAAGAACACCGAACATACCGTCCCAGAATTTAATCTGTACTTTTTTCTCAATGGGCGGCTGAGGAATTCTTTCTTTTACTCTGCCTGCAAAGCCCATTGTAAAGCAAACCGCAACGATGAATGTAACAGGAATTACATATCTGTAAACGTTGATATCTGCCCATTCATAACGGAGCATACCGATGATAACGGGAAGGATAATTGCGAGGATTGAATTAAAAATGTGAGAAAGCTTAATGGGATAGCTTCTTACAAGGATTCTTTCCTGAAGGTTGGGGCTTATGCGTTTTGAGCATTCTTCCAGATTGTTTGCAAAGCCGAAAACATTGAAGCAGGCAAACAACAGGTTGGCCATCCACACTCTTGTGGCAACATCGGGAATGTTATAAACCGGCAACCAGCCGATAAGGATTACCATTACACACTTTGGTATAGCATCGCAATAGAGCGAATATTTATATCTTCCGTATTTGGGAAGTAATTTTTTACGCCAGAAAATATTTCTTGCACCAACCCAGCCTGTGTACAGGAAATGAGTGCCGAAAACCTTGAAACACGCCGCGGCATTAAGACCTTCAAGGCTGTTGAGATATGTTATAAATGTGCTTGTCTGATTGAACAGACTTGATAAATCGAAGAAAATTGTAAACAGACCGAATATCATCATTGCAATATACACAATGTTAAGCTTTCTTTCTGTTTTCTTCGGCAGGAAACCAAGATTATCACACACAAACCACCAGATAAGCGCTGAAATGTAGTTAAGCGGCATATTGATGATATTGATAACCGAGAATGTAAGGTACGGCAGCTGATAGTGGTGCATCATAAGATAGCACGATGCCGCAAAAGCTATGTACTCAAGAGTTTTTGAGCCTGCGTAGTTGCTGCCCACCGCAAATACAATGTCCTTATACTCTTTGTACGGAACATATTTCCCCTCTGCCGGGGTATTCCAATGTGTTTTCAGTTCAGTGGCTAATGATTTGACTTTGCCGATAAGATTTCCGTTAGAGTCACTCATTAATATCTACCTCCCTATTTTAATTTACTTGCTTTAACATTTTAGCACAAATACATAAAAATAACAATATTTTTTTGAGATTTTTATACATATACAAAAAGCACCCTGTTCAGGGTGCTGTAAATCATTATTCAAAATCAAGTGAACCGCAACGGTTGATGTGTTCAATAAATTTCTCTTTGTAATATGCGAAAGTTTCCGCATCTCTGTTTTCATTTTTGATGAGGCGGTAGAAAATATTGAAATATGCCATAAGTCTTGCTCTGTCTTTTGCTCTTTCAATAAGTGATTCTTCTTCCCCAGCAAAATAAAGGTTTATCACCTTTTCCCACAAACGCTGTGCAGTTTCAAGAGTATAGCCTGATGTTGTGAAAACATTTTCTCTGTCTGATTCAGATAAAGCAACAAGGCTTTCATATAAATTACCCAAATCAAAAACAGGATAGCCTATGTATTGATTTTTCTGCTCTTTAAAAATAAATTCTGTATTTTTAAGAAAAGCCGAATCTGTGTTGCAATTAATCTGCAGCTTTGTGCCCGAATCCTGGACTGCAGTTATAAGACTGCGGAGCTTCTGCCATTTTTCAACGGGAATAAAATGCATTATTTCATCTGTTTTTTTAACAAGCTGTGGTTTTATATCGATTCCGTCAATTTTTTGAGAATGTGTTGTTTTAAGCAAAGATACAAATTTCTCTGCAACATCATCAAGATTTTCAGGATTTTCTTTAATCAGTTTTGATACAGACACTTCTGCAACATCTTCATCGGCAATACAGAAATGCTTTGTATCGTTAATGCTGTCAAAAACAATGTCGCCGAATCTGTTTGTACCCGCTTTATAGAAGATTATGTGAGTAATGCCTGTGTTTGTAATTTCAATATCAAAAACAGGAGATGCAGTATATCCCATAATATGGAAAATCATAACTGTATTGAAAGCCGCGTGACCTGCAACAAGAACTTTTTCGCCTTTATTGAATTTTGAACGGAAATAAGAAATTGCATTTGTTGCTCTTTCGTAAAGTGCTTCTTCTTCAGCGTGAGTGCTATAAACCACAAGTTTTTCAGCATTTTCAAAGCCTTCTGCCATCTGAACTGTGGCACAAGCTTCTTTCATTTCTTCAAGTGTTCTTCCCGGAAATTCAGGATTTACTCCGATTTCTGTGATAATCGGAAGAATATTGAGAGGTTTCTTCTCTTTCTGAAAACTCATAATTTCGTTTGCAGTCTGCACTGTGCGGATAAGTCCGCTTGCAAAACAAGCATCAAAATCAACATCCGATAAATACTTGCCGGCTTTTTTTGCCTGCATAATGCCGAGGTCAGTAAGGCGGACATCGTTAATTTCTGTAAAAGATGCACCTTCCTCCACAAGACCTGCGTTACCTTTGCTCTGACCGTGACGCACAAGGTAAAGCTCAAGCTCAATAACAGGTTTTACATTTTCCATAATATCACCTCAATTATACATAAAATTATATCACAACTCATTAATTTGTCAACTATATTCATATTATCTTTTCGCCGTACATACTATTAAACAAAAAGACACAATGCATACGGAGGAATAAATTATGGACAAAACAACAAATATATATGAAGACATTTCTGCCCGCACGGGAGGCGACATTTACATTGGTGTTGTAGGACCCGTAAGAACAGGCAAATCCACCTTCATCAAGAAGTTTATGGACACTCTTGTTATACCTAATATCAAAGAGGAAAATATGCGTCAGCGTGCTACGGATGAACTTCCGCAGAGTTCAGGCGGCAGAACAATTATGACGACTGAGCCTAAATTTATTCCTGAAGATGCAATAAGCATTACCGTTTCGGGAAAAGCCCACCTGAAAGTGAGAATGATTGACTGTGTGGGCTACATCGTGCCGTCATCCTTGGGATACATAGAAAACGACCAGCCGAGAATGGTAAAAACACCCTGGTTTGAAAAAGAAATCCCCTTTAACCTTGCTGCGGAATTAGGCACACAAAAGGTTATTTCTGAACATTCAACAATCGGCCTTGTTGTTACAACCGACGGCTCTATAAGCGACATACCGCGTGATGAATACGAAGGCTGTGAAGAAAGAGTTGTAAAAGAACTGAAGGAAATCAACAAACCTTTCATTGTACTTCTCAACTGCAAGAAACCGCAAAGCGATGCGTCAATTAAACTTGCCAGAGATTTATCGCAGAAATACGGTGTTTCAGTTCTGCCCGTAAACTGTATGAAACTGACGGAAGAAGAAATAAAATCAATTCTTGAAAAAATCCTTTTCCAATTCCCCGTCAAAGAGTTATCCTTTGATTTGCCGCAATGGCTCAATTCTCTTGAAAAAGAGCATCCCGTAAGACGCAGGGTTTTCGACACGGTAAAAGAAGCATCAAAAGATATGAAATGTGTGCAGGATATTTATACCGTTGCCGAAAAACTTGAAGACTGCGAACATATTGATTTTGCAAAAGTTTCAAGCGTTGACCTTGCAAACGGAAGTGCGGTAATCAGACCGCAGATGCATTCTGATCTTTTCTTCAAGGTTCTGGGTGAAAAAACAGGCATTGAAATTGCAAACGAAAGCGATCTGATGAAAAACATTCTTGAACTCAACGAAATCAAGAAAAAATATATGCCCATCAAAGATGCACTTGATGAAGTTGAAGCAACGGGCTACGGCATTGTAACCCCCACCCTTGATGAACTGAAGCTTGAAGAACCTGAAATTATGAAGCAAGGCGGAAGATACGGCGTAAGACTCCGCGCATCTGCACCGTCTATTCATATGATGAAAGCAAATATCAACACAGAAGTAGCACCCATAGTAGGCTCTGAAAGTCAGTCGGAAGAACTTGTCAACTATCTTCTAAAAGAATTTGAAGAAAATCCGTCAAAAATATGGGATTCAAATATTTTCGGCAAATCCCTTAATGCACTTGTAAACGAGGGTCTGCACAACAAACTCTACCGTATGCCCTCGGATGCACGCATGAGAATTCAGGAAACCCTCGAAAAAGTTATCAACGAAGGCTGCAATGGACTTATATGCATAATACTTTAAGCAAAAAGCCTACGGAAACAAATTTTGTTCCGTAGGCACTTTGCTGTCGTTTTTAAAGAGTTACCCACAAGGCAGGACGTACGCCTGTGGTATCAAAAGAAACATTATACAAGAATATACTTCCGTTTGGCATAACATATGAAGCCATAATTGAAGCTCCGGCCATTGTTCTTAACCACCAGTTACTACAGCCGTAAGATTCTCCGTTATATGTATCAGTAGCAATACCTTTCGCTTCAGTATAAGCAGTCGCCTTGCATAATCTCTCACGGTCTGAAGTAAAATATCTTTCCGCTTCATCATTGCTTAATAAAAACACCTTGTCTTCTGTGTCATCACCCTGATAATCGTCTTTATCGTCATAAGGGTCTGCCGTTACTGTAGTAACAGGTATTTTTCCTTGTTCCTCTGACGTAAATGCAGTGTTGAAGAAATCACCATTTAACCATCGTCTCAATTCACAATCTTCCCAGCAGGTTTCTGTAAGATTGGCAGGATTATAAGATCTTGCATCAAGTATATATCTGCTTATAACAAGCATTTTGTCGCCCTGCTTTTCAAGCACAAGCCATTCTATTTCTTCCGCACCATTGGAAGTATCGTTATCTTGTTCAAACTTACCGAATTTAATATACTCACCGACTTCAGGTGAATTATCCGTAGTTGTTGCTTCTGTAAGATTTTCAGTTTCAGATTCTGTCTTATCTTCTTCATTTCTGTCAGTAAGTTCAACTTCAATTTCATTGCCGTTTTCATCTTTACCGAGAATCTTGCCGTCTTCTTCGTGAACATTTGCATACTTACCTGAAACATCAGGTTCAACATATTTGTTATCTTCTGATGTATAGATAAATGATTTACCTGTTTCCACACCATCGTCATAAACTTCAAGTGAAACATAAATTGTGTTACCCACTTCGATTGTACCGTTTGAGTGACCGCGTACAGACTCTTTGATAACTTCAGCTTCTTCTTCGTTTACATGGCAGATGTCCGCCTCGGAATATTCAATATATTCTGCTTTTTCTTCTGACTCACCTACAACTGCAAACGCTTCATATCTGCCGTCACCGTCGTAGTCTTCGCACATAAATTCAACAATAGGTTTCGTTGTGCTTTCTTCAAGTATCTGACGGAGTTTTTCTTCTGCCGCTTTTTTCTTGTTATTCGCACAGGCAAATACACCGAAAACTATTGCGATAATAAGAAGTACCGCAACAATAGGTGCAATGATTTTCCACGGTGTTTTCTTCTGATTTTTCTGCGGTGCAGGCGGTGCCTGATAAGAATTATTAATTGTTGGATTATTGAAATTTGTGTATGTATTTGCAGATGTTCTCGGTGTTACCTGTGAACCGCAATACTGACATACGTTTGAATCATTGGGAATTTCTTTCCCGCATCTTTTACAGAACATCAAATCGCCTCTTTTTTACTGAATATAGTAATATATTATTTCTATTTTTTCATTTTGTCAAGGATGCATTTATAAAAACTGTAGCGGAGAATCTCTCAATCCTCCGCTGTAATCAATTATTCAGGTAATCTTATATTTGTCCAATCGTCAGTCTTGTCTCCTTGACCATAGGCTCCATCTTCATAATTTCGACACTGTGTTCCTATCATTGTTCCATCCGATTTTACGCCAACATAATGGTCGCCATCGGCAAAAATCGCGACAATATCTGACCATCCGATCGCACCATCGCAAGGATATGATTTTGGGTTCTCACGTCTTGTAGTAACAACAGTTCCATCACCTTTAAGACCAATTATGTGACTACCTGTTGTATCTATATTTTTTATATTCGTCCAATTTTTTGCAACATATATTTCTTCAAGCCATGCATTATTCTGACCCTTTATATCAGTTATGATTATTGTTCCGTCATTCTTTAAACCTACAGTAAAGAAACCATTTGTGGAAATAGTTTTAATATTCGTCCATTCATCAATAGCACAAGCACCAGATTCATTATTGCCTGTGGCAATAACTGTACCATCAGCTTTAACACCAACAATAACCAGATCTTGATATGACATATCTGAATCTATATCTACAATATCAGTCCATCCATTTGTATCCTGGGCATCACCAACCGCAACTACTGTTCCATCTGATTTGACACCAATTGTTCCCTGATAAGTAGTATAAACCATAGATATATCAGTCCAATTTTCAACATCAGTCTGACCTCTATCGACATCTTGTTTATTATTCTTAATTTTCGTAGAAACCACGGTTCCATCTGATTTCAACCCAACAGTATGGTATGTACTTGCTGATATTGCAACAATATCTGTCCATTCCGAAACATCGCTCTGTCCGTAATCAACATCAAACTCATTTATCCCAAACTGATCAATTTGTCGTAAAACTTTTGTTGCAATAACCGTCCCATCTTTTTTCAAACCCACAGTATGCCAACCACCGGTAGATACAGAAACAATATCTCTCCACGATGACACATTTCCTCTACCTGTAAAAAAGGCAGGTTCCTCTGTTTCTTCTTCGATAGTTGATAATACTGTGCCATCATCTCTTATTGCAAATGTACCCTGGTAACTTGTCGCCACCGTCTGATATTTAGGTTTTGCAACCTGTTTATTTTCTTCTTTATTATCTTCGCTTTCATCTTCATTTCTATCAGTAAGTTCAACTTCAATTTCGTTGCCGTTTTCATCTTTACCGAAAATCTTGCCGTCTTCTTCGTGAACATCTGAATATTTACCTGAAACATCCGGTTCAACATATTTGTTATCATCTGATGTGTAGATAAATGATTTACCTGTTTCCACACCATCGTCATAAACTTCAAGTGAAACATAAATTGTGTTACCCACTTCGATTGTACCGTTTGAATGACCGCGTACAGATTCTTTGATAACTTCGGCTTCCTCTTCATTTACATGGCAGATGTCCGCCTCGGAATATTCAATATATTCTGCTTTGTCTTCTGACTCACCTACAACTGCAAACGCTTCATATCTGCCGTCACCGTTGTAGTCTTCGCACATAAATTCAACAATGGGTTTCGTTGTGCTTTCTTCAAGTATCTGACGGAGTTTTTCTTCTGCCGCTTTTTTCTTGTTATTCGCACAGGCAAACACACCGAAAACTATTGCGATAATAAGAAGCACCGCAACTACAGGTGCAATAATTTTCCACGGAGTTTTCTTCTGATTTTTCTGCGGTGCAGACGGTGCCTGATTCACAGTTGTATTATTGAAATTTGTGTATGTATTTGCAGATGTTCTCGGTGTTACCTGTGAACCGCAATACTGACATACGTTTGAATTGTTGGGAATTTCTTTCCCGCATCTTTTACAGAACATCAAATCGCCTCTTTTTAAAACTATAAACTATAATGTTATTTTATTTCTTTTATAGGATAAAGTCAATAAAAAGCAGAAAAAACATTAATAAAAATAAAGTTCAACTGTTATTTTATATTATTTTTTTGCCAATACGAGAAAATTTTTGTTTTATATTTACAAATCTCTCTCTTTTCTGTATAATTATAATATAAAATTTTGTGAGGAGTGTTTTTATGGATTTCAATGCATTATTCAGGGATTTCTTTGCGAAAATCAATTTCTTCATTTATGACCTGACAGTTAAAATTGTAGAATTTCTTCAAAGCGTAGGTTTAGGAGGATAAGAAAATGAAACTGAAAAAATTTATCGCTCTCGCACTTGCTGTTATTATGGCTCTCGGCATTTTCACCGTTGGTGCATCTGCTTCTGAGCCAACAAAGAAAAAGCCTGACTTTATCCCCCGAAATGTTCAGGGTGAGAAAAACTATACGATTGAAAATCCTTACAAGGATGTTAAATGGGGCGAATGGAGAGCATACAAGGCTTCTCTCCACAGCCACACAAACGCTTCCGATGCAGTGCCCACAATTGCAGAAAGCGTAGAAAAGCACTATGAGCTTGATTACGATATTCTCGCAATTTCTGACCACGCAGTTATAGGTGTGCCATGGAATGAAATTCCAACAACTGTCCCTATTTACCGCCTTTTCAAATTCGGCAACACAAAAATGGGTGCTGTTGATGTACTTACCGACGAAAGACGTCAGGAAATTATGGCAGGTGTCGGCAGAACAAACGCAGACGGCACTCCCCAACCTATGCTTGAGGTTACAGGTGCTGCTGAGCTTAATGGTGCAACTCCCATTAACGACTGCCACATAAACGGTTTCTTTATGCGTGAGGGTGAAGAATACGGCCAGGCAAGAATGGGCGTTTATGGCGATTACGAAACTGTTGCTGAAAAAGTCGGCGAAGCAGGCGGCATTACTTTACTTGACCACGTTGGTGAATATTTAGGTTCTGAATATGATATCACAAGAGCAAGTGAGCCTTACTATGCAAACAAATTTGCAAACTTGTTCCTTGATAACCCCTCTTGCGTTGGTATGGATGTAAACAGCGGTGTAAACAACCACACAATTTATGACTATATTCTCTGGGATAATGTTCTGAAACTCACTATTCCCTACGGAAGAAACGTTTATGCCTTCACTTTCTCTGACGGACACAAGATTGACCAGTATAACCGCAACTACACATATATGCTTATGCCCGAGCTCACAACAGACGCTCTGCGTACAAGTATGGAAACAGGTGCTTTCTTCGCTTGCTCACACTACGCAAGAGCAGACCTTGGTGAAGAATTCAACGGCGAAGAATTTGAAACACCTTTTGTTTCTGTAGTTGACGTAAATCAGGATTCGGATACCATTACCTTCAACGCTGAAAACTTTGACTATGTACGTTGGTATTCCGACGGTGAAATTATTGCAGAAGGCAAAAACCTTACTTACCTCGACCTTAATGCTTACGAAGATAAATTAGGTTGCTATGTACGCTTCACACTTACAGGCCCCGGCGGAATTCTTTACTCACAGGCATTCCCCATTACTGCAGAAGGTGAAGAAATTGAAAAACCTCTTATTGTGCCTACATACGACGTGCCTGATTTTTTACGTTTCCTTGCAGACACAATGAATGTACTTCTCGGCTGGACACCGATTATGGCGGCTGTCAGATATTTCCTCTGGGGTACATATTGGTGGTATTAATCTGAATTAATATTCAAAAACTGCTGTCATCAGACAGCAGTTTTTTTATGACATTATTGTTTTATGCAAAAAAATATGCTATACTTAGTTTATTAAATTAGAATGAGGTAGTTTATGGAAAACCTGACTATACAACAATTACTTGATGCACAATTTTTTGTGAGCAAACACAGCCCCGTATTAAAGCCTTTTGACGGTTCTTTTATTGTAGCTGACCCGTCACTGCTTACACCTGATAAATGCCACGATAAAAAATGGCATATGTTTTTCCACACTAATTTTGGTGTGTATCACGCTGAAAGCACAGACGGAATTGATTTCTCAAAGAAGAAGAAAATTCTTAAAAGAGCTATGCGTCCTAATATAAATTATATCGACGGCACATATTATCTTTTCTACGAAAGAACACGTCCGCTTATTGCAAATGCACTGAACGTGGTGAATATACTTAAATGGAATTCTGAAATTTATGTTACGGAAAGTAAGGACCTTATAAATTGGTCAGAGCCTCAACCCGTGCTAAAAAACACAAAGGACTTTGAAATAAGCCCCAGAGGCACTGCACTTTCAAACCCGTTCCTTATTCAGGAAAACGGCAGAAACCGACTTTACTATTCCTGCGGTATGACATATATTGACGACTGTAAATTCTGCGAACCGACTCACATTAATTTTGCGGAAAGCGAAAACATCACAAGCGGTTATGTAAGTGCCGAAAAACCTCTTATCTCCCCTGACAAAAATAACCCCTACCTTAACCTTTGCAGCGGTTGTCTGAAGGTTTATAAACTGAAAGACGGTTATGTGGGAGTACAGAACGGAATTTACGAAAAAGACGGAAAAAGCCATTCAGCAATATTTTTAATGACATCAACTGACGGTCTCAGCTTCACTTTCAGTAAAATGCTGATTGAGCCGATGGTTGTTGACGGAAAAGACTGGATGAAACAATTTGTTTATGCAAGCCATCTGGTAAAACAGAATAACACTTTACGGCTTTATTTTAATGCGAGAGACATTTCCAACCCCATTCGCGGCCGTGAATGTATCGGTTTTGCCGAGGCTCACATATAAAAATGAAACAGGAGAAAAAGTTATGGAAAAGAAAATTTCAAAACGTATATGGCTGAACATTGTTCTTTTCAGCCTTATGGGCGGTGTTGCATGGAACCTTGAAAACATGTATTTCAACACTTTCCTTTATGGCGAAATTTATGATGGTGTTTCTGCCGCAGCTTTAGCAGGAGTTATGCCTCCCACTACGGCAATCAGCCGAATGGTTGCACTTTCCGCAATTACCGCTGTTGTAACAACTTTCATCATGGGCACATTAAGAGAAAAGATGAAAAAACGTAAGATGTTTATTTCTGCAGGTTATATAGTATGGGGTATTATTACTGCATCCTTCGGCTTTATCACAAGAGAAAACATTGCAACACTTTTCGGACTTTCTGATGAAGTTAAAATTCTCGCTTTCTCTGTATGGGCAGTTATACTTATGGATATGATTATGACCTTTATGGGTTCAACAAGTAACGACTCGGCTTTCAACGCATGGGTTACTGACGTTACAACACCTGCCGTAAGACCTAAAGTTGAAACTACACTTCTCGCGGTAGGACTTGTAGCCATGCTCCTTGTTATGGGTGTAGGCAGCCTCGCACAGGGAAGCGTAATCACTTACAAAGCATTCTTCCTCGGACTTGGTCTTATCGTTTCACTTTGCGGTTTTGTTGGTCTTTTCACAATGGAAGAACCGCAGATTAAGGGTGAAAGAACAAACTCAAATTACTGGGCAGACCTTTTCTATGGCTTCAGACCTTCAGTTATCAAAGAGAATGCAAATCTCTACCTCGCTCTTGCTGCAGTTTGCCTTTACAATGTTGCAGTGCAGGTATTCTTCCCCTACTTGTTCGTTTACCTTGAAAAATGTGTTCTTCCCGGTGTTGTGTTTGATGTGAAAACAATCATCACTGCAGTGCTTGCAGTTGCAGCTCTTGTAACAGGCATTGTTGTACTTATGAAAATTGCAGGTAAAAACAAATTAAAAGCATATGTTGCCACAGTTATTCTTTATGCAATCGGATTGTTTATCCTTTCATTCTCAACAAACATTTTCGTAGTGCTTATCGGTATTGCACCAACACTTATCGGTTATGTTATACTTCAGATTCAGTTGAGTGCATCTGTACGTGACTTCATTCCCGAAGATAAGGTTGGTCTTTTCCAGGGCATCAGAATGATTTTCTTCGTGCTTATTCCTATGGTTGTAGGACCTGCACTCGGTGATATCGCTTGCCGTACATCAAACATTACAATTATCGAATACGGTGCAGAAAAGCTTGTACCTTCTTCAAGTATGTTCCTGTATGCAGCAATCGTTGCAGTGTTCGTAATTGTTCCTATCATCATCCTTTCAAAGAAGAAAGCATTTGAAACAAAATAAAATCAATCAAAAAATTACTACCCTTGAAATCTGTTTTTCAAGGGTAGTTTTTTATGTCACAACGTAAGTTTTATAAAGCCAGACATTATTCACAGTTACTTTTCAAGCAATAAATTATAATTTGTCAGGATATCAGGCTGTGCAGTGAGGGATATGCCTGATTTGTCAAAATAAAACCGCCAAAAATAACGGAAGGTGTTCGCCGAGTGTGCCTTATAAATTATTTTACAACTTTTACTTTTTTAAAATAATTTTTAATAAAAATCAATACTCCTATTCCGAGCAATGGGAAAATCATTGCAGTGAGCATACCTGCTTTCATACCTATCTGCTCAGTTGTGAGGTTAAGTGTTACACTCATATCTGCAGCAAATTCACTTGCTGCAACCTTGTCAGCAACTACACCTAAAAGCTGAGGCGAAACAGATGCACCGAAATCTCCGCCCGCTGCCATAAGTGCGTATGCTGCCACACCGGGATTGGGGATTTTTTCTTCCATAAGAATGAGTGTACCCGGCCAGAGCATAGATGTGCAGAAACCTGTGAATACGCAGGCAACCATTGATAAAACAGGAATTGTTGAAACCGCTGCGATTAAATAGCAGGCTGTTGCTCCTATCATACCGAGCAGAAGTGTGTTTGCAATATTCTTACCGTATTTTGCATAAAGTGTTCTGGCAACACCGAGAAGCACTGCAAATAATGTAAGACCGAGAATATCACCTACTGCTTTTGAAATGTGGAGTGCATTTTCAATATAACTTGAAATCCAGTTGGTCATTGAGTTTTCTGCTGCACTGCCGAGGAAAATACACATTACGCAAAGCATCATAGCAAAGCCTTTTTTGCTTGCTTTTTTCTCGCTTTTTTCTTGTGTAAGGTTCATTTCAGGCATAGGAGATGTGCAGAAAAGAACGCAGGAAAGAATGGACAAAAGTCCGAAGAAAGCTGCAAGGTACATCCAGTTTTCAGCTCCGAAAAGTCTGAAGAAAATTGTGCTGACTACAACTACAAATACCACACCGTAAGCATAGAGTGAATGGAGAATGCTCATATCTTTTTCCGGTGTTTCAGAAGGAATTGCAGCAATAACAGGGCTGAGAAGCACTTCACTGAGACCTGCGGATATTGAGAAAATAACCGTTCCTACCAGCAGTCCTGCATAAGCATATTGGGGAAACAATGCCGGGAAAATTGCATAAGTCAGAAGTCCTGCACAGGTTATTAACGGCATTACTCTTACTACTGTTTTGACATTGAAGTATTTTGTAAAAAATGTAAAAATCAGGTCAACAAGAAGCTGTGTGCAAAAGTTTGTCAACACAAGTGTTCCGAGAAGAGTATAGGAAATCCCGTATGCTTCTCTGAATGTAACAAACAACATAGAAGGCAGACAAAATACTGCCGACATAGAAAGATATGTTGAATAACACGCAAGCTTCGTTCTTTTAAAATTCATTTTTCATTCTCCTTTTTCGCATTTGATTTATGATAACATTTTAAGAATAAAAAGTAAATAGTAACAGATAATAAAAATGGTGATTTAATGAACAGAGTTATAAAATTCAAAAATCCTCCTGCAATAACACAGACAGCATCCATTGTGGGTAAAGAAGAAGGCAAAGGACCTTTGAAAGATGAATTTGATGAAATTTACAATGATGTGACATTCGGCGAAGACAGCTGGGAAAAAGCAGAAAGCACACTGCAGAGGAAAACTATTGAAAAAGTCATAGAAAAATCAGGACTTAATAAAAATGATATCGATATTCTTTTTGCAGGAGATTTGCTTAATCAATGTACGGGCTCCACTTTCGGAATACGTGATTTGTCGATACCTTTTGCAGGTATGTACGGTGCTTGCTCAACAATGGCACTCACCCTTGCAACGGCATCGGTTTTTGTTGCAAGCGGTGCGGTTAAAAGAGCAATAGCCGCCACTTCATCCCATTTCTGCTCAAGTGAAAAACAATTCCGTTTTCCTCTTGAATACGGCGGTCAACGCACACCTACCGCTCAGCGAACCTGCACTGCCGCAGGAGCATCTCTTGTGGAAAAATCAGGCGGAAAAGTTTTAATTGACAGCGTAATTTTCGGGAAAATTCAGGATTTGGGCATAACGGATGCTAACAATATGGGAGCGGCAATGGCGCCTGTAGATGTTAAAATAGAACCATAAATTAAGCGAAAAGCAACACAAAATCTTACACAATTTTCGACACGAAAGGTGGTGAAAATCCCCTATTTTACTGGGGTTATTGGCATTTTAGAACTTACAAATTTGAAGATGAAGAAATTGTCTAAAAACGCTCGTTTACAATTTGTTTACAATTGGTTTTTGACACAAAAATCGGCACTATTATTACAATAAAGAAAAATGAAAGGATGAATCAAATGAAAATTACATACCGTGAAGTGAATGGTTATCTTATTCCGAATCTCAAACTGCCACCTGAAGAGGCAAATGTCAGGCTCGGAAAATGGGGAATGATGTATAAATCTCATCTCGAAAAACATAGATCCGCACTTTTTAACTCTCTGCTTATTAAAGGCAAATTGTATCAACACTGTGCAGAGGTTGAAAGACAAGCAAATGAAATGTATGATATTCTCATTGAGCAGATGAAAGAAAGCGAAATTGTAACCGAAGAGTTAAAAGAGCAAAACCAACTTGAATGGGTACAGAAAATGGGAAACATTCAGCAAAGAGCAAAAGAGATTGTAAGCGATAACCTAATATACACTTAAAATTCACCCAACAGCTCTTCGATTAGGAGAGCTGTTTTTTGCGGCTTGGCAAATCTAAATTATGTTCACCTTAGAAATATTGTATTTAGCAGAAAATAATGCTAAAATTTATGTAAGATGAAGTATATGAAATCGGTTTATATAAGTGAGAGGAGGTTTTTAGATGGAAGATAAACAAATAATAAAGCTTTTCTTTGCGAGAGCTGATGAGGCAATTGGGGCTTTGAGGGTGCGTTTCGGTAACACCTTATACAAAATCGCAATGAACATTCTCGGTAATCATCATGATGCAGAAGAAACAACAAATGATACATATCTTGCCATTTGGAATGCAATACCACCTAAAGAACCTGACCCTTTGGCTCCTTATGTATATCGAATAGGAAGAAATATGGCACTGAAACGATTGGAATATCTTTCGGCAGAAAAACGAAACAACAGTTATGACATATCCTTAGATGAGCTTGGTGCTTGTTTGCCTGATAATGATATTAACCCTGAACAGGCTGTTATTATTCAGGAAATTGCTGACTCCATAAATAACTTTTTGGAACAAGATACTGATATGAACAGATATATTTTTATGCGTAGGTATTGGTATGGAGATTCAGTTGAGGATATAGCAAAAGCCGTCAATATGAAAAGCGGTGCTGTTTCGGTAAGATTAAACCGTATCAGAACAAAATTAAAAGAACATCTTATTAAGGAGGGTTATTACTATGAAGCGTAAGCACGTATTGGAAATTTTGGATAAAATAGACGATAGACACATCAAAGAAGCTGAAAAAGCTCCGAAGAAAATGAGGAAAAGACCTTATTGGATAGGTGCAGTTGCCGCTGTTTTAGCAGTTGTGATTTGCATCAGCTCTTTCCTCAATACACCTATAATTACAGCAAACGCCATTGCTCTCCCCAGTGATGCACGTGTTATGGAGCGTCCCGACCTTGATGATTATAAAGACAGAGAAAGCTATATGGCAGATGTGGCAATATGGGAAGAAGCGTTAAATAACAGAAGAACTGCAAGAGAAAATGCAGCTGTTTCCTTGTCACAGTTTTTCACAGAAGCATCTGCAGAATTCCTCTCTTCACAGAACAATGAAAATGCTTTATGGTCACCTATAAATGCATATATAGGCCTTTCTATGCTTGCCGAAATAACAGACGGTGACAGCCGTAAGGAAATTTTAGATTTGTTCGGTGTAAGCGATATTGAAACACTCAGAAGTCAGGTCAGTGCAGTTTGGGAATCCGTTTATGAGGATGACGGAAATGAAATATGCACATTGGCCAATTCTCTTTGGCTTGAAGATGGACTTGATTACAATCAGGATACTATGAATAACCTTGCATATCACTATTATGCTTCTGTGTATCAGACTGACCTTGGCAGTGACAGTGCAAACAAGTCAATAGGCAATTGGCTCAATAAAAACACAGGCGGAATGTTAAAGGACCGCACCGATAAAATCGATTTATCTCCTGAAACCATTCTTGCTCTTTATTCAACACTCTTCTTCCAAGCTAAATGGAGCGATGAGTTTAACAGTAAAAACAATACTGACGCTATTTTCCACGGTCTTAATGGCGATACTAATGTTACCTATATGAACAAAAAGCTATGTCAGATGAATTATTATTGGCATGATGATTACAGTGCAGTAGCTTTAAGCCTTAAAAACGGAAGCACAATGTGGTTTATTCTCCCCGATGAAGGAAAGACAACTGCTGATGTGTTAAATGGCGGTGCTTACGGAGAAATGATTTCTTTGGGAGATGGCGAAGATGGCTGGCAAAACAAAAAGTATATGAAGGTCAATCTTTCTGTACCTAAGTTTGACGTTTCTTCCACAGTAAACTTAAAAGACGGACTCGGCAGAATGGGTGCAACCAAAGTCTTTGATATGGAAAGCTCAGATTTTACAGCAATCACCTCAGATACGCCCGTGTATATTTCAGCTGTTAATCAGTCTGCAAGAGTTGAAATCGATGAAAAAGGCGTAAAGGCGGCAACATATATAGAAATCCCCGGTTGCGGTTCTGCTATGCCTCCTGAAGAAATAATAGATTTCGTGCTTGACAGACCATTTGTATTTGTGATTTCTAAGGGTAATTTACCCTTGTTTACAGGTGTGGTGAACAATATTTAAATTAAAGTTTCTGTTTACTGAACACTTAAAACAAAGCCATCGGCATTGAACCGATGGCTTCATATTTTATATGTACTCTTTTGATTCTATTTCTTATCCTTTATTTTCTCGATTAAGCCT
>JAFUIO010000039.1 GCA_017468425.1 Clostridia bacterium | reverse complement strand
TTACCACACAATTTAAATCAAAAACTTGTAGGGGTCGGCGTCCTCGACGACCCGTTAATGTATGCGTAATTTTCAGGCGGACGCCCGATGGGCGCCCCTACGTGCACTGATTGCCATATTGTAGGTGGCATTCGCGAATGACCCGCATTGAAATCACGCATAAACCAATGGCAACAACGTAGATGAGCCGTTTCAGCTCCCACAAATTTTCTCTGCGTTAATGACGGGACAGAAACCCGTCCCCTACGATATAACCATAAATACACCGATAAATTATAATTTGCCGTGATATTTTTGATAAATAGGAAGTGATATTGAAGGCTTGCAGCTTCAGTGCTATTTTTTCACATAAAACTGTCCGAAGGACAATAACACTGTAAAAAACGCAATACCGCGAAGCAATATCACTCGCTGAAAAGGTAATAAAACTGCCGAGCGTCCTTACGGACACTCGGCTAAAGCAGGTCGTTTTATTGTATATTCAGATTATGCATCTATTGTTTTATCTAATAAAACATTGCCTGAATTATCGATTGTGAGCATATGGATTTTACCGTCTTTGAGTGTCATCATAGATGCTGCCCATGTACCTGCTGCGTTCTTATTTTTACCGCAATCGATAAACACAGGAAGTTCACCGTCTTTAAACTCCGACTTATGGTAATGACCGCCTACTATAAGGTCCATATCAAGATTTTTGAGCGGTGCTGTCCAGTCTTTACCGAAGTGGTTATTCAAAACAGGATTATGGCTGAATGTAATTTTATATTTGCTGTCTGCAAATTCGCTTTTTTCAAGAGAATTGAGCCACTTATATTCCTGCTCGCGATAACCTGCAAAATCAACAAGACCGCTGTATTCCTGATGGTCGTCTTCCTTATCTTCGCCTGAATCAAGAACAATCGCACTCAAAGGACCGAATTCAAAAGTATAGTAGAATTCGTTTGTTTCCATTGCAAAGTAGTCGATAATCTGTGAAGCAAATTCACCTCTTGTTTCGTGGTTACCTCTTGTGTAAATAACAGGAATTTCACCACCGCTTAAATCGTGTGCATCTTTGAGAATATAGTCTGCAAACTGATCTTTAGTTATAAGGTCTGACGTTACATCGCCCAGATACGCAATAAGGTCAGGCTTTTCTGTGAAATATTCAAGAGATTCATACATCTCTTTTTCCATATAGTGAATATCAGAAATGCAAAGAATTTTTATATCATCATCTTTGGGGACTCCGTTGAAATTGTATTCTTCACTTTCAACCGTCTGGCCTTTTGATGCAGAATAACCGTATTTGAAGCCTACATACTGTGAGCCGACTTTATAAGCGTTACCCTGAATTTCTTCTTTCGGAACAACAACCTTATGCACGGTATCGTCAGTTCTGATAACGCCTGACCTTTCATCCCACACAACTTTTTCTTCGCCGTTATATGTATATTCCACATATCCGCTGCCTTTTGTTGATGTTTCCCATACGATGCAGTAATTATCATTTCCGCACTCAAACACAGCAGGTTCAACTGAAATGTCAATAAGACAAAACGGAAGAAAAGAAGTTAAAATTGACCACAAAGCCACAAAGAAGCCTCCGATTGCTGTGAAAAAAGATACCATAAAAATCCCCTCCTGAAAATAAATTTTATTATTGTTTTATCATTCAGATTTTGCCTGATTTCAAAATATAATTCAGTACATTTTTTGCACTTCTCTGCATTTCGCCGAGGGTAATGCCGTCTTTCTTTCCGTAAGTTTCTGTAAGTGTGCCGTCGTTTGATGCGGTTTTACTTACGGCCGTTTTTCCGCCCGGCATAAGCACATCAACCTGCGCACGCACGCGGTAAGCATTATCCTTCATTTCAGGGAATTCAGGCGACGGTGCATATCGCATCCACCAGTCTGTTACAACGTTGCCATCATAACCCCATTCGTTACGCAGAACGGTGGTGCAGAGCTCGTAGTTATAATGGCTCCATACACCGTTGATTTTGTTGTAGCTTGTCATAATATTCAAGGGTTTTGCTTCTTTAACGCAGATTTCAAAACCTTTGAGATATATTTCACGTAATGCTCTTTGCGAAACAACAGAATCGTTATGATTTCTGTTTAACTCCTGATTATTACAAGCAAAATGTTTAGGACAGGCAGAGCGGTTGTTATGCTGAATTCCTTTTACAGTTGCAGATGCAATTTTACCGCTTAACAACGGGTCTTCGGAATAGTATTCAAAGTTTCTTCCGCAGAGAGGACTTCTGTGGATATTCATACCGGGTGCTAAAAGAATATCTGTTTTTCTGTCTGCCATTTCTTTACTTAAAACATCAAACAGATTTTCAACAAGCTCTTCATCCCAGGTACAAGCAATTGCAGTACCGCAAGGAAGAAGTGAGCAGGACGCCATAAGGCGGATTCCTGACGGGCCGTCAGTTGTGGTCATTGCAGGAATGCCCTTATCACGCAACGATTTTGTAACACCACCGAATGTACCTGCGTTTCCTTCTGCACCAAGTGAAGAATTCATAAGACCTTCACCGCGTGAAATTGCTTCAAGCTCTTCTAAATCAAGCTGTGCCACAAAATCATCAATAGAAACCTTGCCTGATTTTACGTCAGCAAGTTTATAGCCCTTATCCCCCGTCATTTCTTTGCCTTCGGGGAGATTTTCAAGAATAATTTTTCTTAAATCAGTTGTAACTATAGGAACTTTTTCTTTTGAAAGAACAACTTTTCCGCCTTTTTCTTCTGCTTTTATGCGGTCAAAAGCCATTTCTTTCTTAACAGCCATAACTTCTGTAAGAGTTTCAAGGATTTTATCTTTTTCAAGGTTAACAGAAAAGACTTTTTCACATTTTTTAACACTTGTGCCAAGATAGAAAATATATTCACCTTGTTCAAGAATATACGAATTTCTGTTGCCCGTAACACCTGAATCATCAAAGGAAGCACCCATATATTTGTTGGCTGCAATTTCGATAATCTGACTTTCGCCGGGCTGTAAAAGCTTTGTTTTCTTAAAGCCTACAAGGCTTTTTTCTGCTTTACCTAATTTGCCCTGCGGTGCAGAAAGATAAAGCTGAAGTGTTTCTTTACCTGCAACATTACCTGTGTTTGTTACTTCCGCAGTGAAAACAAATTCGTCACCGTTTCTTTTGGTTTCAATAAACTTCACATCAAAGGTAGTATATGAAAGACCGAAACCGAATTCATAAAGAACTTTTTCAGGGGCAAAAGTTTCAAAATAACGGTAGCCTACGTAAATATCTTCAACGTAATTATTGAATTTCATTTTACCGAAATTGTCTGATGACGGATAATCTGCGTATGTTTTTGCAATGGTATCAGTAAGTTTACCTGAAGGATTAACTTTGCCCGACAGCACATCTGCTACAGCATTACCGCTTTCCATACCGCCCTGCCATACAATGAGAATGGCAGAGATTTTATCACCATAAGATGCAATTTCTTCAAAGTCGATAATATTGCCTATATTAAGTACCAGAACAGTTTTATCAAATACAGATGTTACTTTATCAATAAGTTTCTTTTCTTCATCTGTAAGGTAAAAACTGCCTTTTTTAAGTACGTTTTCTCTGTCTTCACCTGATGAACGGCCGATTACCACAAGTGCAGAATCACTTGTTTCTTTAGCCTTTTTCACATCAGAAACGGCTACGGGCATTTCTTTATAATATCTCGGCCAATGTGCCCAGAAGCCCGGGTCAGGGATATTTTTAGGTGCAGTACACCATTGCTTATACTTGTTTATCAAATCTTTATTGAGATTCAGTCCGCTTTTTTCAAGACCTTCAATAAGATTTATTTTATACGGTGTACGCACATCACCGCCTGAGCCGTTGCCCACATAGAAATAATCGTACTGAACTCTGCCGAAAACTGCAATATTATTGCTTTTGTCAAAAGGCAAAACACCATTGTTTTTAAGGAGAACAGAGCCGTCTGCAGCACACTGACGCAAAAACGGCACAAGTTCTTCGTTGGGTTTACCGCCTGCAACTCCGCCTTGCTGGTCCTGCGCAAGTTCTGCACCTGAAATTTTACGGATTAATTTATTAAGTAATCTCATAGAATCACCTTATTTTTTAAATCTGATTACGTTAAAGCTCATAGCTTTAAGATTTGCAGTGAAAATTCCGTCATCACTTACAGGAAGTTCATTTGCGTGCATACAAACTGTTTCTTTGCCGAAATCGTTTACAAGGAGTTTATCATAGCCATCCATTGATTCGAATGAAACAGGCTTGTAACCGTCAAAATCAAGAAGTTTGAAATCAATTACACAATCATCATCAAGTGAACGGTTAACAATAAACACTGCAACTTCTTCCTTTTCTTCATCGTAAGTTGCTATAGTTTCAAGATAAGGCACGTCTGTGTAATCTTTTGTATCATATTTAGGACATTCAACGATAGGTTTAATAGATTCGCCGCGTGCATACTTTGACATTCTCTCAAAGGGCCAGAATGTTGTCTGACGGAAAACACCGCCACCTGTTTTTGTGAAAATAGGTGCAATAACATTTACAAGCTGTGCAATACAAGCAACCTTGATTCTGTCTGCGTGGCGGAGAAGTGTGATAAGCATACAGGCTGCAACGAGTGCATCTTCAAAATTATAAATATCCTCAAGCTGATTTGGTGCTGTTGACCATTTTTCAACAGGTGCACCCCATGAATGGTACCATACATTCCATTCATCAAATGAGAGCATAATCTTTTTCTTGCTGCGTTTTTTTGCTTTTACATAGTCGCAGGCACAGATTACACTGTAAATAAATTCATCAAGCTCTGTTGAGAGAGCAAGGAATTTTTCTGTATTTCTTTCTGAATTACCGTAATACTGATGAAGTGAAAGATAATCAACGCTGTCGTATGCGATATCAAGGGCTGTTGTTTCCCATTCACCGAAGGTTTTTGAGTTTCTGCTTGATGAACCGCAAAGAACAGTTTCAATTGAAGGGTCAACCCATTTCATAAGCTTTGATGCTTCATGGGCTGTTCTGCCGTATTCATAAGCAGTTTTTGCGCCCATCTGCCATGCTCCGTCCATTTCGTTACCGAGACACCAGAGTTTTACATCCCACGGTTTTTCATAGCCGTGCTCTTTTCTCATATTTGCATATTTTGTATTTGTTGAAAGGTTGCAATATTCAACAAGTGCTCTTGCTTCATCAGGGCCTCTTGTGCCGAGATTTACCGCCATCATAGGAGCAGTATTTGCTTTTTTACACCATTTCATAAATTCGTTTGTACCGAAAGTATTCGGTTCTGTTGTTCCCCACGCAAGGTCAAGTCTCTGGGGCCTTTTTTCAACAGGTCCTACACCGTCTTCCCAATCATAGCCTGAAACAAAGTTACCGCCGGGATAACGCACAACAGGCACATCGAGCTCATTTACAAGTTTAATAACGTCGCCTCTGAAACCGTCTTCATCTGCAGTTGCGTGACCGGGTTCGTAAATACCGCCGTAAACTGCACGTCCCAGATGTTCAACGAAAGAACCGAACATTCTTCTGTCGATATTACCTACTTTCAATTCTTTTGCAATGGTCATTTTAGCTTTCATAATCAAAGGCCCTCCCCTGAGTTTTATAGGACAAGTATATCACAGCATCAATATTTTTTTCAATATAAAAAGGTAAAAAAATGCGTGTTTCCCGAAAGAAACACGCATAGAACTTATTTTGAGTTTACAAGAGAAGTGAAAGCTTCAATGTATGTAATTGCTGTCTGGCTGCCGAGAGAAACAAATTCGATTGATTTGCTGTCTTCCCAGAGCATAGGCATATAGTCGTTAGTGGGAACAATATAACCTACCTGGTCGTTGCAGAGACCGAAAACAAGGAGTTCTCTTTCGCCTACAATTTCCTGCATTGATTTATAGCCCCAATCTTCGCCTGACCATGAATCTTCACTTGTGAGACCGCCGCCGAAAGCGATTGATGCTTCAAGTTCACCGGGAATAAGAGCAACAGCAATATCTGTGCCGAGTTCCATATAACCAATTTCTGAAACAACTTTAACGCCATCTTTTGTAACAACAGCCTGGTTTTCGAAGAGACCTGCTTTTGCTGCAAGATGCATAATCTTGTTTTCAATATCGTACATTACTTCTTTGTGAGCAATGTTGATAAGGGGTGCGATTTCTCTTTCTTCTGTGATAGAAGCAAGTTTTTCACCGAGTTTTTCACCGAGAATCATATAACCTTCAACGCCTGCAGGATATTCAACATTGTTAAAGGGATCGTGATCCTGGCTTGTTGCAAGTTCAGCACCGAGAAGGAGCATAAAGTTTGCATTTGTGTTTTTGCTTATATATTCTTCCATATAGTAGGGATAGTCAGCAGTAACATCTGTGCCCTGAACACCGTTACCTACGCAGTGGATTTCTGAAGTTGAGAACCATGTTTCTTTTACGCTTGTATCATCAGGAACAAAGCGGAAACGGTTGAGTGTGTTTTCGAGTGCATAGGGAGGACGTTTGTCTCTTACATACTCTTCAATATCAACTTCACCATAATAGAGTTTACCTGTTTCCATCTGTGCAACTGCAGTTTCAATTGCTTCCACAGTTACGTTGAAAAGGTTGTTCTGGAAGTTATCGTTTTTACCATTATGAGGTTCGATAACTACTTTACCTGCGATTTTATTGATAAGGTTGATTGCAGGATTGAGGAAAACAGCCTGAACGATATCACCGTTCATACCGAATGTGTCAACTGCACTGTGCTGATGAAGCACTGCAACGTTCACACTTACGATGTTGTTTTCTTTTGCAAAAGCATCGATTCTCTTACGGATTTCGCGAACATCGTTATTTGCAAGGCCGTAAGCATCGATAACAGCAAATACAACTGTGCCTCTGCCTGAACCGTCGTTCATAGCAATTACACGTACTTTTGAATCGTCAACAATTCTTGTGGGGTGTTTTGCAGTGATTGAAATACCACCTGAAACATAGTGGTTGCTGCCAAGCACCTGCTGACCTTCAAGAATTGAATTCTGAGCATAACCTAATGACCATTTTGCATTTTCTGCAGGAGTGTCAAGGAAAACTTCTGTACCTGCAGGAACAAATTCGCTCTTATAATCGGCTTCTTTAATCCAGCTGAGCGGAGCAGGAATAAATGCTGCAATTGCGCCTACAAGACCGTTTACGAGAATGTCTGTAAAATTAAAGAAACCTTTTTCAATTGCACTTATTTCAGGTACTTCTTCAATTTCATCTGCTGCAGATGCGGGTACTACTGCCACGCACAGCAACATTGCAAAAGACATTACAAGAGCAATGATTTTTACTAACTTTTTGTTCATCTTTTTCTACCTCTCAGTTTTTGAATTTTTCGTCAATATAGTTACATGCTGCCAACGCTGCAACTGCACCGTCGCCAACAGCTGTGGCTACCTGACGTATTTTCTTCTTTCTGCAATCACCTGCAACAAAAATGCCTTCTGTTTTAGTGGTGCAGTCCTCGCCCGAATCGGCATAGCCGTAGGAATCGAGATTTATTAATTCCGCAAAAGCATCATTCTGCGGTATTAAACCAATCGCAATAAACACACCGTCAAGGTTCAGTGTTTGTTCTTCTTCCGTTTCAGTGTTTTTAATAACAACAGACTGAAGTTCATCTTCGCCGTTGAATTTCACAACAACGTTGGAAAGTAAAATTTCAACATTATCTTTTGCTTCAAGCTCTTTTGCAAGTCTTTCTTCACCTGTAAGGAAAGCAAGATTCTGCACAACGTAAACTTTTTTACAAAGTGAACTCAAAAGCAATGCTTCCTGCAAAGCAGAGTTACCGCCACCGATTACCGCAACTGTCTGGTCTTTATAAAAAGCACCGTCGCACACTGCACAGAAAGAAATACCGTTGCCGACTAAATTTTCTTCGTTTTCAAGACCTAACATTCTGTGACGTGCACCTGTTGCAATAATAACACTTTTTGCCTCATACTCTGTATCTTCAGTAACTACTGTGAAAATATCACCGTTTTTAGAAACAGACACAACGTCTTCAAGCTCAATGTCTGCCCCCTGCTCCATAACCTGCTCAACAAGCCTGGATGCAAATTCATTACCGCTTAATGTGCCTGTACCGGGATAATTCTCAAGTTTCGGGGAAAAAGTAATCTGTCCGCCAAAAGTTGCCTTTTCAAGCACAACAACGGTTTTATCTGCACGAAGTGCATAAAGAGCTGATGTAAGCCCTGCAGGACCTGCACCTATAACCGCTATATCATACATAAAATGAACATCTCCTATAAATATTACATTTCATTATATCACAACTGTAAATATTTTTAAAGTGCTTTTTCATATTTCAGGAAATTTTTATTTCCATCTGTTGGGACTTACCGTAAAATCAGGAGTTTCCTTAATATACCCGCCTGCACCTTCGCAAAGACGTTTGATTCCGAATTTTACGAAATCATCATAAAGAGCTTTATTTACTTTTATTGTTGAATCTGTATCTTTTGTTGCAAATTCTCCGACTCTTGCGCACGCTTTCCAATATCTCCAGCAGAGTTCACTTCTGAGCACGTTGTCAAGCTGTTTTTCTGTTTCTGCTCCGTCTTTTGCAGCCTGCCACATGGCATCAATTTTTTCAACTTCGTCCTTGTCAGCACGGAGAGTTGTCTGGCTTGTTACGGGTGCATAAATTGTAAGACCGTTTCTGATATCAATTCTGTTAGGAATGGGAGTTATCCACCAGGGTTCAAGGTCAACGGAAATACCACCGCTGTTTTCATCTATGTAGTTTATAAAATCAATAATCCCCTGTGCACCGCTGCCGTAATATGCTTCGCAGAATTCGTACATATGGCGGTCAATATCACAGAAAGGATCCCACATAAGCTTTGCAAGCAAGTAACAACGGAGTTCTGCAAATTCGCCATCTGATTCCGCTGCAGTATAGTTACCCTCTTCATACATACCGATTACGTTGTTTTCAACAAAAAACTGCATATTAGCCTGTAAAACATCAAAATCAGCAAAAGGTGCAAGATAGTGAGCGTAGTTTGTTGTATAATCCCAGATAAAGAGATTGTTGCTCAGCTCACTCCATTTTTTGATATCTTTTGCAAATTCATCATTTTCTTTGATAGCACCACTGTCAAGAGGTGTTGAGAATTTACATTCAATAGAGCAGAGGCGGACAATAACATTATCGCGGGGAACTGTAATTTTCGGGGGTTTGCGGGTGTACTGATAAGCAAAAGTATCAACCAATACATCAGGATAATCTTCTTTGATATTATCAGCAATAGCATTTACGAAGCGAAGCATTGTTCCTGCCTGGCTACCCTCTTCTTTATCTACTTTTTTGCAGTTTTCACATACACAGTAGTTCTGATTATCATTCTGTGTGACTGAAACGATTTTAGCACCGGGATTTTCGCTGAGCCATTTGCGGACACCCTGAATTGCAAGTTCAAGCGTTCTGGGATTTGTAAGACAAGGCTGGTCAACAGTTCTTGTTTTTGTTTTCACACCGTATGCGAAAAGTTCAGGTTCAGTTTCAATAAGATTCGTATCAATAAGATATGCCATAGTGTGGCAGAATGAACCTGCATATGAAATACCTGAACCATATTCCTCAGAAATCACACCATAAACATTATCATTGAGTTTATTTGCAACCTTATATTCGTTACTGAGTGCCGGGCTTATCCAGTCTGTTTCTCTGAAAATAATTGACGGCACATATGTATAGTCAATCACCTCGGGGATAAGAAGTTTGTCTGCTTTCGGAACAACTGTAAGGTCGTGTGTAAACCAACGGCAACCGAAATATTCTTCAAGGAATGTGTACACTGCGTAAATCGCACCACGTTGTTCAGCACCTGAAAGAACAATTTTTTTACCTACAGTTTTAATTACAATTCCGTCATCTCCGAGATTTGTACGGTCAACTGTGTAGGAAGTACCTTCACGTGAAGTTTTGCCGATAATAATTTCCTTTTCTGATTCTTCTGTTGAATCGCTTACAATCTGAAAATCTATGCCGCTGATTTCATTAAGATATTGCTTTAATTTTGCTGCAGCATTCTTTTCTGAAGCAGATGCGTTTTCACCGATTACAATTACATAATCGGAAGTAATTTCCATAGTTTTTCCTGTGTACGCTTTTTCATCAGGCTTTTCAAATTTATGAGTGAATTCTTCACTCGAAAAAGGTGCAAGCAAAGAAGAAATAAACATAGATACCGATATAAGAAAAGGTATCATATAACACGGTCTTATATACTCCACTTTGCTCAGAAAATTATCAAACCAACTCATATTTATTACCTCCTTTTTCTTTAGAATATCACAAAGTTCAAGATGTTACAATAGTTTTGTTTCAACAATAAAAATAATCTTCAAGTACGTCGCAGAAATGCACAACAGAAACAGAATTTCTGTTCAATAACTCACAAAAATCTTCAGCTTTTATTTTATCAGAGGTAATATCAGAAGTTTTAAAAATTATTTTTCCGTTTTTGTCAGAACATATAATTGAATACACGCTGCGACCATCTGAAGTCTTTTCATTCTCAACTGTATATTTCAACTGAATTTCGGTTTCTCCATTCACCTGACACACCTCCGTACAACAATAAATATAATATACCCATTTTGTGCAGATGTCAATAAAATAATGTCAAAAAAACGAACATTTATTGCAATATATAAACAATGTCAGTTTTCAGACATATTGATTTGTATATTTTAACAACAAAATAGAGGTAACACGGAAAATCCGCATTACCTCTGTCTGATAATTTATAAATTCACCTGTAAAGGAAGCGTCAGCTATCAATTAATATGATACTGTGTTGCTGCTTGCCTGCATACTCTGCATTACAGTGTAAAGATAAGTTTTAACTTCTCTGTTGATTTTTGATTTCTGAAGTTTGAGAGCAGTTGTCATAATGAAACCGTCTTTTTCAATTGCATAATCTTCAGATTCAATAATACCCTTTTCATAGTTTGTATAAGCTTCCTGGCTCATAGCTGTTCTTACTGCCATCTGCCAGTTAGTTTCTGTATTTCTTGCATCATAGTAAACTACATAGCAAGCTGATTCATTTTCAAAGAGAGCAACATCGCCGTGTTTTCTTGCTTTGTCTGCTGCCCATTTATCAACTGTATCAGGAAGTGTGCCTGTTGTGTAGTCTGCGTAATCAGAACAAACAATCTGTGATGCTTCTTCGGGGAACATATGAGCTGCCATATCTGCAAAGCTTTCAGGTGTGCCTGTTTTGCCGTCATGTTCATTCCAGTGGTCAACGAGTGACTGTGCTTTCGCTTTAACTTCTTTCTTAGTTGCATCGTCAACCTTTGAAGTTGCTGAACTTGATGATGAGTATGAGAATGTATATGCCTTAAGGTCGCTGCCTACTGCTTCGTCTTTGTATGCAGGTTTGATGATATACAATGCATAGTAGCCTGTAACTTCACCGTTTTCTGAATATGCAAGAACTTTCTTTTCACCTGCTTTACGTGCTGATGAAAGAGCCCATTTTGCGTTTTCAGCACCGAAAGCCTGTTCCATAACTGCATACTGTGCTTTTTCGAAAAGTGTTGATTCTTCTGCACTTACAGTTGACTCTGCACTTTCTGCATTTGCTTTATCGAGTGCATCTGCAGCTTTAACAAAATCAGCTTCAGTTTTAACATTCTTAAGGAATTCTTCTGCTTCTTTTTTAGCCTTATCAATAGCATTTTTCTTGATTTTTTCTGCTTCAGATTCTGATGTTCCGTCTTTTATTTCTGATGTGTCAACATTGAATACATAGAGACGGAAGTCTGCATATGCATAAGTTTCCTTATTCTTTTCATATTCAGCATTGACGTCTTCAGTCTTGTAGCTGTCATAAAGCTCTTTCTGTTTTGATTCAGCGTATTTCTGTGCAAGAGCATCTCTGAGCATCCATGTTTTCATGCTGTTTTCGTTGACACCTGAACCGTAAGTCATACGAAGATATGCATTGATAGATGCACCGTTTTCAGTAGCAGTTGTTCTGATTTCTTCAATCTGGTCAGTAATTGCTTTTTCCTCATCTTCTGTGAGAGTGACATTTGCTTTTTCAGCTTCACTTGCTAAAGCATAGAGATACTGGATAGATGAAATTGTTGAATCAGTAAGATAATCATCCCATGTTTCGTATGTCTTTGTTTCATCTTCAGGAAGCATTTCGTTGGGGAAAGACTGTTCTGAAGGAAGAGCTGTGTAATCAAAGCCCTGATTCTGTGCATAATAACCTTCACCGTACTGCTGGTCAGTCTGAGCTGCAGTTGAAACAAGGTTTGCATATGTTGTACGGTAATAATACTGGAATTCGCTTGTTGAGATTTTTGCATCGCCTGCTTTTGCAACTGTTGATTTAAAAATCTGTGAGCCTGTGTAATTCACGATTGCAATTGTAGCACTTGCAACGATTGCAACTGCAGCAACAACTGCAACAACTTTTAATGCTACTCTCTTGATTTTTGCAACTTTCGCGTTACGCTTTGCATTTTTCTTTGCTTCTTTCGCAAGACGCTCTTTACGCTCCTTACGATAGAGTTCAGCTTTTGAAACTTCTTCTTTCTTAGCCATTCATTTCAATCCTTTTCTTAAATTTGTTTCCGCAAAACGGAATATAACAGATACATTGTATAACATTTTAACAGAATATACAAGTATAATTTTGATTTATTCATTAAAATTTTAAAAAAATAGGAAATCCCCTTGATTTTTAAGCGTAAATTATATATAATATCTGTTGTTGTGAATACACAATATTTTTGGAGAGTTGTCCGAGCTGGCCGAAGGAGCACGATTGGAAATCGTGTAACAGGTCAAAGCCTGTTCGAGGGTTCGAATCCCTTGCTCTCCGCCATAAATCGCCTATATCCTTGATATTATTGGGGATATAGGCTTTTTTATTTTTATTAAAACTACAGATTCGATTTTTAGGCAAACGACAGAAAAAGACAGTTTTTGCCACACATTGCCACATTTTTGCCACACTTATGACCACACAACAAAATCCCCCTACTGTAGCATTTAACTACAATAGGGGGATGAACTTTACAGTATTTTATAGTGTTTTAGAGTACAGCCCAGGTTTTGGGACCTGCGATGCCGTCAGCAGTGAGACCTTTCGCCTTCTGGAATGCACGAAGGGCAAAATCTGTGTTTGCTCCAAAAGCACCGTCGCAGGAAAGTTCTTTGCCGTCTTTGCCTTTGTAGCCGAGTTTTTTCAGTTTGGTCTGTAATGTCTTTACTGCGTCACCCTTTGACCCGAGTTTTACGGTTGTAAAGAAAGAAGATACGGAATAGGTTGAACCGTCTTTTCTGT
>JAFUIO010000038.1 GCA_017468425.1 Clostridia bacterium | reverse complement strand
CTTTGCGGCAATTGAACTCGCAAAACGTCCTGAAAACGAAGGCAAAACCATCGTCGTTCTGCTCCCTGATACAGGCGACAGATATTTATCAACACCGTTGTTTGATTAAATGACATAAAAGCCGTTGTCTTTTTCGATAAAGCAGCGGCTTTTGTTCATAAATCAAGAAATATCTTGATTTACCTAACCGTTTAGGTGTATAATATACTACAAGATTAAAAGAACTACTCTTATGAAAATCATTGATTTACTTAAAAGAGAAAAATTTTCTCTTTCCTTTGAGGTTTTCCCTCCTAAAACAGACACTGCTTTTGAAAATGTGCGAACTGCTACTGAAGAAATCGCAAAACTTTCTCCCTCTTTTATGAGTGTTACCTATGGCGCAGGCGGTGGAACAAGCAAATATACTTTAGATATTGCAAAGCGGATAAAAGAACTTTACAACGTGCCGTCTTTGGCACACCTTACCTGTGTTTCTTCAACCAAAGAGACAGTACATAACCGCATTGCCGATATGAAAGCGGCAGGTATTGAGAATGTTATGGCACTCAGAGGTGATATTCCGGCTGAACTTCATAATGATGACCGTAGTCATTGGGACTATCATCACGCTATAGAGCTTGTACGGGAACTGAAAGAATCGAGTGCGGATTTTTGCATTGGCGGTGCGTGTTATCCCGAGATACACCCTGAAAGCAAAAATCAGAAAGAGGATATTAAATATCTTAAAGAAAAGGTGGATGCTGGCTGTGAGTTTTTAACCACACAGATGATTTTTGATAATAATCTGCTCTATAATTTTCTTTATAAGATCCGTGAAGCAGGAATTACCATTCCCATTATTCCGGGTATTATGCCTATTACAAATGCCAATCAGGTAGAGCGTGCTATCAAACTTTCAGGCTCCTTTATGCCCCAACGTTTTAAGAGCCTTGTGGATAAATTCGGACACGATCCTGTGGCTATGAAGCAGGCAGGTATTGCCTATGCTACCGACCAGATTATAGACCTGTATGCCAACGGTATTACCAATGTGCACGTATACTCAATGAATAAATCTGATGTTGCATCAAAAATTCAAAACAATCTTTCCGATATTCTTGGTAAATAAAATTATTTAAGGAGTAAAAGTATGCTGATTTCCACAAGAGGACGATACGCTTTGCGCGTATTACTTGATCTCGCCGAACATCAAAATGACGGCTATATCGCAATGAAAAATGTTGCTGAGCGCCAAGGTCTGTCACTCAAATACATTGAAAAAATTATGCCCGTTCTCTCAAAAAATAATTATGTAGAGGGTGTTCACGGCAAGGGCGGCGGTTACCGTTTATCAAAAGATCCGAAAGATTATAAAGTGGGCGATATTTTAAGACTCGCTGAAGGAGATCTCGCCCCCGTTACCTGCCTTCAGTGCAACGCTGAAAAGTGTGATCGTGCTGATACCTGCCCCACTTTACCTATGTGGACTGAATTTCATAATATGGTAAATAATTATTTTGACGGTATCACGCTGAGCGATTTGATGAAATAATTTACCAAGCTTGAAGGCGTCGCAGAAATGCGACGCCTGAATGATATAGTGATAGTAAACACTAAAAAATGCCTGCGATTATTTGTGTGTTAAAATAAATAATATGCAGAAGCTTTAGAAAGAACTCTTATCAAGTCATATATGTGTTCCAACTACAAAGGAAGAAGGCGTAAAATGTTTCCGTAAGGGCAAGCTATAAAAATTTATTTTGGTTTTGTGTTGAATACCTTTAAATAAAAGAGTATAATGATTTTATAAAAGTACTTCGGTGGTGATATATGTGAATATTTTGCATATGAAATATGCTGTTGAGGTGGCAAGGGTCGGGTCACTTAACAAAGCTTCGGAAACCCTGCTTATTGCACAACCAAACTTAAGCCGTTCAATTAAAGAACTTGAAGCTGATCTGGGTATAACAATTTTCGACCGTACTGCTAAGGGAATGTTTCTTACTCCTGACGGAGAAACTTTTATAGGTTATGCAAAAGACATTTTAAAGCAGATTGACCAGGTAGATTCAATGTACAAAAATGGTATAGTCAAAAAACAGAAGTTTTCAATTTCTGTGCCGAGAGCCTGTTATATATCAGATGCTTTTGCTCAATTTTCAAAAACTCTCACAAAAGAACCTGCAGAAATCTTTTATAAAGAAACGAACTCTCAGCGTACTATCAATAATATACTTAACCACGATTATAACCTTGGTATAATCAGATATGCAGAAAATTACGATAAATATTTTAAGTCTATGCTTGAAGAAAAGGGTCTGACTTATGAGATGGTGACAGAGTTTACCTATTCACTTATAATGAGTAAGGACAACCCTCTTTCGCAGAAAGAGAATATCACTTACGATGACCTTAAAGGTTACATTGAAATTGCTCACGCGGACCCGTATGTGCCGTCACTTCCTCTGGCAAAGGTTGTTAAAGAAGAATTGCCCGATAACATTGACAGACGAATTTTTATTTTTGAAAGAGCAAGTCAGTTTGATTTGCTTTCTGAAAATCCTGAAACTTTTATGTGGGTTTCTTCTGCCCCGAAAAAAGTTCTGGACAGATATAATCTTGTTCAGAAAAAGTGCATTGATAATAAAAAAGTATATAAAGATGTATTGATATATCAAACAGGATATAAACTTACCAAAATTGACAAACAATTTATAACAGAATTATGTGAATCTAAACGAAAACACATATAAATGCAGAGCCTGACTTAACTGTCAGGCTTTATTTTTTGCCGTTTTTAAGTATGGTATATCAAAAAGTATAACCCTGTTTAACATTTTAATAATTCCCAAGATATAAAAAGTCTGTTAAAATAATAACAATCTCAAGCGAATACACATTAGACAAATTATTTTAGGAGGATAAAAATGGAAAACAAGGTTTACGAAATCGTAGATAGCGTTGAAAAACTCGAAGAAGCTATCGCACGTACAAGAAAGGCTCAGCAGGTTTTCGCAACTTACACTCAGGAGCAGGTTGATAAAATTTTCCTTGCTGCTGCATCTGCTGCTAACAAAGCAAGAATCCCTCTTGCAAAAATGGCAGTTGAAGAAACAGGCATGGGTGTTGTTGAAGATAAAGTTATCAAGAACAACTACGCTGCTGAATATATCTACAATGCTTATAAAGACACAAAAACTTGCGGTATAATAGAAGAAGATAAAGCTTTCGGTATTAAGAAAGTTGCAGAACCTATCGGTGTTGTTGCTGCAGTTATCCCTACAACAAACCCCACATCAACAGCAATCTTCAAATGTCTCCTTGCACTTAAAACACGTAACGCAATTATTATCTCTCCTCACCCCAGAGCAAAGAACTGCACAATTGCTGCAGCAAAACTTGTTCTTGAAGCTGCAGTAGCTGCAGGCGCTCCCGAAGGAATAATCGACTGGATTGACGTTCCTTCACTTGAAATGACAAACACAGTAATGAAAGAGTCTGATATCATCCTTGCAACAGGTGGCCCCGGTATGGTTAAGGCAGCTTACTCAAGCGGTAAACCTGCTCTCGGTGTTGGTGCCGGTAACACTCCTGCGATCATCGATGACACAGCAGATATCCTTAAAGCTGTTAACTCAATTATTCACTCAAAAACATTCGACAACGGTATGATCTGTGCTTCAGAACAGTCAGTTATCGTTCTTGAAAAAGTTTACGGTGCAGTTAAACAGGAATTTGCAGCAAGAGGATGCTACTTCCTCAATGCTGAAGAAACAGAAAAAGTAAGAAAAACAATCATCATCAACGGTGCTCTCAATGCAAAAATTGTTGGTCAGAAAGCAGTGAAAATTGCTGAGCTTTCAGGTGTTAAAGTACCTGCTGGTACAAAAATTCTTATCGGTGAAGTTGAAAGTGTTGACATCAGCGAAGAATTTGCACACGAAAAACTTTCTCCCGTTCTTGCAATGTACAAGGCTGAAAGCTTTGAAGATGCTCTTTCTAAAGCAGAACACCTTGTTGCAGACGGCGGTTACGGTCACACATCTTCACTCTATGTAAATGAAATCACAGAAACAGAAAAAATTAACGAATTTGCTTCCCGAATGAAAACCTGCCGTATTCTTGTAAACACACCTTCATCACACGGTGGTATCGGTGACCTTTACAACTTCAAACTTGCTCCCTCACTTACACTCGGCTGCGGTTCATGGGGCGGCAACTCGGTATCAGAAAACGTTGGTGTAAAACATCTTATCAATATTAAGACAGTAGCAGAAAGAAGGGAAAATATGCTTTGGTTCCGTGCACCTGAAAAGGTATATATCAAGAAAGGTTGTCTTCCTGTTGCTCTTGACGAACTCAAGAACGTTATGGGCAAAAAGAGAGCATTTATCGTAACAGATACTTTCCTTTACGAAAACGGCTATACAAAACCCATCGCAGATAAACTTGACGAAATGGGCATTGCACACACAACATTCTTCAATGTTCAGCCAGACCCCACACTTGGCAATGCTAAAGAAGGCGCAGCGCAGATGCGTGCATTCAAACCCGACACAATCATCGCACTCGGCGGTGGTTCAGCAATGGACGCAGCAAAGATTATGTGGGTAATGTACGAACATCCTGAAGCAGACTTCATGGATATGGCAATGAGATTCATTGATATCCGTAAGAGAGTTTACACATTCCCCAAAATGGGTGAAAAAGCATACTTCATCGCTGTTCCTACATCAGCAGGTACAGGCTCAGAAGTTACTCCCTTTGCAGTTATCACAGACGAATCAACAGGCGTTAAATATCCTCTTGCTGACTACGAGCTTCTTCCCAACATGGCAATCATCGACACGGATTTCCATATGTCAGCTCCCAAAGGTCTTACAGCTGCATCAGGTATCGACGCAGTAACACACGCAGTTGAAGCTTACGCTGCAATGCTTGCAACAGATTACACAGACGGACTTGCACTCCAGGCACTCAAAAATATCTTCAAATATCTTCCCCGAGCATACGAAAACGGTCAGACAGATGTTGAAGCAAGAGAGAAAATGGCAAATGCTGCAACAATGGCAGGTATGGCTTTCGCAAACGCATTCCTTGGCATATGTCACTCAATGGCTCACAAGCTTGGTGCTTTCCACCACCTTCCTCACGGTGTAGCAAATGCCCTTATGATTGAAGAAGTTCTTCGTTTCAATGCATCAGAAGCTCCTGTAAAAATGGGTACATTCTCACAGTATGACCATCCGCATACACTTGCACGTTATGCAGAAATCGCTGATTACCTTGGTCTCGGCGGTGATTCAGATAAAGAAAAACTTGAAAACCTTATAAAGGCAATTAACGACCTTAAAGCAAGAGTTGGTATCAAAGAAACAATCAAAGATTACGGTGTTGATGAAAAAGTTTTCCTTGATAACCTTGATGAAATGGTTGAACAGGCATTCGACGACCAGTGCACAGGTGCTAACCCCAGATATCCCCTTATGAGCGAAATGAAAGAAATGTATCTCAACGCATACTACGGCAAACACTTTATTGAACCCGATATGCCCACAGCAGAAGACATTTCAGAAGATTTCAAAGCAGACAAAGTAAAGACAGTTTACCGCAAAGGTAAGAAGGCATAATTAAGGGAGGAAATAAAGATGAAACTTGACAGAGTAATTGCAGTAAGAAACAACAAAACTATTTACCGTGACGGCGACAAGTGCGTTAAGGTTTTCAGTGAAGATTATTCAAAAGCAGATGTTCTCAACGAAGCACTCAACCAGGCAAGAATTGAAGAAACAGGTCTTAATATCCCAAAAATTCTTGAAGTTACAATGATTGACGGCAAATGGGCTATCGTTTCAGAGTATATCAAAGGCAAAACTCTCCAGCAGCTTATGGACGAAGATGCAGAGAAGAAAGATGAATACATCGAAAAGCTTGTTGATATTCAGCTTGAAGTTCAGACCAAAACCTGCCCCCTCCTTAATAAACTTAAGGATAAGATGAACAGAAAAATCAGTCAGTCTGAAATTGATGCAACAACACGTTATGACCTTCACACTCGTCTTGAGGGTATGCCCAAGCACAACAAAGTCTGCCATGGTGACTTTAACCCCTCAAACATCATTATTGCAGAAGATGGCACAGCATATATCCTTGACTGGTCACACGCAACACAGGGTAACGCATCAGCAGACGCAGCAAGAACATACCTTCTTTTCTGGCTCCACGGAGACATTGAAGGTGCAAAGAAATATCTTGATTTGTTCTGCGAAAAGAGTAATACAGCAAAACAGTATGTTCAGAAGTGGATGCCCATTGTTGCTGCTTCACAGTCAGTAAAAGGTAACGAGAAAGAAAGAGAATTCCTTCTTTCATGGGTTGATGTTGTAGATTACGAATAATATTATTGCGGAGGAGAAATTAACATGAAAATTACAGTTTGCATTGGTAGTTCTTGTCACATCAAAGGTTCGCGCCAGGTTGTTGAGCAGCTTCAGTACCTTATTTCAGAAAACAATCTTGGTGATAAAGTCGAGCTTGGAGGCACATTCTGTATGGGCAAATGTCAGCAGGGCGTTTGTGTAACAGTAAATGATGAGTTTTTCTCAGTTACACCTGATACAGTAGGTGAATTTTTCCGGAAAAACGTAATTGAGAAGGTATAAAACATGGTAATAGTTCAGGTTTGTGTAGGAAGTTCCTGCCACCTGAAAGGCTCACCTGAAATTGTAGAACTTTTTCAGAAAGCCGTTGAAGATTATCATTTAGAAGACGAAGTTACACTTGCCGGCAGTTTCTGTATCGGCAAGTGTAATCGCGTTGGAGTAACAGTTCAGGTAAATGATGAAATTCACACAGGTGTTACAAAGGAATCTTTCAAAGAATTTTTCAAAGAAAATGTTTTAGATAAAATCGAAAGGGAGTAAGACTTATGTCAAATTGCCTGACCCTTAAAAAATCAAACTGCAAAAACTGCTACAAATGTATCCGCCATTGTCCTGTTAAAGCAATCCGCTTTTCAGGCAATCAGGCACACATTATCGGAAACGAATGTATCCTTTGCGGACAGTGCTTTGTTGTCTGCCCTCAGAATGCAAAGGAAATTGTTGACGAAACAGAAAAAGTAAAGGTTTTCCTCCAGACAGGCGAACCTGTTATCGTCAGCCTTGCACCATCATTTATTGCAAATTACCATGGTGTAGGTATCAACTCTATGAGAAAAGCACTTAAAAAGCTTGGTTTCTACGATGTTGAAGAAACCGCTATCGGTGCAACAATGGTTAAAAATGAATACGAACGTATGATTAAAGAGGACGACAGAGATGTGATTATTTCTTCTTGTTGTCACTCAATCAATCTTCTTATACAGAAATATTTCCCCGGAGCAATGGCATATCTTGCAGATGTTATGTCACCTATGCAGGCTCATTGTCAGGACATCAAAAACCGTTTCCCCAATGCTAAAACAGTTTTTATAGGTCCTTGCGTTGCAAAGAAAGATGAAGCCGAATATTATGAAGGAATCGTTGATGCAGTTCTCACTTTTGAAGAACTGACAAACTGGCTCAAAGAAGAGAAAATCACTCTTGAAGAAGAAATGGATTCAGACCTTTGCAGTAAGGCTCGTTTCTTTCCCACAACAGGTGGTATTCTCAAAACGATGGCTCAGGAAAAAGAGGGCTACAACTACATTGCTCTTGACGGAGTAAGTAATTGTGTAGAAGCACTCAAAGATGTTCTTGACGGAAAAGTTCATAAGTGCTTTATTGAAATGTCTGCTTGTGTAGGCAGCTGCGTAGGCGGTCCCGTTATGGAAAAATACAACAGCACTCCTATCAGAGACTATATCGCAGTTGCAAACTTTGCAGGCGAAAGAGATTTTGATATACCTCAGCCGAAATCAGGTGAACTCAAAAAGAATTTTGCATATATTGAACATAAACTGTCACTTCCATCAGAAATGGAAATCAACAGTGTTCTTCGTCAGATGGGCAAATTCAAGGAATCAGATGAGCTTAACTGTGGTTCGTGCGGTTACAATACATGCCGTGAAAAAGCAATTGCAATCTGTCAGGGCAAAGCAGAAATTTCAATGTGTCTGCCTTTTCTTAAAGACAAAGCAGAAAGCTTCTCTGATACAATTGTTAAAAACACACCAAACGGTCTTATTGTTCTCAATGAACAGCTTGAAGTTCAGCAGATTAACGCTGCTGCAAGGAAGATTATGAATATCCGTTCAGCATCTGATGTTCTCGGATGTCAGGTTGTAAGAATTCTCGATCCTACAGTTTTTCTCAAGGTCCGTGATTCAGGCAGAGATGTGAGAGATGAACGGGTTTATCTTGCAGAATATAAACGCTATGTGGAACAGACAGTAGTTCATGACCGTGATTCACATCTTTTAATCGGTATTATGCGTGATATAACAGACGAGGAGTACGCAAGGGAAAGAAAAGAACAGATAAGCCGTCATACAGTTGAGGTTGCCGACAAAGTTGTAGAAAAGCAGATGAGAATTGTTCAGGAAATTGCTTCACTTCTCGGCGAAACTGCGGCAGAAACAAAAATTGCTCTTGCAAAACTGAAGGAGTCAATTACTGATGAATGATTTATGTGCAGATATCGGATATAAGAGTGTAAATCATTACGGAGAAGAGCTTTGCGGTGACCATGTTGATGTCGTTGAAGAAAGCGAAAACTCTACCGTTATTGTTCTTGCAGACGGTCTGGGAAGTGGTGTAAAAGCAAGCATTCTCTCGACACTCACTTCAAAGATTATTTCTACAATGATGGCAGAAGGACTTCCTATTGAAGAATGTGTTGAAACAATTGCAGCAACACTTCCTGTTTGTTCCGTAAGAGGAGTTGCTTATTCGACCTTTACAATTATTCATCTTCTCAACAATGACACAGCAGAGATAATTCAGTATGATAATCCGCAGGTGATTGTTCTTCGTGATGATGTGAATTATGATTATCCGAAAACAGAAATGAATATCGGCGGCAAAAAGATTTTCAAATCAACAATTAAGCTTCAGGAAAATGATGTTTTTGTTGCAATGAGTGACGGTTGTCCTCATGCAGGTATCGGACTTGCATTCAACTTCGGTTGGAAAAGAGAAGATATCATTGATTTTATGGAAACTATTGTTCCGGCAGGATATACAGCGAAAACGCTTTCAACAATGCTTGTTGATGAATGCAATAAACTTTATGGTTACGAGCCGGGTGACGATGCAACGGCATGCGTTGTGAAAGTCAGAAAAAGAGAGCCTATGAACATTCTCTTCGGTCCTCCCTCAAACAGAGACGACTGTGACAGAATGATGTCTCTTTTCTTCTCAAAGGAAGGCAAGCATATTATCTGTGGCGGTACAACCTCATCAATTGCTTCAAAATATCTTGGTAAACCTCTTAAGGCAACTCTCAATTTTGAAAAATCAGATGTACCTCCTATTGCAGAATTGGAGGGTGTTGACCTTGTAACAGAAGGTGTTATCACCGTCAATCGTGTGCTTGAATATGCAAATGATTATCTTGATGAAAACAAGCTCTATGAAAAATGGAGTTTTAGTCGTGACGGAGCATCACTTATCAGCAGACTTCTTTTTGAAGAAGCAACAGATATAAACTTCTATGTAGGCAGAGCAATAAATCCTGCTCATCAGAACCCCGATCTGCCTATCAATTTCAGTATAAAAATGAACCTTGTTGAGGAGCTTTCAAAGTGCCTTAAACAAATGGGCAAACGAATTAAAGTAAGTTATTTTTAAGGAGTGTTTTCAGTGAGAAAGTTTGATACTAAAGTACAGCATCTGAAGTATAAGGTGCTTCGTGAAGTTGCACATCAGGCATGGAATGATACTTTACTTGAAAATATACTTGAAATACCGAAAACAATCGTTCCCGGCAAAACACCGACAATGCGTTGCTGCGTTTACAAAGAACGTGCGATCCTTGCAGAACGAGTTAAAATTGCTATGGGTGGAGATAAAGAAAACCCTAATGTAATTGAGGTTATTGATATCGCATGTGACGAATGTCCTGCTGCAGGATATGAAGTTACAGATTCATGCCGAGGTTGTCTTGCGCACAGATGTGAGGATGTGTGTAAAAGAGGTGCAATTTCTTTTGACCATAATCACGTGGCACACATTGATAAATCAAAGTGTGTTGAATGCGGACAGTGTGCAAAGGTTTGTCCTTTCTCTGCTATTGTAAACAGAAAGCGTCCTTGTCAGATGTCCTGTAAGGTAAAGGCAATTTCAATTAATGATGATAATGCAGCATCAATTGATAATTCAAAATGTATCCAGTGCGGTGCCTGTGTTTATCAGTGTCCTTTCGGTGCAATTACCGATGAATCATATATTCTTAATGTTATCGACCTTATTAAAAAGAGTGAAGAAAACAAAAAGTATAAAGTTTATGCAATTGTTGCACCATCAATTTCAAGCCAGTTTACCTATGCAAAATTAGGCCAGGTAATCACAGGGCTGAAGGAGCTTGGCTTCTACACAGTAATAGAAGCAGCTCTCGGTGCAGATATGGTAGCACAGAAAGAATCAAAAGAATTGGCTGAAAAAGGTTTTCTGACAAGTTCATGCTGCCCTGCTTTTGTGCAGTATATCAAGTCAACTTTTCCTGCTCTTGAGCCTTATGTGTCACATAACCTGTCACCTATGGCGATGCTTGCAAAGTATATCAAGGAAACAAGCGAGGGAGCAAAAGTTGTTTTTATCGGACCTTGCACAGCGAAGAAAGCAGAAGCACAGCTTGAAACAGTTAAATCTTATGTTGATTCAGTACTTACCTTTGAAGAGCTTCAGGCTCTCTTTGACAGCAAGGACATTGATATCACAACTCTTTCTGAAGATGTTCTTGACAACGCTTCATATTTTGGCAGAATATTTGCACGTTCAGGTGGTCTTTCAGATGCTGTTGTTCAGGCTCTGGCTGAACAGAAGATTGATTTCACGGTGAAACCTGCTGTATGCGACGGAATAGAGGCTTGTAAGACAGCTTTGCTTAAAAAAAGTAAAAATGTTCTTGATGCAAACTTTATCGAAGGTATGGCTTGTGTAGGCGGTTGTATTGGTGGGGCAGGATGCCTTACCCACGGAGAAAAAAACAAAGCACAGGTTGATATCTACGGAAAAGAAGCCCTCGAAAAAACAATAAGCGATGCTGTTTCTATCTTGAAATAGCTAAAAATAAATTCCTGCACATTACATATCTTTTTTTGTCTTCGTTATGTAATGTGCAGGGCTTATCTTTATAATAGTGAAGTTATGTCGCACGTTTTTTGGGGGCGACAATTATTTATTGGAATATTAAATCATTACAAACTATCTCAGTTATCTCATTGTGTAATCTTTATTCCGGTTTTCTCCATATACCCGTCCGGTAAAACATCACCGATAGAACCGTTGCAACCGACCAGCCGATAGGCCAAGCAAGCCAGATGCCTGTTGTACCGAACGGAATGGATAATGCTTTGGCAAGAACCACACGGAGTATAAGGTCGGTAAAGGTCGCTATCATAAACTTGTTCATCATTTCTGCTCCACGTAACACGCCGTCTGCAACGAG
>JAFUIO010000031.1 GCA_017468425.1 Clostridia bacterium | reverse complement strand
TGATTATTAATTCCTTCATTGTAGGGGACGATGCCCACATCGTCCCGCTTCAGATTACAAGAGATTTTTCGGGTCGATGTGGGCATCGACCCCTACGAAAATTAAAATAAATACACAGTTAAATTATAATTTATATGTATGCTTCTTGTTCGCTTACACCCTGAATTACAAAAACCGTGTATCTCGCGATACACGGTTTTTACAGTTTAAAATATTTATTTTGCTACGGGCACGTCGATTACAAGGTCTGTAAGCGGGAATGAGCAACAGGGATGGATGCAACCGAATTTGTAGTCTGCAAGTCTGCGGTATTCAAGGTGTTTCGGAACATAAACCTTACCTGAAAGAAGATGTGAATGGCAGAAACCGCACTCACCGCTTCTGCAACGTGAAGGAACAGAAATGCCGTTCTTTTCAAGTGTCTGCATAACTGAATCAGCAGTGTTAGCTTTAACAGTCCACTCTTTATCCTGGATTGTAACTTTGATTGTTACTTCTTCGGGGATACCTGCAGGATAATCTTCCTGTGTGCCGGGATTATGGAATTCACCGAACATTTCGTGACGGATATATTTTCTTTCAAGTTTTAATTTTTCAATTTCCTTGTCAACAAACTCATACATCTGCTGAGGTCCGCAAATGAAAATTGAATAGGGTTCATCTTTGGGAGCAAGCTCTTTGATACGTTTCGCATCGATGAAACCTTTTCTGCAACCTCTGGGGATTTTTGCATATTTGTCGCTCAGGAAGTGAACAACTTTGATTTTATCGCATTTTTCTTCAAGCTCTTTAAGTTCATCCTTGAAGAGGATATTATCAATGTTACGGCTACCGTAAAGGAGAGTCATTTCAAAATCTTCGTCACCGTCTGCAATAGCGTTTGCCATTGAAATGAAGGGAGTGATACCGCTACCGCCTGCAATGCAGATAACTTTCTTTGCATCGCGGATGGGCTGATATTCAAAATTACCTGAAGGAGCAGAAACTTCAACTTCTGTGCCAACCTTCCAGTTGTCAAAAATGTATTTTGACATAAGGCCGCCGCCGACCAATTTGATTGTAAGCACATATTTGCCTTCAAGGCTGTCTTTGGGTGAAGATGAAATTGAATATGCACGTGTTACGGGCATACCTTCGATTGTTTCAAACACTGTAAGATATTTACCTGCACCGAAGTAAGCAAGCTGAGTTGTGCCTCTTTCTTCATCAGGAACAAGTGTGTAGCTCTTACAATCTTTTGCACGTACTTTTACATCAGCAACTTTAAGATACTGTCTTTTGGGATGAAGTGCTTTTGCAAGTACAGTTGCGTTATCAGAAAACGTAGGGAATTTTGCTTCTGCTGCTTCAAATCTCTTGTTTCGGTCTGACAACATAGGGAAGAATTTTCTTGCTTTTAATGATTTTAAATCTGCCATCTTATTTGCCCTCCTTTTTCATTGCTTTTACAACAAGTCCGCCTGCTTTTTCACCTGTGTAATAAGCACAGCTGTAACCGTCGCCTCTCTCCTGGGTTGCACCGCAGAAGAAGAAGTTATCAAACGGCTGGTCGTTCAGGTACTGAACTGTACGGGGAATCATACTATCCCATTTATCAAGCATATATCCGTAAGGAGTACCCAAAGGAGTATTCAGATATCTTGCAAATGTGGGAGGAAGTGCAATTTCAATTTCTTCGATATAAGGTGTGATTGAAATGTTAAGTGCTTTTTCGCATGTTTCAATCATGTCTTTTGCAATTTCAGTTTTGAATTTTTTGTAGTCCTGAGGTTTAACATCTTTCATTACATCGCCTGAAGTCATAGTTGTAAGGAAAAGCTGACATGTGCCTTCAGGAGTACAATCGGGGATAATTTCGTTAAGGCAGTTAATGATACAATAACCGCTGTTATATTCAGTAACAAGCTTGAACTGTTCGTCAGAATCAGAAACGGGAGCAATGAAAACAGAATAGTCTTTAATGCCAAGTTCTTCCTTTGTTACGTTCATACCGAGATAAACTGTTGTAAGAGTAACTGAAGTTTCTCTTGCGTTGAGCATTTTAAGCTGTTTTTCGGGAATATCTTTTTCGTCAAACAAATCTCTGAAAACAGCGTAAGGATAAGAGTTACAGATGAAGTACTTACCGTAAACTTCTTTTTCACCGTTGATAACAACACCTACTGGTTTGCCGTTTTCCATAATAACTTTTGTTACTTCTGAATTGTACCAGATGTCACCGCCGTTATCGCGGATAACTTTATCAAGAGCAAGGCTCAGTTCATGGCTGCGAAGATGAGGAACACCTGTACCGTGCTGAACATAGCTGTGAAGCATTGCAAGGTAATAGAGGAAGTCGAGTCTTGATGCAGGAACACCAAGATAACACCAGTATGTATTGAAAATGTCCTGTGCTTTTTTGGGCATTCCGAGAGCATCAAGAGCCTCTGTTATATTGTGAGAAACCATTCTGAGAATATCGGGGAAATCCTTGAAACTTGCAGGAAGTTTTGCAGGAGCGTCAAGAGCATCAAGAGCTTTGAACATACGGATTGAAAGGTCAAATGCCTTTATACAGCTTTCATATGAACCGGGAACAACTTCTTCCAGCTTTCTTGCAAAGTTTTCAAAACCAACGGGCATACGCACGTCAATAGAAACTTCAACACCGTTTTCGTTTACGAAAGTATCAGTGTCGCCTTCTTTTGCAGGAACAACAAGTCTGAAAGTTGAATCATGTCGATACCATTCTACATCACCTTCAAAACGTCTGAACATATCTTCAACCTGACCTGATTTGTCTTTTGCACCTACACCTGCAAGTTCGTGAAGTGAGGGTTCAAACTCAAATCTGCCTCTTACGAAAGAAGATGCTGAGCCACCGGGAATGTTGTGTCTTTCAAGCAGAAGTGTTGAAAGACCTGCTCTGGCACAAGTTGTAGCCGCTGCAAGGCCACCGTTACCTGCACCGATTACGATTACATCATATTTTTTCATTATTTATCCTCCGTTTCATATTTTCAGGATATTACATACAGATTAATTATAAACTTTTAAAACAATTAAGTCAATAAAAAATGGCATAAAACTATAAAATATAATTTATATGATTATTAATTCCTTCATTGTAGGGGACGATGCCCACATCGTCCCGCTTCAGATTACAAGAGATTTTTCAGGTCGATGTGGGCATCGACCCCTACGAAAATTAAAATAAATACACAGTTAAATTATAATTTGAATCTGAAAATTTCAGAAGCTTATCTAAAGCAAAAAACGGTGTGAAAATTCACACCGCTTCTTCTTGCTTATTTCAAAAGATTTTCTAAAAATCTGATTATGCTTGTTTTTTCATCGAAGGGGATGATTTCACCTGCGTTTTCTGCTGTAATTGGAACAAGGCAGGTTTCATCAAGGTTTATCAGATACTGGGGAAGGTCAGAGTAAGTGTGGACTGTAATCTGTTCTTCAGAATATGTAACAAGGTCAATTAAATCTGCAAAATATTTGTCGTCATCCTTGTGCTTGAGATTTTTTGCAAACCATGTAACGTCAGGATATTTGCAGGTTGAGGCGTCAATCTGCCTGTCAGGTGAGATGTGGTTTTTACCGCATACACATTCTTTTGCCTGAACATAATCTTCTGCAAAAACTCCGTCAATCTCTGCACAGGTTGCACCGAAGCTTGTGCTGTAAGTGCCTATCATACCGTCAGACATTCTGTTGTTATCTGATGTTACGGGAAGCATTCCGTAGCCGTATTCGGAAATAACTGCAAAGTTTTTGCCTTCTTCAAGAAGTGTGTTGATAATGTTATCTTTGTTTGGCTGTACATTATCCTGATAATATCTGTTCTTTTCAAGAAGTCCTGCGTATGTTTCGCGTTTTTCGGGAGTGTTGAAAAGGAATTCTTCCGTCTGATAATATCTGTCGCGGGTCATCAGACCGTAGAAAGCAGGTACTGTGCCGATAGTTTTTAAAACTGCACCGCCCGCCATTTCGTCAAGGTTGGGGATAAGTGTATCGTTTGTGAAGGAAATAAGGGGTTCAAAAATTTTAAGGCAATATACAATTCTGAGTAAATCGTCAACGAAAGTAAGGCTTCCGTCTTTCGGTAACATATCTGCAAGCATTCTCAGAAGTGATTCTGAAGTGAAAGTTATGTTACCTGAAAACGGGTCTTCGCAACATTCAACTCCGTTCATACCGCCTGAAATAAAAACTGCGGAATGTATGCGGTCGCGTTTTTCCGGAGCAATGTAATAATGCTCATAAAGGTAAGTCATCATCACAGCACCGCCCATACTGAAAGAAACAAGACCTACTTCTTCTGCTCCTGTAACACGGAGCACTTCGTCTACAAAAGCATCCAGCTTTGTGGAAATCGTGTGCATATCAAGGCGCCAGTCATAAGCGAAATAATAATCGTTTCTCTTGCCGTATTCATCTGTGGGTGTGATTTCTTTATTGTATTTAAGACCTGTATCGGGTGATGGTACACCGTTTTCGTCACAGGCGACATTGCCGAAAATCACGCCGAGAATATCTGTGAAAATTACGTCAAGTCTGTCATATTTTCCGAAAACCATAGAATAAACAACTTCGGGGAGATATTTGAAAACAAGACCTACAATTTTATCAGCAGGGAAAGACCATATGTCAACATCATCTTCCTCCGTTTCTGTGGAAAGACCTTTGTAAATAGGCTGGTCGCCAAGACCATGGATGAAAACAACAGGTATGTTTCTGTCAAGTTCTTTCAGGGCATCTTCTGCAGTTTTTTCTGTAGCAGAAACGCTTGTTGCCGCAACTGAAAAAGTAAGAACAAGAACGAGTAAAACAGAAACGATTTTCGTAAATGCTTTTTTCATAAATCACACCTCTTAAAATAAAATCTCCGTGACAAATATATCACTCTGTCACGGAGATGTCAATGGACTTTCTGATTATTAAAAATCCTTATTAAAAATGTCCGCCTCTGTTTGCAACTACGATAGCATCAATTTCCTGATAAAGACGTCCGCAGAGCTCAACAAATTTGTAGAAGAATCTGTGGATTATGTTGAGTACGGAATCTTCTTTCTTTTCTTCATCGTTTTTGAGAATTGAAATTTCATCAAGAAGTTCGCTGTTGTCACCGCGGAAGGTTTTCACATTCATTGTGTCACCGTAGAATTCGATTGTAGTGTAAGTTGTTACATCGTTTTCTGCAAATTCATATGCAACGTGGGGAAGGGGAAGAGTGAATGAATCGTGGTCGCAGACTGCATTTGAGTTGAGATAAATTGTGCCTTTGGGGTTTGCGTAAGCAACGCCTGATTCTGCTTTGCCTACAATACTGCTTTCGTACATAAAGTGTGAACGGCCCTGGAGGTGGCTGTGTCCTGTAAGCACAAGGTCAACGTCATATGAGTCGAAAATAGGTGTGAATACTGCGTTGAGAAGAATACCGGTTTCGGGGTCAATGTTGCCGTAGCCGGGTCCGAAAAGTGCCTGATGCATAACTGCAATTCTCCACTTTGCATCTTTGTGTTCACTTACTGCCTGTTTTGCCATAGCCATATGGTCTGCAGCACTTGCTGATGTTGCGTCGAAAACAAGGTAAAGCACGTCACCGTATCTGAAATAGAAATCTCTGTCAAGGCCTGTGAAATATTTGCCGTAATATTCGTTGGGCATATGTGTGAAATAATCGTATTTCATACCTTTTTTATCGTGGTTACCGATTGCAAGAGCCATAGGAAGGCTTCTTACAAGCGACGGCATAAGAAGTGTCTGCCATTCGTTATCACCGTTACCTGTTGAAGTGTTGTCACCGGGTGAAAGGAGAAAAGAAATATCAGGGTTTTTGCTCATTGCTTCAGTAAGCACACTGTTCCATGTGTAACCGTCTTCAGACTGTTTTTCAGCAGAATCTGTCTGTCCGCCAATCTGGATATCACCGATTACCATCATTTTGTATGAATCGAATGATTTTGATTTATATTCGTAAGCGTCACTCCATTCAGTGCCTGTGTACCACTGATAGAAGTAAGTTGTGTTTTCTTCAATTCCTGTGATATCAACTCTGCAGACTACCTGAGTGTCGTTATCTGCAGGGTCAGTTACACCGGTGAAAGTTACATAGTCTGCCATATTTTCGCTTTTGGCAAGTCTGACTTCTGCCTTTGCGGAATCTTTCGGTGCGTGCCATACAAGACCGAGCTGTGTCTGGTCAGCGCCTACGCAAAGCATGGGAAGTGTGTTGTCGTCTTTGAGTGAGTTGTAAAGAACGTCCCATTCTTCACGGGTGAGTTTTTTAACTGTGTCTGCTGATGTGCCGATTGCAAATGCCGAGATAAGAACTAAAGTTGCCAGGATAATTGCTAAAACCTTTTTCATAACTTATTCTCCTTTTTTAATATATTTCTTTTTATAATGAAATAACTTATGAACAGCACAAAGAATGTTATTGACCAGGAAACAGGATATGTCATATAAAGATAAGTAAGTGTGGGATTTTTCGGGAAGAAAACGAATACCCACAAAAGTCTGATTCCGCAACTTCCCATAAGAGTGATAATCATCGGCTCAAAAGATTTTCCCATTCCCCTGAGCTGACCGCCGCCCACATCCATAAGGGAACAAAATACGTGGAATGGAAGCACCATTGCAAGTCTTGCGGCACCTATTTCTATTACGGCAGGGTCTGTTGAGAAAATGCCCACAACCTGATTGCGGAATATAACGCCTACGGCACTCATTCCGCCGCCGATTAATACGGAAAGAAGAATACAACGCATATAAATCTTTCCGAGATTTTCGTATTTGCGTGCACCAATATTCTGGGAAGAGAAGGTCATTGTTGTCTGAGAAATGGCATTTGTGCAGGTGTATATAATGCCTTCAACATTTGAAGCTGCCGTAACGCCCGACATTGCAGTTGAACCGAAAGAGTTTACTGTTGACTGAATTATTACGTTTGAAAATGAAAACAGTGAATTCTGTATGCCTGCAGGCACGCCTATAAGAAGAATTCGTTTCATTTCACTTAAGTTAATACGGAGCTTACCGAAATGAAGTCTGCACGCGCCGTCAATTTTCATAAGCCTGATAATAATGCACACAGCAGAAATATACTGTGCGGTTATAGTTGCAATAGCGACACCTGCCACATCCAGATGAAAATTAATTACAAGCACAAGGTTGAGAACTATATTCACAATACCTGTTGCGGAAAGAATATAGAGAGGTCTTTTTGTATCGCCTGTTGAGCGGACTATTGCCGCACCGAAATTATATATCAGCGAAGCGGGTGCGCCGAGAAAATAAATCTGAAGATATTTTTTTGAAAGGGGAAGAACATCCGCGGGGGAGTCCATAAGTATAAGAAGTTTTTCTGACATAAAAAACCCGAAAATACCGACTGCGATACCGCTTATGGCGCCCAGCATAATTGCGGTGTGAACACATTTTGAAAGGCGGTTATCGTCACCTGCGCCTATGTAACGTGCACTCATTACGCCTGAACCCATTGCCATTCCCAGAAAAACATTGAGAATAAGGTTAATAAGTGAACTTGTAGCACCTACTGCCGCAAGTGATGCCGGTCCTGCAAAGCGTCCCACAACAACTATGTCAGCCGTGTTGTAGACCATCTGCAGAAGTCCCGTAAGCATAAGGGGCAAAGAAAAAATAAGTATTTTTTTCAGAAAAGGACCTTTGGTCATATCAAGAGAATATCTGTCCGTGGTAATGCATCTCCCATAGAAAATTAATTTGCTGATAAAATTGTATCACTTTGAAAAAAATAACACAATAGTTTTGCAAAAAACTCTTGATTATTTTCTTATTATATGGTATACTACATACAATGAAAGTATGGTATTAGCAAAAGAGTGGGTTTCAGACCCGCTCTTTTGTGTTGTTAGGAGGATGAAAATGGCATCAAAACCCAACGTAGTAAGCATAGTCCGCGGCATTGCACAGCCTGTTGCGGAAAGTTTAGGGCTCAGACTCTGGGATGTCCGTTTTGTTAAAGAAGGCGCTTCCTGGTTTCTCCGTGTTTTCATCGATAAAGATGAAGGTATTGATATCAACGATTGCGTTGATATGACACACGCGCTTAACGGTCCTTTGGATGAAGCAGACCCCATTGAAGTAAGCTATTGTCTTGAAGTAAGCTCTCCCGGAATTGAAAGAGACCTTACAAGAGATGAACATTTTGAGGCGATGACAGGAAGAAAAATCAAACTCCGTCTTATCCGCCCCGATGAAAATAAACAAAGAGAATTTGCAGGCACACTTCTTAAATATGAAGACGGCAACATCACCGTTAACGTGGATGAAGAAGAAAAAGTGTTTGTGAAAAAAGAAACCGCTTGGGTAAAACTTGACGATTTCAACGACTGATGTAAAATTTTTGAAAGGATTGATTGGAAAAATGAATAAGGAATTTTTTGAAGCAGTAAGAATGCTTGAAAAGGAAAAAGGTGTACCTGCTGCACTTTTGTGTGAGAGAATTCAGCAGGCTCTTATCGTAGCATTGAGAAACGATTATAACAAAAAAGAAGTTGTTTTCTGCGAAATCGATGCTGAAAACGAAACAATGCGTGTATGGCTCAGAAAGAATGTCGTTGAAGAAATCGAAGATGAAGATACAGACATTATCGTAGAAGAAGCACAGAAATATCAGTCAACTGCAAAAGCAGGCGATATTATCGAAATCGAAATGGAATCAAAAGAATTCAGCCGTGTTGCTGCTCAGACTGCAAAGCACGTTATCCGTCAGGGTATCCGCGAAGCAGAAAGAGGACAGGTAATGGAAGAATTCCAGAAACGTTATCAGGAACTTATTACTGCAACTGTTCACAGAGTTGACCCCGTAAACGGCAACGTAATTCTTGATATCGGCAAGGGTGAAGCAATTCTTCCTAAGGCAGAACAGGTTCCCGGCGAAGTTATCAAAGAAGGCGACCTTATCAAAGTGTTCGTAGTTGATATCAGAACAGGCGAAAAGAACGGCCCCAGAATTATGATTTCAAGAACACATCCCGGACTTGTTAAACGTCTTTTCGAAACAGAAGTTCCTGAAATTTATGACGGTGCTGTTGAAATTAAAGCAGTTTCCCGTGAAGCAGGTTCACGTACAAAAATCGCAGTTGCAGCTACACAGGACGAAAATATCGATCCCGTAGGTGCATGTATCGGCCAGAGAGGTGCCCGTGTTGAAAAAATCGTTGAGCTTCTCGGCGGCGAAAAAATTGATATCGTAAAATATTCAGAAGATCCGAAACTTTTCATCAGTGCAGCTCTTGCTCCCGCAGATGTGCTCAGCGTTGAAATCGACGCAGCTGCAACAAATGCTTGTCACGTAACAGTTCCTGATGACCAGCTTTCTCTTGCAATCGGTAACAAAGGTCAGAACGCAAGACTTGCTGCTAAGCTCACAGGTTGGAAGATTGATATTCAGCCTGAAAGCGGTTTTTTCAAAACTTCTGACACAGAATAATATTTAAGACAGGAGTGTAACCTATGCCGGCAGTTAAAAAAGTTCCGATGCGTCAGTGTGTTGGATGTAAACAGCTCAGAACAAAAAGAGAACTTGTCAGGGTTGTTAAAAATTCAGAGGGCGAAATCTCTATTGACCTTACAGGTAAAAAGAACGGCAAGGGTGCTTATGTTTGCCGCGATATAGAATGTTTTAAGGCCGCAAGAAAAGCAAAAAGCTTTGAAAGGTCACTTTCCTGCAGCATACCGGCTGAAATTTTTGACGCAATGGAGGCTGAACTTAAAGCCGATGGACAGTAAGTTTTTTAATCTTTTAGGTCTGGCAAGACGTGCAGGTAAACTTGCCTGGGGGCACGATACAGCGCTTTTCGCAATCAAAGGCGGTAAAGCTCATCTGTGTGTGCTGGCATCAGATGTTTCTGACAGACTTAAAAACGAATTTATGCGGGAATGTACTTATAACGGCAGAAATATTAAAATAATAGAACTTGATAAAACAATGGACGAAATGAAATCAGTTATCGGTGTCAGAACAGGCGTTATGACAATTAATGATGAAGGATTTGCAAATGGCCTCAAGAAATATGAATGAATTAACGGGAGGTAATTAATTTGGCAGAGAAGAAATATAAGGTTGCCGATTTAGCGAAAGATTTCGGCAAACAGAATAAAGAAATTATTGAACTTCTTGCAGAAGGAAGCGACGAGCCCAAGAAAAAAGCTACTACGGCTCTGGAAAATAAAGACCTTGACCTTTTCTTTAATAAAATTACAGAAAAAAATCAGGTTGAAAACTTTGATAAGTATTTTGCTCTTGCAGCTGAAAAAGCTGAGAAAGAATCAAAAGCAGAAGTAAAGGCGGAAAAACCTGCAGCTGAATCAAAGGGCAAAAAAGAAGATAAGAAACCTGCACAGGGAAAACCTGCTGCTCAGGCTCAGCAGCCTGCTCAGAAGAAAAAAGAAAAGCAGGATAAACCTATGCAGTCAAGAACAAAGGGTGAAGCAAGAACAATCAACACCCGTGCAGAAGAAGTTGAACTCGATAAGTATAACGAGAGATACGAAAATATTGCACCTGCTGACAGACATCGTTCAGATTCAGTTTCAAATAAACAGAAGCTGAAACAGAAATCTCAGCAGTACCGCAAACAGCAGGGTATGCGTTCAAAGAAAAAGGAAACTGAAAAAGAAAGACTTGCACGTATCGAAGCAGAAAGAGCAAAGAGACCGCAGCTTGTTATTAAAGTTCCCGAAGAAATCGTTGTATCAGACCTTGCTGCAATGCTTAAAATGACTGTAGCAGAAGTTGTTAAGAAGTTGTTCCAGTTTGGTGTTATGGCAAACGCAAACCAGGTTATCGACTATGATACAGCTGAAATTATTGCAACTGAACTCGGTGCAAAAGTAGAAAAAGAAATTGTTGTTACTATTGAAGAAAGAATTATCGACGACAGTGACGACGATGAAGCAACACTTGAACCCCGTTGCCCCGTTGTTGTTGTTATGGGTCACGTTGACCATGGTAAAACTTCAATCCTCGATGCTATCAGAAACACATCTGTTACTGCAGGTGAAGCAGGCGGTATCACACAGCACATCGGTGCTTATATGGTAAATGTGGGCGGAGAAAAAATCACATTCCTTGATACTCCCGGCCATGCTGCTTTCACATCAATGAGAGCAAGAGGTGCAAAGGCAACTGACATTGCTGTTCTTGTTGTTGCAGCTGACGACGGTATTATGCCCCAGACAGTTGAAGCAATCAACCACGCAAAAGCAGCAGAAGTTTCAATTATTGTTGCTATCAACAAAATGGACAGACCCGGTGCAAACCCCGACAGAATTATGCAGCAGCTTACAGAATATGAAATCATCCCCGAAGAATGGGGCGGTGATACTATCTGTGTTCCCGTTTCTGCAAAAATGCACCAGAATATAGATAAACTCCTTGAGTCAATCCTTCTCATTGCAGAAATGAAAGAACTTAAGGCTAACCCCAACAGAGCAGCAAAAGGTGTTGTTATTGAAGCAAGACTTGATAAGGGCAGAGGTCCTATTGCAACACTCCTTGTTCAGAAAGGTACACTTCGCGAAGGTGATGTTATTGTTGCAGGTACATCTGTTGGCCGTGTAAGAGTTATGACAAACGAAAAAGGTAAGAAACTCAAGAAAGCAGGTCCTTCTGTTCCTGTTGAAGTTATGGGCCTTGTTGAAGTTCCTCAGGCAGGTGACACATTCGACGCAGTAAGCGACGAAAAACTTGCACGTGCACTTGTTGAACAGCGTAAAGATGAAATCAAGGAAGCAAAATGGGGTGCAGTACAGAAAGTTACTCTTGATAACCTCTTTGATTCAATTCAGCAGGGCGAAATGAAAGAACTCAGCATTATCGTTAAGGCTGACGTTCAGGGCTCTGCAGAAGCAGTTAAACAGAACCTTGAAAAACTTACAAACGAGGAAGTACGCGTACGCGTAATCCACAGCGGTGTAGGTGCAGTAAACGAATCAGACGTTATGCTTGCACAGGCATCAGGTGCACTCATTGTAGGCTTTAACGTAAGACCTGACGCAGTTGCAAAAACAAATGCAGAACGCGACGGTGTTGAAATCAGAACTTACAGAATTATTTACGATTGCATCGAAGAAATCGAAGCAGCTATGAAAGGTATGCTTGATGCAAAAACAAGAGAAGTTATTATCGGTACAGTTGAAGTCAGAAACGTTATCAAAATTTCTTCTGTCGGTAATATTGCAGGTAGCTACGTTCAGGACGGTAAAATCCACAGAGGTGCAAAAGTAAGAATTATCCGCGATGGTGTAGTTATTGCTGATGACGAAATTGCTTCACTCCGCCGTGAAAAAGACGACGTTAAGGAAGTTAATTCAGGCTATGAATGCGGTATCGGCCTTAATAAATACGGCGATATCAAAGTCGGCGATATCTTTGAAGTATATGATATAGAGGAGTACAGAGATTAATGGCAGGACACAGAGCCCAGAGAGTATCGGAAGATATCAAAAGGGAAATAGTTGCAGTTATCCGCGACCTTAAAGACCCTCGCATCAGCGGTAAAATGCTGACAGTTGTGCGTGTTGATGTAAGCAGCGATGCATCTTTTGCAAAAGTTTATGTAAGTGCTCTTGAAGGCATCGAAACAGCACAGAATGCAGTTAAAGGCCTTAACGGTGCAACAGGTCTTATAAGAGGCGAAGTTACAAGACGCTTGCATCTTCGCAAAAGTCCCGAACTTAAATTTGTAGCAGATGATTCCGTAGAACACGGTATGAAAATTTTTAAAATGCTTGATGATATAAAGGTGGAGAGTAATGAAGATTGATGTTACAAAAACAGCACAACTTCTTGAAAATCACGACAATATAATCATTCTTGTTCACGCAAATTCCGATGGTGATACTTTAGGATGTGGCTATGCTTTATTACGTGCTTTGCGAAAGCTTGGTAAAAAGGCAGAAGTGCTGCGTCCTGAAGACGTCGGCAAAAAATATAATTATCTTTTTGATGACCTCGGCAAAGAAGATTTTGAACCTGAATACGTAGTATCTGTTGACGTAGCAGACGTAAAATTGCTTGAAAACGATGTGCGTGAAAAATATGCAGACAGAATCAACCTTGCCATTGACCATCATCCGTCAAACTGCGTTGAATGTGAGTATCTTCTGCTTGAAGATACTGCAGCGGCAGCGTGTGAGATTGTGTACAAAGTAATTGCTGAAATGAATGTGGATTTCGACAAAAAGATTGCCGATTGCCTTTACACAGGCATCACAACCGACACAGGCTGTTTCAGATATTCCAACACAACAGCACAGACTTACCGTATGGCTGCAAACCTTGTTGAACATGGTGCAGACGGTGCTTTTATCAACAGAATAATGTTCGATACAAAAACAAAATCGTATGTTGTTCTTGAAAGACTTGTTATGGATACTCTGGAAATGCATTTTGGCGGCAGATGTGCTATGACGCATCTTACACTTGATATGTATGAAAAAAGCGGTTCAGATGAATCTGAAACAGACCCCCTTGCATCACGCACAAGGCAGATTGAGGGCGTTGATGTCGGCGTTTTCCTGAAAGAGAAAAACGACGGCACGTTCAAAATTTCTCTCAGAACACTTGAGCCTGTGAATGCTTCTGAAATCTGCAGAAAATTAGGTGGCGGCGGTCACGCAAGAGCAGCAGGTTGCCAGATAGAAGGACCTCTTGAAAGTGCAAGAGAAAAAATAATTTCTGCAATAACGGAGTATCTTTATAAATGACAGGTTTTATTTGCTTTGATAAAGGAGAAAACATAACATCGTTTTTTGCCGTAAAAAAACTTTCACGCCTTTTAGGCGAGAAAAAAGCAGGCCACACAGGCACTCTTGACCCTATGGCAACAGGGGTTATGACGGTGGCTTTAGGCGGTGCAACAAGGTTTATTGAGCTTATGCCAAGCCACGAGAAAGCATACCGTGCAGTGATTAAATTCGGCTTTTCAACAGACACTCTTGATATTACAGGCAATGTCATTGAAGAGAGCGATAAAAAAGTAAACCGCGAAGATTTTCTCAGTGTGCTTGAATTTTTCCGCGGAGATATTATGCAGGTACCGCCTATGTATTCTGCAATAAAAAAAGACGGTGTAAGGCTTTACGACCTTGCAAGAAAAGGCATTGAAGTCGAAAGAGAAGAGCGTAAAGTTACCATAAAAAAACTTGAACTCGTTTCCTGCGATGAAAATGAAAACGAGTTTACTATTGACGTTTTGTGTTCAGGCGGTACATATATACGTTCTTTGTGCAGTGATATCGGCGAAAAATTAGGTGTTCCCTGCACGATGAAATCTTTAAGAAGAACAATGGCAAATAATATTGACATTTCAAAATGTCTTACTCTTGAAGAAATAGAAAAACTCTGCAATGAGGGCAGAGAAAAAGAAATAATCACTTCTGTTGATGAAGCTTTGAGCGTTTATGAAAAAGTTAAAGTCAGCGAAAAACAGGCTGTCCGTTTTTCAAACGGCGGTGAACTTGATGCAGGCAGAGTGAGATTCAGTTTTGAAGAAAATTTTTACAGAGTATATTCTCCCGAAGATAAATTCCTCGGCATCGGTGAATATGTAAAAGACGGGAATGTACTGAAGGTTAAGCGGGTTTACAATGAAATATAACGAAATATCAAAAATTGAATATTCCGCTGTAGCACTGGGAAACTTTGACGGACTTCACGCAGGTCACAGGTCAGTTCTCAATAAAGCGAAAAATTATAGCCTTGATAATAATATCAGGGCTATTGCCCTTGTTTTTGATGTTCACCCCAAAACATATTTCGGCAAAAGAATCGGTCTTCTTATGACAGATGAAGACAAAAAGAAATTCATCAGAGATATCGGCCTTGAAACGCAGACCGTTTCCTTTGATGAATTCAGAGATTTTTCGGCAGAAGAATTTGTTGAAATAGTTCTTAAAAATAAGCTTAATGCAAAAGCGGTTTTCTGCGGATTCAATTACCATTTCGGTAAGGGCGGAATTGCAGATGCAAAAGAACTTGAAAAAATCTGCAGTAAGTACGGAATCGAAGTTTATGTTAACGAAGAAACTTTCGTTGACGGTGAAAAAGTAAATTCAAGCAGACTCCGCGAACTTCTTAAATCAGGCGATGTTGAAAAAGCAAACAAACTGATGACACAGAACTTTTCTTATTTTCTTGAAGTCGTTCATGGTCAGAAAAGGGGAAGGTCAATGGGATTTCCCACTGCAAATCAGTATTTCCCCCCGGACCTTGTAATTCCTAAATTCGGTGTTTACGCTTCAACAACGGAAATAGACGGCAAAATTTATCATTCTTTCACTAATATCGGGTCCCGTCCCACTTTCCCTGAAAATGATGTGAGAAGCGAAACTCATATTTTTGATTTTGACGGTGATTTGTATGGCAAAGTATTACGTGTAAGCCTTCACAAATTTATGAGAGAAGAAGTTAAATTTTCTTCACCCGAAGATTTGGTAGTGCAGCTGAAAAAAGATAAAAAAACAGCCGAAGAATATTTCTCGGCAAAAGAATAGAACCCTTAGTATTTACAAGATACTAAGGGTTTTCGTTTATCTTACTTCAAGAATTTTTCGCAGTGTAGGCTCGATTATGTTTGCCATTCTCAAAAAACCTAAACTGTTGGGGTGCACTCCGTCGATTGAACAGAGATATCTTTCTTCGGGGCCGTAGAATTCTTCACCATCAATAAAGTAAACGTTTCTATCACCGTTTTCCACTGCATTCAGATATGTCTGTTTTATAACAGATGCACGTTCATCATTTTTGTCATCGTAAACTTCCTTTGGCATTGTCATTATAACAATGGGAAGATAGGGATGAACTTCGCGGATTCTTTTGAAAAACGGCTCGTGAGTTTTTCTGAGATAATCTGCGTCAGGTGCGTTGTGGTCGTAGTCAAATATGAAAATACTCATATCAAGTGTGTTGATGAAATCTGCCAAAGGAAGTTCACCTTTTGCACTTCCTGAAAAACCGAGACAGATAAAATCAGCGTCAAGTCTGTTTGAAAGGATTGATGTGTAAGAGTTTTTCACGTTGCTGCAACATCCGCCTTCTGTGATGGATGAGCCGTAAAATACCATGGGCTTGTATTTATATTCTGTAGGCGGTTCAACAGATGCATCGTCGTTGATTTCTACCTGAATATCATCGATTATTTCATTTCGTGCAAGGAAAACAGTAACGTCTTCCATTTCTTTTTTCTTGGTGAAGGTTCCTTCGAAAGCATAGGTCTGGATATTATAACCTGTAACAAGACCTAAAAATTCAAGATTTGGGCGTGTACCTACAAGTACATCAAAGGATTGGCAACTGAAAACAGACATTCCCGCGTCAGGTCCTAAGGTTCTGAATTTAACTTTGATTGTGATTTTATCAGAATCTGTTCTGAAACAAAATCGTCCGCCGGGGCATCTTTTGCCGAAGAATTCAAGCGACGGCACTTTTTCAATAACTTCATCGGGAAGTCTTTCAAGCTTCTGATTCTGTTCGAAAAGGGGCAGTCCGAAAATTTTTAAAGGATAATCTTTATAACTGAATGTTTTCATATCAATCCCTCCGTTTGCCATTATTATATCAGCAAGTGTAAAAAATTACAAGAAAAAACCCTGAAGCCGTAAGACTTCAGGGTTAAAAACTTTTTTAAGATAAATTATGCGAGTTCAGCAAAGTATTTGATTGTTCTAACCATCTGGCTTGTGTATGAGTTTTCGTTGTCATACCATGAAACAACCTGTACCTGATATGTGTCATCGTCGATTTTAGCAACCATTGTCTGTGTTGCATCGAAGAGTGAACCGTAACGCATACCGATTACGTCTGAAGATACGATGGGTTCTTCGTTGTAACCGAATGAATCGTTAGCAGCAGCTTTCATAGCAGCGTTGATGCCTTCAACTGTGATGTCGCTACCTTTAACAACAGCAACAAGGATTGTTGTTGAACCTGTGGGTGTGGGAACTCTCTGTGCAGAACCGATGAGTTTGCCGTTAAGTTCGGGGATAACAAGGCCGATAGCTTTAGCAGCACCTGTTGAGTTGGGAACGATGTTAGCAGCACCTGCACGAGCACGGCGGAAGTCGCCTTTTCTGTGAGGACCGTCAAGGATCATCTGGTCGCCTGTGTAAGCGTGAACTGTTGTCATGATACCGCTCTGGATTTCTGCATAGTCGTTAAGAGCTTTAGCCATGGGAGCAAGGCAGTTTGTTGTGCAAGAAGCAGCAGAGATGATCTGGTCTTCTGCAGTAAGGATGCCTTCGTTTACGCTGTAAACAACTGTTTTTGTTTCTTTATCAGCGGGAGCTGAAATAACAACTTTCTTAGCACCAGCGTTGATGTGAGCCATTGATTTTTCTTTTGTGCAGTAGAAACCTGTGCATTCAAGAACAACGTCTACACCAATTTCGCCCCAAGGAAGGTTGTTAGCGTCTGCTTCTTTGTAGATTGTGAGTGTTTTGCCGTCAACAGTGATTGTACCAGCTTCATCATCAGCAACAACTGTGTGAGCGTTTTCACCGATAGCGCCGCAGTAACCACCCTGAGCTGTGTCGTACTTGAGAAGAGTAGCGAGCATTGAGGGTTTAGTAAGGTCGTTGATAGCAACAACTTCGTAACCTTCTGCGCCGAACATCTGACGGAATGCGAGACGGCCGATTCTGCCGAATCCGTTAATAGCAACTTTAACTGACATTTTGATTACCTCCAAAAAAGTAATAATTTATTTTTTTACTCTCTTATTTTAGCCCTTTTTTTTCAAATATGCAACTGTTTTGTTATATTTTTAACTAATTTTGTCAGTGTGTACAAAATTACGAAAATTTGTTTTAAATGATAGGTAAATCTGCCATTTTAAGGAAGAAATATTTATCAATAATATCGCATAAGAGCCACAACTTTGCCGAGAATTGCAACTTCTGTACAGAGAATCGGTTCGAAAGCATCGTTTTCAGGCTGAAGTCTGAAGTGGTCTTTTTCTTTAAAAAATCTCTTGACCGTTGCTTCATCTTCAATCATAGCAACAACAATTTCGCCGTCTCTTGCAGCAGGAGTTCTTTCAACAAAGATAATATCACCGTCGAGAATACCTGCATTTATCATACTTTCACCTTTAACGTGAAGTGCAAAAAGCGGTTTATCTTTGGAAACATAGCCTGAATAGGGCACATAACTTTCAATCTGTTCAACTGCAAGAATGGGCATACCTGCAGTAACAGTACCAAGAAGCGGTACGTGTGTTACGTTTTCAGCCTGGCCGCAGATACGGATTGAACGTTTGAGCAAAGGGTCACGCTCTATGTAACCGCATTCTTCAAGTGCATCAAGGTTTGTCTGGACTGATGAAGTGGATTTAAGCCCTACAGCGGCACAGATTTCTCTTACAGAAGGGGGAACACCTTGCTGTGAGCGTTCAACAAGAAATTCGTAAATCTTTTTCTGTGTTGAATTTATCGGCTTCATACTATCATCCTTTCTTTAGAAAATAATTATTTACGCTGATAGTATAACACATAAAAATCAAAAAAGCAAACATTTGTTTGGGAAATTTCAAAAAATTTTTTAAAAAACGCAATTTTGTATAAATTTTCTCTGTTTTGCTCAAAATAGTTCTGAATAAAAATATTGCAAAGGAGACAGAATTTTGAGAATGGACAAAGAAACAAAAGAACAGGTAAAAAAATATTTTACGTCAAAAAAATTCATTACGGCGGTTGTTATTGTAATGCTTGCTGCAGGCACAGGTGTTGGTACTGTGGTGAGCGTGAAAAAACAGTTAAGAGAACAGCTGCAGCCTTTTGAAGAAACGTTGAAACAATCCGTAACGGAAAAGGTTACGGAAGAAGCGGCAAACGACCTGACGGGAATTACCGTAGAGAATACGGAGCCTGAAAGTGAAACTGAAACAGTTACACAAAACGAAGATGCCTATATTTTTCCTGCAGGAAGTGAGATAGTGAAAGATTTCAGCGATTTTGTGGCAGTGAAATCAAAAACCATGAACGACTGGCGGGTCCATAACGGGGTGGATTTCAAGGCAGAAGAAGGCAGTGACGTCAAGTCTATGTATTCAGGTATTGTAACATCAATCCACAACAGCAGCCTCTGGGGTACAGTTATTGAAATTGACCACGGAAAAGGTGTAATTGCAAGATATTGCGGACTTAAGGAAGAATGCAATGTGGCAGTAAACGATGTTGTGGAAAAAGGGCAGATTATAGGTCAGGTCGGTGTATTGCCCGTAGAAAAGGATGACGGACCTCATCTGCATCTGGAAGCGGCACAGGACGGACTTATTTCTGACCCGCTTCAGCTGTTAGTTGCACAACAATAAAAGAAGTAACAAGTGTTTATGCTGTGTTACTGTATTGTAACCGTCTTATGCTTGACATAGATATTTATTTTTGATAAAATTAAATGTAAATATGTAATATTGAGTTATAGTGAATATCTATGTGAAGGTGATGTTTATGATTAACACAGACGAATTATGTATGAGTTGTATGAGAGAAATAGGAAATGAGAAACTCTGCCCTTATTGCGGTTTCCATGCCGATTCTCCTCAGATAGCTCCTTATCTTCCCATACGCAGCACAATTTCCAACAGATATCTGGTGGGTAAGCTTATCGATTATAACGGCGACGGTGCATCTTATATGGGATGGGATCTGAGTGCCAAAATCCCCGTTGTTATACGTGAATTTATGCCCGACGGAATTGCAGAAAGAGCTGATGACAGATTCCACGTTATTCCGAAGCCGGGTAAAGAAGCAGTTTATAACGATTGCCTGCAGAGCTTTACTGAGCTCTGGAGAAAGCTTATGCGTCTTACAGGACTTTCAGCTCTTGTTGAAGTTTTCGCAATTATTGAAGAAAACAACACAGCATATGCTATAGAAGAATATGTGGACGGTATCACATTGAGAGAATACCTTCTCAGAACTCCCACAGGATATATTTCATGGGAAAAGGCAAGACCGTTGTTTATGCCTGTTCTGTCAACACTCGGTAATCTCCATACGGCAGGTATTATCCACAGAGGTATTTCTCCCACAACACTGATGATAGCACCTGACGGAAAATTACGTATCACAGGCTTCAGCATCAGCAGAGTGAGAAGTGTAAATAATGAAATCAAACCCCAGCTTTTCTCAGGCTACGCTGCGATAGAGCAGTACGGTCTTGACGGCAAGCACGGTCCCTGGACAGATATTTATGCATTCGCTGCAGTTCTTTACAGAGCTTTAATCGGCAGTGACCCCATTGATGCAAAGTTAAGAGCAACAAACGACAGACTTATGATTCCAGGAAGATTTGCAGAGCAGCTTCCTGCATACGTTATCAACGGTCTTATAAATGCACTTCAGATTTATCCTGAAGACAGAACAAGAAATGTAGAACAGTGCAGAGCGGAACTTTCTGCTGCACCAAGTGCGGCTGTTCAGTGGGATGATAACCCCACTCAGGTTATGCCGAGAGAATCAAGCAAAGCACCCCGCGATTTCCTTGAAGCTGATGATGAACAGGATATTGTTGAAGAACGTCCTGCCAAAAAGAGTTCAGGCAAAAAGACAGGTATAATTATTGCAATCTGTGCAGTTATTGTTGCTGTTGCGGTGATTCTGGCTGTTGCGGTATCGCTTTCAGATAAAAACCCCGACACTGAGGAAACTACTGTTGACGATGTATATACAGAAGATGAAGAAGGCCTTATCGAAATTCAGGATATGACAGGCTGGCTTTATCAGGACAGAGAAACACAGCTTGGCGGTGTGCTTAAATTCAAACTGACTTATGAATTCAGCGACGATGTTGAAGAAGGCAGAATCATCAGCCACACACCCTCTGCAGGAACAAAAGTAAAAAGAGGTACAGAGGTTCAGGTTGTTGTAAGTAAAGGCCCTAAATCAATCAAGTTGATCAGCGTTGTAGGTCTTCCTTATGAAGAAGCAAAGAAAAAACTTGAAGAAATCGGCTTTACTGTTGTAAAAGCAAACAAGGCAGTTCAGAATGACGGCTCACACGCACCTGATACTGTTTACAGAATGAGCCCCAGCAATCTGGAAGGTGAATTTGAAAAAGGTTCAGAGGTTATGCTTGAGGTATGGGGACAGATTGAAATTCCCACAGAACCTCCCACAACACAGCCTCCCATTTATGAACCGACTACAGAATATGTACCTCCTACGGAAGAACCCACATCTTCCGAAGAAACCACAAATAACTGGTTCGGCGGAGATACACCCGTTGTAGGTTGGTAACAAAATTCAATATAGCAAAAAAGAGCCGACACAAGTTCGCCGAGTGTTGGTAAGGAAGTTTTTGTTTCTCGAACAAAATTCCTTGTATTATCACCAAAAGCCTCGCAAGGCGTCAGCCTTGCTGCATTTTTGGCTTCAATTCAAGCAATTTTGCTTTTCTACGAAACTGCGTAG
>JAFUIO010000030.1 GCA_017468425.1 Clostridia bacterium | reverse complement strand
GCTTAATCGCTCATTTACGATACTAGCTATCGTTATCTTTTCCTTGTTTCGTTTCCGAAATCTGGATTTGGTTCGTACTTTAATGTACTCAAATTCTTATCAAGGTTCCTTTTCTTTCGTTGTTTAATTTTCAAGGTTCGTGCACTGTTCCGTCGCGGAACTCTGATATAATACCACAACAAAATCTAAATGTCAAGCGTTTTTTTGAAAAAATTTTAATTTTTTTCGATTTTTTTTGAAATTATTTCAAAAAGCTTGATTCTATTGGGTCTATTATGCACATAAAATCAGAAAAATATCAAAAAACAGCAGAAAAAGTTAATTTTCTGCTGTTCTGAATTATTGTTTCGCCTCTGTAGTTTCCTCTTCAACAATAGGCTTTACTATTTTACGTATTTCTGTACGGTCATAAAGTTTCCTGAAGCGCACATTAACCTGATAATCCTTATTACAGTTTTCGCAACGATACTGTGCACGAAAATACTGATTCGAATATTTCCATTTTGTAAGTGCTTCCGCCGGCTTCCCGCATTCTTCGCAGATACAGTTAAGATAAGATTTATCAACCAGCGGATTTTTCATTGAACTGATGACCTTATTTTTGAACACAATTCTCGAATAGAACTCATCGTTACATTCTTTTATATACTCATTGATTATTTTATCTTCTCTTATTGCGTTGAAACACTTTGCGGTAATTTTACTGTCGTCAAGTGCTCTGTGTAAGGAATAACCGTCGTCGCTTATCCCTACCATTTCAGCAGCATTTGAAAGGCCTATCTGCTGCGACTTTGATGTGCACTTGATTCGCTGAAAGTATCTCTGCAAATCCATATACTTATTGAGAAAAGGTATTCTGTCGCCGCATCCGAAATATTTGCAGTTATCAATGAGCACTCTGACGTCACCGTCACCCCAAGTCATAATAACCGTATCTTCCGTGCCAATCCACTTCTTGAATTCGGATACCGCTTTAGTGAAAAGTATACCTGTTTTTATTTCATCGTTTGTGATATGAGTAATCTCTTTTGTGTTAGCCCGGAGTTTTTTACCTACCTGAGTGTTGATAAGGCAGGTAAATTCGTCATAAATGTTGCCCTCTGCGTCAACCTTTACGGCACCGAACTCTATTATTTCGTTAAAGAAACCTTTTATTTTTTTGCCGTAGACATTGTTCCATTCCAAATCGAGGGCAATAAACTGCATTTTTTATCTTCCTAACTGAATTAATTATCTATCATTGCATACAATGCATCGGAGAAAGTTTTATTTGCCATAGCAAACGAATAATTTATCATAAGAACTTCACCGATACCCTGCGTTTTTATAAATTCAGGCAAATCAAAATTTGTCTGCCTGGGGTCAACGACATAAACCTCCTCGTAGTTATCACAGATGAACGGTACAAAAGCATTACCGTACGATTCTTTGATGACGAGAATTTTTTTGCCGTTTTTATTACTTGTTACAATCTTTTCCAAAGGCTGGTCGCCGCCGATGAAAGCAAGATACTTATTGCTTGAGTTTACAGAACGTGCAACAATAAAGAAGCTGTAACCATCTGTCATACTGCTATCTTCATAAACCGTACCTTCCACATCAACACGTGTTTTGAAATATTCAACATAGTCAGGATTATCTTTAAGCACCTGAGCGTTACTTGCTTTATAAAGACTGCCTACAAAACCTTCAATTTTTCCTGTTTCAAGGTCTTCAAGTTTAACAGGAGTCTGCTTTGTTACATCGCAGAATTCAAGGTAAGCCTGATATGCACCTCTTGCGGTCCAGTGGTGGTCAGTTCTGAAATAGATATATTCGTCTGCAGTTTTTGCAAGACGTTTATATGCATCTATTGTAGTAACCGAAGAATCCATTTTATTGTATGCCTGACCGATATACTTCTCCTGAGAGTGGCTGCCCTTTGTAAATTCTTTAGTTCCGTAAAATTCAATAGCAGTAGGTACCACCATAGAATAGAACTTAACACCGTCAGGCATTGCAGACGCAGTTGCGTTTACAAGTTCTGCATAAGAAGAAGTCATTGAATCAGAGCCTGAAAAAACTTCCATACCTCTGTCTTTACTCACAAGGATTGAGCCTTTGAAGGCTGCGTCTTTTTCTTCTGCATGAAAATCCTTTTCGGTTGCTTTCTCTTCAGTTTTTTCTGTTTTGTCTTCCTTATTGATACCTACATCAATACCTTCGCCCACAAAATCGGAATCGTGTTTTTCATAATTGATAATAACATTATCTTCCTTGCCCGAAAACTGAGTAAGGGCAGAAGAAATTTTGCTGTTCAGCGACATAAACACTTCCCTAAGTGGGAATGTATCGGCATAATAATTTTCAAAATCTTCCGTATAAGTGCCTGCCATAAGAGCAGAAACAGAAAATTCAGGTTTTGTTGCAAGCTTTCTGTTTTCTGTTTCAGACACAGTCGGGTCCACATCTGTAAAACTGATAACTCCGAAAAAGCCGAGCACCAGAAGAAAGAATACAGTTGACAACAACGCAAATATTTTTGAATAAATTCTTGTTTCTCTGTTCATACCTTACCCTCCCTTAAAATCTGAAATACAGGAACGGGTTATAAGTTGAACCCACAAGACAAGCCATACACCCTACAAGCACAACTGCCTGGAATGCAAATGTAAGAACACCGTTGACAATAGCACCGTTAGGTGAATTTTTAAGTTTTGTAGTGAATTTGTTTGCAATAAAAGAACACAAAGGTGTTACTGCTATAGCACAAATTACAAGCAGGAAAACATTATTGGTAAGCGTTGTTATGTCAGTGGCTGCAATACCTTCTGTTGAAGTAATGCCGAACATCGCACCGAGCATTCTGCCGATTGACGGAATATCTTCGAAATAGAAGAATACCCAACCGATGATAACAACAAACAAAGAATAAATAAGTCTGATAACTTTCGGGATTTTATCCATAATTTTACCAAGAACATATTTTTCAAAAGCAAGCATTACAAAATAGTAAAGTCCCCACAAAACGAAGTTCCAGCTTGCACCGTGCCAGAAGCCTGTAAGCAGCCAAACAACAAACATATTTCTGAGCTGATGATGTCTGTTTCCGCCAAGAGGGATATATACGTAATCTCTGAAGAAGCCTGAAAGGCTCATATGCCACCTTCTCCAGAATTCTGTAATTGAAAATGAAATATAGGGGTAGTTGAAGTTTTCGCGGAAATTAAAGCCAAGCATTTTGCCAATACCTATTGCCATATCGGAATAACCTGCAAAATCAAAATAAATCTGGAAGAAATACGCAATTATACCTGTCCACGCACCAAGCACAGAAAGGTCGGATAAATCTCCTGCAAGATAATTTTCCGCAAGAAGACCTGCAAAGTTTGCAAAAACTGCTTTTTTCGCAAGGCCGATAACAAACCTTGTAACACCGTCAGAAAAAGCAGTGAGTGTAACTTTTCTGTCAGCGATTTCTTTGGCAACATCAACGTATCTTACAATAGGACCTGCAATAAGCTGCGGGAACATACTAACATACAGAAGAAGATTGAAGTAATTCTTCTGACAATCAACATCTTTTCTGTAGACATCAATAACGTAACTCAAAGCCTGGAAAGTATAAAAAGAAATACCTATAGGCAGCACGAGATCAGTCTGCGGAATGTTCAGAAACGGAATAAGATTAAGGTTTTCCGTAAAGAAATTGAGATACTTGAAAACGACCAAAAAGCCGAGCGTTACTACAACCGAGAAAATCAGAGCAAATTTACGTACACCGTTTTTCTTTGATTTCCCGATTACAACACCGGCCAGATAATCTATGAAGGTAGTGGCAAGCATTACCACTATCCATTTAGGTTCTCCCCACGCATAAAACAAAAGCGATGCAATGAGAAGAATAATATTTTTAAGCTTAATACCCGGACTTACATGATAAAGTATCAGTACAGCCGGGAAAAATATACACAAAAAAACAAGACTTGAAAATACCATTGTTTTTTCCCTTTCAGTAATTATACAAAAATCCACATACACATTAAGTATATCACTAAAAGAGAAAAAATCAAGGGGATTTGCAATAAAAGTATTACGAAAGAGCGTTAACTTCTTTTTTTATTTTTTCCAGTATCCTTTTTTCTAACCTTGAAATATAACTTTGAGAAATGCCGAGAATATCAGCCACCTCTTTTTGCGTGTGTTCACGGTTTATTCCTATACCGAAACGCATCTTCATAATCTGCCTCTCTCTTTCCGGTAAACTTTCAACAAGAGAAAGAACAAGTCTGCGTTCATCTTCTTTTTCTATAGGAGACCCTACTGCATCGGCATCACTTCCAAGCACATCCGAAAGCAACAGTTCGTTGCCGTCCCAATCCACATTCAGCGGTTCATCAATCGACACTTCTGTTTTTAACACATTGGTTTTACGCAGAAACATTAAAATTTCATTTTCTATACAACGCGAAGCATACGTTGCAAGTTTTATGTTTCTCGCAGGGCAGAAAGTGTTGACTGCTTTTATAAGACCTATTGTTCCTATTGAAATCAGATCTTCCGTCGGAACTCCTGAATTTTCAAACTTTTTTGCAATATACACCACAAGCCGCAGATTATGCACAATAAGCGGTTCACGTGCACTCTCATCCCCTGCCTCTATTCTGTGCATTATGGTTTTTTCTTCATCTTTTGTAAGAGGAGGCGGCAGTGTTTCGGGACCGTTGATGTAATGAATTTCCTGCGGCATAAATTTATATTCTATTTTTTCTGCAAGTAAAATAAGTTTTTGTCTGATTACTGAAAATATTCTCATTGTTATGTACCATTCTTTCAAAATAAATTTGGATTGAGAAGCATATCAAAGCTTTCGTTTATGTATTTTTTGCAGTTGAGAACACCCACAAAAACCTTATCTGTTTCAACTTCTTTGCCCACCACAAGTTTATCAGGCTGAAATGCAGGCAGAAGACCTGTTTCAGAAACTGTTCCGTAAGAAACTACCCTGACTTTTTTCATCAGATTTTTATCTGCAATTGAATGCAATGCATTTACATTGCCTTTGAAAAAATCTTCACATTCATAAGGAAGAATATCTTTGACAAATTCATATGTGCATACAACTACAGGATACCCTGAGAAGCCTTCCGATAAAGTGTTGCCCGTGTCGAGCATTGCCCTGCCTTTTACATCCTTACCCGCAAAATACAAAGTTACATCGCAGATAGTCATAGGCGGTCTGCTTTTGTTGAGAAACTTCATTACGAACTTTATTGCAATATAGGTAAGTGCTGTTGAAGCAATCAGCACAGGCATTTTTATACCGAAATAAACTGTTGAATTATTTATAACCATTCCTGACGGACGGAAGATTATCCACATTGCAATCATTGCACCTGCAAACAGAAAGGTCATCAGAATAAAAGTGAGTGATAATTTTAAAAAACGTTTTAATGTTTTAAAACCAAAGGATGCAAAAACTATTATCCCGCCTGCGGCAATACGTGAAAGGATATTGAAAAGCACACCCATTTCAGGCAGAAAAACTATAAGAGAATATAAACTTCCGAGGGTTGCACCCAACAGAATGCGGAAACGGTTTGCACTTTCTTTTCTCACAAAAGATGTTGAAAGCAATAAGAAATAGTTAATGAAAAGATTAAGCACAATCAATACGTCAACATAAATTATCTCCTGCAGTCAAATCACCCCTAACAAAGAAAATCCCCTTATCACGTAATTATTATACGTGATAAGGAGAAAAGATTTTGTCATATTGTGTTGTGATAATTGCAAATTAATTAATATCGAGTTACCCGCAGGAAAAATTGCAAACTGTTATAATAAAATCAGTCAGTTGCTGAAGAAAGCATTACCTCTGCACACTTTGTGTTATCATCAGGTTCATCAAACCAGGTATATGTGAAATGATACCCGTCCAGCTCAAATGATATATAGTATGAACCATCGTAATCAGTGTATTGCGGACGGCTTATTTCAGGAACAATATCTTTAAGTTCATTGTAAGACATATCGGCATATAAATCTTTATACAGATGCGTCGTATCCCACGCAAGAATATATTTTACAATTTTATCTTTCATTTCCTGACCGCCTTCACCCTCGACATAGCTCGGACAAAAGCCTACCATAGGATAAGCTTCAGGATAATAAATAAAATCTCCGCCTTCATAATAGAAAGTATCGTATTTATTTCCGCACTGTTCAAAAATTTTGCTGAATGTTCCGCCAAGATACGAAGCAGCTCCGCCGTCAAGCATAAGGGATTTACCTGTTTCTGTGCTGAAAGTTTTTATTTCAAAAATTTTCCATATGCGTTTCCCGTCTGTTTCAGCAAGACCGATAACACCTTCAACACTATATTTCGCTTTAGTGCCGTCAGGATATTTACCGGAAGAACTGAATTCATATCTGTTATCAGGAAGTTTTTTGTATTCTGTTTCAAAAATCGGGAAAGGTTCTTCTGAAACACTTACCGCACTATAAAAACAATCATCATAATAATACCACATCGATGCAGAAGCATCTCTGTCGGGCTGTTGTCCGAAAACATTTTCTATAATCCAGTCTATTTTATCTGCAGGGAATTTTATATAGCCTGCATTATTTACGAATTTCGCCAGCGGGTCAGGTTTTTCATATAAGTAACTGCCTGTTGACATATAAAAGGTTCCATCGCCCATATGTTTTTCGAAATCACTTTCATCAAAAAAGCAACTGTATAATTTATCTGCATCATAAACTGACAAGCATTCGTATACAACTGAATGTGCTCTGGGTGCATCTACATTGTAATTCTTAACATTCACACCATAGATATTGATAAGTTTATCAAAATTTTTTAAATCTTCATCTGTTACTTCAAGATTATTTTTGCTTATGCTTACGGGTATTACAACTTCAACATCAACCTCAACAACATTGCGTGTAGTCGGGTTTATGCCCGTTATTACTCCATTGACGTCCATAACAGTTTCATATTTGCCTGATATTTCTGATCTGGCGGGAGCGCCCTCAACTACCGTATAAACATCTGAACGGTGGTCTTCTTCATCTTTGAAAATTTCCACAGATACATATACTCTGTCATCAGTTTCAATTGTACCGCAAACGTAACCTTTTGCATTGTCTCTGATGACATTTGCACCTTCATCATTTACAAAATAAACTTCACCGTCCTTAAATCCGCCTTCATTATCTTCTTCACCTGCAACTGCAAAGGCTTCGTCTGTACCGTCTTTATCAAAGTCATCGTATATAAATTCAACTACAGGTTTATCTGCAGCGTTTTCAATAAGCTTTCTGAATTTGTTCTGATTACTGATATTTTTTATCATAAAAGCACCGCAGATTATGGCAATCACAAGCAGTACCGCAACTATGGGAACAATTATTTTCCACACAGGTTTTTTTGGCTTTTCTGCAACTGCAACACCTGAAGCCACAACTTCTTTACTGGCATTTTTATCCTGATTCCTTACAACCGCAACACCGCAGTACTGGCATACATTGGAATCGTCAGGAATTTCTTTACCGCATTTTCTGCAAAACATAATCTTTCCCCTTCTTATTTATTTCTGCAACTGAATATAAAAACAGTTTATCATTTTTGTGAGCATTTTTCTGCATCTATAGCAAGAACAAGCATCAATGCACAAAGGGCGTTATTCGCATCAGGAACATTGATAACATAAGTATCGGTAAATCTGAAAAGTTCTTTTGAAATATCAGCGACTTTTCTGCCGTCGGCAGATACTACGGAATAATCCCAGCCCATAAAATCGCCTTCAACTCTCCAGCCGTTGCAATCGATATTATATCTGGGTCTGAAAAAAGAAATTTCTTTACTGATGCAACCTATATAGTTGTCAGAAAGATACATTTCAAACTTGGGCAAAAAAGTAATGATTTTTTCTTTTACCGTGCCTATATGATTTCCGTTTATATCAAAAATTTTAAGGCAGTGTCCCCATGAAAGCTGACCTTTAACGACATACAGCGTATTTCCCGCTTCATCGTAAATATCAAAGCTGTCAAACCAGGAGAAAAACCTCTGTTTAAAAAGCATTTTCATTTGTAATCACCTGATTAATATAAAATTTCTTTAAGTCTTTCTGCAAACTGCGTTGAATCAACAGCACACAAACGGTGGGCATCTGTGCCTATATTGAAAACGCAACCTACTTCCTTGCCAATCTGAAAATATCTGTGGTAAAATTCAGGGTCAGACATAACTGCACCTGTGTTCAATTCCCACGCAATCTGCTTGTTGTTTGCCTTTTCCATTATGTCGCCGAGTTCATTATCTTTATATGCTCTTGTTACTTCGTGAGGGTCGTCAAAATTATGTATATACCCTGCATGGAAAGGATGAGCAAAGCAGTCTGCCTGACGCATATCAACTACGCTTTCTGCCATTTTAAGCATCTGCACCGCAAAGCCTCTCGGTGTTTTATCTTCAGGCTGGTCCCAGAAACGGACGTGAAAATGGTTCATTGTGTAAAGCTTATAATCCATCTGTTCATCGCAGGAAATATCGTTTACAAATTTTCCGATTCCGCAACAGGAAAGCTCTGCACCGACAAGAACTTTTACCTTTGATTCTTCAAGTTCAGATAAAATCTGTTTACGGAAATCTGCAACAATATTAGGCTTGTCAGCAGTGTCGTGGTCAGTAAGAGCAATAAGTTTAAGTCCTGCTTCTTCTGCAGTTTTCACAATATCATTCACCTGCATTTCAGGCTTTGCACAACCTGAAAAATGAGTGTGGATGTGAGTATTATAACGGACAAGTTCGTCTATATCATAAGTCTTCTCGTGAAAAAACATTACTCGTTCTCCTTTTTTAGTTTTTCAATATACTTTTTATCTTTATCTGATAAATCTGCTTTTTCTATCATATCAGGACGCTTTTTCAGAGTTCTCTCAAGTGACTGTTCGTGACGCCATTTTTCTATATTTGCGTGATGACCTGAAAGCAACACATCGGGAACTTGTTTGCCGTGCCATTCAAAAGGTCTTGTGTATTGGGGATATTCAAGAAGTCCCGAATAATGGCTTTCATCCTCAAAACATTCGTTATCAGAAAGCACACCGGGAATCATTCTTGCAACGCTGTCGGCAAGTACAAGTGCAGGAAGTTCACCGCCCGTAAGCACATAGTCGCCGATTGAAATTTCTTCATCAACTATTTCTTCAATGATTCTTTCATCCACACCTTCATAGTGACCGCAGAGAAGTGTGATATTTTTCATCTGTGAAAGTTCACGCACCTTATCCTGTGTAAGAACATTACCCTGAGGTGACATATAAATAAGATAGGGTCTGTCCCCTGTTTCTTCGCAGATATGATTAAAGCAATCGTAAATAGGCTGAGTCTGCATAATCATACCCATTCCGCCACCGTAAGGAGAATCATCAACGCGGTTATGTTTATCAAGAGTGTAATCGCGGATATTATGGCAGTTGATTTCCACAAATCCGTTTTCTCTTGCTCTGCCCACTATGCTTGAGGATAAAACACTCTCGCACATTTCGGGAAAAAGTGTCATTATGTCAATTCTCATCGTCAAAAATTCCTTTCAGTGGACGGATTTTTACTATTCCTTCTTCAACATCAACGCTTATAACAACATCCTTTATTGCGGGAATAAGATATTCCTTGTTGTCTTTTGTGATGTGCCATACATCGTTTGCACCTGTTTCGCTGACATCGGTGATAATGCCGTAAACTATGCTTTCATCATCTGCATCGTAAACTGTACAGTCGATTAATTCGGCAATAAAATAGTTACCCTTCTGCAACTTTGCATCGTCACGTTTTATATAAAGCACTTTGCCGCGCATTGCCTGTGCTTTTTCCACAGTATCAATACCGTCGGCAACAACAAGCGCCACATTGCCGTGCTCTCTTGCAGATTTTATATCAAGGCTATTTGTGCCTTTTTCGTCAAGATAAAGTTTTTTGAATTTTTTAAGAAATGACGGCGCATCACACCAAGGATTCACACGCATCTCACCACGCACACCGTGAGTTCCTACAACCTCGCCCACTTCGAGATAATCTTTCTTCATCAGTCAATATCCTCCGTTCTGATTTCTCTGCCTTCGCCCTCAATTTCACCTTTGGAATTGATAACAACTCTGTTTACATCATCTGCGTTGCTTTCTTTTATAATACCGCGTAATGCCCACATATGGAAAACGGCAAGAATTATAAGCAAAACACCGATAAGACGGATAATAAGGTCGTAGGAAAGCGATGGGTGTGCTATAAAAGCAATACCTGCACCGCAACCGATAAGTGCTGTGAGAAGTGTGTTCCACCATTTCTTTATACCGCTTTTTTTCAACCTGATTGCCTTACTCAATTCGGTCAGACCGTATATAAGGATAATTATGCCGAAAATGCTTACGGTAAAATTCGAAATAACACGTGGATTTGCAATAACATATACACCTGCTATCGCACCTGCAATACCTGCAACAAGTCCGAAAACAGTAACGCGTTTTACTCTGTTTTTTTCAAAATATCCTGCAATTTTCTTAACACCGAAGCCGAGTATAACTGCACCGAGTATATATGATGCAATTTTAGTGACAATTACGGGAAAAAGCATAAGCAGAATACCGATTATAATTACTGCAACTGTGGCAAATATGCCGTTGCGTTTTAATTTATTGATAAAGTTTTCCATTTGTTTTGTAACCTCCGCAAAGTATATACACAATTATTTTAAAACATTTTACATACATAGTCAATATATCTTTTGTTAACTTGAAAATAAAATACCAAAAGCAAAAGGCTACCCGTAAGGGTAGCCTTTAAAGCTTTAAATTAGCTGATTAGCCATTAACTTTCTTTGCGAGAGCTGATTTTTTTCTTGCAGCGTTATTCTTGTGAATAAGGCCCTTAACTTCAGCCTGGTCAATCTTTTTAATAGCGTCTTTTACAAGAACGTCTTTGTCAGCAGCGTTTGCAGCAATAGCAGCGTTAGCTTTTTTGATAGCTGTTTTGAGAGCTGAGTTTCTTGCTTTATTGCGAGCTGTCTTTGTTTTTGTAACGATAACACGTTTCTTTGCGGACTTAATGTTAGGCATTCCGATTGCACCTCCTTGTAATTTGTCTGCACAGATAGATATGATATCACTTATTTTCAAAAAATGCAAGTAAAATATTAAAAAAAACTGATTTTTTTCGCAAAAAAATCACAATAATATGTTTATAACGCAAAAAAGGAAGTGAAAGTATGAATTTTCGTACCGACCTCGCTATTGAAAGGCAGGAAATTTTAAGTGAAAACGGCTGTGGCGGTGTTTCCGTGCACAAATGGAAAGACGGGAAAGTGTATTTAAGCCGTATCGATGTGGAAACTGACAAAGCATCGGAAGAACTGAAAAAGCCGAAAGGAAGATACATTACGGCTCACCTTCCGCCTTTTTCTTCCGATTCCGAACTTTTCGACGGAAGGATTGAAACGCTTTCCAAAGAAATAGAAAACCTCCTGCCGAAAGACGGTGCAGTGCTTGTGGTGGGATTGGGAAACGAAAACATAACTCCCGACGCTTTAGGACCTTGCACAATTTCCCACATTCTTGCAACAAGGCACATTCCTGATGAATTGTCAACTGACCTTGGTCTTGGAAAGCTCCGCCCCGTTGCCGCAATATCACCCGGTGTTCTGGGGCAGACAGGCATAGAAACAGGCGAAATTGTACAGGGAATTGCTGACAGAATAAAACCATCTGCAGTAATTACCGTTGACGCTCTTGCTTCGCGCAGACTTTCACGTCTCGGCACAACCGTGCAGATTTGTAACACCGGTATAAGTCCCGGCTCAGGAGTGGGCAATAAAAGGCAACGGCTTGATGAAAAAACGTTGGGTGTTAAGGTTATCAGCATAGGTGTGCCTACCGTTGTTGACGGTGCAACTCTCGCCTACGACCTTGCGGATAAAGAAAAAACAAAATCAATTTCTTTTCTCCCTGAAAGCGAAAATATGATGGTTACACCTAAAGAAATTGATTTGCTTATTGAACACGCATCAAAACTTGTGGGAATGGCTATAAACTGCGCTCTGCAAAAAACACTTACTCCGAAAGAAATACTTTCTCTCGTGTCATAAAGAAACTTCCGGTTTAATATACTTTTCTGAAAGTGTATTCTTACAAAGGAGGTTACCTTATGAAAAAAGATGATATCAAAAAATTGGTCATGCCTTTTGTTATATGTTGTGTTATCGCATCTTTATGTTGCGTGGGTGTTTTCAACCTTGCAGGAGATGTGAAAATAATTTCGGCATGTGTCAGTTTGCTTTTTCCGAATCATCTGTCTCAGGTTACTACATCAGACATCGGTATCAGCCTGAAAAACGCGTCTTTTTCCGAAAAAAATAACGCTTTACAGCAGGACAAGAATGACAACAGACAAACTGTAAACATTAATTCACTTGCGTATACTCCTGACGATATTCAACAGCTTATTGATTCGGCAAAGGAAAGCTTTGACGAAGAAGAAAAAGGCGGAAATGTAATTTCGCAGACCTTCGGAGAAAGCAGTGCAAGCCAGAAGGAAGGAAATATTCTTGTTAAAAACACAACGGGAAGAAGCCTTGATATTTCCGAAACACTTAAACTTGATTCACCTCTGAAAAAGATAAATAAAAACGAGATAAGCGTATTGGTTTTCCACACTCATACAACTGAAAGTTATTTGATGCTTGACAAAACTACTTACCCGAAAACCGCATCTGTACGCAGTGAAGACAAAAACAGAAATATGGTGCGTGTGGGAAAGGAAATTGTTGCAGAACTTGAAAAAGCAGGTATCGGTGTTATACACGATACAAATATTTATGACCGACAGTATTCGGGTGCATATGAAAGGTCGGGCGCTGCCATTGATGAATACCTGAAAAAATATCCCACAATTCAGGTTGTGCTTGATATTCACCGCGATGCAATACAGACATCTGAAACATCAAAGATAAAGCCTGTTACAACCATTAACGGCAAAAAAGCCGCACAGATTATGATTATCACAGGTTGCGAAGGCGGTGATGTTACAGATTTCCCCGAATGGGAACAGAACCTCCGCTTTGCTTTGCGTTTGCAGAAAACTGCAGAAGATATGTACCCCACCCTGATGCGACCTTTGTTTTTCTGCAACAGGAAGTACAATATGTATAAAACAAAGTGTTCACTGCTTCTTGAAATGGGAAGCGATGTGAACACTCTTGATGAAGCTGCATATTCGGGCAGGCTCATAGGCCATACACTTGCAGAAATGTTAATCTGAAATAATGAAAGGATGTAAAAAAAATGCAATCAATAATCAGAAAATATGTAATTATAACTTCGCTGATACTGTCTGTTACTTTTCTGTTTACAGGAATTATAAGCGTAAATGAAGAAACATCTTTTGTTATCAGCGGTGAAAAAGAAGATGTACTGCGTGTACAATCCACCACATCGGAAAGGCTCCTCGTCAGCGAAAACGAAGACACGCAGACAGAAATATGGTCTGTCAATTCCGAAAAAGCAAAGAACACAGCAATAATACTTCTTGCCGCTTTACTCCCCTCGCCTTTTTCGCAGATTGTGTGGGGAATAAGCGGAGAATAAATTATGCACCGATTAAATATTTTATGGCTTCTGTGTATCCGTCAAAGCCGAGACCGATAAAGGATTTTTCCGCAGCATATGAAATATAAGAAATCTGACGGAAAGGCTCTCTTGTATTCACATCGGAAATATGCACCTCGCATGTTCTGATGCCAACGGCTTTTACCGCATCGAGAATTGCAACGGAAGTGTGGGTATACGCACCCGGATTGATAACAAGTCCGTCAAAAACTTTATAAGCCTGTTGAATTTTAGTGACGATATCGCCTTCGTAATTAGACTGATAAAGTTCAACCTCAACATTATTTTCTTCTGCGAATTTTTCAATTTTATCGCACAAATCCTTATATGTATTTTTGCCGTAAATATCAGGCTCACGAATGCCGAGCATATTCAGATTCGGACCGTTGATTACTAAAATACGCATTTCAACACCTCATTTAATGTTACTTGCGGATCATCGTTTGTCTTAACAGTAAAATCTGCAAGGGATTTATATATGGGAAATCTTTCTTCGTATAATTTTTTCACCTTTTCTTCGCTTGACGACAAAGGTCTGCCGTCTGTTGCAAGGGAAGAAACTTCTCTGTCGAGAAAAATTATAACAGAATTTTCCAGCATCGCAAAGCGGTTTCTTTCACGCAGAATTGCACCGCCGCCTGTTGCAATTACCTTGCACATTTCCTTGGAAATTTCTTTCACACATTCTTCTTCAATATCCCTGAAACATTTTTCACCGTTATCGGCAAAAATTTCAGGAATACTTTTTCCTGCTTTTTCCACAATCATTTCGTCTGTATCAACAAAACTTCTGCCGAGTTTCTCTGAAAGGAGTCTGCCGATAGTTGATTTACCGCTTCCCGGCATACCGATAAGAAGAATGTTTCTTCTTTCTTTCAGAAGTTCATTATAAACTCTGTCAATTTCCGTTTCGGGGATTTCTTTGTCGATAAACTGCTCTGCTGATTTTACCGCCTGAGCAACTAACATTGAAAGTCCGTTTGCAAAATTTTTGCCGAGTTTTTCAGCATCAAGCAACAACTGTGTTTTAAGCGGATTATAAATCAAATCAAGAACGCACGTGCATTTTTCAAAGTGAGAAAGTTCTATAAGTTTTTCTCCGTTATCGGGATACATTCCCACAGGGGTTGTGTTTACAATTATGTCAGAATCATAATGGAGATTCAGGTTTCCGTAATTATTTTCGCCTGTTCTTGAAACAACTATAACTTCCCTTGCGCCCTCATCACGTGCCACAATCTGCACTGTGAGAGATGCACCGCCGCTGCCGAGAACAAGCACCTTTTTGTCTTTAAAATCCGCACCTGCTTTTTTCGCCATATATGAAAAGCCGAAATAGTCTGTGTTATCGCCGTATAATGTACCGTCAGCACGTCTTATGCAGGTGTTTACGCTTCCGATTTTTTTCGCACGTTGTGATAATTCATCGCAGGCATTGAAAGCATTCACCTTATACGGAATCGTAACATTGTAGCCTTTTAAAGATTTGTCGGCAAAAAAGGAGTCAAGCTCTTCAGGCTCTTTGCAGAACAAATCGTATTTATAATCGCCAAGCTTTTCGTGAATTTGCGGTGAAAGGCTGTGACCTAATTTTCTGCCGAGTAAACCGAACATATCTCAATCCTCCGTATAACTGCCGAGGTAAGTAAACTGTTCACTTACTGTGTCAAGTTCGGCAATAAGGCTTTTCAGGTCGTCGTTATAAACCGATTCGTCAATATCAAAATAGAACATAAACTCAAAGTTGCTGCCCGGAATAGGACGGCTTTCAAGCTTTGTCATATTAAGTCCGAGAGATGAAAAACGTGCAATAATATTATAGAGTGAACCCGGTCTGTGGGCAACGGTCATCATAATACTTGTCTTTTTCGCACCGGGATAAATTTCAAGATTTTTTGAAATGAGAATAAACCTTGTGTAGTTATTTCCGCTGTTCTGAACTGCGGATGCCACAACCTTAAGTGAATAAAGGTCTGCACAGTCTTTTGAGCCGATTGCGGCAACATCGTTTCTGTCGCTTAAAGAAACCATCTTTGCCGCTTCTGCAGTGTTCTTACAGATAGTAACTTTAACACCGAGAGATTTGATGAAATTTGATGACTGATTAATTGCCTGTTCGTGGGAGAAAATTTCTTTTATATCTCCGAGAGCCGTACCCGGCTTTGCAAGGAGAGCGTGTTCGATGAAAAGCTTTGTGCTGTGAACAATATGGAATTTATATTTGCCCATAAGGTCATAAACCTTGTCAACAGAACCTGCGTTTGAGTTTTCAATGGGAAGAACACCGTAACGGCAAAGCCCTGAATCAACTGCCTTGAAAACATCTTCGAAATTCGGGAAATACATTATGCTCGGGTATTTGAACATTTTATCACAAGCGTGTTGTGAATATGCCCCCTCAACACCCTGACACGCAACAACTGCTCTTTCAGGGCGGACAAGCGGAGTTGAAGCGATGATTTCTTCCATTTTCTTTTTAAGCGGTGATTCTGCGTTCATCTTTTTGTTCTGATAAGAACGCGATAAATCAAAAATTGTGTTGTAAAGTGATTTTGTATATCCTGCAAAATCATCATCCACAAGAGAAGTAACTTTATTTATAACTTTTCTTTCACGTTCAGCATCGAAAACAGGCAGATTATTTTCCATTTTGTATTCGGCAATAAGTGATGCCGTTTTCATTCTTTCTTCAAAAAGACGTGTAAGCTCTCTGTCTGTTTCGTCAATTTTATTACGTAATTCTTCTATGTTCATTTTCTTCACCTTAAATTCATTATTGCTATTGCTGCTGCAGCCTCAACACAAGGCACGGCTCTCGGCACAACACAAGGGTCGTGTCTGCCGTGTACGCAGACATCTTCATCTTCGCGTGTGATAAGATTTACTGATTTCTGCACTTTACCGATTGAGGGAGTGGGTTTCATCGCAACACGGAAAATAACAGGCATACCTGATGTTATTCCGCCTAAAATTCCCCCGTGGTTATTTGTATCTGTTACAAACTTTCCGTCAACGCATGAAAAAGCATCGTTATTTTCAGAGCCTTTCATTTCTGCACCGTCAAAGCCTGAGCCGAATTCAATACCTTTAACTGCGGGAATTGCAAAAACCGCCTGACTGATTACATTTTCAACTCCGTCAAACATAGGCTCACCAAGTCCTACAGGTAAACCTGTTACGGCACATTCAATAACACCGCCTACGGAATCTGCGTCAAGCTTTGCTTCCTCAATTTTTCTGCACATTTCTTCACCGCGTGAATCATCAATTACGGGAAAAGCTTTTCCTTTTACAGAAGCAAAATCAACATTAACAGGGTCAAAGCGTTTATCGCTTACACCTGCTATTTTTTCAATATGTGCACCGATTTCTATGCCGTCATCCTGAAGAAACTGCATACATACTGCACCTGCAAAGCACAAAGGTGCTGTCATTCTGCCTGAAAAATTACCGCCGCCGCGGATATCGTTGAATCCGTTATGTTTGAAGAATGCGGCAAAATCAGAGTGTGCAGGTCTTGGCACTGTGCGGAGATTTTCATAATCTTTCGAGCGTGTGTCGCCGTTTTTTATAACGGCACACAAGGGTGCTCCGCAAGTAACACCGTCAACAACACCTGAAATAATTTCAGGTTTATCTGCTTCTTTACGTGAAGTTGAAATATTGTTTCTTCCAGGTGCACGTCTTGACATAAACTCGCTTATTTTATCCATATCAAGTTTTTTACCTGCAGGAAGTCCGTCAATCACAACACCTATTGCCTCGGAATGTGACTGACCGAAAATTGTTATTTTTACTTTTTCACCAAAATTACAGGACATTGTAAATTCCTCCCAGCTTTCTGAAATCCTCATAAAAATCGGGATAAGATTTTTCTACGGCTTCGGCACCGATAATTTTAACTTCTTCTGTGCAATAAACCGATGCTATTGCTGCAGACATTGCAATGCGGTGGTCGTTGAAAGAATTCACTTCTCCGCCCCTGAGTCCGCCTTTGCCGCAGATTGTAATTGAATTTTCAGTACCCTCTGCCTTACCGCCAAGGTTGTTTATCATTGTAACGGTGGAAAGGATTCTGTCGCTTTCCTTAAGTTTCAGACGCTCTGCATTGATAAGTTTTGTTACACCTTTTCTTGCGGCTGATTTAACCGAAATTATCGGCACTAAATCAGGTATATCCGAAACATCAATAGAAATTTCTTCATCTTCTTTTTCAAGAAGCTTGAGAATTTCTTTTATTTTTCTGTCGCCCTGCTCTGAATTTTCATTAAGGTTATCAACATCTGCTCCTGCTGCAAGGAAAAATGCAGCATTTGACCAGTCACCTTCCGCTCTGAATAAGCCTGATGAAAATTTCTTACGGGGCACGATATATGTGTTGTCTTTTTCGGTTACGTCAACTCCGAATTCCTTCATAACCGCAAGTGTTATATCAACATATGATTTTGACTGAAAATCACCTGTGATTTCAATTTCGCCACCGCCTGTTGAAGGCAAAGCCAGCAAAAGGCCTGTGATAAACTGTGAAGAAACACTTCCGTCAATCCTGAACTTTTCACCTGAAAGCTTTCCGTCAATTTCAATGGGGAAAGTATCGTTTACGCTGACACCGTTGGCTTTAAGCAAATCAAGAATCGGTGACATAGGTCTTTCGGGAAGTCTGCCTTTACCCGTAAAGGTGCATTTTTTGCCGAGAGCAGCACCTACAGGCACAAGAAAGCGGAGTGTTGACCCGCTTTCGTTGCAATCAACAAAAGCATCTTTTTCATCTTTCACGGGAGAAACCGAAAAAATATTATCTTTTCTTTTAATTGTTGCGCCAAGGCTTGTAAGAGCAGAAATTGTAGCCTCGATATCCTTTGAAAGATTATCGATTACAATTTCGCTTTCACCATCTGCCAATGCAGCGCAGATAAGCATTCTGTGGGCATATGATTTTGAAGAAATCGCACCAATTCTGCCCTCAAGTTTATTCGGAGTGATTACTATATCCATATCAGTTTTCTCCAAGCATTTCTACGAATTCTTCCACGCCCAGCTTAACTCCTGTGCATTTTCCGATTTTTTCGGGGATGATGAAAGAAATTGTTTTACCGCTGATTTTTTTATCGGAAACAACATATTCGGCAAGCATTTTTGTATTATACGGGCAAACCGTTTCAAGGTTGTTTGCACGGCAGGCTTTTTCTATTCTTTCTGACGTGTTTTCCTTTGTAAGATTATTTCTGTATGCAATTTCAGATGCCATTACCATACCCATTGCAACTGCTGTGCCGTGATGGATTTCAAAGTTACTCTCCGCTTCGATAGCGTGACCGAGTGTGTGACCGAAATTAAGAAGCTGTCTTAAACCTTTGTCGAATTCATCCTGCGACACAACATCTCTCTTTATTTCAACGCATCTTGAAATAATTTCGGTTATATTATTTTTAACATTGCCGTTTTCAACCTTTGCAAACAAATCACTGTCTGCAAGCACACCGTACTTGATAACTTCCGCCATACCGTCGGCAAAAATTTCTTCTGTGAGAGTTTCAAGCAATGTAACATCGCACAAAACAAGTTCAGGCTGATTGAAAACACCTGCAAGGTTTTTACCTGCTTTAAGGTTTACAGCAGTTTTACCGCCTACGGAAGAATCAACTGCAGAAAGAAGTGTTGTGGGGACCTGAACAATATGGATTCCCCTTAAAAACAACGCTGCTGCAAGACCTGTAAGGTCGCCTGTTACTCCGCCGCCGAAAGCCACAAGCACATCGGCTTTTGTGTAATGCTTTTCTGCTAAAGTTTCAAGCAAATCAAAAAGCACTTCTTTTGATTTTGATTTTTCACCTGCAGGGAAAACGAAAACATCGTTTTCAAAACCTGCACCGTCAAGGATATTTTTTATTTTTTCATAATGTAAAGAATGAACTGTTGAATCGGTAACAATCATAACCTTTGTTCTGCCGAAAAGATTTTCAAGTTTTTCGGGGAGAATTGAGAGAATATTTTCACCGATTATTACATCATAATTTTTTGAAGCATTTACATTTACTGTTATCATTTTAATCACTCTACTTAGCTTTTCGTTTTTGTTCAGCACCGTCTTCAAGGAGATTTTCCAATTCCTCTCTGTCGCCTTTACGGATTGTTTGACTGTACTGTTTCAGATTTTCAACAAGAATATCGATTTCATCTGCAAGGAAATCTTTGTTTTCAAGGAATAATTCCGCCCACATTTTTGAATTGAGTTTTGAAATTCTTGTCATATCTTTATAACTGCCTGCAGAGAAGCCTCTCTGTTTCTGTGCTTCGGGGCTTTTTACGTAAGCATTGGAAATTACGTGAGGAAGCTGCGAAGTGAAGGCAATTATTCTGTCGTGTTCAGCATCAGTAGTAATTTTAACACCGCCAAAGCCTAAAGACAAGAAAAAGTTTTTAAGTTTATCGAGAATTTCTATAGTAACATCCTCGTAAGGCGTGAGAATCATTGATGCGCCCTTGAACATACTTGCACGGGAATAATTAAAGCCCCAGCTTTGTGTACCTGCCATCGGGTGGCCGCCAACAAATGTAAACGGTGCAGATGAAACTACTTTTTTCATTTCATCGCATACATATCTTTTTACACCGCAGCAGTCAACAACAACTGCACCTTCTTTGATTTTATCTCTGTTTTCCTTTATAAATTCAACTGCTTTTTCAGGATAAAGAGATACTAAAATTATATCACATTCACTTATGTTTTCACCGTTCATTTCCGCATCGTATGCACCTACAAGCTTTGCGGCAAGCAGAGTGCTTTCCGATATTTCGCAGACATAAACCCGGTGGGATGTCATCTCTTTTATCGCCCTTGCAAAAGAGCCTCCGATAAGACCGAGTCCTACAATACCGATTTTCATTATATTCACCTGAAATCTTTGATAATATTTCTTACTGCTTCAACTTCCCTTACAACCTCTGCGAATTCTTCAGGACGCAAAGCCTGAGGTCCGTCGCACAGAGCGTGTGCAGGGTCGTTGTGCACTTCAATCATAAGTCCGTCTGCACCTGCTGCAACTGCTGCAAGAGCCAGAGGACGTACAAGACGGGAAATACCTGCTGCGTGGGATGGGTCTGCAATAATGGGAAGATGAGATTTTTCTTTAAGAAGTGCTATTGCAGAAACATCCATTGTGTTTCTTGTATAGTTTTCAAAAGTTCTTATACCTCTTTCACAAAGCATAACTTTTGAGTTACCGCCTGCCATAATATATTCTGCACTCATAAGAAGTTCTTCCATTGTGTTTGCAAGACCGCGTTTGAGAAGAATGGGTTTATCTGTTCTGCCGAGTGCTTTGAGAAGCTCAAAGTTCTGCATATTTCTTGCACCGACCTGAATAACATCAACATCTTCGAACAAATCAAGATGAGATAAATCCATAATTTCAGTAACAATGGGCATACCTGTTTCTTTACGTGCTTCTCTTAAAAGTTCAAGACCTTCTGCTCTCATTCCCTGGAAAGCATAAGGTGATGTTCTCGGCTTGAAAGCACCACCGCGGAGGAATGCTGCACCGCCTTTTTTAACATCGTCTGCAATAGAACATATCTGCTCGCGGCTTTCAACTGAACAAGGACCTGCAATATACTGGAAATTTCCGCCACCGATTTTAAGTCCGTTTATATCGATAACCGTATCGTCGGGATGAAATTTTCTGTTGGCATTTTTATACGGCTCACTGATTCTTTTTACTGTATCAACAATTCCGAGACCGCTGATTAAGTCTGTATCAACGTGGCTTGTGTCGCCGATAAGACCGAGGACTGTTTCGTATTCACCTTCACTTCTGTGAACATCTATTCCCAGCGATTTGAGCCAGCTTACAAGATTCTGCACCTGACCTTCATCTGTATTTTTTTTGAGTACAACTACCATTTCGATTCCTCCAAAAAATAATCCCCACAGTAAATTTTACTGTGGGGATGTGATTAACTGATACTTTCGTTCAATTAGTCATTACAGCAAAACTTACCGGACCTTACCAAGAATTTGATAAAGTAAAAGTAAAAGTAATAAAATGCTGTAAAGATTGATTTGAACATTTTACAAATCTCCTGACCTGTGTATTAAGTGAATTATAGCACTGCACATTTACGTTGTCAAGTAAAAATTTCAAATTTTTATCAGAGTGCAATATCTGCATAAATCGGACAATGGTCTGATGCTTCAAGGGCAGTTTCATCAACAACCGTATCGTAATAAAGCACCTGCTCAGGGCAGTTTGTGAAAATATGGTCTATTGATTTATATGTATTTATTTCTTTCTGCCTGTATGAGACTGTACCTAACTTCCAATAGCCTGATGTATAGTCGTCAGCACTGCCTGTTCCGTCGCCAAGATGAGAGGTTGATGCCACAAGACCTCTTTCCTTGGCACAGAATTTTGAACTTTCAAAAGATGTAAGCTGAGAAAAAGTATAGTATTCAGGCGTGTCTTCGCGCATATTATAGTCGCCTGTGCAGAACATGGGAAGATTATATTTATGTCCGAGAATTTTAAGAAGTCCTGCTATTTCAATTGCCTGATGAACGCGTCTGTCCGATGTCAGGTCAAAGTGAGTGCACGTTACAATAAAACGCTTACCGGGTTCATTCTTCATTTCAAAAACTGCCCACATAAAATTACGGCAATTTTTGTTATAGTTTACCGCATAGGGTGTCTGTCCCCACCTGATAAGATTAACCGTTTCTGTATTATATGCGATTGTGGAATAGTTGACATTACCGCGGATTTTTATTTTATCTTCGTTAACAAGCTTATATGACATAAATTCAGCTTTAAGACTGTCATACCATTCGGCATTAACTTCCTGCAGCCCCGCAACATCAGGCTTATATCTTGAAATAACGTCACGCATTTTGTCATCTCTGCCCTTTACTGCAGGTTTATTGCTCCAGTCACTTGCAAGAATGTTGAAAGACATTACTCTGATATCAGAGCCGTCTGCTCTTACACCTGCATCAGGGTCGTTATCAAAAACGGTGTCGGAAAACTTCCATTTTGCAGTAAGCGTAAGGTCCTGAGAAACAGTATCTTTTTCAAAATTCCATTTTTCTTTACCGTTATACCAACCGTCAAAAACAAGTCCCCTGTTTTCAGGGCTTTCGGGCGGTGTAATGGTTTCGCCTTCCTCTGCAACAAAAGAATATGCCTTTTCGCCGTTCATAAAATCAAAAGTCACGTCAATCACCCCGTTATCCTCCGGCGGAATATTGAAAGCCCCTGCAGATACAATCTGAGCCACCTGAATTACCGCAATAAGATAGGAAATAATTACTTTTAACATATAAGACACCCCCTGATATATTTCTGTAAAAATATAGTATCACATAACTTTTCCTTTTGCAACAAAAACTGTTTCCAAAAATATAGTGTATTTATTTCTCGAAAAACACTTGATAAATTTATGCATTTACTTTATACTTAATATGGTGCAAATAAACAAAACTTTTAAAGGAAAGAGGTAAAAAAATGGCTAAAAAAACCGCTACACTCGATTCAAACGGCTATCGCAAATTCGGTATGGTGGATAAACTCGCATATGCCGCAGGCGATTTCGGCTGTAACATGAGTTTCTCGCTCAAAGGTACTGTCCAGACCTTCTGGCTGGCTTTTATGATGCTTGAAACAGGTTATCTTTCTGCACTTCTTCTTATTGTGCAGATATGGGACGCAATCAACGACCCCATTATCGGCTCAATTATAGACGCTGACAACAGAAAGTACAAAATGGGCAAATTCAAAACTTATATTCTGGTGGGTGCAATAGGACTTCTGGTTGCAGGTGCTCTTGTATTCATCCCCGTTCCGAACGCAAGCCTTGCTATCAAAACACTTATTTTCATTGGTGGTTATATTATCTGGGACGCTTGTTACACCGTTGCAAACGTGCCTTACGGTTCAATGCTTTCCCTTGTTACTGAAGACAGCGGCGAAAGAGCAGAACTTTCAACATGGCGTTCAATCGGTTCCATGTTCGGCAACATCGTTCCTATGGTTATTCTTCCCATGCTTATCTGGCACAAGGAAGTTGACGCAGAAGGCAACCCCGTTATCAACCCCGAAACAGGCGTTCAGGTTGAAACACTTCTCGGTAACCGCGTATTCTACGCAGCACTTATTATGGGTGTGCTCGGCTTTATCGCATTTATGTTTATGATTAAGAAAATCACAATCCGCGTTGCCGACAACACCGTAAAAGTAAACGAAGGCGAAAAATTCAATATTCTCAAAGCATTTGCAAACTTTATGAAAAACCGTGCGGCTATCGGTGCAACAATTGCTGCAATGGCTATGTTCCTTGGTATGCAGTCTGCAACAACAGCAACTTCAATTATGTTTGCAATTTACTTCGGACAGGCAAGTCTTTCGGGCCTTGTTTCAGTAATCGGCTTTGCTCCCATGCTTTTGTTTATGCCTTTCATTAAGAAAATCGTTGCAAAATTCGGCAAAAAAGAAGCAGCATCTGCAGGTGCTCTTATTTCAGTGCTCGGCGGTTTACTTATGTTTGTTTTCCCGCTTCTTGAAAACAAAACAATCGCACTTGTTATCTACGTTGCCGCACTTTCAATTTTCGGCATCGGTATGGGTATTTACACTTGCGTATCGTGGGCTCTTATGGCTGACGCTATAGATTACAACGAATGGAAAACAGGCAAACGTGAAGAAGGCACAGTGTATTCACTTCACTCATTCTTCCGCAAACTCGCACAGGGCGTCGGTCCCTCAATTGTACTCCTTATTATGGGTGCTTTGGGCTACGTTTCAGAGCTTGGTACAGAAGCTCAGAGTGCACAGACAGCTGCAAATATGTGCTGGCTCGTTGCAGGTCTTTACCTGTTCAGTGCAGTGCTTATGTTTGTAGGTCTTGCATTCATATACAATCTTGACAAGAAAACTCTTGAAAAAATGAATGCCGAATTAAAGGCAAGAAATTCAGCAGAATAATTTAAGCACAACTTTACGAGGTAAAACAAATGAGAAACATTATCAACATCAACAAAAACTGGTTTTTCACCAAAAATGAAGTTCAGATTCCGTCAGCTATGCCTGCAGATTGGGAAAGCATAAATCTTCCCCATTCATGGAATGCTGTTGACGGACAGGACGGCGGCAACGACTATTTCCGCGGTACTGCTTACTACGCAAAAGAAATCAACAAAGCAGATTTGCCCGAAAGCGATATGTATTATCTTGAAATAAGAGGTGCAAACTCATCTGCTGACGTTTATCTCAACGGTGAAAAACTTGCAACTCACCACGGCGGTTATTCAACCTGGAGAGTAAACCTTACAGATAATCTCAAGGACACAAATGTCCTTGCAGTTGCAGTAAACAACGCTCCTAACGATACAGTTTACCCGCAGATGGCTGACTTTACTTTCTACGGCGGTATTTACAGAGATGTTAACTTAATCTGCGTTAACAAATCACACTTTGACCTTGATTATTACGGTGCACCCGGTATTAAAATCACTCCCGAAATCAACGGCAAAGACGCAAAAGTAGAAGTTGAAACTTTCCTTACAAATAAAAAAGACTCTCAGGTTATTGCATATACAATTCTTTCTGCTGACGGTGAAGAAATTGCCAAACTTGAATCAGCCGACACAAAAGTAAACCTTGATATCAAAGATGTTCATCTCTGGCACGGCAGAAAAGACCCCTACCTTTACACAATGAAGGCTGAACTTATTGAAGACGGTAAAGTTATAGATAACATTTCATCTTCATTCGGTTGCCGTACATTTAAAATTGACCCCGATAACGGCTTCATTCTCAACGGTGAAGAATATCCCCTTCGCGGTGTTTCACGCCATCAGGACAGATGGGGCTACGGTAACGCAATTCTCCCTGAACATCACGAAGAAGATATTGAACTTATCTGCGAAGTAGGTGCAACCACAATCCGTCTTGCACACTATCAGCACGACCAGTATTTCTACGATTTGTGCGACAAGAAAGGTCTTGTTATATGGGCAGAAATCCCCTACATTTCAAAGCATATGCCCACTGCACGTGAAAACACAATTTCACAGATGAAAGAACTTGTTTCACAGAACTACAACCACCCGTCAATTGTTGTATGGGGCTTATCAAACGAAATCGGCATCGGCGGCAGCGACAGCGACCTGCTTGAAAACCACAACATTCTTAACGACCTTTGCCACGAAATGGACAAAACAAGACTTACAACTCTTGCGGCTGTTTCAATGTGTAAAATGACCGACCCCTACCTGCAGATTCCCGATGTTGTTTCTTACAACCATTACTTCGGCTGGTACGGCGGCGAAACATCAATGAACGGCCCCTGGTTTGACAAGTTCCACGCAATGCATCCCAACATTCCTATCGGTTGTTCCGAATACGGTTGCGAAGCACTCAACTGGCACACATCTGAACCTGCACAGGGCGACTATACAGAAGAATATCAGGCATATTACCACGAAGAACTTATCAAACAGTTCTTCTCAAGAAAATATCTCTGGGCAACTCACGTATGGAATATGTTCGACTTCGGTGCAGACGCACGTTGCGAAGGCGGCGAAAACGGACAGAACCACAAGGGTCTTGTTACATTCGACAGAAAGTATAAGAAAGACTCATTCTATGCTTACAAAGCATGGCTTTCAGATGAGCCCTTCGTTCACATCACATCAAAGAGATACATCGACCGCGTTGAAGACATAACAAAAGTTACTGTTTATTCAAACCTTCCCGAAGTTGAACTTTTTGCAAACGGACTTTCTCTCGGCAAGAAAACGGCAGATGACCATTTCTTCCGCTTTGAAGTTGAAAACAAAGGTGAAACAAAGCTTACTGCAGTTGCAGGTGAATGTAAAGACGAAAGCGTAATCCGCAAAGTTGACACATTCAACGAGGCATACAGACTTGTTGAAAAAGGTGCAATCCTCAACTGGTTTGACATTGAAACACGCGAAGGTTATCTTTCACTCAACTCAAAAATGAGCGATGTTATTTCCACATTCAGAGGTAAACTTCTTTTCCTTAAGCTTGTTAAACAGATTATGGGCGGTATGGACAAATCCAAAGACAAGAAGAAAGGAAAGAAAAAAGGCAAGAAAATAGAAGCAATGGGCTTCGAAGTAGGTCCGGAAATGATGAGTATGATGGGCGGATTTACAGTGCTTCGTCTGTTTACACTTGTAGGCGGAATGATAGACATCAAATTCACAAAAGAAGACCTTCTTGCTCTTAACAAAAAACTTATAAAAATAAAAGAGCCGAAGAAAAAGAAAGATAAATAATTTATAAAAATCAAAGGAGAGTTGAACTTAATCAACTCTCCTTTATTTTTATAGTTATAAAGTTTTATTTAAGCCTGAATTCCAGCACAACAGGGTTGTGGTCAGAATATTCAAATTCTGTGTTTATGTTTTCGGTTTTCACAACTTCAACATTTTCGCTTACAAGGAAACCGTCAACGATAATTGTGAAATTACCTTTCTCGTAAGGGATATCGCAGTTTCTGCAAGTGGGAACAAGTTCTTTTCCGCTGTAAGAGATACAACGATTTATGCAATCAGGCATAAGTTCAACAAGAAATGGTTGTGCCCAACCGAAATCCACGCTTTGTCCGCCGTTGAGTTTCTGCGTTGAATCACCTGTAAAATCGTGGTTGAAATCGCCACCGCAGAGGCAGTAGTTGCCTTTATTATATTCGCTTTCCATATCTTCAAAGAGCATTGTCAACTGCCCTTTTCTGATTTCGTCACTTCCGCCGTATGCAGAAAGATGCACATTGTAAATCACAAGCTCTTTGCCGTTTTCAACAGGCACACGCGAAACGGAATAACATCTGTCAAGGTCGAGAAACTTTGTAAAGCTGTCAGATATAGGCAGACTTCTTCTCAATGAAGATGCAATATTATATCTGCTCAGGGTGAGTATTCCGCTGTTTGACGCACCGTGGGGTTGTGCGAAGGGATACATAAGAAAAGATGAATGGTAATTCACTGCAAAAGCACTGCTGAATGTGCTGAAACTGTTTTCAAGAATCTCCTTTTGATTTATGTGATAGCTTCTTGTGGAATCAAAGTCAACTTCCTGAAACAGAACAAAATCAGGGTTATATTTCTTCGCAGTTTCTGCACCCTTGTTGATGCAGTTTTTCACGCTTTCTTCGCTTTCTGCCCACGACTCTGTGCCACCGTCCATAAAGAAAGTAAAATCCTGAGTATATGCACCGAATCCGAGATTCTGAATAACTGCGGTGTAATTCTCCCCTGCTTTCAGGCTTTCTTTGAGACCGTCTGAAGAAGGCTTTATTGCCTGATTATCTTCTATCCTTGAATAGTCAATAAAAAGATAGGCAACATATCCGCCTACAATAATTAAAATTGCAAGTAACACGCAAAGAATGGCTTTAAGGATTTTCTTAGTTTTCATAAAATCACTCCTTGACTTCTTCCTGTTGGGATTTGTAAAGCTTACGTGCCTCGAAAAATGCAAACGCAATACATATAAATGAATAAACCGCAAAAACAAGATGTGGCATAATATCAGGCGAGTCGCCGAGCATTGTGATATACAAAACTATTGTAATCAGTCCGTTTACAAGCATACAGGCTGTGTATTCAATGAAGGCAAACATAGTAAGGAAATAAATGATAATTCCCAGAAGATTTGATGCACTGTCAAGGAATGCGTACTCTGCACCAAGAAGCGGAAGCAACCACCACATAAGAAGCAAAAGCACCACATATCCTGCAAGCATAAGTAATTTCTGTTTTGAAGTAAGTTTATTGAGTTTTGTTGAGTTACCGCGTTTATTTTTATTCCAACGGATAAACGTAATCATCTGTATGGGGCAGGAAAACAACACTGCCGAAAGTGCCGATGCGTAAAGGTTAAAGTAGAAATATACCACACCGTAAAGAATAGAATTTATACTTCCTAAAAGGCAGCTGTAACGGTTTACTTTCGACTGAAGCATACCGATTACAAGGGAAATATATAACGGCAGAATGTTAAGAAAATTCTGTTTATAGTAAAAGCCTGAAAAAGTTATTCCTATTGCCGTAAGCCCCATAAGAACAAAAATAATAATATCTTTTTTTGAAAAAGTTTTTGCCACGAAAATTTTCACTCCTGACGAAAATCAGATGCAGATTTATCACTCTATTTCATCAAGGTTTGCACCTTTTGTTTCTTTAACTTTAAGCACAAACATAATTGCTGCAACTGTAACTGCGGGGATTGAAATTGCAAGACATGCCCACCAGATAGGCATTATCATCATACCTGCAATTATTGCACCGTAGCCTACTACAAGACCGATAATAACAAGAAGTCCTTCCGCACCCACAACAGATGCGCGGATATCTGTGGGGACTTTTTCTGTCATCATAACATTCATATAATCTCTGCCTATCCAGTAAGAGCCCTGATAAAGACCTGCAAACGCGCCCACAAGATAGGGATTCCAGCTGAGAAGAATTCCTGCAACAAACAGGCAGTAACCTATAACGCAAGTGGAAGAAAAAAGTGTTACTGTTGTTTTTCTGCCCGCTTTATCGGCAATAAAGCCTGAAAGGAAAGTAATGGAAGCGTAAATCACAGGCACCATAAACAGTGCTTTTGTAATATCTGATGTGCTCATACCTGCGCGGTGCATTGAAGACTCAAAATACAACGCAATAGCAGGCATGGCAGAGTCAAAGATTATGTGAGAAATGATAAGCATTTTTGTATCTTTGTTTGCAAAAATATATTTCACCCCGTTGAAAACGCCTGACTGATTTCTCTGCGCTTCTTTCTTTTGCTTTTTAATGCGTTTTTCCGCTTCTCTTTCTTCGTAAGGACGTGAAAGATATTCGATTCTGTCGTTTATGAAAACCTTGGTATCTTTTGCAAAAATCACCACAAGCACAACTGCCGCAAAGCCGATAAGTGCAGGTACAAGGAAGATTTCTCTCCACTTTGTGGCATCGTTACCCATAAGCATATCACGCAGTGCGGGAATGAGAATAACACCTAAAATACCGAAGCTTTTAAGGAAACTGTAGATTTTTGCCCTGTGCTTATCAGGTGCTTCTTCAAGAATATAAATAATCTGAATATCGTGTCCCATGAAAAAGCTTATAATCGCAAAGCCCACAAGGAACATTATATAGCTTGAAGAAAGATGAATTACCATCAGACCTGCCGCCATACCTAAAGTTGAAATGGCGAAAAGCGGTTTTCTGCCCCACTTATCTGCAAGAGCTTTATAAAACGGTGTAAACAGACCTAAAACATATGTAAAAACACCTATTCCCGAATGGAAAGCAAGGCCGTCTTCGTATGTATAATATTTACCCATAAACGGATTATTCACAAAAAATTCCGTAATAAACGATGACTGCACAGTAACTGTCAGGTTACTTGTAACTTCGTCGATAATATTAACAATGGCAATAAGCAACAGAAGAATAAAAAAGTATTTGCCCGAATTACCTTTGGACTTGACTTTATTAAGCTTTGCAAGTTGCTTGTTTTCTTTCTTTATAATTTCAGACGACGATTTCATAAAAATCTCTCCCTTAAACCACACATATGTTTTATCTGTTGCCGCCAAACATCCTTGCAATTACACCGCGATTAACGAATCCGTAAATCATCAGAGCAACAGAAATAACAACCATACCTATTGCTGGAATTAATCCTGCCGCTTCAGGGCTTCTGTAAAGAAGCATCGATATAAGACTGCCGTAAAAGAAGGAGCCGAAGCCTGTAGCCATAATGAACCCCATAATAACTCGCCCGCGTTCATAAATGCTGTCAGTATTCTGTGTGCCTGCATATATAAAGCTCATCACCGGTGCCAAAATCGCAATATAAATTGAAGTGAATCTTTTAAGTCCGATATCATTTACGCGTCTGAAATAAAGGGCAAGCAACGGGAAATTCAAAGCTCCTGCAAAAGCAAATGATGCAATAAGACTTATATTTTCTTCAAACAAGCCTGAACCTATCATAATGAATGAGAACGGCATCAATGCAACAATCATAAACAGATAGTTCATCACAATAGCTTTCCAATATTCTACGCGTGACACACGGCCTTTGAAATTGAACGTATTCTTCCATAAATTTTTCCATGCATTAAAGCAACTACGCGGTAAAGAATCTTTTTTAATCAGATGAATATATTTATCAATTTCGTATTTTGCAAGTGTCAGACCACCGTTTTTGTTCATTACAAAACCACGTCTTGCACGTGCTTCCTCCTGCGAACAGATTCCGTTTGCAGCATCCTGCTCTGCAAGACGATATTTTGCACTGAACTCCATACATCTTGCGTCACTTACGGTTATTTCCCTCTGCCCTGCATAAAGTTTTTGGTTTTTGATATATATTTCTTCATCTCTGTATTCATTGATATAAATATAGTCAGCTCTTTGTTCTGAAGACGTTGATTTATATTCATTGCGAACGTAATTTTCACGTTCACGCTTTTCTTTGTTATTAAAAAGCATCTGACCACTCCTTCCGTTTTTTCGATTATATCATAATTCAAAAGAATATACAATACTTCTGCCTGTAACGTTGCAACAAAAGTGATATACTAAAAACAAGATTTATCGGAGGTCAAAAATGAAACTGAATATTATTTTTATTTTTCCGACCAACAGCGTCACGACACTCTTAATGAGGAAATCGTGTCCTTTTGTATGACCTTAAAAATGACCCTTATGAAAAAACAACCTTGTAAACGACAAAAACTACAGTAATGTTATAAAAGAAATCAGAGCATTACTTTCAGGGGTAATGATAAATGCAGGTGAAAAGAAACCCATATTCCGTAAACCGTTTATAAAGGAAAAAATACTGACGGATAACGTAACACCCACCATTTTTGAAATGGTGGGTGCGGTTTTATGTGTCTGCTATTATAAAATTTGTTTATCTTCCGGATTTTCTCTTCTTTTTTATTACTGAAACAATTTTTGCAATTATCAACGCATCAATACCAAGCACTATAAGTACTGAAACAACAACATTTATACCCAGGAAAACTGAAAGAGTCATAACGATACCTGCAGACACCAGAAAAAGATTGAACAAAACACCTACTACAAGTGCAATTCCCAGAAAACCGAATTTCAAACCTCTGAAAATCGCCATAGTATCGGATGAGTAACTTACTGAACTGCTTGTTGTTGATGTTTCAGGCTTTTTATCAAAAGCGATGTAATTATTATCATATTTTTTCCCGTGTATAGAACCGTCAGTTGAATACACATCACCGAAATTGTTTGTTTTCAACACACAACTACCATCTGCCGAAACAAACTCATTAAAATGATTCACTTGTCCCACAAAACCATGCGGTCCGAAAACTTCTCCTGTATCTTTAACTATATAGCGTGCTCCATCGGATGTGTGGTATTCTTTACTCACAATCAATCACCTCTGCTTTTCCTTTTCTGACAAATAATATTTATCTCTTAACAACAACCGTAATCATACACACCAAACATTACTTTGATATTTTCAATCATTTCGTCAAACATAATATGAATTCTGTCAAAGAAATCATATTCAACCGTCACTTCAATCATTTCCCGGCAATCACCTGTATGTGTAAACACTTCAACAAAGCCTGTTCCTTCCCCGTTTGCTTCAATTACAATTTTGCCGTCGCTTTCATAGGCATAAATTACAGATGAATCAAATTCTTCAAGTTCATTAAGATAATTCACATCAGCTTCCTTGAATGTAACATTATCAGGGCCGATTTCATAGTCAAGTTTCACAACATCTTTATAACCAAGTTTTACACTTGATTCTGAAACTGTAAGACTTGTTGCGGGAGTTTTATCATATGTAAATGTATATGCTTTGGTTTCTGTAAGTGTTGCGAAGAAAGGTGTACCTTCATCATCAATACTATTCATCGTTTCGCAATGCCATTCTTCAACAATCTTCTTTATACCTTTGTTTTTGGTAAGATAAATTTCAAACTGCATACTTTCAGATTCTCCGTCATCACGTTCCATTCTGATAGAAATCTTATCGCCTTCATAAGTTGCACTTACTGTTTTGTATCTGTATTCAATATATGAATCTGTTTCAAACCATGAATAAATATCTGTTTCTTCCGGAGTTTCAAAATATCCGTTCATACCCTCTATATAATAAGTGCAAGAATCACTTTCTTCAAATTTATCACTGAATCCGTTTTCAGCCAATACAGCCAGTTTTTCAGAAAGCGGAAGTTCTGAAACATCGGCATATGCTGAAAAAGTGTAATCTTCTTCCAGCTTTACAACCTTATGCTTTTCAGCAGTTTTTTTAAGAAGTGTATGATAAAAAACAATTACTTCGTCTTTTGTCATTTCTTTTGCGCTTGCAGATACTGTAAAAATTGAGAATACCATAAGACCTGCCAGGATGATTGCCAATAATTTTTTTGTGTGTTTCATTTCGATTACTCCTTTTTATAAAATAAATTTCTGATTTGTCATTCTTTATTTATAACAGCCACCCGCTCAACCGGATTTTCCCTGATTCGTAAAAAATATTTGGGGGAATATGACAAAATTTAAGGGAACAAATAAATTCCGGAAGAGGGATGACCATTATTTACAAAACTCAATATTCGAGACCAAACATCATCCTGATATTTTCAATCATATCATCGAACATCTTATGAATTCTGTCAAAAAAAGTAAATTCTACGGTTACTTCAATTTCTTCGATAACTTCTCCGAGCAATGCGTGAACATACACTGTTGATTCACCCTCGTTCAATCCCTCAATAATAATTCTACCGTCTTCCTCGTAAGCATTGACAGGTTCATTTTCTGTTACGATATCATAAGAATATGTAGCACAAATTTCCTTATATGTCGCATTTGAAGGGTTTACGATACATTCGATTTCTGCAACATCTTTGTAGCCGAGTGTTATTTCGGTTTCTGAAAGAGTAATGCTTTCGGGAATAATCGGATTGTAGCTGAAAATATATTCACTGACACATTCCGATATTACTGCAAAAGGCTTACCTTCAAGTGAAGATTCATAGCCATACTCATCATATGCTTTTTCAACGACTTTTCTGATACCCTTGTTTTCTGTAAGATATACGGTAATTACTCTATTTGAATAATCATTATCGTCATACATAAGCAAATCTATAACAATTTTACTATCTGTGTATGATGCATCGTACAAACCATATCCGTTTTCAATATAATAATCAATTTCGAAATAATCATATAACTGAATATCATCTTCTCCGTGGTTGTCAGAATTAAATCCGTAATAATAGTCAGCGAAGGACACATCGCCTTGATTTACTTCTTCAGAAAAACCGTATTCTTTTTCTGTTGCAGCACGGTCAAGATATGTAAGTTCTGAGAAATCTGCATAATGCATATAATTACGTTCTTCGGTAATAAAAACCTTTTCGTGCTTTTCTGCTGTCTTTTCAAGTAACGCGTGATAAAAATCAACTACTTCGTCTTTTGTCATTTCTTTTGCGCTTGCAGATACTGTAAAAATTGAGAATACCATAAGACCTGCCAGGATGATTGCCAATAATTTTTTTGTGTGTTTCATTTTGATTACTCCTTTTTGTTTTTGTAGTTTCATTATAAACCAACATTTGACGGACTTTGTATTTTGCGTTTTACCTGCTCCGTTTTCCCGTTCGTTTATCTTGATTTAATTATACATAAGGTTTCGGAATGTCTGTAATTGTCATTTTACGCAAAAAAACACCCTGCAAAGCTTATATGCCCTGCAGGGTTAAAATTGAATTTTATTATTTTTCTATTCCGTAATGTTCAACCAATCTGTCGTACTCAGCATCACTTATTGCTACGATTGAGCCGTGACGCGGTCTTAAGTGGTCCATTTTATAGACTTTGGGATTTACGGCTTTGAAGTTTTCAAAATCCCTTGTCATCTGTGCGAAGAAATGACCTGTGCCGTATTCATCAATAAGCATTACCCAGGAATCTGTGCCTGTGATGTTGAACATTGTACTGCCCTCAACACCGTGTTTTGAAAGAGAACATACAACAGGCTCGGTATCATAAGGACCTGTGAGATTTTTTGATTTTACATACGCTATTGTCTGGTCTTCATCGTGCTTGAAATAGAGATAATAGAAACCGTCATTTTCATTGAAAATAATATCAGCATCTATACACTGGATACCTTCTCTGCCGTAAAGGGGTTTCGGCTCTGTTTCAAACTTTTTGAAATCTTTTGTATATGCGTAATAGTGACCTGCAATATCGTTTTCAACCGTTGAATGAGCCCAATACACCATATACATTTCTTTTTCTGCATCCCAGATTGCCTGAGGTGCCCATGCTCGTGTGGTGTTTGTAAACTCACCGCCCAGGTCTCTGATGTCGATAATTGTTTCATCAGTCCAGTTAACAAGGTCTTCAGACTTCCATGTAACAAGAGCATGGTTGGAAGTCCAGCCTTCAAGGGCGTTCATATCTGTGCCGATAATATAATAGCAACCGTCCTGACCTTTTAATATGTATGGGTCGCGGACACATTTTTTGCCTTTTTCCTGAATAATTACAGGTTCATTCCCATTGAGTGCTTCAAAATTATATCCGTCTTTGCTTACTGCAAGGTGGATTCTCTGCTCCTCTGTTTCATTGCCTACAAAGTAGCAGAAAAGGTATGCACCTTCACGGCTGACTGCCGGGAAAGCATAATCTTTGAAAACACAACCTGCAATATTGGGAATCAACATAATCACCGCCATCAAATAACGTAAAAACAACATAAATTATTCCTCGTCAGTTTCCCAGTTGTGGTAAACGTTCTGAACATCGTCGTTATCTTCGAACATATCAAGCATTTTTGTCATATTCTTGATATCGTCTTCGTTTGTAAGTTTTGTGTATGTTGAAGGAACATATTCAACTTCCGCAGAAACATACTTGTAGCCTTTTGCTTCAAGGTCATCACGTATTGCACCCATATCGTTGGGCTCTGTGCGGATATCGAAAATATCGTCTTCTGCAATGAAGTCTACTGCACCTGCTTCAAGTGCGTCTTCCATAAGTTTTTCTTCATCAACGCCTTCAGCTTCAATAATGATAACACCCTGACGGCTGAACATAAATGAAACGCAGCCTGACTGACCCATATTTCCGCCGTATTTGTCGAAGTAATGACGCACGTCACCTGCTGTACGGTTACGGTTGTCTGTAAGAGTTTCAACGATAACAGCAATACCTGAGGGACCATAGCCTTCGTATACGATTTCTTCGAAATTATCTCCGCCTGCTTCACCTGCAGCTTTTTTGATGATTCTTTCGATGTTATCGTTAGGCACGTTGTTTGCTTTAGCCTTTGCAATAACGTCTTTAAGCTTTGTGTTTACTGCGGGGTCGGGTCCGCCGTTTTTAACAGCAACACCGATTTCACGGCCGATTTTAGTAAAAATTTTAGCTCTTGCGCCGTCTGTTTTTTCTTTTTTACGTTTGATTGTACTCCATTTTGAATGTCCTGACATAGATACCATCCTTAAAATAAAATAAATTTAAAATTAACTTTGACATTATACCACAATACACTTGTTTTTGCAAGGTATATACTACAATTTTGATGTTACACTTTATGTACCCATCTTACAGGATTTTCGTCAATATATTTCCATTGTTCATCATAATCCTGTTGTCCTCTTATAATATGGTCGAAATATGACCTTTGCCAGAAACTTTCTGACGGAGAAGAACGCAGATGGAGAAGAACGCAGATTATTTATTGTTTTTGTTGTCTGATATTTAAACCATCCCATTATTGTGCTTATCGTAGACCAACTATGTTAAGTCAAGCGAAATTTTTGTGAAAATCAATATTTTTAGAAAGCAAGTGAAAAATGATACGAACAAGCTTTTTGGCAACGTGAGAAATAGCGACGTTGTAGTGTTTACCCTCATTGATTTTC
>JAFUIO010000029.1 GCA_017468425.1 Clostridia bacterium | reverse complement strand
TTACCGAGTGAAAAAGCCCGTGCATATAAAATGAAACACGATGCAATTAAAAAGCAAGGTACAAGAACTGATTTAACTTCGTCACAAGTTGGGACGAAGTTCCGCAGTGATGAAATGCTGGCAGAAACAATGCCCGATTCCCGAATGCAGATTCAAAGATATATCAGATTAAATAATTTACAACCGGCACTTCTTGATATGGTGGATGAAAAAAGAATTTCTTTTACACCTGCAGTTGAACTTTCATATTTAACAGAAGAGGAACAGTGCAACTTAATTGAAACTATTGAAAGTGAAGATTGCACTCCGTCACTCTCTCAGGCACAGCGTATGCATAAGTTAAGTGATGAAAAGAAACTCACTATGGATGCTATCTTTGAAATTATGCAGGAGCAAAAAGCGAATCAAAAGGAGTATGTAAAAATCCCGATTGAAACTTTTAAAAAGTATTTTAAGAAAGATATGCCGCCTAAAAAGATGGAAGAAATCACGGAAAAAGCTCTTGCCCGTTATGCAATGGTACTTCAAAAGCAACGGCAGTGGGAGCGATAAAAAGTGTGGTATCGTCTTTGCGAGCATTGGATTTGTTGCAACAAATCCGCTCGGAAGTAGAAAAGAGGTGAAAACATTTGCCGAGAAAAAGACAACACCGATACGCTTTTTATCTTGATGATGAAGAAAATGAAATGCTTTTAAGCCAAACAAAAGAATGTAACGTCAGCGTTTCAAAGCTAATAAGATTGTTGATTTTGTACCAATGCATAAAATTTCCGCCCAAAGAAATCCGTTCTGTTGTTCCTGAACTTCGCCGTATAGGTAACAATCTTAATCAGATTGCAAGAGCTTTAAACGGAAAATCTTTTGTAACTGATAAAGAAATCAGAAATGCAATTACGGAATTGCGTAATTGTGAAAAACAGTTGCTTGAAAATTTTGATACAGGGAGGTAAAAAAATATAGCGATAACAAAAATAAAAAAGTTGAAAACAGGTCTTTCAAAGCTGATTGATTATGCAATGAATCCTTCAAAAACGACTGCCGATAAAATTTTTAATGACGGTATGAAAAATGAAGAAGTGGTTTTTGTACGAGGTATAAACTGCACACCCGAATTTGCAAAAGCACAGATGCAGGAAACAAAAGATATGTTTAATAAAAATACGGGTAACGTCGGTTATCATATTATTCAATCTTTTGATGATAACGAAGGTACGAATGAACAGGTTTTTGAAATCGGTTGCAGACTTGCAGAAGAATTATTCGGTGACAGATTTGAAGTCATCGTTGCTCTTCATAAGAATACCGATAATCTTCATTGTCATATTGTTGTGAATAGTGTTTCATTCGTTGACGGTAAAAAATTTAATGATAACAAAACATTCCTGAATAAAATGCGAAATGTTTCAGACAGACTTTGCAGAGAGCAGGGATTATCGGTTATTGAAAATCCGAAACCGTCAAAGCATCAATGCTACCCGCAGTATATCGCAGAGCGTGACGGTGAGTATAACAAATTCACAACGCTCAAAAAAGATATTGATGAATGTATTCTCCGTGCAGGTAGTGAGCGAGGTTTTCTTTATGAAATGCAAAAGCTCGGTTACAGATTTGATTTCACTAAATCTCATACAACCGTTAATCATCCCTCATTCAAAAGACCTGTGTGGTTATGTGACCTCGGTGATGAGTATTCTTTTGAAAGAATCAGCCAAAAACTTTATGCTGATTGGAGACATTACCGAATTGATTTACCGCCACAGGATGAATGGAAAGATTATCTCACCAGCTTTGAAAGAAACTATAAAGATGTTTATGTTCATTTCGTTACAGTGGTTCAGACGGTAAAAAGCCGTCCTAAAGAAAACTACTATATCGAAAAATATCTGCAAAGAGAAATCATAAAGCTTGACCGTCTTATTGAACAACGGAATCTTTTATGCCATTATGATATTGAAACTGATGAGCAGCTGCAAGCATTTAAGCAGGAATGTATAAACGAAATGGCAGAGGTAACCGAGGCACGAAAGTTATGTCGCAACAGATTAAAAAGTGCTGTCCGTAAGGGTGATGAAGCAGAAATAAAAAGCTTCAAGGATGAAATCAGTCTGTATTCTGAAAGGCTGAAAATTCTTCGTAAGGATATTAACACCTGCGAAAGAATTGAAAAATCCGAGCCTGATGTGGAAAACAAGATAGAGCAAATTCTTGAAATCGAACAGCAGCAGAAAAACAAAACACAAAACAGAAGCCGTGGTTATTCACGGGATGAAAGATAAGGAGGAATGTATTTGTCAGGTAAAATAATATCATTTTGGGAGTATGTGAAACTCAGAAGCTTATCCGTGCTGAATGGTACCCGTGCCGAATGTGTATTGGGTAAAATCGAAAGACCGGAAACCGAAGAATATGTTATCAACGGTGTCCGTTATATTGTTTCTACAAAGCACAGTGAAACAGAATCAATGACTTTCATTGATAAGATTAAAAGATATTTAGGTAGCGATTTCGCACATTTGACTACTGCCGAAGATATAAATACAATTAACACAGAATGTGTATGCATGACTGCCGGAAAGGAGGACTAATGCAGTCAGAATATTCAGGTATTACTGCTCTCTATTGCCGTCTCTCCCGTGATGACGGTAAGGATTGTGAGAGCAACTCAATAGAAAATCAGAAGCTTATGCTTGCCCGTTACGCAAAGGAAAAGGGCTTTGACAACACAAGGTTTTATGTTGATGACGGTTATACCGGTACAAACTTCAACCGTCCTGATTTCAAAAGAATGATGGAGGATGTTGAAGCAGGCTATGTCAAAACAATCATTGTCAAGGATATGTCCCGATTCGGCAGAAACTATGTTGAGGTTGGTCTTTTTACCGAATCATATTTTCCCGAGCACGACATCCGCTTTATCGCTGTTACAGATTTGGTTGACAGTGCTGACGGAGAGAATGAAATAATCCCGTTCAAAAATGTTATGAACGAGATGTATGCAAGAGATATTTCAAATAAGGTGCGTTCTGCAAAAAGAATCAGAGGTAATATGGGCGAGCCTCTTTCCCAACCGCCATACGGATATATGAAGGACCCGCAGAATCCTAAAAGATGGGTTGTAGAGCCTGAAGCTGCCAAGGTTGTAAGAGAGATTTTCATACTTTATCTTGAAGGCTACGGTCTGGATAAAATCGCAAGGCATCTTCAGGACAAGGGTATTAAAAACTGCACATCCTATTGGCAGGAAAGAGGCATAGGCAGAGGCGGTAAAAAGGTACAACCTAATCCATATAAATGGAAAAGCTCTACTATCCGTCAGATTCTTCTTCGTCAGGAGTATTGCGGTGATGTTGTAAACTTCAAAACTTACTCAAAAAGCTTCAAGAACAAGAAAAGGCTTATGAATCCCGAAGAAAATTGGAAGATTTTCAAAGATGTTCACGAGCCGATTATTGACCGTCACACCTATGAAGAGGTGCAGAAGCTTATAGGCTTTTGTAAACGCCGTGAGCCGTTAGCTGAAAACGGAAGTAAAAGCATCTTCTGTGATTTTCTCATCTGTGCCGAATGCGGGCATAAGCTGTGGTATCATGTAAATACCCGAAACAAAAATATTCACTATTTCAGTTGTTCTAATTATGTAAAGGACTATCGTGGCAGTTGTCAGCACAGACATTATGTCAGGGCAGAAGCTATAGAACAGATAGTTACAATGGAGCTGAAAAAGCTTGCAGGTTATCTGAAGCATAATGAGGATGAGCTTGTTGAGGTGCTTACAATGAAAACGGATGCTATCGTACAAAACGAAAAAAGGCGTATCAATGCCGAGCTTCAGAGATGCACCTCAAGACAAAATACCGTAAACACTTTGTATGAAAAGCTTTATGAGGACAATGCTCTCGGCAAGGTGACCGATGAATGGTTCTTGCACATGTCGCAGAAATACGGTGTTGAAAGAGATGAACTGAAAACCAAAATCCAAAAGCTGCACGAGGAGCTTGATGAGCTTAATGATAAGAAAAGCGAAAGAGTTGCATTTGTTGAGGCAATAAGACGCTTTATACGAATGGAAACAATAACGGCACCGCTTCTTCATGAGCTCATTGACCGCATTGAGGTTTATGAAACAGAAGGTACAGGTAAAAACAAAACTCAGAGAATTGTTATCTATTACCGTTTTGTAGGGAATATTGAAATTCCTTCAGAAGAGGAAAACCTCAAGTTGGATATGAGGCAAGGTATGGCCGTTGAATACCTTACAGCATAACAAAAAAGAGCAGGCTAAAACCTGCTCGATACATAAATTAAATACTATGAAGAAACACAAAAAAATCGAGTGTTCATCACTTAAATCCGTAATGAACACTCGAAATGGTGGGTGAGGGTGGATTCGAACCACCGAAGTCAGTGACGACAGATTTACAGTCTGTTCCCTTTGGCCGCTCGGGAACTCACCCACATATTGAATTTTGGGCATAAAAGTGGAGCTGGTGGACGGACTCGAACCCCCGACCTGCTGATTACAAATCAGCTGCTCTACCAACTGAGCTACACCAGCAACTTCAACGCTCGATTAATATACCATACTTTTACGAGAATGTCAACACTTTTTTCAAAATTTTTTTAATTTTTTTCAAAAAAGTTTTTTATTCAGCGAAATATGCTATTTCATCAAACTCTTTTCTCACTTTTTTGCGGAGATAATCCCTTTCTGCATAGCCTACTGCAATAACAAGTTTGATCTTTTTGTTTTTGGGCATATTGAGAGTATCTATAATTTTCTTATCGTCAAACATTCCGAGGATACAGGTAGAAAGTCCCTGTGCGGTTGCTTCGTAACAGATGTGTGAAACTGCTATGCCGATGTCAATATCCTGAAAAGCGGTATCCTGAAGCACTGAGCCTACTTTTGCAGTGAAGTTTGCTTTTTCTCGACATACTATGATAAAAGCAGATGCATTATCGGTGAATTTATTCATGCCGATTTTCTGTGTTGCCTTTGCAACTTCAGGCAGCAACTCTTTTTTATCAACAATAACAAAACTCCAGGGCTGTGAATTACAAGCTGACGGTGCAAGACGTGCAGCTTCTATACAGTTTACAAGCTTTTCGCGGTCGATTTCACCTTCACGGAAATGACGGCAGCTTTCTCTTTTGTTAACTAAATCTAAAAACATATTTTTCACCTCACTGATAATTATACATTTACGGAGATTATATGTCAAATTTTTGCCCATAATTTATTTAAAAGCAAAAGGAGCGGAGTAATGAAACGAAAAAGCAATGTACTTATAATATTGATTCTTTTGCTGGCAATGTTGCCTTTCCGTATGTGTTACCTGTGCTTACATCCTGAAAGTTTGCCTGAAATTTCAAATTCAACGCAAAACATAATTCTTTCAGAGCTGCGTGGGGAAATTTATGACTGCAATATGGAAAAGCTTGTAAACAGAGAAGCCGAAAATATAATAATAGCCCGACCCGAAAAAGAGAGTGCGGAAATTCTGAAGGATTATCTCGATAAAGAGCAGTACAACAGACTGCTTGGCTGCATAAATTCTTCTGTGCCCTTTATATGCGAAGAAGAAGTGGAGGAAGACCGCTTTCTTTCAGAAACCATTTACAAAAGGTATGGTGATGACGGCTTCTGTTGCCACGTGTTGGGATATATAAATTCCGTCGATAATTTGGGTGTAAGCGGTATAGAAAAAGGCTTTAACACACTTCTTACGGAAGAAGACAGAGTTATGTACTACACCTATAACACAACTGCACATAACAAAATGCTGGCAGGCGGTAAAAATGAAATTGTATCTGAAAATTATTATTCGCAGAAAGGTGTTTCACTGACAATTGATTATGATATTCAGAGAATTGTTGAAAACGCAATGTGGCTTTATGATATAAATAAAGGTGCGGTGGTGGTGCTTGATTCTGATTCGGGTGAAATCAGGGCAATGGCAAGCAGACCTTGCTTTAACCAGAATAATGTTCAGGCAAGTCTTGATGATGAAAATTCCCCTTTCCTGAACAGGGCGGTAAGTGCATATAGTGTAGGTTCTGTTTTCAAGCTTGTTGTGGCAGCGGCGGCGGTTAAAGAGGGGAAAGATGATTTTACAAGCTTCTGCGACGGCAGCCTGACTATAAGCGAAAAAACATTTGCTTGTTCAGACCACGCTGCACACGGGGCAGTAAATCTTGAAAAAGCAATGGCATATTCCTGCAACACTTATTTCATACGCCTTGCTCTGGAAACAGGTGCGGAAAATATAATCCGCACAGCGCGGAATATGGGCTTCGGAAAGGCTTTTGAGTTATCGGAAGGGATTTACTGTATGTCAGGTAATCTGCCGCAGAAAGAGGAAATTACAACAGATGGAGATATTGCAAACCTTTCTTTCGGTCAGGGAGGACTGCTTGCAACACCTTTGCAGATAGCAAGTGCGTATGCCTGCGTGGCGGGCACAGGTACTTATGTGCAACCGAAGCTTGTTAAAAATATTATTTCTTCAGACGGTGAAAAAGAAGAATTTCTGCAAACGGAATACAGATACAGAGCGTTTTCTGCTGAAGAAACAAGCAAACTGAAAAAACTGCTTGAAAACAATTTCAATGAAGGTACTTGTGTTGATGCGAAACCACAGAACTGTGTTTCGGGCGGTAAAACTTCAACGGCACAGACAGGATGGCTTGACGAAGACGGGAACGAAATTTTACATTCATGGTTTGCGGGATACGTTGAAACAGGCAACAAAAGCTATACAATTGTTGTTTTTAAGGAGAACGGGCAAAGCGGCGGTAAAGATTGCGGACCTGTTTTTAAAGAAATTGCAGAAAGAATTGCAAATAATCATTGACAAATTATTTGAATATGGTACAATATGTAGTAATTATATATTGAAAGGCTTGATGAATTTACAATGGACCCGCTATTATGGCAGATTCTTTTGCAGGTAGTTCATATTTTTCTTAATGCAGTTTTTGCAAGTGCTGAGATTGCTGTTATTTCTTTCAACGCAAACAAACTTGCCCAGATGGCCAAAGACGGCAACAAAAAGGCAAAGCGTTTGGTGAAGCTGACAGACCAGCCGGCAAAGTTTTTATCTACCATTCAGGTTGCAATAACCCTTTCAGGATTTTTAGGAAGTGCGTTTGCGGCTGATACATTCTCTGAAAAGCTTGTTAATTGGGCTTCTCAGTTTAATCTTCCCGTGAAGGTTTCCGTTCTGGATTCAGTTTCGGTTATTGTAATTACAATTATCCTGTCTTACTTCACACTTGTTTTCGGTGAACTTGTGCCGAAACGTCTTGCTATGAAGAAGACAGAAAAAGTGGCTTTTGGTGTTTCAGGTCTCATGGCAGTCTGTGCTAAAATTTTTGCACCTATTGTATGGATTCTTACCAAGTCAACTAATGTTATTCTCCGTCTTTTCGGTATCGACCCCAACGCGGAAGATAATGAAGTTACAGAAGAAGAAATCCGTCTTATGGTTGATGCAGGTACAGAAAGCGGTAATATCGACCTTGATGAACAGGAAATCATTACTAACGTATTCGAATTTGATAACATCACAGCAGGTGAAGTTGCAACACACAGAACTGAAATTTCATTTTTGTGGGTTGAAGAAAGTGATGAAGAATGGGAAGAAACAATCTTCTCAAGCCGTCATTCACTTTATCCCGTATGTGACGAAAGCGTTGACAACGTAGTCGGTGTTCTCAATACAAAAGATTATTTCCGTCTGAGAGATAAATCACGCGAAAATGTAATGAAAGAAGCTGTGCGTCCTGCAAATTTTGTTCCTGAAAATGCAAGAGCAGACGTCCTTTTTGAAAGAATGAAACATTCACGTGACCATTTCGCAGTTGTTCTTGATGAATATGGCGGAATGACGGGTATTGTTACTATCAACGATTTGCTTGAAGAATTGGTTGGCGACATTGACGACGAATTCGAAGATAAGCCCGAAGAAGAAATCAAGAAAGTTGATTCTGAAACCTGGGCAATCGGCGGTAACGTTTCAATTGAAGACGTTGAAGATGCACTCGGGATTGATATTGATGACCAGTACGATTCCGATACATTCGGCGGATTTATTTTCGGTGTGCTCGGTACAATTCCCGAAGACGGCACTCAGGTTGAGTTGCAGGCAGAAGGACTTAACATCAAAGTTACGGAAATCGCAGAGCATCGTGTTGTGAAAGCACTTGTGTGCTTTATTGACCCTCCCAAAGAGGAAGAAGACGAAGAAGAATAAAATTTATCGGTACGGTGAGAATCGTACCGATTTTTTATGCCTAAAACCTTGCTATATTTTAAAACATGATGTAGAATATATTTGGTGATTTGATGAATTTACCGGAACGAAAACAAATACGCTTGCAGAATTATGATTATTCTTCTCCGGGGGCATATTTTGTTACATTATGTACTGAAAAACGAAGAAAAATATTATCGGATATAATCGTAGGGCAGGGGCTTGCTCCTGCCGAAACGAAATTATCGCGTTATGGAGAAATTGCAAAAGAACAATTATTGCTTTTGCAAAAACGTTATGATTTTGTGAAAATCGATAAATTTGTTATAATGCCTGACCATATACATATAATTGTATTTTTCAAAGATTATGCGGCGGGAGCAAGCCCCCGCCCTACGTTATTTGATGTAATGTGTGTATATAAATCGTTGACTACGCGGTTATGCAAACAGGTGGGTTTTAATGAAATGAAAATTTTTCAAAATTCCTACTTTGACCACGTAATACGTAACCGTCAGGATTATGAGGAAACATGGAAATACATTGAAGAAAACCCGTTGAGATATATTCAAATAAGGAGAAATAAACTATGCAAAGAATTGCCGAATTTCAGAAAGTAAGCTTTGAAGAATTTAAAAAGAGCTTTGGCGAAAACGCAAAAGAAATTTATGATAATATCAAGCTTCCCGTACGTGCCACGCAAGGGTCTGCAGGGTATGATTTTTTTGCACCTGTTGATTTTGAACTGAAACCCGGTGAAACTGCAAAAATTCCTACAGGCATCAGAGCAAGAATTGATGACGGCTGGGTGCTTAAAATTTATCCCAGAAGCGGTCTCGGCTTTAAATTCAGGCTTCAGCTTGATAATACAGTAGGTATTATCGATGCTGATTATTATAATTCAGATAACGAAGGTCATATATTTATTAAAGTTACAAACTGCTCATATGAAGAAGGCAAAACAGTATCCGTAAAAGCGGGTAACGGTTTTGCACAGGGTATTTTCCTGCCTTTTGGAATAACAGTTGACGATGATGTAACAGACACACGTAACGGCGGTTTCGGCAGTACAGATAAGAAATAAGGTGAATTTATGTATCTTGGCATTGATATAGGCGGCACAAAATGTGCTATTGTACTTGGCGACGAAAATGCAAACATAATCAGAAAAGAACGTTTTGATACTCTCGATAAAGATAACACAATAAAAAAACTTATCGAAATTGCCCATACAATGGGAGATTTTGAATCAATCGGTATCAGTTGCGGAGGTCCGCTTGATTCAAAAAAAGGTGTTATAATGTCACCTCCTAACCTTGTAGGCTGGGATGATGTACATATCTGTGAAATTCTCAATGAAGAATTCGGAGTGCCTGTTTCAATATGCAACGATGCAAACGCCTGTGCACTTGCAGAGTGGAAATTCGGTGCAGGCAGGGGCTCAAAGAATATGGTCTTTCTTACTTTCGGCACAGGTCTCGGTGCAGGACTTATTCTTGACGGAAAGCTCTATAGCGGCACAAACGATATGGCAGGGGAAGTAGGGCATATAAGGCTCGAAAATTTCGGCCCTGTAGGTTACGGCAAAGGCGGTTCGTTTGAAGGCTTCTGTTCAGGCGGCGGAATTGCACAGCTCGGAAAAACTCTTGCACTTCAGAAACTGCAGTCAGGCTCATACACTGCTTATTGCAGAAATAAAGATGAACTTGAAAATGTTACTGCCAAAAGCATTGCAGAAGCAGCTCTGGCAGGTGACGAAACAGCAAATGAAGTTTACGATATCTGCGCTGAACATCTCGGAAAAGGCTTAAGTGTGATTATTGATATTTTAAACCCTGAAAAAATTGTAATCGGCAGTATTTTTCAGCGTAGTGAAAATCTTCTTCGCGAAAAAATGGAAAAGGTGCTTAAAAAAGAGTGCCTGAGCCTTTCTTTAAACGTATGCGAAATCACGGCGGCAGAATTAAAAGAAAATCTTGGCGATATTGCAGCACTGAGCGTTGCAATATGTGCAGAATAGAGTGTGGGATATGGAATTTATTGATGTAGTTTTCTATATTGCAGAAATTATCGGTATTATTGCTTTTGCAATTTCAGGCGCAATGATAGCCATTGACAGAGGTCTTGATTTATTCGGCGTTCTTTTTCTGACAGTAATCAACTCTTTCGGCGGCGGAATTATGCGTGACCTTATCATAGGTGAAATACCTCCGAAAATGTTTTACAGTTTTGAATACCTTCTTTACGCAGGGGCGTGTGCTGTTGTTGTGATGATTGTTGCGGCGGTGCTGAAAGACAAGTTTTTCAAAAACCGCGTTGCTATTGACCGTTTTATCAATGTTTTCGATGCGATAGGACTTGGTACATTTGCGATAATCGGTGTAAGAGCAGGTGTAACTGCAGGGTATGGCGAAAATGTTTTTCTCTGTGTTTTCCTCGGAATGACAACAGGTATCGGCGGTGGTATTTTAAGAGACTTGTTAAGCCGTGAAAAACCCCTTGTGCTTGTAAAACAGATTTACGCAATTGCAGCAATTTTCGGTGCAATTCTGTATTATTACATGCAGAGATTCAATATAAATTATACTGTATCAATAATAATTCCCGTTTTGCTTGTTGTGGTTATACGTATGCTTGCAGCACATTTCAGATGGGATTTACCCAAAGTAGGTGGAAGGTCAAGTGGACTTGATAAAAAGCATAAATGATATGATAAACTCCGTAGTATGGGGTGTGCCTATGCTGATTCTGATAATCGGTACAGGTATTTATTTCTCTGTAAGGCTCGGATTTTTTCAGATATTCAGGTTTAAACATGTTTTAAATTCAACGATTTTTTGTTCTTTCAAAAAAGAAAACAAAAAAGATAAAAACAAAAAATCACTTTCGCAGTTTCAGGCGATGTCAACAGCACTTGCTGCTACTATAGGCACAGGTAATATAGCAGGTGTGGCATCAGCCCTTGCAATAGGTGGTGCAGGTGCGGTTTTCTGGATGTGGATGTCGGCTTTTTTCGGAATGATGACTTCTTTTGCGGAAAACGTTCTCGGTGTGTATTATCGCAAGAAAAATGAAAAAGGCGAGTGGTCAGGCGGTGCAATGTATTTTATAAGCGAAGGCTTTAAAAACAAGAAGCTCGGTAAAATACTGTCTGTTCTGTTTGCTGTTTTCTGTGTTTTAGCATCCTTCGGTATCGGCAATATGTCGCAGGTGAATTCCATTGCAGCTTCACTTGAAAATTCCTTTAACATTCCGCCTCTGGCAGTTGGTATTGTTCTTGCGGTAATTGTAGGCTTTATACTTATCGGCGGTGTTAAAAGAATCGGTGCAGTGGCGGAAAAGGTTGTTCCCTTTATGGCTGTGCTTTATATAATACTTACTCTGAGCGTGGTTATTATCAATTTCAGAGCTATACCTTCCGTATTCTCGGAAATTTTCAAAGGTGCTTTCGGCTTTGATGCCGTTGCAGGCGGTATCAGCGGAACACTTATTAAAAACGCTATGACTCTCGGTTTCAAGCGAGGTGTATTCTCAAACGAAGCGGGTCTTGGCTCGGGTGTTATAGTCAATTCCACTTCTGACGCAAAAGAGCCAGTTGTGCAGGGTATGTGGGGCATTTTTGAAGTGTTTTTTGACACAATTGTGATATGTACTCTCACTGCATTTACCGTTCTTTCAACAGGGGTGCTGTCTTTCTCAGATGCAGACGGTGCAGCCCTGGTAAGTGAAGCCTTCGGTCAGGTGTTTACTTCGTCTGCAGGTGCAATAGTTGCAGTTTCGATAACTCTCTTTGCTTTTACAACCGTTCTCGGATGGTCGTTCTATGGCGAAAAATGCCTTGAATACCTTTTCGGAAATAAAGTTACCATTGTATATAAAATTATATTCTCTTTGATGCTGATTGCAGGTGCCACAATGAATCTTTCTCTTGCATGGGAAATTTCTGATACGCTCAATGCACTTATGGCAATTCCCAACCTGATAGGTGTGCTTGCTTTGTCAGGCAAGGTTATAAAAATAACAAGGAATTATATTGACCGTAAGTTCAAAAATAAAAAAGTTGAACCTATGCTTTCGGCACACGCTGAAATTCAATTTGAAATGGAAGAATAAAGAATCTCCCGTTATCTTTCTTTCGGATAACGGGAGACTTTTTTATTCGATTGCTTCATAAAGCACAAGCTCTGATGCCATTGAGGAAGAAATATCAACTTCAATTCCTTTCTGTTTCAGCTCTCTGCCTGAAATTGTAAACGAGCATCTGTCGTTGTCGTAATAAACAATATAATTCTTCGACATATCAATGCCTTTCGGACGGATGTTTTTGTTTCCTTTTGCTCCTGCAAGGGCAAATATTCCTATTGCACCGCGTGAAGAATCAGGCGCGGAAATTTCAATAACTGCAAAATCGTCTTTCTTTAAATCGGGTGTGTGGTGATAGATTTTTGATTCTGCAAGGAACGGTCTTAGAAAATTTTTGTAAATTTTCACGCTGTGCTGAACAAATTCCATCTGCTCGCGGTTGATTGAAGCACCGGGCGGTGAAATAACGTTAAGTGACATATGTCCGAGCATACAGTTTCTCATCTGCAAGTCAAATGACCCGTAAGCGTGGCAACCCATACCTGCAAAGAGTCTGTCAACTCTTTCGGGCGGTAAAGCCATAGTCATACCGTTTGTAACGATAACAGAGTAAGGGGCACACTGCCAGTCGGAAACCCACGAATGGTTGAAGTTTTTCATCATTCCCAGGTCGGTTCTTCCGCCTCCGCCTGCACAGTTTTCAAAAATAACGTCGGGGAAACGCTTTTTGAGCCTTTCGTACATTCTGTAAACTGCATTTATATGTCGGATTGAAACGCATTCGGGAATTCCTGCTTCGTTTTCTCTCATTCCGAAATACTCTGTGAAATCCACATTGTGGTCAACGCGGAGAAGCTCAAGCTTATATTCTGTTATAATTCTTGCAAGTTCGTTTTCTGCCCATTCTGCCACATCATCACGTGACATATCAAGGTATTTTCCGCTTTTTTCACCGAAAGGATTAACGCTGAACCATTCAGGGCGCTTGTTGTGAAGGTTGCACTGTTCGCCTATTGACTCAATATCAACCCACATAGCAAACTTAAGACCGTTTTCGTGGCAGTAATCGCGGATTTCTTCAATTCCGTCAGGGTATCTGTCTTTATCGGGGATGTTTCTGCCGTTGAAGGCTGACCAGTTGCCTTCTTCTCCGGGGGGACAAGCCCAACCGGCATCGATGATGAAAACTTCACCGCCCATTTCTGCAAACTGACGGATATACTCTTTTGTAGTTTCAACTGTCATATCGTGTTCTGCACCCATACCGCATCCGATAAGTGCAGATGAGGGGTCTGTTTCTTTGAGGTTGAGTACAGATTTTCTTATGTGGCTGTGCATTTCATTTACAGCCTCGTCAACATCGCCGAAAATGTTGCCTATATGCACTTCGGGAGAAATAAAGGTTTCTTTCGGCTTTATAACAAACATAGGCTTGTGAGATAAAATTTCAGCCTTAAAAGCAAGACGTGTTGTGTTGCGGTCTTTCTGTGCGTTATAGTCAACAGTGAAACGGCACCCGCCTGAAAAAGCCGTCTGCATAAACCAGATTTTCCCTGTGAGATTATTTCTGATAAATAACATAGGGTGACGGAATCTGTCGCGGTTAAAGCGTGTGTCAATTGAAGTGATTTCTGTATTAAGGCTTTTCCACACGAATTCACCTTCGCGTCCCCAGTTGTCATTTTCAAAATATCCTATTGAGTAAAATTCATTGAGATTTTTTGATTCTGTGAATTTTTCAAGCTCCATTACTTCCATAGGACCTGCCATAACAGAAAGTCTGCTCAGGTTAAGATAACTGTCTGAAAGGTTTTCGATTTCGATATACCTTGTAAACATTGCGGTTGAGTCAAGCAGGGTATGTATTTTAATCAGAACAGGTCTGATTCTGCTTTTCAGAGTGAGAACAGATTTGATTTTGTCACCGTCTTCCTGTTTCTCAAAATTTACAAACTCAAGACAGTAATCAAGGCTCATTCCGTCTATTTCAATGTTGAAAGCATACGGTTCAAGGAAACGTCTTTTGTCAATTCTTGTTGAGCACTTTTCGAGCAGATTCAGCGGATAACCTGCCGAATTCCATCCGCAGGAAATAAGTCCGCCCTGATAAAGCATTTCCTCGTAAACCGTCTTTGATGTTCTGTAACAGAAAGCGGGATTTTCACCCGGCTGATAGAATATATCACAATAGTTTTTCATATAATCACTTCCGTAATGATGTTGTTTTAAGGTTATCACACGTGTGATGAAAAGTCAATGAATTTACTTTACTTTTGCGGGATATTATGGTAATATTGATAAAAGAGAAACTTCTGAAAATGAGAAGTTTACTATATTTTTTAACCTCTGCACAGAAAGGTTAATTATGAAAGGAAGGTAATTTGTTGTGAAAAAGATTTTATCAGTTTTTCTGGTACTGTTGATGCTTGTGCCGTTTTTCTCTATGCAGACTTTTGCGTGGGAAGAGGAATTCAGCGTAGAATTCGAAAAAGACGGAATATATTATTATCAGACGGAAGAAAACGAAGTTTATGCCTGGGCTTATGAACCGGCTTCGGAAGAAGAAGGCACTGAAGAACTGGTGATTCCGGAAACAGTTAAATATAACAGAGAAACATATGTTGTTACAGGTATTGATGATGAAGCTTTCTTTGAATCTCATTATTCAAAAGTAATATTGCCCGAAACAATTGAATATATGGGTGATGATGCATTCTGGGGCTCGGCAATGCTTGAAGAAATTGTAATTCCCGATACTTGTGAGTTTGAGTATTTCGGAGCCAATGCATTTACGGGTACACCCGCTGAAGGCAGATTCTTCGAAAAAGATGTAAATGTAATCGGTAAAAATGTCCTTTACTCATATATGTCGCAGGAAAAAGAATTTACAATTCCCGATTATATCACAATTCTTGCATCAGGCTGCTTTATGTATTCAGGAATTGAGAAGGTAACATTCAACGAGAATATTACGGAAATTCCCGATGTTGCTTTCTGCTGTTGTATGAACCTTAAAGAAATTACAATTCCTGACGGCATCATTTATCTGGGCGATTCTGCTTTCAAGGATTGTATAAATCTTGAAAAAGTAACACTGGGCAAAGATGTTCAGTATATTGCTTTATCATGCTTTGCAAATACGAAAATAGAAACAATTCATCTCGGTGCTGCAGTCGAAGATGTTCAAGGTGCATTTCACAGTTGCAATAACCTTAAAAATGTTACGGTAGATGAAAACAACAAATGCTACTACACAGATGAAAATGCACTTTACCGTTTGTATGAATTTGAAAGCTTCGATGAAAACGGTAAAGAGATAATTGAAAAATATCCGTCTCTTGAATACTATTTCGGCGGAAATACTGCCGAAGGCTACAAAGTGAAAAACGATATAGAAGAAATTGGTATGTATGCTTTTTATAATTGCAAAACTCTGAAAAGCATCGATTTATCCGATGTTACATATATCGGCACAAAGGCTTTTGCCAATAGTGCAATAGAGAATGTTAAACTTGATTCCTGCGATTATATCAGCGAAGCTGCATTCACTAACTGCAAAAATCTCAAGGAAATCGACTTGAGTAACGTTGCATCAGTAGGTGTCAGTGCGTTCGAAAACTGCACTAACCTTAAAACTGTTGTTTTAGGCGATTATTTAAGTTTTGTTGATGGCCTTGCTTTCGCCAACACTGCAATAGAAAAAATTGAAATTTACGGCGAAGATACATTTGTAGGCGAAGATGCTTTCAAATCTTGCAAAGAACTTAAAGAAGTTACTTTCGGCGACGGTGTGTGGTATATCGGTTCGAATGTTTTGCGTTATTGCGATAAGGTTGAATCAGTTTATATCTCAAAAACAGTTCAGTTATTAGAAGACGACACATTTGCAGATTGTGAGCATATCAACTTCAAATTAATAAAAGGCTCTTATGCTTACAAGCACATAAAAGCCCTCGGATATGATTTTGAAATTGTAGGCAGACTTACTTTCTTTGAAAGCATTGCTGAATTTTTCAGAAGTGTTTATGATTTCCTCTTTGGTTGGATTTTTAATATAATGTTGTATTGATATTCAAAGTAAAAAAATAAAAATGCTGACATCTTTTGATGTCAGCATTTTTTGATGTCAGCTTTTTGTTGATTTAAAATATTTCGTCGATAACTTTGTTTTCTTCTGCTGATTTGAAAATGTTTTCAATAAGCTTAAGAAGTCTTCTCTGCTGTGTGTGTGTGATGAGAGGTTCAGCTTCCCCACGGAGAACATCAAGAATATTATCGTAATATTCTGCCCAGTCGCTTTTTACAATTTCCATTGTATAGTCGTCAATACTGTCGTCGGTTCTCGGTGCCATAGTTTTGGTAAGGCCAACACCTGCCACAACAGGAACGGCATCTTTGTTTTCCCAGTCAGTAACCATACTGATTTTACCGTTGAAATCCCAATCGTTGATTACGGCTGAACCGTTTTCGCCAAGTACGTACCAGAGCGGAAGGCTGATGAAGTTGTTGGTTGAAACTTCAATAAGCCACTCGGTATCATTGTCGAATTTGATAAGTGCAGTAAAACCGTCATCAACTTCATCGTTTGAGATATGAGTAAGAGTTGAATAAACTGAAATAACCTTGCTACCGCTCATCATCATAAGCATCTGGTCAAGGAGATGCACACCCCAGTCATAAAGCATACCGCCACCGGGCTGTCTGTTTCTCCAGTCGCCGGGCACGCCGCGTGAGCCGTGAACTCTGTGTTCAAAACGGAAGAGCCTGCCGAGTTTGTTTGTATCGTAAAGTTTTTTGATTGTAAGATAATCAGGGTCCCAACGTCTGTTCTGATGAACAGTGAAAAGCTTTCCTGTTCTTTCGGAGCACTTTATCATTTCATCAAGTTCTTCTGAAGACATTGTAACAGGCTTTTCGGAAATTACCGCTTTTCCTGCTTCCATTGCACGTATTGCATAGTCTTTATGGAATTCATTGGGTGTAGCAATAGTGATGAAATCAATTCTTTCATCATTGAGAAGCTCTTCAGCACTGCTGAAAGCGTGGAGACCTTTGCTTTCTGCTATTTTCTGTCTTTCGGGATTGATATCGTATGTACCGATGATTTCAATATCGTCGCGAAGGCTTAATTTCTCGAAATGGTAATTACCCATTCCGCCATAGCCGATTAAACCCCAACCAAATTTTTTATCTGCCATTTTAAAACACCTCCGTGGTGGTCATACCCACCACATTTCTCCTGTACTCTGTGTAATAAGAACGCCTTTGAGCATTTCAACTGCCTTTGAGAGACCTTCGTCCTGGCTCATAAGGCTGTCTTCGTGTTCAATGCTGATTGCGTAGTCATATCCTACAAGGCGGAGATTGCTGATGATGTCTTTCCAGTAAGAAGCATCGTTGCCGTAGCCTACACTGCGGAAAATCCATGAACGGTTAATTTCATCGCCGTAGGGTTTTGTGTCAAGCACACCGTTTACTGCAGTGTTGTATTTGTCGATTTTTGTGTCTTTTGCGTGGAAATGGAAAATTGCATCGCCTAATTTTCTGATAGCAGCAACAGGCTCCATTCCCTGCCAGATAAGGTGGCTGGGGTCGAAGTTTGCGCCGATTTCAGGACCTACTGCTTCGCGGAGTTTAAGGAGTGTTTCTGTGTTATAAACGCAGAATCCGGGGTGAAGCTCAAGTGCAATTTTATTAACACCGTGAGCCTTTGCAAACTCAACAAGGTTTTTCCAGTAGGGGATAAGAACTTCATTCCACTGCCATTCAAGGATTTCGCCGAAATCGTTGGGCCAGGGGCAAGTTACCCAGTTGGGATATTTTGCACCTTCCCAGTCACCGGGGCAGCCTGAGAATGTGTTGATCTGATTGATTCCCAGCTTTTCTGCAAGGAGAATTGTGTCGCGGATAACTTTGTCAAATTCAGCAGCAATTTCTTTGTTGGGATGAACAGGGTTGCCGTGGCAGCTGAGTGCACTGATTTCAAGACCGTATTTATCAAGAGTTGCTTTGAATTCGTTAAAAGCATTTTCATCGTTAAGGAGAATTTCGGGGTTTGCGTGAGCATTTCCCGGATATCCGCCGCAACCGATTTCTACCATTTCGATTCCTTTTGATTTGAAGTAAGCACATGCTTCATCAAAAGATTTATTACTTAAAAGTGTTGTAAAAACGCCAAGTTTCATTTCCATTACCTCTTTATTAAAGATTAGCTTTGAAATAAGCCATGCTTCTTGTGATATCTTCAACGCCTGTGGGTACAGGATCGTCATTTTCAAGAACAAGCCATTCAATATCAATATCTTTTGCTGCTTTGAAAACTGTAAGCAAGTCATTCTGACCTTCACCGAGAGCAGTGGGTTTTCTGTCGTTACCGTCTTTGATGTGGAGAAGAACGATTCTGTCTTTGTTTTCAGTAATGTATTTGTAGTTATCAGCACCGCCGCAGAAGCTCCAGTATGTGTCAACTTCAAGATATGCTTTATCTGCAATTACGTCCATGCAGTATCTGTCGCCGAACATAATTTCAAATTCTTCTGTGTGGTTGTGATAATAGAATTTAATTCCGTCTTTTTCGCCTTTTTCGTTGGCAAAAGCAAATACGTCATTAAGAATTTTAACATCTTCTTCAGTTGTGTGGGCAGCACCACCGATGCCCACATATTTCATACCGAGAACTTTTGCGATTCTGAGTGTTTCGTCGATTTTGTCTTCTTTGAAATCGTCAAGTCCCATATGGCAACCTACTGCTGTAAGTCCCAATTCATCAAGTTTTGCCTTGATAACCTCAGGCTCTAAACCTGCAAAACCTGCAAATTCAACGCCTTCAAAGCCGATTTCTTTTACTTTTTCAAGGATTTTAAGGAATCCTTCACCGTCTGAATAATCGTGTCTTAAAGAATAAAGTTGTACTGCTAATTTCATTATTTATGCCTCCTGATTATGCAAGGAATACAGGTTTACCTGTTTTTGCTGATTCATAAATTGCTTCAAGAATCTGTGTAACAACAATAGCCTGTTCAGGTTTTGTGTTAACTTCTGTGTCGTTGATGATAGCGTCAATCCAAAGACGAGCCTCAACTTCAGAGCAATCCATTTTTTCACCGTCGAAGAAAGCAACACCGCCTACATCAAAGTCGGGTTCTTCAACAACCTGACGGTTGTTTTTAACGTAGTTGAGTTTAAGTCCGTCAATCATATCTGCGCCGCCTTTAGTACCGCAGAGAGTTGTTGATGCTTCAATGGGATTTCTGATGTTGAGTGCCCAGCTTGATTCAAGCACGATTGTTGCACCGTTTTCCATAACAACAAAACCGAAAGCAGAATCTTCAACTGTGAATTTTTCAGGGTCCCAATCGCCCCAGGCGTTTGCTGTGCCTTTCTGCTGGCCCAGCTTTTTATATGTAGTACCTACAACCATTCTGGGTTTGTAGTTATCCATCATCCAGAGAGTAAGGTCAAGTGCGTGTGTGCCGATATCGATAAGAGGACCGCCGCCCTGTTCGTATTCGTTAAGGAAAACGCCCCATGTAGGAACTGCACGGCGTCTTAATGCGTGAGCTTTTGCAAAATAGATTTCACCGAGTTCTCCGTTTTTGCAGCATTCCTTAAGGTAAATAGAATCTGATCTGCAACGTGACTGGTAGCCGATTGTAAGCTTTTTGCCTGTTCTCTGAGCAGCATCAAGCATTTTCTTTGCTTCTTCATATGTTTTAGCCATTGGCTTTTCACACATTACGTGCTTACCTGCTTCGAGAGAATCAACAGTAATAAAACTGTGTGAACGGTTAGGTGTACAAACGTGAACAACCTCAATTGTTTCGTCTTTGAGAAGTTCTTTATAATCAGTATAAACTTTAGCGTCGAGTGTGCCGAATTTTTCTGCTGCTTTCACAGCTTTTTCTTCAATGATGTCGCAGAAAGCAACCATTTCAACTTTGTCGCTTATTTTCTGCAGTGAAGGCATATGTTTGCCGTTAGCGATACCGCCGCAACCGATGATACCGACTTTCAATTTCTTTTCCATTATCTTAAAACCTCCAAAACTAAAAACCGCAAGGCTTTTATATTTGTCTTAATGATACCACAATGGTATGATTTTTCAAGAGTTTTTTGAGAATTTTTACTAAAAATTTTACATTTCATTGTTAGTGAAAACTAATTATGGTATAATGTTGCGGGTGAAAACGATGAGAAGAATTGACTATACAATAGAAAAGGACTTTGACGGCGATAAAGTACTGTGGTATCTGCGTGGTCAGGCAAAGCTTTCCGCAAGGCTTGTGGCGAGTTTAAAAACTTTTCCTGAGGGAATACTTTTAAACGGAGAGCATATCAGAACTATTGACAGAATCCATACAGGCGACGTGCTTACGGTAAATATCCCCGAAGGTGAAAGCACTGCAGAAGCACGTGACGGAAGCCTTGAAGTTGTTTATGAAGATGACGATATTCTCATTATCAACAAAAGTCCCTTTATCGCAGTTCATCCCACTCATAACCATCAGGGAGATACACTTGCAAATATTGTAACGGGTTATCTTCAGAAGAAAAACAAAGATGCGGTTTTCAGAGCCGTAGGCAGACTCGATAAAGGCACATCAGGTCTTATGATGATTGCTCTTAACAGTTATGCTGCTTCCAGGCTTTCCGAAAACGGTACCCAAAAGGAATATATCGCAATAACAGAAGGTGTGTATACTGAAAGCGGAACAATAGATAAGCCGATTTACCGCCCCGACCCGATGAAAACTCTGCGTGCAGCAGGGGATGAAGGCGACAGAGCCGTAACCCACTATTCTGTTGAAGCGCACGATGATAAAAGGTCTGTTCTTCGTGTGAAACTTGAAACAGGCAGAACACATCAGATAAGAGTTCATTTTGCATATCTGGGTACTCCTCTTGTGGGTGACGATATGTATGGTAGTGCAGATGAAGAAATCAGACGACATGCTCTGCATTGTGAAAAAATGACTTTTGTTCATCCTGTGACAAAAAAAGAGCTTTTAATTACTGCTTCTTTGTGGGAAGATATGGAAAAAATCAAAGAAAAAATTATCACAAAATATTGATTTTGCTTATTTTCTTAACTACAAGATGTGGAATGGATACAAAAGAGTTACAAAATCCGCGATTGTATTACAGCAAGATTACAATTCTTTGAAATGGCAAATATTTTTTCAAAAAAGACTTTATTTTTACGATATATAGTGTTATAATAACTTCGCGTAACTATGCGTAAACTTTTACGCGCGTAAAAAAATTACAAATGTAAATATTTTATTCAGACAGAAATACAACATATAGTAACCCGGAAAGTTTTCTGAATATGTTTTTCAGATAATTATTTATCCTCGGGTTAAGGTACGATTTTCAGACACCCGATGTGCGGAAATACATAAACTGCAGTCCGCGCAGACATGAAGGAGAGTGTACAGGATTTGGAAAAAATCGTAGTTAACGGTGGAAAACAACTCTACGGAGAAATTAATATAAGCGGTGCAAAAAATGCAGTTCTTGCAATTCTTCCCGCAACAATTTTAGCACAGGATATCTGCAGAATCGAGAATCTTCCCGATATCAGCGACGTAAAAATCATGGTAGATATTCTTTCACTTCTCGGTGCTCAGGTCAAATATATCAACAGAAGCACTATCGAAGTTGACACAAGATTTGTAAACTCAAGCGAAGTTCCCTATGATTATGCAAAACAGATGAGAGCTTCATATTATTTTATCGGCGCATTACTCGGCAGATTTTCAAAAGCAAGTGTGGCAATGCCCGGCGGATGTTTCTTCGGTGTACGTCCTATTGACCAGCACATCAAAGGCTTCGAGGCTCTTGGTTGCACAGTAAACATCGAAAACGCAATTGTAGATGCATCTGTTGACGGAAATATGTACGGCAGTTCAATTTATATGGACGTTGTTTCTGTTGGTGCAACAATGAACATTATGCTCGCTGCTGTTAAAGCAAGAGGGCTTACAATAATCGAAAACGCTGCAAAAGAACCTCATATCGTTGACCTTGCAAACTTCCTTAATACTATGGGTGCAGATATCAGAGGTGCAGGTACAGACGTAATCAAAATCAGAGGTGTTGAAGAGCTTCACGGTTGCACATACTCTGTAGTGCCTGACCAGATTGAAGCAGGCACATATATGGTTGCAGTTGCAGCAACAGGCGGTAATGTGCTTATTAACCACGTTATCCCCAAGCATCTTGAATCTATCACTTCAAAGCTTGAAGAATGCGGTATTATTGTTGAAGAAGATGACGAATCAGTAAGAATCATCTCAAACAGAAGACCTAAAAAATGCACTGTAAAAACAATGCCTCATCCCGGATTCCCCACAGATATGCAGCCGCAGATGGCAGTGCTTCTTACACTTGCAGAGGGGACAAGCATTATTTCAGAAAGCGTATGGGACAGCCGTTTCCGTTATATCGAGCAGCTTCTCCGTTTTGGTGCAAAAGTTCAGGTTAACGGCAATCTTGCAGTTATCGAAGGCGTAGAGCAGCTTAAGGGTGCTCCCGTAAAAGCGGTTGACCTCAGAGCAGGTGCTGCGATGATTATTGCAGGTCTTTGCGCAGAAGGTAAAACAGAAATCGAAGATATCAAGTATATCGACAGAGGTTACGAAGACGTTGTTGAAAAGCTTCAGAATGTAGGTGCTGATATCAGACGCGTTGAAGTTAAAGAACCTCAGGCATCAGTTGTCAGTGCAGGTTAATTAATATAGTAAAACTCAAATCCCACTTTTTCTAAGTGGGATTTTTTTGGAGGAATATTTTTGGCAAGATTTTGTTCGCTTTATTCATCATCAAGCGGTAACAGCACATATATTGGTATGGCAGAGGAAGGTGTGCTTGTTGATGTAGGTGTTTCATTAAAAAGGCTGGAAGAGGCAGCTGAATTTCAGGGGATAGACCTTTCTTCGGTTAAAGGTGTTTTTATTACCCACGAGCATTCCGACCACGTAAAAGGCCTTAAACCTTTTCTTACCAAGTACAAAGTGCCTGTTTATTCTTCTGCAAGCACTCTTGAACAGCTTTGCCTTAACGGGAATATTCCTTGCGGTGCAGAATGCATTGATATGGATTCGCAGGAAAGTGCAGGTAATATACTCGTAAAAACTTTCAACACATCTCACGATACACCTGTAAGCCGCGGATACAGTTTTTATCTTCCTGATGAAAGAAAAATTTCTGTCTGCACAGATTTAGGGTATGTCAGCGATGAAGTGCTGGAAAATATCAGAAAAAGCGACCTGATTCTTCTTGAATCAAACCACGATATAAATATGTTGCGTTACGGCAGTTACCCCATGCATCTCAAACAACGTATTCTTTCTGACAGAGGCCATCTTTCCAACGAGGCTTGTGCAGAAACGGCAGTAACACTTCTTTCAGGCGGTACAACAAGGTTTGTGTTGGGCCATCTGAGTAAAGAAAATAACACACCTGATAAAGCATATGCTGAAACATTTGAAAAGCTTGATATGTCAGGTGCAAGAATTAATATAGATTATACGCTGACGGTTGCCGGCGATAAAAATAAAATGATAAGGCTCTGAGGTTATTATGTTAGGTGTTACAATAATTGCTTTAGGTAAATTAAAAGAAAAGTATCTCCGCGAAGCCTGTGATGAATACATAAAAAGGCTTTCAACATTATGTAAACTGAAAATAGTTGAACTTGACCCTGTAAAACTTTCCGATAATGCGTCGCAGGCGGAAATCGATAAAGCACTCAGCAAAGAGGCAAAAGAGATTATGTCAAAAATTCCTTCAGGCTCAAAGGTTGTTGCAATGTGCATAGAAGGCAAACAGATGCCGTCAGAAAAATTAAGTGCATTTTTTGAGCAGACTGCGGTTTCAGGCTGTGGAGAAATAACATTTGTTATCGGCAGTTCATACGGACTTGACGGTGAAGTGAAGAAAAGGGCAGACCTGCGTCTTTCAATGTCAGAAATGACTTTCCCGCACCAGCTTGCACGCGTAATGCTTTTAGAACAGATTTACAGAGGGTTTATGATATCCAACTCATCAAAGTATCACAAATAGCGGCTTGCTTGACTTTAAGTTAAATAAATAGTATAATATATTGAATTTCTATAAAGAAAGGCGGTAGCATATCCGAAAGAGATATGTGAAGAAGTTATGAAAAAACTTAAATCAGTTATATCAGTTCTTCTTGCAGTTTCAATGTTTTTTGCGTTTGCAGTTGTTTCAAATGCAGCAGCGGCATCAGTAACAGCAAGAGTGGACAAAACAGAAGCATCAAAGGGTGATACAGTTACTGTAACAGTAAGCCTTAATTCAAACCCCGGTATTGCGGGTGTTGACTTTACACTGAACTATGATTCATCAAAGCTTCAGCTTCAGAATGTTTCAAAAGGCTCTGTTTCATCAAACTTTGATCTGGCAAGTGCAAACAGCGGTGATTCAACAATCAAAGGTGCTTATCTTAACAGTGACGGCACAGCAACAACAAAAACAGGCACACTTGCAACGGTTACTTTCAAAGTAATTTCAGATTCAGATTCAAAAGCATCTATCAGTGTTGCAGCAAACTCAACCGACGGAAACGGCGATGCAGTTTCTACATCAGCAAGCGGTACATCAGTCAGTCTTAAGAAAAAGGTTACAACAACCGATTCTCCCAAGACAACAAATGCTCCTAAAACAACAAACCCGACAACTACCAAAACAACAAAACCGTCGGAAACAACAACAGTTCCTCAGGAAAGCACAACAAGAGTTATTGCTACTGAAACTATCGCGGTAAAAGTAGGCAATATTTATCAGCTTGCAAGACCTTCATCAATGCAAGGCTCAATCGTGTTCTCATCCAGTAACTCATCAGTTGTGGCTGTAGATAACAGTGGTATTGTTACTACTCTCTCAAGAGGTATGTCAACAATCAAGGCGGTCAGCGAAAACGGTGTTACAAAAACATGGTTACTTATTGTAGGCGACGATTCAACAGTGCAGACAACTGAAGTAACAACAGTTGAAGGCGAAGAAACAACAACAGAGTTGGCTGTTATCGGAGCAGTTGATGATGAAACTACTACTGCATCGGAAACCACCACAAAGGCTAAAGAAGAAGTTAAAGATAAACTTGATAACGGCGACGAAACATTCAAGCTGATTGTAGGCGTCGGTGTGGCAGTGGCAATTCTTGTTATATTTGTAGTTGTTGCTTCAATGATAAGAAAAAGAAAGAGCTTTGCAGACGAAATATAACATTTACAGAGGCTGAAATCAGATTTCAGCCTCTTTTTTATGTTTATATTTTTTATTGCTTTTTTAATAAAAAACACAAAGTTGCCAAATTTGTAATTTGAAAATATAAAAATTATAATAAAAGCAATAAATAATATAACAAAAATGTTAACAAATAATTATAAATTTTAAATAAATCGGTTCAAACCTTGACAAGCGGGGTCGAAAATTAGTATAATATACGGGATAAAATGATGATTATTAAGTATAATGGAAAGTCTACGTGTTGATTATAAGGAAGTGATTTTGTGAGTTTGAAATATGGTAAGCATGTAAGAGGCGGAGCTCCCGCTAAAAAGAAATTTGATATGGTAAGACCACCATGTAAACAGCTTATGCCCCTGATGCCTCTTGTATGGGGTTTTTCAGGTCTTCAGAGATTGCTCCACAGAGCAAAAATGAACAAGGTAAATATGGAAGGTATTAAACCTCCTTATATTCTTATATGTAACCACAATGCTTTCTTTGATTTCTATATTATGAGCAGAATGATTGCTCCGGGCAGAGGTTATTTCCCTGCAGCAGTTGATGATTTTATCGGCAGAGAAGAAATTCTTCGCCGTCTTGGCGGTGTTCCTAAAAGAAAGTTTACCGCCGACCTCAGTCTTATCCGTAACTGCAAAAAAGCAGTTCAGGACGGACAGATTTACGGTATATATGCAGAAGCAAGATATTCTCACTGCGGTAAAACTGAATGTATTCCTGATTCAGTTGGTCAGCTTTGTAAATATCAGAACGTACCTGTTGTTACTCTTAAAATGTCAGGTCATCATCTGTATCAGCCCTTCTGGAATTCAAGAAGAAGGTACATCAAGCCTGTTGAAGCAACAATGACTTGTATATACAAACCTGAAGATCTTAAAAAGGCATCTGCAGACGAAATCAACGCAAAAATCAGAGAACATATTTTCAATGATGATTTCAAATGGCAGTATGAAAATAAAATTAAAATTCCCTACAAAAACCGTGCAAAAGGTCTCCACAAGGTTCTTTATCAGTGCCCCCATTGTATGACTGAATACAAGATGAAGTCAGAGGGTGCAAAAGTATATTGCGAACACTGCGGAAAGAGCTGGACTCTCGGAGTGTACGGCGACCTTAAGGCTGATGAGGGTGAAACAGAATTCAGATTCGCAACCGATTGGTATGATTGGGAGCGTGAGCAGGTTAAAAAGGAAGTTCTTGACGGCACATATCGTCTCGAATGCGATTGTGATGTTAATGACCTTCCCAATGCAAAAGGCTTTGTTCACATCGGTCATGGTAAGCTTATTCACGATGCAAACGGCTTCAAGGTTGAAGTTACCCGTGAATATGATAATGAACCTATGAAAATGGAAATCCCCGCAGCAATGCAGTATGCTTGCCATATAGAATATGACTATCGTTTCGGCAAGAGACGCGATTGTATTGACCTTAATACTATGGAAGACACTTGGTATGTTTTCCCTGAAAATTGTGATTTTTCAGTAACAAAAGTTGCACTCGCAACAGAAGAAATTTTTAACGAAATCGAACGTAAGCGCAAGGCTGAAAAAGCAGCACGTGCAGCAAAATGAGACGGAGGAAAAGGTAAAGAAAAATGAAAAAAACAAGAAACTATTGCAATCACACACGAATAAAGAAAAATTATCCGCTTTATGATACAATAGATGCAAAAGTAGTATATGATATTATCGAGTATTCTACAAATAAATATCCGGAAAGACCTGTTTTTCAGATTCCTGTACCCGGTAAGGATGATTTATTCATAACATACAGACAGTTTGCAGATCACATAGAAGGATTGGGTACATATATTCTTTCAAAAGGTCTTAAAAACGAAAAAATTGCTGTTATCGGTGAAAACAGTTACGAATGGCTCCTTGCTTATTTTGCAATTCTCGGCAGCGGTAACACAGCAGTACCTCTTGACAGAGACCTGCCTATAGATGATTTGCTTTACAATGTAAAAAACAGTGAATGTAAAGCTGTTTTCTTCTCAAAGGTATACAGAGATGTTGCTGAAAAATTCCGCGAACAGGATTCAGGCATTGAAATGTATTTCCCGAAAGCAGAAATATATGATTTGATTGCAGAAGGCAGAAAGCTTATGGAAGCAGGAGACAACAGCTTCAAAGCGGCTGAAGTTAAGCCCGATGACCTCGCTGCTATTGTGTACACTTCAGGTACAACAGGTAAGAGCAAAGGCGTTATGCTTACACAGCGTAACATTACATCAAACGCAATTTCTGCCTGCCGTAATATTGACGGTGAAGGCCAGGGTGTTCTTGCTCTTCCCTTACATCACACATTCGGTATGGTTGCAAACTTACTTGCTCCGCTTATTTTCGGTGCACGTATCTATATGACAACAAGCATCAGAAATATTCAGGCAGATATGGTGAAAATCGGTGCAACTGCTGCTTTCTGTGTGCCGCTTATGGCTGAACTCATCTACAAAAAAGTATGGGCAACAGCAAAAGAAAAGGGCAAGGATGAAATTCTCAAAAAGGGTATCAAAATCAGTAATACTCTCCTTAAATTGGGTATTGATGTCAGAAGAAAGCTTTTCGCAGAAGTGCATGAAGCTTTAGGCGGAAACCTTGAACTCTTTGTGTGCGGTGGTGCTCCTTTAAGCGAAAAAATGGCATTTGAACTCACATCAATGGGTATCAATATTCTTAATGGTTACGGTATCACGGAATGCTCTCCCATCGTTTCTGTTAACAGAAACTTTGCTAACAAAATCGGTAGTGTTGGCCTTGTGCTTGACTGTAATGAAGTTAAAATCAACAATCCTGACGAAAACGGTGTGGGCGAAATTTATGTCCGCGGTGATAACGTTATGATTGGCTATTATAATGATGAGGCAGCAACAAAAGAAGCTTTTGATAACGGCTGGTTCAAAACAGGTGACCTTGGTTATTTCGATAAAGACGGTTTCCTTTACATCACAGGCCGAATCAAAAACCTTATCATTCTTTCAAACGGTAAAAATGTTTCTGCGGAAGAACTTGAAGAAAAGATTCTTGATGAAATCAGTTATGTTGAGGAAGTTATTGTTTATGACGATAACGATAAGCTTGCAGCTGAAATTTTCCTTGATGAAGCTTCAGAGCCTGAAGCAAAATCAAAAATCAAGAAGGATATCAAGAGCCTGAATATCAAACTTCCTTCTTATAAGAAAATTGCAAAAACAAAAATCCGTGATGAAGCATTCCCGAAAACTACATCAATGAAAATCAAAAGAAATTACAATAGAAAAGGTTAATGGAGGAATTAAAAATGGAAGAAAAAATGATAGCAGAACTTAAGGCGATTATCGAAGAGTACACAGATGAACCCCTTCCCGAGGTTACAATGGACACAGCTCTTACAGCAGAATTCGGTCTCAATTCATTTGAATTGTTCGAAATCATCTGCAAAATCGAAGAAACATACAACGTAACAATCCCCGACAGAGTGCTTATGTCATTCGCAACAGTTGGCGACGTTGTAAACTTCCTTAAAGGTGAAATGGGCTAAATAAACAATAAAAAGACCGCTGATTTGCCGAGTGTTCGCAAGGACACTCGGCAGTTTTGTACATAACAAAAAAATCTCTCCGTTTTGAGGAGAGATTTTTATAAACTGAAATTATCAGAATCAGTCTGTGATGATTTCACCCTGAAGTCCGGGTGTTGCAAATGCAGCATTTGATTCGTCTGTGTCAATGTGCATAGCAAGTGCATAAGAGGGGCTTACTCTGCAGATAACATCGCCGAAAACGAGTGTTCTGCCGTCTGATTCGATTTTAACTGAAACAACCTGTTTGTCCTGAAGACCGTAGTTTTCAGCATCTTCGGGTGTGCAGTGGATGTGACGTTTTGCAACGATTGCACCTTCGCTGAGTTCAACTTCGCCTTTGGGGCCTACAAGCTTGCAAGCACCTGATGAAGCAGTGTCACCTGATTCACGGCAGGGAGCTGTAATGCCGATTGAACGAGCGTCAGAAGCTGAAAGCTCAACCTGTGTAGCAGGACGTGTAGGACCGAGGATAGAAACAGCAGGGAATGAACCTTTAGGTCCGATAACCTGAACTCTTTCTTCACAAGCAAACTGTCCGGGCTGAGAAAGGTCTTTTTTCTTTGTGAGTTCATAACCTTCACCGAAAAGTGTTGCAAGATCTTCTGCACTTACGTGTACGTGACGAGCTGAAGTTTCAACTAATACTAACTTTTTCATGTATGTATTCCTCCAAAATATTTTTTACCATATTATTTTACTACTATTTTGATTTTTTTTCAATAATATTGATGAATTTTATGTTGAAATATGTTACAATTAAAAAAAGAATATCTGAAAGGATTTTAATATATGTATACAAATTGGGAAGAACTCAAAAGTGAGTGTATGTCTTGCGATAAATGTGAACTTGCAAAAACAAGAACCAATCTTGTTTTCGGAAAAGGAAACGAAAATGCAGAAGTTATGTTTATAGGCGAAGGTCCCGGTGAAAACGAGGATTTGCAGGGTGAACCTTTTGTCGGCAGAAGCGGAAAACTTCTTGACTCAATGCTTGCCTGTATTGACCTTGACAGAAATAAAAATATTTATATTGCAAATATGGTAAAATGCAGACCGCCTAAAAATCGCGACCCGTTACCCGCTGAACAGGATGTTTGCATCAATTGGCTGAGAGAGCAGGTAAGGCTTATGAAGCCTAAAATTATTGTTTGTCTCGGCAGGATTTCTGCGCAGAGACTTATTTCACCTGATTTTAAGGTAACACAGCAACACGGTCAGTTTATTGATAAAAAAGGAACTCTTTTTATGGGCACTTTCCATCCTGCGGCACTTCTTCGCAATCCTAACAATAAACCTGCTGCATTTGATGATTTTATGGCTTTGCGTGATAAAATCAACGAAATATGCGAAAGAACTTACGACTAAAATAAAAGGACAGAGAATTCTCTGTCCTTATTTTTATAATACTATTAAGTTCTTGGGTGATGACGTAAGATTTTCGTATCCTGTTTCGGTTATAACAACAAAATCTTCAATTCTTACTCCGAATTCATCAGGGATATAAATGCCCGGCTCGACAGTTACCACATTACCGGGTTTTAATTCTGCTTTTGATTTTGGCGCAAGGTTGGGCGTTTCGTGAACTTCAATTCCTACACCGTGGCCTAGAGAATGTCCGAAATAATTTCCGTATCCTGCATTTTTAATAACATCACGAGCCGCTTTGTCTGCATCTGCACATTTAATACCGGGCCTGAGAATGCTCAATGCACTTTCCTGTGCTTTCAGAACAGTATTGTAAACTTCTTTCTGTTTATCGCTTATATTTCCCACAGCAACAGTTCTTGTCATATCACTTCTGTAGGAATTATAAACAGCACCGAAATCCATTGTAATAAAATCGCCTGATTCAACCTTGTTATCTGTGGGTACACCATGAGGCTTGGATGTGTTTTTTCCCGCAATAGCAATTGTATCAAAAGAAAATCCGTCAGAGCCGTTAAGTCGCATTACATTTTCAAGCTTTGCTGCAATTTCAATTTCCCTTACACCCACTTTTATAAAAGAAAGAATTTCATCAAATGCTTTTTCTGCAATAAGCTGTGCTTTCCTGATTTTTTCTGTTTCCTCAGTCGTTTTGATTTCTCTCAGAAGTGAAAGCTTGTTATCAAGTGCACCGTCAGCACATATTTTTGCAAACTTCATATTTTTAGCAAGAAAATTCATTCTTGCTACAGGTGTTTTTTCAGCTTCAATGTGGATTTTTTTATATCCGTGCTGGAAAATGTATTCTGCCACATCTTCTTTGAAATCTGTAAGAAGTTTAACGGTGCAGGCGGTTATTTCTTTCTGTGCAGCTTCAATATATCTTGAATCGGTGAAAAAAGCAGAGCCGTTTGTGCCTGCAACAAGATATCCGGCTGAAGAATGAAAGCCCGTTGCATATAATCTGTTAACCTCGCTTTGTATAAGCAGGCATTCGTGGCTTTTTAATGCAGATGTAAGTCTTTCTATATTGTTCATATAAATCTCTCCAAAATAAAAAGGACAAGTGTTAACAGCTTGTCCTTTTTAAATACTTATTTGAATTTGCGTTTACGAGCAGCTTCAGACTTCTTCTTTCTTTTTACAGAAGGCTTTTCATAGTGCTCTCTTTTACGAACTTCCTGGATAACACCGTCTCTTGAAGTCTGTCTTTTAAATCTTCTGAGTGCGCTGTCCAAAGACTCGTTTTCTTTAACTTTTACCTGACTCATCTTATTCCCTCCCTCCGCTGTTTGCAGGGGCAAATTTTGTATTAACGGTCATTATTATACAACATATTTTGTGGCTTGTCAACTATAAACAACTGACAAATTCAGTTTAAATTGTTAATTTTTTATTACCATATAATATATTATACATATTCTTAATAATTGTTAATTATATTTTTGCATAAAATTCTTTTTAAGAACTATAATAATGCTTTTATATGAGATAATATGTAATTGATAGTATACAAGAAGCAGAAGGAAGTGAAAATCATGAGCGAGAAGGATAATTCAGGCAAAAATCCTAATACTAACAAGGACCTCTTTGCTGATTTCCGGAAAGACAACAGTAATATCGATGAGCTTCTTGAAGACGCTTTTTCTTTTCTGAATAAGTATGATGATTTTGACGAAAAAGGAAATGCGCAGTACAATTATTCGACAATTTCTGATGACAAGCCCGGTCAGCAGGAGGTTGTGCAGGAAAGCTTTGCAGAACAGGAATACAGCGACTACGATGCTCCTGTTTATGATGATTTAAGCACACCTGATTACAATGCGGATTATACGCCGAAGAATCAGAGAATTCCTGCAGATTCTCGTGTAGAAGAGGATTCTGAAGAAATGGAAGAAGCGAAAAAGAAAAAGGTATTATACTCTATATTGATTGCATTCCTGTCACTTTGCATTGTGGCGGTAATCGTAGTTCTCGTGTTCAACGGCAAGTTTGACGATATCTATGATGAAGGTCTGGCTTTGCCTACAAAAGCAGGTGAAACTCTGGCTGAGGAAGAAGACTTCGATACAATGTTCGATGTCGGTGATGCAGCTTCACTTAACGATTATCTCAAAAAATGGGCTAATAATAACGGTGAAATTATGGATAGCAAAAATGTTATCAATATACTCCTTATCGGCCAGGATGCATCGGGCAGTGAAAACTCAAACGGACGTTCAGACTCGTTGATTATTGCTTCTGTAAATAAGAAAACAAAAACAATAACTCTCGCTTCAATTATGCGTGACAGTTATATTTATATGAATGTTGACGGCGATGACAGATACGATAAAATCAATGCTGCATGTTTCTTCGGCGGACCGAAGGGCATCATTGAAGTTATAGAGAATAACTATAAAATTGATATCGATTATTATGTCAGTGTTTATTTTGAATCGTTCGAAAATGTTATTGATGCATTGGGCGGTGTAAATGTACCTGTTGAACCCGGCTTTGCATCATACATCAACAGAACAACAAGATATAATATTTCATCAGGTGATTCAGTTCTTCTTAACGGCGGCGAAGCACTTGCCTATTCACGTATAAGAAAGTATTATCCTGACAGTGACGTAAGCCGTACAAAAAATCAGCGCCGCGTTATTACAGGTATTATGAATAAGGTCAAGGGTGCTAATGTTGCACAGCTTTATAAAGCTATAGACGCAGTGTTGCCTTATATCAAAACAAATATGAAGAAGAATGCCATCCTTTCTTACGGCAAGCAGGCTTTAAGTGAAAACTGGATTGGCTATGAGATGAAGCAGGAAACATTCCCAACACAGGATGCAAGAGCTTCAGCTACAATTAATGGTGCTTCCTGTTGGGCTGTTGACTATCCTCTCGCTGCACAGCAGTTGCAGAAATTGCTTTATGGAAAAACAAACATTTCTCTGAGCAATGACAGAGTTAATGTTCTTACCAACTATCTCAACAAGAAACCTGAAAACAGTGGTAGTAATTCAAATAGTTCAAGTTATGATTATAACAACTATTCATCATCTTATTACTATAACACAACAGAAGCAACCACATACTCATGGTCAGGTGAAACCACAACTTACGGTTCATACGAAACAACAGCACCATCTGTTGAAGATACAACCGTAAAAGATTGGTGGGGCGGAGATAATACACAGAGCCAGACTCCCGCAACGGATGCTCCTGCAACCCCTGAAGTAACAACACCATAATGATTTAACCCCATACACTCGCCGAAAAGTGTATGGGGTTTATTGTCTGAATTACAGAAAAGAAAAACCGGATGTTTTTAACATCCGGCTAAACTGTTTGTTCAGATACATCCGATATGTGTCTGTATTTTGTCAGCTTAAATTAAGCAGCGAAAAGGCCCTGGAACATATCGATGATAGACTGAAGGAAACCGTTTGAAAGGTCAAAACCTTCAAAAAGCTTTCCGAGTGAATCCCAGTTGATACCCTGAATACTGCTTACGAAACCGTCGATTACGTTCTGCCAGGGAATGCTTGAGAAGAAGTCTGTTACCATTGTAAGAATTGCCTGAATATCCATATTGTCTGATCTCCTTTCGAAATGTAATTTACAATATTATTATACCTTTTTTTGAAATAAAGTCAAGGCGTGGAAGCAAATTATAATAATTCTTCAGAATTTACGGATATGCGTTTGTAAACTATTGTTGCTTTATGGTCAAAAAATTAACATAATGTTAAATGAATAAATTTTCTTGTAAAGTCATATTTAATGTGTTAAAATTATTGTATGTTTTACAAAAAGGAGTGGAAATATGGCAAACGCAAAACTTAAAGGCTACAGAGCTGATGAAATTATTTTTGTTAACAAAAGAACAAAAACGACTCCTATGGAGATTCAGACTAAATATTCATATAACGTGAAATATGCAAATAACGGCACCTGCCGTGGTGAAATGACAGTTGAAATTCAGGATAAGAATGAGCCTGATACATTCAATCTTAAAATTGTACTTTCAGGTCTTTTTGAATTTACGGAAGCACCTCGGGAAGTGCTCCATAAAGAAACATTCAATTCTCTTTTCCCGTATATCAGGAGTATGATAACAACTGTTACTGCAAACTCAGGTATTATGCCTATTATTGTACCGATTATGGATATCGAAAATCAGAGTATATATAAAATAGAGAAAAATGAAAACTGGAAAGGAAACGCAAATGGCTGATTGGAAAATAAACCCTATTAAAGAAGACTGTGAAGAAGTAAGCGAAGTGCCGCAGTGGTTTCCCCTTGATGTGGCTGCAACAATTTATCCCAATGCCGCCAGACATGGTTGGAGCACCGTTTATCGCTTTGCTTTTATTATGAAAGAAGAAGTTGACCCCGTTATCCTGAAACAGGCACTTAAAGATATTGCACCACGCTTTCCGAGCTTTCTTGTGAATATTAAATCAGGCTTGTTCTGGTATTATTTTGAAAGAAAAGATGACCTTGATATCGTTGAGCCTGAAGATTATTATCCGTGCAGATATATTCAGATGGGTGAAAGTACAAAACCTGCAATGCGAATTCTCTATTATAAAAACAGAATATCTATCGAAACTTTCCATGCTATCGCAGACGGCGGTGCAGCACTTGTTTTCAACAAAACTCTTGTTGCACGTTATCTTGAACTCAAGGGCGTTAAAATTACACGTACGGAAGATATTGCTGATATTGACTACAAACCCAGAAAGTATGAGTTTGAAGACAGCTTCCGCAAAAACTATACAAAGGAAACAAAAGGCCTTACACGTAAGGAAGAAACTGCTTATTGCTACAAAGCACCCGCTATCAAAAATTATTATAAAGTAATTCACGGACTTATTCCTGTTGAAGATTTGAAAGCGGCAGCAAAAGCACACTCAATGACTATTACGGAATTCCTTATGGTAGCATACCTTTATGCTTTTTATAAAACTGCTCCGGGCAAAGTAAATAAACCTATCAAAATTTCAATTCCCGCAAGCTTGCGAGCACGTTATAAGTCGAAGACTTTGAGAAACTTCTCTCTTTTTGCAAACGTAGGTTTCAATCCGAAAGGAAGAACTGATATCACTTTTGAAGAAATTTTTGAAATGGTAAAAGGCAAAATGGAGGAAGGCCTTTCGGATGATTCACTTCATAAAATGCTGTGCGTCAACGCAAGAGATGCTTCAAATCCCATTCTCGGTATTGTGCCGAGCTTCCTTAAAAAACCTGTTATGCAGTTCATTTTCGACCACGCAGGTGAAAATAAGTTCACAAGCGGTATGACAAACCTCGGTATTGTAAAACTTCCGCCAGAAATGTATGAACATGTTGAACGTGTGGAATGTCTTCTGGGTTCAAGCCCCACAAAGAAAATACTTTGTGCGATGATTACTTATAATTCAATTATAAATATATCTTTTACCAGTGATTCGGAAAAGACAGATGTCCAGCGTGTTTTCTTCCGCGTTCTCAGCGAAAGAGGAGTGCGTGTGAGAGTTGAAAGTAACGATTGAGAGGGAAAATAAATGAGATGTAATGAATGTAATGTTGACCTCGCTGAAAACGCAAAAGTATGTCCTCTTTGCGGCAGTAAAGCGTCAGATGAAGAGGCTGTAATAAAAAATATGATAACAGCAGAATACCCTGAATATGGCGAACTTCGTCCCCTTGAATATTATATTCAGAAAAACGATGTGTATTTCGGCAAATGGATGATGGTTGGTATTGTTGCATTGTCTGCAATACTTCTTGTGATTTCTGCAATATTCAGTTTTCTTGATACAGTTCTTTATATTGTTCTGCCTGTAGTGTATGCACTTGCAGCGATTGTATATTTTGTATCTTCGCTGAAAGAAAAGAAAAACCACGCAAGAGGTGCAATGTATTTTATTATGCTGGCAATTCTTGACGGTATAATTGTACTTGCAGGGTATCTTACAACAAAAGGCATAGGTCAGGGCTATTATGCTCTCGGCTCAGCTGTTGTGGCATTGCTGGCACTTATGATTCTTGGCGGTAAATATCCTCAGGAAATTGATAATGAGCTTGCAGGAAGATTCCACAGATAAAGTAATATTGAAAAAGAGTGCATTCAGTATGCACTCTTTTTTTGAGGTAAAATGAGGATTACAGAACATTATGATGGTTTGTTTATAATTAAACTACAATAAGAAATAAACAACGAGGTGTCGGAATTATGTTCTGTAAAAAATGTGGAAACCAGGTTAACGAAAAATCTAATGAATGTATGTACTGCAAAGAAAGGTTTGCTCCGAGAACAAAGGTTTATGAAAAAGAAATGCATTATCACAACAGATTTCCGTGGAAAACTGTTGTAGCCATAGTTGCAGCAGTAATGGTTGTGACGCCGCTCATAACAGTTTTTTCTCTTGATTCCAAAAAGGCATGTCAGGGTTATACAACTACTGAAACTGTAACTGAAGTTACAACCGAAGGTGTTGACCCTTCAGCAGGTGCATTGATAATGCTTGATGCAGAAGAAATATATGAATTCACAACTGAAGCACCGACAGTCAAAGAGGTTGTTACTGAAAAAATATCAGGAAAAACTCCCTATGAACGCGATGTGGAGATTTACAGAGAGTATTTTGAAAACGGTGGTTATGATGGCGTTTTGCGTAAATACGAAGAAATTCAGGAGGGCTTCCGGAAAGATATTACCATTTGCGATTTAAACGGTGATGATATATATGAGGCATTCGTAAGATGCGGAAATGTCACTGAAAATTATGGCGGTCTGCTGACGATAAAAGACGGTATGGTGGAAAGCGTTCTGACAGTTAATATTCCGAAAATAAATACATATGACGGGAATGTGTATCTTGAATATAAAGAGCAAACAGATACTTTTGTTGTGGTAAGTGAATTTTCAGCTAACCCCGGCGGATATTGTTATGAAGAAGTAAAAGAAATATATTATTTTAATGGTTCTGATGTTTCAGTCGGTGAAAGAATGGAAAGCTACATATTGTTGAAAGACGAGTTTTCCGAAGAGATGAATGTTGAAGAAATTGAAAGAATAAAAGGTGAAACATCTCTTTATGAGGAAGAGGAAGACAGGTTCGGATATTTTATGATTGACGGCGAATATGTTTCTTCGGAAGATTTTAATAACGCTTTAAACGGATACAGATATTGGGAGTTTGAAAGCGTTGATATTGAAATATAAATACGTAACAAAAAACAGGGTGTCGGCTGACACCCTGTTTTTTTATACTGTATTTATTTACCTAATATTGCATCAACTGCTCCGTACATAATGAGCGAAACAACAATACCTGCAATAAGAACACCTGCACCAATAACGGGGAGAGATTTTTTCATATCCAATCTCATAAGTGCTGCTACGAGAGCACCTGTCCATCCGCCTGTGCCGGGCAGGGGAATTGCAACGAGAATAAGAAGTCCCCAGTAACCGTATTTATCGATTTTGTCTCTGTGCTTGTCAGCTTTCTGCTCGCAATATCTTACAACCTTACCGAGTCCTTTTTTATCACGAAGCCAATCGAATATTTTTTCGATAAACAAAAGGATAAAAGGAATGGGGAGCATATTTCCTACAAAGCAGATTATAAAAGCCGGTATAAGTTTAATTCCGAGAAGATTTGCTGCAATAAGACCTCCGCGAAGCTCAAGTATCGGTAAAACTGATACTATAAAAGCTATAAGTTCAGCGGGTATTTTATTCTGCAGAAAATCAACAAGGGCATTAGCAATCGTTTCAGCCATATTACAGACCCCTTTCGTTCAGATAAATTTCAGCTTTTTCGAGAATTGATTTATCGTTTTCAAACTTAAGTGTTGAAAGTGCATTCTCGTATTGGAGCCATATATAATCTTCGATTTCTTCTTTTTGAATAATTGTCTGTGTGTCACTTGTACGTGCAAGGAAAATTGAAACTGACTTTTCAATTCTGCCCTGAATTGAATAATCTGATTTTTCAACAAAATCAGGGAAGATATCAATGTGAATGCCTGTTTCTTCAAGCACTTCACGTCTTGCGGTATCTTCATCGGTTTCGCCGCGTTCAATATGACCTTTAGGGAAACCCCAATGTGCGCTTCTCCTGTTTTTGATAAGCAGATAACGGCGTACACCGTTTATTATTCTGTAAACAACTGCACCGCAGGAATATTCATAAAGGCAGTCAAGATGATATTTACCTCTGCCTTCTGCGTGTTCAACAGCGTCTTCAACCTGAGCCTGGATAAAACGCATTCTTTTAGGTGCAACAACATATACCACTGAGCCTGTGGCACGTTTGATTCTGGCGATTACTCTGCCGTCAAAATTCCTTACAGGATGGTTAATGCCCATAATATATGCCCATTGCGCAGTTGAGCCGGGCTTGGAATTGTAATGCATTATTCCGTAGTTGAGCTGATATTTGTAACCAAACTGTTTGTTATAGGAATTTATGGGTTGAGTAACCTTAACTCTGACATATTTTCCTAACATTTTTTCTCCTCTGGGTGTAACGGACCGAAAAATGACCGAAAACGGCCGCCGTTACACAGTTTAACTGAATATGGAGATATTATACTAATTTTTAATGTAAATTACAAGGGGAAAAGGCAAAATTTTTTATTTGGTTTTAATTTTGAGAAAATTGAATAAACTGTATTGAAATATATGAAAGGGAGATATGGAAAATGAAAACAATTTTTTTATCAAAGAAAAAGCTGGTGCTTATCTGTTGTGCACTGCTGTTACTTGTTTTATTCGGCGTTTTCGGAATAAGCCGCGGAGCAGCGGAAACAGTTGCAGAAATGCGGTTGCTGCCTATTTATTGCGTAGACACACAAAAGAAGTATGTTGCACTTACTTTTGATGCCGCGTGGGGGAATGAAGATACACAACAACTTATTGATACATTAAAAAAGCATAATGCAAAAGCAACTTTTTTCCTTGTAGGCAGTTGGGTGGACAAATATCCTGAAAGTGTAAGGGCTTTATCGAAGGCGGGACACAGTATACAGAATCATTCAGATACACATCCCAATATGCCCCAGCTTTCCAAAGAGGGGATGAGGCAGGAGATTACACTTTGCAACGAAAAAATCAGACGGATTACAAATAAAACTCCATCGCTTATCCGTCCGCCTTTCGGCGATTACAGCAACAGCCTTATTGAAACGGTAAATGACCTGGGGATGTATACAATTCAATGGGACGTTGATTCTCTCGACTGGAAGGATTTATCGGCAGACGAAATTTATAACAGGGTAATAAATAAAGTGCAGAACGGTTCAATTGTGCTTTTTCATAATGCGGCACTCAATACCCCCGAAGCACTCGACAGAATCCTTGAAACTCTTACTAAAGAAGGATATGAATTTGTAACGGTGGAAAAACTCATTTATAAAACAAACTACACAATTGACCACACAGGAAAACAATTCAATGCGGATAACTGCTGATGAAAACATAGGTGATTATAAATTAGAATTTATATTATAATTAAAGGCTATATTGTAGGGCAGGGGCTTGCTCCTGCCGTTAGTTTTTCTCCCCTTGAAAATGCAAGGGGAGCTGTCAGAATCTGCGATTCTGACTGAGGGGATTTTTCGTTGAAAATTATAATTTATTGACAGTGAAATTTATGTATGGTATCATTTTATCAGTACTTTTGCGAGGAGGCAGATTTTTATGATACCAAGGCACGAACATCCCAATCCGCAGTTTGAAAGAGCAAACTGGCTCAACTTAAACGGTGAGTGGGATTTTGAATTTGATTTCGGCAACAGTAAACTTGCAACGGGAATTCTGGACCGTGAAGAGTGGGAAACAAAAATTATTGTTCCTTTCTGCCCTGAAAGTAAATTATCAGGTATTGAACATGTTGACTTTATTCCTGCGGTATGGTACAGAAGAAATGTAAATATCACTTCTGAACAATTACACGGCAGAGTTTTTATTCACTTCGGTGCAGTTGATTATCACACACGTGTTTTTATAAATAACAAAGAAGTCGGCTCACACAAAGGCGGATATTCTTCTTTCAAATTTGATGTAACAGAATATCTCAATGCAGGTGAAAACACAATTATTGTATATGCAGTTGACGATGTAAGAAGCACACTTCAGCCTGTTGGAAAGCAGTGCAGAGAGTTCTACTCACGCGGTTGCGATTACACAAGAACAACAGGTATCTGGCAGACTGTATGGCTTGAATTTACACCGAAAAATTATATTAAAGAAGTAAAATTTTATCCCGATTATTTAAACGGAACAGTTGCTGTTGCTGCAATAGTTGAGGGTAACGGAGAATTTGAAGCAACTGCTTTTTATGACGGCAAGGAAATGGGCTCGTTCAGAAAAACCGCAGAAAACACAGTGACAGGTGAAATTAAACTCAACGAAATCCACCTCTGGGAAGTGGGCAACGGAAGACTTTACGACCTTGAACTGAAGTTCTGTGACGATAAAGTTAAAAGTTATTTCGGCTTGCGTAATGTTAAACTTGACGGATTCAAATTCTTAATAAACGGCAAATCTGTTTTCCAGAGATTAGTGCTTGACCAGGGCTTTTACCGCGACGGAATTTACACTGCACCTACAGATGCAGACCTTAAGAAAGATGTTGAATTGTCACTTGCAGTAGGCTTTAACGGTGCAAGACTTCATCAGAAGGTTTTTGAACCGAGATTTTTATATCACTGCGATAAAATGGGATATATTGTGTGGGGAGAATTCGGAAACTGGGGAATAGATTATTCAAGCTATCGTTCACTTGAAATTATGCTTCCACAATGGCTTGAATGTGTTGACAGAGATTTCAACCATCCGTCAATTATCGGTTGGTGCCCGTTCAATGAAACTTGGGATTTTGAGGGAAGAAGACAGAATCCTGAACTTCTGAGAAATGTTTACAGAGCAACAAAATATGTTGATGAAACTCGTCCCTGTATTGATACAAGCGGTAATTTCCATGTTGAAACAGATATATTTGATGTGCATGATTATGACCAGGAGCCTGAAATTATCAGGGAGCGTTATGACAAGCTCATGACAGAAGGCGTGCTTGTTGATAAATTTTCAGACCGTCAGCATCACAAAGATGAGCCTGTTTTTGTAAGCGAATACGGCGGAATTCAGTGGTCAATAAATCCCGGTGAAAGAGACTGGGGCTACGGCACAGCGCCGAAAACAGAAGAAGAATTCATTGCAAGATATAAAGGTCTTACAAATGCACTTCTTGATAACTGTAATATGTTCGGCTTCTGTTACACGCAGCTTTACGATATTGAGCAGGAACAGAACGGTCTTTATTATTACGACAGAACACCGAAGTTTGACCCTGAAATTTTCAAGGCAATAAATTCACGCAAAGCAGCAATAGAGGATTGAGAAAAATGAAATATTTTATAGCATCAGACATACACGGTTCAAATTATTTCTGTGAGAAAATGCTTGAATCATTCAATAAAGAAAACGCAGATAAGCTTGTTCTTTTAGGCGATATTCTCTACCACGGACCGAGAAATGATTTGCCGAAGGATTATGCACCCAAAAAGGTGATTGAACTTCTGAATCCCCTTAAAAACAAGATTCTTGCAGTAAGAGGAAATTGTGACACGGAAGTTGACCAGATGGTACTTTCTTTTCCCATTCTTGCCGATTATGCAATTATTGCAGAAGGCAGCAGGATGATTTACCTTACTCACGGGCATAATTTTAATGAGAATAATCTTCCTCCTTTAGCAGACGGAGATATTCTTCTCCACGGACACACTCACGTGCCCAAATGCACTGAACACGAAAATTATGTTTATATGAATCCCGGCTCGGTTTCTATTCCGAAAGAAGACAGCCACCATGGTTATATGATACTTGAAGACGGCGTATTTCTGTGGAAAGATTTTGACGGCAACATTTTAAGAGAATATTCAATCAGGTGAGAATTATGGCAAAAATCTATAAAAAAGCATATGAACTTATTGGCAGGACACCGCTTTTAGAACTTTCAAACCTTGAAGAAAAATTGAACCTCAAGGCGAAAATTCTGGCAAAGATTGAGTCTTTCAATCCTGCAGGCAGTGTAAAAGACCGCGTTGCAATCAAGATGATTGAAGACTATGAAAATCAGGGTTTACTTAATAAAAATTCAGTTATTATTGAACCTACTTCGGGCAACACAGGCATCGGTCTTGCTATGGTGTGTGCTGCAAAAGGCTACAGGCTTATTATTGTTATGCCTGATTCAATGTCGGTCGAAAGAAGAAAACTTATCGCATCTTACGGTGCAGAGCTTGTTCTTACAGACGGCAAAAACGGTATGGCAGGTGCAATAAAAAAAGCAGAAGAATTGCAAAAAGAATTTGAAGGCAGTATAATTGCAGGGCAGTTTACAAATCCGTCTAATCCTCAGGCTCATTTTGAAACAACAGGCCCTGAAATTTACGAAGACACTGACGGAAATGTTGATATTTTCGTTGCAGGTGTGGGCACAGGCGGCACAATAACAGGTACGGGGAAATATCTGAAATCACAGAATGATAATATTAAAATTGTTGCAGTTGAGCCTGCATCTTCTGCCGTTTTATCAGGCGAAAAAGCGGGCAAACACGGTTTGCAGGGTATCGGTGCAGGTTTTATCCCCGAAGTAATCTCTACAGATGTCATAGACGAAATTGTAAAAGTTACTGAAGAAGAAGCCTATTCTGCTGCAAGACTTCTCGGCAAAAATGAAGGTGTGCTTGTGGGTATTTCTTCAGGTGCGGCACTTTATGCGGCAATTAAACTTGCAGAAAAAGAAGAAAACAAAGATAAAAATATTGTTGTTCTTCTTCCTGATACAGGCGACAGATACTTATCTACAGAACTTTTTGAATAATTTTAACGAACAAAAAAGGCAGGTTTCAAACCTGCCTTTTTGTTATCTTAAGTTATTATATCTCGATTAATGTATTTTCGTTTACTGTAATTTCTGTTGTTGTGAGTTCTGTTTTTACGGTATAATTTCCGCTTTCAAGAACGCAATTCAATGTGCCGTCAGTTTTTGTTTCAAACACAAACTGTTGTCCGCTTTCGTTTTCAAAGGTGATTTCCTTTTTACCATCTGTTTCTACGGAAATATCGTAGAAATTGCCTTTCTGTCTGAGTGCGGCTTCAACGGCAAACTTTGCATTTACCATAGGATATTCTTTGAAATTCAGGTGGTCAAAAAATCTGTCTTCTGTGGGAGAAACAACATCTTTTGTGTTTTCGCAAACGAGTTTTTTTACTTCTGCACCTGTTAAAGTTTCGTCAACAGACCATACAAGCGAGGCGATTCCCGTAACAACAGGTGCCGACATTGAAGTGCCTGATTTGCGGAGATATTCGTTGTTTTTTACTGAACTGTAAATCTCATCGCCCGGAGCACAGATGTCAACTCTGTCGCCTATATTTGAAGAAGCTGACTGCACGTAGCCGTTATCTGTAAGTTTTGCATTTCCTACTATAATGATTCTGTCGAGCACATCCTGTGCGGTAACATCTGCAAATGGGAGAAAAGCATTCTTTTCTGTTATGGGGCTGAAAAGTCCGTTCTGTGATGCATCAACTGCGTGGCCTTCGCCGTTGCCGTTGCCTGATGATTGCACCACAACAAAGTCGTACCCTTTGCTTAAAAGTGACCCCATAGAATAAGAATAAAGAAGTGCATCAAGGTTGGGGATGAAATCGGGGAATTTATAGTTTTCGTCACCCATTGAAGATGAGTTGCCAACAGAGAAATTGATTACCTTTGCACCGCCTTTTACAACGCGGCTCAATGCCTGTAAAACTGCAAGGTCAGGAATCCAGAGCTGTCCGTCAGAAGGACTCCAGTCAACACATACAAGGGTTGAATCTGCACATATTCCGCTGATACCCACGTTGTTATCCTGCTCTGCGGCAATAATTCCTGCAACGTGAGTGCCGTGGTGGTTAGGTCTGTTGCGTCTTTCTTCACGTGCAGTGGGGAATGTGATTCTGCCCTTGAGTTCTTCGTGTTCTGTGTCAAACCCACCGTCAACAACGCCGATATTCATATGTGAAAACAATGCTTTATATCCCCAGGCCGAGCGTGTGTCGGTGGCTTCAATGTGCCAGTTGTTGCCGTCAGGTTTTTCATCGTTCCAATCGGACTCCCAATAACCTTTTTCATCATTGAAAGGGTCGTTGGGTGTGTATTGTTCAGTGAGTTTTTTTGCAGGGCAGATACTTGCAAGGTTAACATTTTTGTTCTGCATCAGTTTTTCACAAAGAGTATTCAGTTCTTCAAGATTTTTACCTTCGGTTTTTATAACGTAAAGGTTTAGTTCTTTTATTATACCTGCAGTTATGCCTTCGTCATTAAGAAGTACGGAAGTTTTTTCAAAAACATTTGCGTCTTCATCAAAAAACAGAAGAACAGTATCCTTCACATAACCTGCATCGGAAGTAACTTCCGTAATGTCAGAATCAGTAATGTTTTCTATGTAAGACAAATCGAAAATGCTTTCAGCACCGATTCCTACCGAAGCTGCAAACGCAGTGATTAAAGAAAGTATAATTGAAATAATTTTATTCATAAACATCAACTCCGTTGTATGATGGTTTTATTATAGCAGAATAAAAATAAACCTGCAAGAAATATTCTTGCAGGTTATAAATTTTATTCCCAGTTTATAGGGCGGAGAATGAAGTTCATATCTTCTTTATTTGCGGGAAGTGTTGAGAAAGATGAAACCTTTGTAATTCCGTGGGCGAGAAGTTCATCATAAAGCTCTTCCTGCGCCTGCATTCTGAAAGGGTTAAGGAAGAAATATTCGCCAAGGAATTGGTTGGCTTTAAAGAATTCCCAGGTAAGAGATTCTGCCTCAACTCGGAATCTCTGTTCATCAGTAATATCTGCATTGCAGGCTTTTTTCCAGAGATTATCAAGCTTTGCAATCTGCGGGATTGTGTAATAGCCTGACTGGTAATGCCAGTCAAAGTCAAATGAGTGAGCGGTTGCTTTAATCTGACCTGCCTGAATGTCGAGAATTTCCTTGATATAGGGTGCAGCGTCTTCGCCATAGTAGAAATTCATAAAGTCCATCATATGGTATTCAACATCTGCATCAACATTCCACTGAAGCTTTGCAAGGAGATAGTTTCTCAGGTCGTTGAATGCAGCATAATGTCCGTCACCGCAGTTGTAAACATAACCTGTAATGCCGATATCGTGCATATATTTCATTGTGGACTGCATTGTTTCAAAGTTTGAGAAGAACTGCGCACTGAAAAGGAAATTGATTGTGTAATCGTAAATATAAGTTCTTTCTGCAATAACTGTCCAGTCTTTGAAATCCTGTGCAATGAAATCTTCGTTATCGCCGTAGATGTTTAGAAACTCACTTTCAATCTGATTGTCATCAATTGCACCGCAAGTGCCGAGAGTATGGCTTCTGCAGGCATGGTGGAGTTCGCAGAGAACGGGAACAACATTTTTGTTGCATCTGAGAGTCAGATCCTGTGGCGGTCTTTCGGTTTCATTATAAGCGTAGAAAGTGTAAGTGAATTCAGGGAATTCTTCATCAAGTGCATCTGCAAAATTATTTGTGAAAATGAGTGTGGGAGCAGATACACCGCCGTATTTTTCATATAGTGCTTCACAGTTTTCGCAACGGCAATAATTCTGGTTATCTTTCTGACCGATGTGAATATGGTCTGCAGTTTCTTTATCCGTTTCACGCATATATTTTCTTGCGTTTTCAACAGCAATATCAAGCACATCAGGATGTGAAAGGCAAACGTGGTCTGTGCTTCTTGTACCGTCAGGGAGAAGTGCGAAATATTCGGGATGCTCTGCAAAAAGTGCATCGGGTACAAGTCTGTCAAGAGTTACATCCCACAGAACATATGTAAGTGCACCGCCGTATTCTTTTGCTTCATAGTGGAAAGAAACGTTGGTTCTGTTTCTTGCTCTGTATTTGTCGTCTGCGTAAGCAGGACTGTTTCTGCGGATTGCAAATGAAGGCTCGTTGAGTACATCCATATCTGCGTCAATAACGAGGTTTTTGCTTTCGGGTACTTTTTCAAGTTTGGGAGTAAACCAACGCACACCGAGATAATCTTCGAGAATTGAGTATACGCCGTAGAGTGTGCCTCTGCTGTCTTCACCGAAAATTATAAGATGGTTTCCGTCAGAATAAAGTCTGAAGCCGTCTTCCTTGATTTCGCTTGATTTGAATTCTTTTATTGACTGACCGATTTCAGTTTCTCCCACAATAATCATTTTGTCGTCTTTGCTGACTTCGGTTTCTTCTTTAATTTCAAGCTCTGCACCTGACATCTTTTTGATGTAAGTTCTAAGTTCTTCTGTTGCGGTTACAATACATTCGTCAGGGTTTTCTTCTGTTACAATAACAAAATCAGATTTGCCGTCTTTAACAAGATACATTTCTGTTTTTATTTCAGGGGCAACGTATTTGTCACCACCATAGCTGATGTTCATATCAGCAGGAAAAATGCCGATACTGTAAAACAAAACTTCAATTAAACAAAAAATCGCTTTGATGTACTGCATATTAAGATTCTGAACTCATTGTGAAAACGAGTTCTCCTCCTTTCATAAGTTCTTCGTGAGTGATATATGTGCCGTCAAGAACGTTACCGTTCAATGTTACCTTTTCAACGTAAACGTTTTTGTCTGACTGGTTATTTGCTGTAATTTTAAGAGTTTTGCCGTTTGCAAGAGTTACTTCTGCGTTGTCGATGTTGGGTGATCCGATCCAGTATTTGTCAGTACCTGCAAGGGGATAGAATCCCATTGCTGAGAATACGTACCACGCACTTACTGTACCGCCATCGTCGTTTCCGTCAAGACCGTTGATGTCTGAACTGAAACGTTCTTTGAGTGTCCAGCGTACCCATTTATCAGTAAGGTCTTTTCTGCCTGCGTTGGAGAAAAGGTAAGGTGTGTGAATATCGTGCTGGTTACCAATCCAATAACCGTGTCCCGGGTCAAGGAAAGCACGTGAGGGTGCTGCATCTTCCATAAAATCTTCAAGTTCGGAAACAAAGTATTCTTTTGAGCCGAAAAGTTCAATCATGCCGTCTATATCCTGTAAAGCACTCCATCTCCACTGTCTTGCACTGCCTTCGCAGTAACAGTCGGCATATTTTTTAACCATAATTGCATCGTAGAATGTTGTGATGTAGGGGTTGAAATGGCTTTCAAAGTTGCCGTCAGAATTTCTTGCCTGGAAATACTTTGTTTCAGGGTTGAATGTGTTTTTGTAATACATTGATTTTGCAGCATATTTTTCTGCATCTTCTTTTCTGCCGAGAGCAGCTGCAAGAGTTGCAATTGCACCGTCTTCCCATGAGTATTCAAGTGTACGGCTTACAGATTCATCTCCCTTTGAAATATCGTTGGGAACATAGCCGTATTCATTATATTCGTTTACATAATCTCTGCCGACTTTAGTGTCTTTTACTTCGGAGGATTTTTTCATATATTCGTATGCTGTTTCAACATCGAAATCGGTAAGACCTTTCAGGTAACTTTCGGTAATTACAATGTTTGCGGGGTCACCCTGCATTGAACCGGCATAACCTGCACCCATAGGCCAACGGGGAAGAGCACCGCCTGCTTCTGCCATTTCAACAAGGCTGTGAAGGCAGTCGTACTGCACTTCTTCTTCAATAAGCGTGTAAAGTGAATGTGTGTTTCTGCAGGTATCCCACAAAGACATATCGCTTCTGTATGTATATCCGTCAGCGGTGTGTACCTGCTTGTCAAAGCCTAAATATTCACCGTTCAGGTCTGTGAAATTTGTGGGCATTATCATTGTATGGTAAAGGGCAGTGTAGAAATTTGTTTTGATTTCGTTGTCACTGCTGTTCATTTTTATAAGGGAAAGATGTTCATCCCAGCTGTTTACAGTTTTCTGCTGAACTGCGTCAAAGTCAAGGTCCTTTGTTTCTTCTTTAAGGTTAAGAAGTGCATTTTCAACGCTTACAAAGCTGATACCTACTTTAACTTCAACGCTTTCATTCATAAGAGAGCCGAAGTTGATATCAACCTTAAGGTCGTTTTCATCACCTGTGATTTTGCATTCCTTGATTTCTTTGTCAGCTTCAAGAGCAAAATAACAGGGAAGACCATCATATCTGTCGGAGAATGCAGCGTGAAGCTCTGCACCGCCTGTTATAAGACCTGTTTCTTCGTTGTATTCTGCAAAGCCTTTGTTTGCGTGTCTGTTGTTGAATGCACTTGTAACATCAAGAGAAAGACGTGCATCTTTTGAATGGTTGAAAGTGTATCTGTGTACACCTGTGTGCTGGTCTGCAGTCATTTCTGCAAGACAGCCCAGGCTTTTAAGGTAAACAGCATAATACCCGGGAGCGGCAACTTCATTTTTATGAGAATAGGGGATTATATCGGCTTTTCTGTTGCCTATTGCAGGAGTGATTCTGAAAATTGCATAATCTTCAGCACCTGTGCCTGAAAGCCTTGAGTGGCTGAATCCCATAATGTGTCCTTGTTCATAATAATAGCCTGATGTGTTTGTTTTTACTATGTAAGCACCGCCGATAAATGATGTGTCAGGGCCGAGCCTTACACTACCGAAGGGTGCACACGCTGCGGGGCTTAACATTCCGCAGGTCCAGGGCGTACCGCCCGTGCCTATAAACGGGTCAACATATTGCGTCAAGTCGCCTTTTACGGGTTGAGGCATTTCGATGTTTTTGGTTACAATTCCGCCAAGCATTGCTGCAAAGGCAGTTTCAAATGCCACGAAAACGGAAACTATGATTCTGATTATCTGCCACATATAAGAACCTCCATTATATGTTATTAAGTTAAATATATATTAGAATGGTGAAAAAGTCAATGAAGATGAAATATTATAAGAAAATTTTTAACAATTTATAAATTGACATGATTGAGTTTTCGTGATAATATGTAACCCCAAGAAAGAAGTGATTTAAGTGCAGGAAGGTAAAACTTTTGAATTGAATAAAAAAACTATAGCAATTCTGACGGCAGTTTTAGTAGTTATTGTTGCAGCAGTTATTGTTATTGCAAGTACATTAAGCGGCAGGTCTGACGATGAGGAAGAAGTAACGGAAGAAACAACGCTTAATGTTTATAACGAAAGCATAGAAGATGTAAAAGCCAACGACACGGCATTTTTTATAAAAGACAATAGTTTGTATATGTCAGTTTATCCTGACGGCGGAACGGTACAGCTTTTAAGCGGTATTGAAGATGTGCAGAGTGCTGATTCCGCAATGGACGGATATATAAAACTTTCTGAAAACGGCAAGAAAGTTTTTTATCTTGATAACATCGGCAAAACGGGAAAAGAATACGGCACACTGTATTGTAAAAGCACGGATAACCTTAAAGAAAAGGCTGTGAAAATTGCAGAGAATGTAAGTGAATTCAGCGTTCTTAACGATAAACACGCAGATTCCGTTGCATATCTTGAGGGTGTTGCAGATACTCTTTATTACAGCGATACAAAAGAGAACAAAAAAATTGCACAATATGTTTATTCCTATCAGTACGCACCTGAGCACGAGGCATTCTATTACAATTCGTTAAAAGGACTTTTCTATAAGGAAATAGGCAGTAAATCAGAAAAAATTGCAGATGATGTCTGGTACACAAGAGAAGCTGACGATGGTGAATCCTGTATTTTTGTAAAAAAAGAATACAGCACATCAGGAAAAAGAGCATCTGTTTATAAAAAGACAGTAGGTATGTCGGTTGAACAGATTGTGGTTAATGTCAATGCAGAACCTTTTGAGAATACAAATGTGTTCTATGAAGACGGCTCGGCATATTATCTGAAATATGTCAAGGAAAAAGGCAGTAATGCGGAGAAAAAGTATTTCTGTTACCATGACGGGTATGTTGAAACAACTATTGCAGAAAATATGGTAAGCTACCGTTGTAATGAAAACTCTCCTGTTGCGATATATTTTGATGATGCGTTAAAAACTTATCTTGTTGACGAGGGCGAAACAACCGATATCACAGGCATTGTAGGCACAGAAGACCAGAATACAACAATCGGACTTAAAGAATATGATGATGGTGCGGTAATTGTATCTAAAACAAACCTTCTTACAAATATGCGTGAATATTACAGAATTGTTATTGAAGACGGAGAAGTTACGGAATCAGAGCTGTATGATAGTGGTATTGCAGATGACAGCGGTTTCAGCTTGAATGAAGAATCAGTAAATCTGTATTATAAAAATCTTCAGCAAGTTGCTGTCGACCGGACTTTGTCTGCAGAAGAACACAGCAGATTGGGCGATTTGTATGTAAATAAACAACTTGTTGCACAGGGTGCAGAGGTTTACAGAGTAAGTTATAACGAAGACTTCAACAGAATCTGTTATTACACAAACTGGAATGCACAAACAAAAAAAGGCACACTCAACCTGTACGATGATGAAGAAATTATAACTGTTGCAGACAATGTTTCAGCATATCAGATAACAGATAAGGGTAATGTGTTGTTTGTATCAGACGGCGGATTGTATGTTTATTCTGACGGAAAAACAACACAGCTTGAAAGCGGAAATATTTCTCTTTCTTTCGTTTATCACCCGCACACACATCTGAATTATATGTAAATAGAAAACAGAGATATCATCATCTGATATCTCTGTTTTTTTCTATCCAGGCCATAATAAGATTTACGATTTTCTTTTGTTGTGCTTCAGAAAGAGGGGTGTTTATCGGCACGTTGTACCATTTGTTAAGGCACTTTCTGCAACAACAGGCGCACGCGTGTTGAGCAACAAAAACGGGATGTCCTCTCATAGGAGTCTGCTTACCGTCGTTTTCAGGGCTTTCGGGTGCAAGACGTGTGCGGATGAAATCCTCCGCGTGCAGACGGATTGTGTCCATTCCTTTTTCGTCTATGTATTTTTTATCTTTTTCGCTTAAACGAAATTTTGCTCTGAAATCAGATTTGTTCAGTTTTTGTAAAGCTTCTTCGATTGTTGCCATTCAGATACCACCATAATAAATTCTTATGTGTTACAATGTAACTCCATCTTTGAATATTGCAATTTCACGGTTTTTGCAAACTTCATTTTTAGTTTGTTCTCCGTCTGCAACGCGTTTTATAAGTTCAAGAAGATCTTCTGCTTTTTTGCTTTTGTCGTCACCGAAAGCGGAAAAATCTATCCAATGACTTTTCTTCTTTGCAACTGCATCGTTAGATGCAATTTTTATTGTAGGCACTGCACTGCCGAGAGGTGTGCCTCTGCCTGTGGTGAAAAGTATAAGATGACATCCGCAGGCAGAAAGGTTAGTTGTTGAAACGATGTCATTTCCCGGTCCGTTAAGTAAATTGAGTCCGGGTGTTTCTGCAATATCACCGTAGTCAAGCACATCTGTAACAGGTGCTTTTCCGCCTTTCTGAATGCAACCGAGAGACTTTTCTTCAAGTGTTGTAATTCCGCCTTCTTTATTACCGGGCGAAGGATTTTCCGAAACAGGCTGACCGTGGTTTTTAAAATACTGCTTGAAATCGTTGATGAGTTTTACTGCTTTTCTGAAAATATCTTCGTTTACGCATCTTTCAAAAAGTACCGTTTCAGCACCGAACATTTCAGGCACTTCTGTTAAAACTGCAATACCGCCCATAGAAGTTATTTTGTCGGCAATTTTACCGCAGACAGGGTTTGCCGTTATTCCTGAAAAGCCGTCAGAGCCACCGCATTTAAGTCCGATTTTAAGCTTTGAGGCAGGTACGCTTTCTCTCTTATCTTCTTTGATTTCTTCTTTGATTTCGTTAATCAGTTTAACTCCTTGTTGTATTTCATCTTCAACATCCTGAACGGAAAGGAATTTAATTCTCTTTTCATCAAATGTACCGAGAATTTTCTTCATCTCATTAATGTTGTTGTTTTCACATCCCAGACCTAAAACAAGCACACCGCCTGCGTTAGGGTGCATTATAAGTCCGCGGAGAATAAGCTGCGTAATTTTCATATCTCCGCCTAACTGACTGCAACCGTAAGGATGGGAAAACGCAACGGCATCTGTTTTTTCGCTTAGTTGTTTTGCGATATTGTTCACACAACCAACCGTGGGGATAATGAAAATATCGTTACGTATGCCGATATCACCGTTTTTACGTACAAAGGCATTGATCATAAAAGGTTCTTCTTTTTCAGGCAATGTAAAACGTGGCGAGTATTCATAAGAAAGAATATCGCCTAATTTTGTTTTCATATTGTGTGAATGCACACTTTCGCCTTTTTCAATATTTTCCGTTGCAACACCGATAGGGTAGCCGTATTTTATTATGTCGTCACCTTTTTCAATACGGCAAAGAGAAACTTTGTGACCGGTGGCAATGTCAACTGCTACATTATCTTTTTCATTTATTGTGATATAATCCATTTCATTGCTTCCTTTGCACCGAGCGAATCAATCTTTTCGTAGTATTCTTCGACTTTTTCTACCATACCTGATAAATCATTCTGCCATAAAGCGGTGTCTTTGAGAATATCGGATATGCTTTTCGTTTTTATCTTGCAGATAACATCTTCGTTGTCTGCAGGATTTCCGTTTTTATAAAAATAAATAAGATATGCAAGCGCCATTGTAAGGCAAGGAGGATACGAGCCGTTTTTCTCTTTGTATTCAAGAATTGCGGGCAGAACTCTTACGGAAAATTTGCTTACTGAATTAAGAGAAATTGCACTCCATTTGTGGTGTATAAAAGGATTCCTGAAACGGTCATACACACTGTCGGCAAAAGATAAACTTTCTTCGGTTTTTCCGATTGTGGGGAGAATTTCATCATTCATTGCTTTCAAAAGAAAGTTATAAGCCGTTTCATCATTCATTGCTTCGCCTACTGTTTCGATTCCTGAAAGAAGTGCACCTGCCACAAGTGAAGTGTGTGCTCCGTTTAAAATTCTCACCTTGATTTTTTTGTACGGGCTTACATCGTTTGTCCATATAACGTTGAAGCCTGCCTTTTTTAGGGGAAGTTCATTTTCAAAATCTCCCTCGATTACCCATAAATGGAAAATTTCTCCTGTGTCAAGGAATCTGTCATCAGGGTGTTTTTCTGTAGTTTCATCGTCGGGATAACCTGTAACTATGCGGTCAACAAGAGTGTTTGCAAATGTATTTTTTGTGTTTATCCAGGTTGTAAAATCACTTCCGAGTTGCCAGGATTCTGCATATTTCAAAATACATTTTTTAAGTTCATTTCCGTTGTTGTCGATAAGCTCACAGGGCAGAAAAATAAATCCGTCCATATTATTTTTATAACGTCTGTAGAGGAGCTGAGTAAGCTTACCGGGGAAAGATTTGCAGGGTTTATCGTTATAACTGCAGGTTTCGTCAAATTCAATTCCTGCCTCTGTTGTGTTGGAAACAATAAATCTGAAATCGGGATTATCTGCAAGGGAAATGTATTTATCAAAATTTTTATAAGGGTCAATACATCTTGAAATTGACTGAATATAATGGTGTTTTTCTTTCACTTCGCCGTTTTCTACACCACGCAGATAAAGGTTATAGCTGCAATTCTGCTTGTTGAGTAGACTGCATTTTCCGCTTGCTCTCGGTTGAACTACAACAGCCTTTCCGTCGTAGATTTTTTCTTTATTCATTACATGGAGAAAGTAATCGAAAAATCCTCTGAGAAAATTACCTTCACCGAATTGAATTATGGTTTCTTTCATTTCAGTCACCGCTTAATTTCTTTATTTGTTGATAATATTTCTTGTTACACCATACATTCAGAAGCACTTGCGGCTCTGCTTTGTGTTCTTTTCTGCATTATAACACAAAAAATTTTTTTACACAATAACAGATAAAAAGTAAGAGCTGTGCACTGAATTTTCAAAGATTATATATTGATATCCGAATGAAAATGTGATATCCTTAAGCGTGGTAAAATGATTTTCAGGAGGCGGATATGGTGTTGAGAATAGTGTTACTTGATGATGAAAGAAATCATCTTGAAACTACCGCTAAAGTGATAAAACAACACATGACAGATGAAGACAGTGTGTATCTCTTTGAAACAATAGAAGATTTTAAAAAATTTTTTAATGCAAGTCCGTTGTTGCCTGATATTGTTGTGCTGGATATATGTATGCCGGAAAACAACGGAATAGAGGTTGCGAAATTTATACGAAATGCAAACAGAAGATGCAGAATAATTTTTCTATCAAATTATCTTGAGTTTGCAACTGAGGTTTATGAAACCGACCATACCTTTTTCGTGCTTAAATCTCAGGCGGCAGAAAAACTGCCTGTAGCCCTTGAACGTGCAAAAACACAACTTGAAAATATCAGGAAAGAAAGTGTTTGCGTAAAAAAGCTTCACGAAAAAAATGTTGTGATTTTTCTTAATGATGTTTTGTATGCAGAACGGGTGAAGCGAAAAACTGTAATTTATACAATAAACGATACTATTGAAACCCTTGAAAAAGCAGAAAACATTTTTGCTGAATACATAGATAAAAGTATTGTGAGATGTCACCGCTCATTCTGGATAAATCAGATGCATATTCTGAATTTATCAAAGTCTGAAGTGATTCTTACAGGCGGAAAGAAAATTGCAGTCAGCAGAAGCTATGCTGACAAAATAAAAAGTTGTTTTATGAATTATGTAACAAGTGCAGAATAAATCAATGAAAACAGAATATGTTTAACCTGCTTATCTATGAGCAGCTCAACGACCTTCGCAGAAAGTTTTTTCTGTGAAGGTTTTTGCTTTTTTGATTTGTGCATTCTGTTACAATAAAAGTGCATTTCGTTACAATTGTATTGAAAACGGTTGATTAAAAGTGATACAATCACAGCGAAAATGTTACTTCGTATCCTGTGCATTTCAAGCACTACCCCCATAACAGCGAATGAACATTTTTAAAGGTTGTTGCAAGTTAAACTGCAACAACCTCTTTACAATTTCAGAGACCACAATTTGAAAACAAGAAAAGGAGAAAAAGATGAAAAGAATTATCAAACGTATATCAGCAATGTTCCTTTCTGTGGTTTTACTTTTAGGAACAACACCAATTGCAAGCTTTATCGGTAGTGATTTCCCCGCTTGGCTGGATGCTTCGCCCGTATTTGATACGGAAGTGTCAGCAAGAACAGCACAGCCTGGCGACCATGTGGATTATATAGGCGGAACTTATCTGTATGAGAGCGTGGTAGGAGGACCTAAAAACGGTGTTTACAAAGCCGATCCCTCAGGTGGATGGATAACAGCGAGCCATACATACAATGGTACATTATATCTGCAGTTTCAGTATGACGGTGCGTCAGTACCTTACGGTTGGGCACCTGCATCATATTTTGTTCTGCCTTCATATACTGTTTATTATAATGCCAATGGCGGCTCAGGTGCTCCCGGCAATCAGACAAAACAGCACGACGAAACGTTGTGGTTATCAGGAACAATTCCCACAAGGTCAGGCTACACATTTTTAGGCTGGTCTCCCGATAGCGGAGCATCGTCAGCAAGCTATTCAGCAGGTGGTGCATACACATCAAACTCAGACATAACGCTTTTTGCTATATGGAGTCGGAATGCATATACTCTTTCATATAATGCAAACGGCGGTACAGGTGCACCATCAGCAAATTCAGGCGCAACATCCTATTCAATAAGTTCAACTGTTCCCACAAGGTTCGGTTATACTTTCCTTGGTTGGTCAAAAAATAGCAGTGCAACTTCTCCGACTTATACCCCGGGTAGCAGCATTTCACTTTCGCAGAATACAACATTGTATGCGGTATGGGGAGAGGCAGAAACCCTTTATGCCGGTGATATAAATATAGTAATTGGCCGATCATTTTCAATTAGTTTTGCAAATCAGGAAAAATACTATACGTTTACACCTGAAAAAAGCGGAGTATATAAATTTTATTCCGATGGTGAACTCGATGTTGAAATTAATGCCTATGATTTATCAGGTAATCAATTAGGATATGATGATGACAGCGGTGAAAACAGAAATTTTTCTTTATATATTCCTTTAACAGAAGGAACTAAGTATTACATAAAAGTTCGTGCCTACGGTTCTGATACCGGTTCATCATGGATATATGCGGGTAATTGTGGTTTGCTTGTGACTTATGATGCAAATGGCGGTACAGGGGCACCGGAAGAGAGTTCAGGTTGGTCTGACAATTGTCGGATTAGTTCAATAATTCCTGAAAGATTCGGTTATGCCTTCCTTGGCTGGTCAACAGACCGCAATGCAACCGAAGCAATGTATTTACCTGGGGATACAATTGAACTCAGCGAAAATATAACATTATACGCTGTCTGGAAAGAGGCAGAGGAAGTTGAAGTTGATACGGAATATGAAACAAACATAGATATTTTCGGTCAGAAATATTGGTATAAATTTACTCCGACAGAAAGCGATGTTTATGTTTTTGAATCTTATGGCGGAGTAGGATTAATTGGATTTTATATTGTTTTATACGATGCTTCGGGAAATTGCATTGATGATGATTGGGGTAATTCAGAGGGCGAATTCAAACTGAATGCATATCTGACAGAAGGAACAGAATATTATTTTTCTGTTGCTATTATGGATGATGGTGAAATGATGTATGGTTCAAAAACATTTTCTGTTACACAGGGTGCTCGATATACGCTTACCTATCGTGCTAATGGTGGCCGAAACGGACCGGAAAGAGAATCCGGTTCGACATCGTATACAATAAGTGACACGATTCCTGAGAGGTTCGGTTATAACTTCCTTGGTTGGTCAACAGACAGAAATGCAACTGAGGCAACATATTTTCCATATGATGAAATCGAACTTACCGACGATATAATCTTATATGCTGTGTGGAAAGAAGCAGAGGAAATTGAAGTTGATACGGAATATGAAACAAATATAGAGTTTGCAGGTCAGGAACAGTGGTATAAGTTTACTTTGCCTGAAAACGGACGCTATGTTTTTGAAGCCGATTCTGATATGGTTTTCTGGGTTTCATTATTCGAGAATTCGGAAGATGGCTACATCGAAGATTACAGAAGTGAAGAAAACGGTAATTTAGTTATCAACTTAAGCGGTTCAGCAGGTAAAGAGTATTATTTACGTATAGAAGCCCCTGATGGTGCTACGGGCTCCGTTTCATTCAGCGTAATAAAACTTTTTTCTTATGCTTTAAATTACGATGCAAATGGTGGTTCACGTGCACCTGAGAGCAGTTGGGGAGTTGGTTTGGTTCTTGTAGCAGGCAATATTCCCGTAAAATTTGGTTATACATTTATCGGTTGGTCAACAGACAAAAATGCAACTGAAGCAACATATTTCCCATATGATGAAATTGAACTTACCTGCGATACAACCTTATACGCTGTCTGGGAAGAAGCAGAGGAAGTTGAAGTTGATACGGAATATGAAACAACAATAGGTTATCCAAATCAGCAATGGTGCTATAAATTTACTCCTGACGAAAGCGGTTATTATGTTTTTGAATCTTACGGAGATTCGGACAGCGTTATTTATTTACACGATGCTTCTGGAGAGCTTATTGAAAGCAATGATGATAGCGGAGAAGATTGTAATTTTAGACTCATAATATATCTTTCAGCGGATACGGAATATTATTTATATATCAGCGGTTTTGATTTTATGACAGGTGATCTTTCATTCGATGTAAGAGAAATCGAAGCTTACAAATTAACTTATGATGTAAACGGCGGATACTATTGCTTCGACGATTATATCGGAAGCGGATTGGTTTATATAATTGAAGATTTACCTGAAAAATTCGGTTGCACTTTCCTTGGCTGGTCATCAGACAGTAATGCAACTGAGGCAACATATTTACCGAATGATGAATTTGAACTTACCTGCGATACAACCCTATACGCTGTCTGGCAAGAAGCAGAGGAAATTGAAGTTGATACGGAATATGAAACAACAATAAGTTTTCCATATCAGCAATGGTGTTATAAATTTATTCCTGATGAAAGCGGTTATTATGCTTTCAGATCTTACGGAGATGCAGATTGCTGGATTGAGATATGCGATTCCTATGAAGACCCGATTGATTTTCAGCATAACAAGTTTAATTTCAACCTTATAACCTACCTTGAAGAAGGTGAAGAATATTATATACACATCAGCGGAGAAAACGATATTCCGTGTTCACTTTCGTTTGATGTGACGAAAACTGTTGGTTACACATTGACTTATGATGGAAAAGGAGGAGAACCTGTACCCGACGATGATATCGGAAACGGAGCATACCAGATTCCCGAAATTATCCCTTACATGTTCAGTTACACTTTCCTTGGTTGGTCAACAGACAGCAATGCACCTAAAGCAACATATTTACCCGGTGGAAAAATTGAAATTACATGTGATACAAACTTATACGCAGTATGGGAAGAAGCAATGGAAACAGAACTTGACACATGGTATGAGTCGGAATTTTCGTTCTATGGTCAGCGAAGGTGGCGTAAATTTATTCCTGCCGAAAGCGGTTACTATGTGTTTGAATCTGTCGGAACTACAGATACCTGGATTGGGTTATATGACTCTTCCGGAGAACTTGTAGGATACAGCGATGATGACGGAGAAGATGATAATTTTAATCTTGTGATATATCTTTCAGCAGACACAGAATATTATTTCTACGTCCATGATTATAACGAATCCGTACCTTCAGTAACATTTTCTGTTACAAAACAGAAAGAAGGATACACCCTTACATATGATGTAAATGGAGGAGTGCCTGATATTGAAAATGATATCGGGAACGGATTTATCCAGATAAGTGATGTTAAACCTGATAAATTCGGTTACACTTTCCTTGGTTGGTCAACAGACAGTGATGCAACTGAAGTAATGTATTTCCCGTATGAAGAAATTGAACTTAACTGTGATACAACCTTATATGCTGTCTGGGAAGAAGCAGAGGAAATGGACCTTAACACATGGTACGAGCCGGAGTTCAGGTTCTATGGCCACCATTGGTGTTATAGATTTACTCCCGTTGAAAGCGATTATTATATTTTTGAATCTGTGGGAACTATAGATACCTGGATTTTTATATATGATGCTTCAGGTGAACAGATAGGGATTAATTTTGATGTGTCAGAATATGATTTTGTGCTTGAAATTTTTCTCAATAAAGGTGAGGACTACTACATATATGTAGGAACTCATGAGCCTGAAAATTACACTTGTTCAACAACTTTTTCTGTCAGAGACAAGAATCCGGATTTAATTATCCCTACTGCAACAATTTCTTCAACAAACAATATTGCAACAAGTCAGGAGGTTGTGCTTGGACTTGATGATGACGAGTGCATAGACGGTTATTACTGGGGAACAGACAGCACACCTTCAGCTGAAGATTTTGATCTTATTGAAACGGATAGTGATGCTACTGTTACAGTAACTGTTTCAGAAGCGGGAACGTACTACCTTATAGCAAGGGATAAAGCAGGCAATTTGTCTGAAACCGTGAGTATAACTTTCTGCAGAACAACTCTTAATCCTAACGGTGGCAACATTTCTCCTGCATATATAATTACGCAAAAAGGAAAAAACGTGGAATTACCTGCTGCAACCAAGCAGGGAAGTGCGTTTATCGGATGGGGAACATCTCCGGATTCCAATGCAGGTATAAACACACTTACTCCCATAGGTAACGGTACATATTATGCAATCTGGAATGTGGGCAAAACAGTAAGGTCTGTTTATGTTTATGAATATCCTTTGAAAACCGTTTACGCAACAGGTGAAAGTCTTGATACAAACGGACTCAAACTCAAACTGGTTTATTCTGACGATTCAACGCGTGTTGTTGATGGCGGTTTTACAACAAGTGTTCTTGATTCATCTTCTGTAGGAGTTAAAACGGTTACTGTTTATTACGATGGCCTCTCCTGCGAATTTGAAGTTATTGTAACGAATGACCCGAATTCAACAAAATCTTTTTCAGGTGATGTTACATCATTTCTTTCCGAGGATGAAGATGTTACTATTGAAATTATAAGACCGGGCGATACGGATGCATGTTATATAACAACTGTTTTCGGAAATGATGCAGAATACTCATTTGAAGATGTAGAAATCGGCGTTTATACACTCACTGTTTCTAAAAAGAGTCATGTGACAAGAAAGTATAAACTCATTGTTTATGAGGATGGCTTCAGTCTTGATTTGCGGATAAACCCTGTAGGTGACGTTGACGGCAACGGCAAAGTTACTATCGTTGATTATAGTAAAGTGTTGAAGCATGCCAAAAAAACTGAGCAGATAGATGGTTATTCCTTCGATTGCGGAGATGTTAACTCGAATGGTATTATTAATGTTACAGACTACGCTAAAATCCTCAAACATGTAAAGAAAACATCAAGTCTGTGGTGAAATTAATTACAGAATACTCAAAAGAGTATCTTTCTTAATAATGCCAAATCCCTTATGAAACTTTTAAGGTTCATAAGGGATTTTTAACGTTGTCTGTGACAACTATAATTCCTTGTTCTGCTTATGAGGTAAAATATCCTTTGACAAACGATTCAAATAAGTTATAATAGTATCGATATTTATTTAAAGTTAAGGAACAGAAATATGAAAACTGTAAAACTGCCTTATGTACTGGCAAGGGAAATTAAATTTTATGAAAAAACTGATTCTGCAGTGCCCGAAGAATTGTTTGAAAATATCGGAAACGGTGTGCCGGATGAAATAGCTTCTGTGCGTGAAGATTTGCCGTCAGAAAAAACGAGTTACACCTGCCACGCAAAAACTGATAAAGCTTTGTGGATAGGTGCAGATAACGGTCTGACACGTTATGAACATAACGCAGAGTATGAAGCAGATAAGGTTATGCTTTTTTCTGCACAAAGACATCTTGCAGATAATAAAGTTCTTTCTGTTTACGCTCCTGATACAAAGGAAGAAAGCGTGTGGGTGCTGACTGAAACTGCAGTATCGCATATTCGTCTTGTGAGAATTACTGCGGAAGAAAAAGCAAGACGTCTGACGGAAGAAACACACAAATACATAGACAGACACGGTCTTGTTACACAACGCTATCTTACGAAAGACCGCGACTTTGATTCGCGTCTTCCTTACGGACATTCTGATAATTCAGGTGCCTTTACTGCAGCGTTTGCAATAGGTGAACTTTTTAAATATGCTTATTACAGAGAAAAACACAGCAAAGAACACCCGTTGAGCATAAAAGCCAGAGAAAGTGCTGTACGTGCAACAGAGGCTTGCCAGCTTCTGATGAATATTTCCTGCCGTAATAACGGCTTTGTTGCACGAACTTTTTTAACACCAGATGAGCCTGTGCCTGATGACGGATTGTTCTATCGGATAGAAAACGGCAAAGCAACCTGCCTTCCTACCACAGACTCAAAAAGAAAACGCATTAACGGACGCACTATCCCTGCAGAATATTGCATTCCCAAAAGACTTGCACATCTTTATGAAGATGAAGGGCATACGATTGAAGGTATCGTCTACAAAGGTGACACAAGCAGCGATGAAATCACACCTCATTACATGCTGATGTATTTTGCACATCTTATTTTAGGCGAAGAAGATCCTGAACTTGATGAAATTATAAAAACGTCTGCAAAAAATACACTCCGCCATATTATAAGCAACGGCTACAGACTTATGGAATGTTTCGGCAGACCTACAACGTGGGGCAGATGGGATAAAAAGCATTTCCGTTTCGGAATAGGATGGGCAGATGCTCCCCTTAAGACGGCAGAAATTCTTATGTACCACAAGGTTGTTATGGCAATAACAGGGGAAAAAGGCGAGTGGGAAGAAAGCTATAACAGACTTATCAGAGAAGATAATTATGCGGAAATTTCTGTTCTTCACGAAAAGCGTCTTAAAATTCTTTCTGCAATATGTCACAGAACTCCTGAAGAAGGAATGATGTACGGCGACCACATTGTGGCTGTAGGTGCATTCTGGCTTCTTGTTATGCTTGAAGAAGATGAAAAACTTAAAAATATATACAGAGACGGGTTGCGTAGCTGGAACGGTACAATTCGCAGAGAGCATAACCCGGTGTATGATTTTCCGTTTATGCTCAGCTGCCCCGATGATGAAATTGATACAGACTTACTTGCTGATTGGTTCAGAAGACAGAATATTTCCAATCTGGGAGCAAGTGTAAACGTTACAAAACGTAATGATGTAAAAAGTATAAAGCTTCTCAGCGGAAGCAAAGAAACATCAAAACTTCTTATGCCTGATGAACGTGCGATTACAAAATATGACCGTAACCCATATGATTTTCTTGATGAAGATGTGGCAAACGGAACGCGTATGGTTGAAAGCTGCTATGTTTACACAACTGCGTTCTGGATGGGAAAATACTACGGACTTATTGAAGATGAATCGTGATATGGTTGACCGGCGTCAGGAGTATCTTATTTGTCAGTTTTCTCTGCTATCGATGTTGAATGATTCCGATTATCGGTTTCCGGGATATGAAGAATGAAAATTATAATAAAAACACCACTGATTTTCTCATGTGAATTTCAGTGGTGTTGTTCTTTTAATCAAGTTTTGAAACAACTTCAAAAAGTTCGTTTCTGTTAGTAATCTTTAGTTTTTTATAGATGCTTGATGTGTGCTTTTTAATGGTGCTTTCTGTGACGAAAAGGTTTTCAGCAATCTCCTTGCGTTTTGTGTTTTTAAGAAGGTAAACCAGAACTTCTTTTTCTCGCTCGGAAAGACCATCGATGCTTTTCAGTATACTTTCGATTTGTGTATCTGTAAAGGATGTCGGTACAGTGTGAGTTTCCTGAACTTTTTCAGGTTCGGTTATTTTCATTTTCTCGTAATCCTGCAGAATTCCGTACAGAAGAAGTATAAGTCCTTCCGTAACAATGTAAGAAATTGAGAGAAACTCAAATCCGGCATGAATAACATTTTCTACAAGCCAGATTGCAATGTTTCCGATAACAACAAATGCAAGAAAAACAGAATGCTTGATTGAAGCTGCAGTCTTTTTTATCATAGTGTAAATGATTACGCCAACCATTGCTGCAAAATATGCAAACAGATAAATTTTGTAAACGCTGTGCAAAGGACCGTATTCTTTTACAAGGACCGCAACTCCGTCAACAAAATCAAGTGAAACATCTTTGTAATAAACGGGAAGTATTCCGGCACTGCAGGTGATTAAAAGCATAGCGGTGTTTATAACTGCTAAAATTGCAGGCAGATATTTCGGGATTTTCAGTCTTGAAAGATTTATTATCATCATCAGCAGGAAAAACGGCAGAAAAACATTTCCCAGATAAGCAACTCTGTTTGCCCATAAAGCACCTTCAAGAGTTTTGGAAACTGACAGAAGCAAATAACCTGAATCACATACTGCCACAGATGAAAAAAGGAGTAAAAGCCATTTATCGTGTTTTTTGTCGATGAAAAAACATACAGCAATCATTAACACAGAAACTGCAAATGTTATGCCGTAAAGGTAAATCATGTCACTACTCCTTTCACAAATTATTAACAATATAAATATATCATATGTCAGTTTTCTTGTCAAACAGAGAAGATTTGCGTTGCCTTTCTTTTGTGCAACAGTAACAATATATAAAGAAATTTTTTGACATGGTAGCCCTAAAAGTAGCCCTTATCAGCCTTGTTTTTTCAAAAGTAGCCTGTAAGGCTACTTTTTTTAACTTTCGCATAACAGTAAAATAAATATAGTAGATACTAATATATACAGTGTTTACTCGTCTTGTTGAGAGAGGTACGGTGGTCGCAGATGAAAAGAGGTTTTTGGGTGTCACTCGGAATAAACCTGATATTTAACCTTGAATGGACAATACCTGCGTGGATTCTGCTTGCCACCTATTTTATTTTTGATATATCAATTTTCTGGTTTGTGGGCGCATTGGTTTGGTGGGTTATAGGTGTGGCAATCAAAACAATTGTATTTTCGTGGCTTGTCAGAAACGGAAATATTCCTGACCCGCCCAAAGAAAACAAAAATCCCTATTCCTCAACATACAAAAAAGGAGAGGATAAGAATGAAAATGTTTAAAAAACTCGCTTCGCTTCTGGTGCTTCTGTTTGTTTTTCTGTTATTCTTCTCCTGCAATAAAACAGAAAATAACGGTGAAACATCTTCGTCTGCAACAACGGCAAAAGAAAATGTTTCTGTTACCGAAAAAGAAAAAAGAATCCCAACAGTAAAGGAAGTTGCTGAGGCAAATCTTCTTGAGAATCTTCTCAAGAGAAACAAATGCGTTTATTTTAAAACTGAATCTGATTACGAAACAACAACTGAGGCATATTTTTCATTCAATTCGGAAATTGTCAGAGCAGTTGACCAGACTTTACATAACTATTATGAAGAAGGCGAAGATATAAACTTCGTTACAGGTGAATACAAGGGAGAAAGCATTTTGTCCGTGAACAAAGAAAGATTTTGCGTCCGCGCTTTTGTTGACTTATTCGGAGAAGAATCAGAAAATGAAAACACACTGTGGTATAACGATATTATCGCATATCCGCTGATTAATGATAATCTGAGCCTGAAAGAAGAAACGGATGAGTTTTACATCTATGAAAATCTCAACGATAACCCTGATGATGAACTGTATGTTCAGCGCGTTTGTTATGTTGATAAGAACAACCTTAATATTATGAAGGTTGTTCACGTGAATGATGACATCGTTGTTGAAAAAGAATATGTTTACAATGAACCGGTTGAATTAATGAACATACTTGACGATTGGGACGGCAAAATGAAGAAAGTAACCGTTGTTTCCGAAACTGACAAAGACGGTAAAACTGTAAAACATACGAAAAGATATGAAGTTCCGTACAATTGGGAAGTAATTGCGGATAATAATTTATACGACACTGTGTTCAGTGCTTATCTTGACGAAGGTTATACAAAGGAATATGAATATCCCGGTGATGGTGTGGATTATACAATTTATGCCACAACATCTGTAGGGTGAAAATAATATAATATTTAAAAGGAGATTTTATTATGGGACTTTTTGACAAGAAATTTTGTGACATCTGCGGCGAAAAAATAGGACTTCTCGGTAACAGAAAGCTTGAAGACGGCAATATGTGTAAAGATTGTGCAAAGAAGCTTTCACCTTTCTTCAGCGACAGAAGAAGTTCATCCATTGAAGAAATAAAACAGCAGCTTGCTTACAGAGAGCAGAATAAGCGTGTTCTCGCAGCTTTCAGACCCACTATGACATTTGGTGACGATGATAAAATTTATGTTGATGCAGCCAACGGTAATTTCGTTGTTTCTTCTTATGCTCCCAATAACTGGGACGATGAAAATCCTGATGTTATGGCTCTTTCGTCAATCCTTAGCTGTAATCTCAATATTGATGAGGACAGAGAAGAAATCTTTGCACAGGGCAGAGACGGCGAGGATGTAAGTTATAATCCCCCGAGATATAAATACTACTATGATTTTACTCTTGAATTTAATGTAGATAACCCTTATTTTGATGATTTCGAGGTTCAGCTCAATAACTTCCGTGTTGAAGGAATGGGCACAATGGAATACAACAGATATCAGCAGATGGCTATGGAAATTATCAATACTCTCGCTCCGGGTAAAGGCACAATGCCTGATATGGCAATGAATAACGGTATGCCTATGAATCAGGGTTATGCTCCTACGGGCGGTTATGCACAGCCCAACCCCTATGCTCAGCAGCAAGGCGGATATGTGCAACCTAACCCTTATGCACAGCAGGGCGGTTACGCACAGCCCAACCCTTACGCACAGCCCAACCCTTACGCTCAGCAGCAGGGTGGCTATGCGCAGCCTAATCCTTACGCACAGCAGCAGGGTGGCTATGCACAAACCAACGCTTATGCTCAACAGCCTGTACAGCCTCAGGCTCAGGCAGCAGTATGTCCTTACTGTGGCGCACCACATGCAGGCGGAGCTTTCTGCACATCATGCGGTGCAAAAATGTAAGGCTTGTTTGTAAATGATTGTCATAATGAATGTTAAAATTAAAGCGATAATAATTGCGATTATTGCAGTTGTTTTACTTGTTGCCGTTGTAGCAGGTATATGGTATTACAAAACAAAATTCTACGTGCCTGATAAAAACGGTATGGTGTATGAGCCTTCGGATATAATTGAACAATCCGATTCTGCAGGTAACTCGGAAAACCAATAAAATCAGACCTTATAGTGTTTTAAAAACAGTTAAGCTCATCCTGGCATACATAATAGTCAGACGTAATATTATGACGAGGTGAATAAAATGGCACTTTTTGATATGTTTAAAAGCAAAGCAGAAAATGCAGTGAAAAAGACTGTAAACTCTGCAGTAACACAGGGCATAAACAAAGTTTCTTCTGATATCAGTAATGCAGGTAATAAGAAAGAAGAAATTGTATTTTCTTCTTTGCCTCAATCTTTTGATGAGTTTAAAACATTACCTCAGGCATCAATGTCAACTCCATTTGAAACTGCAGCAATGACAGTTCTTGCTTTTTGTTATTATCCGCAGAACAAAGAACTTTCTTTGCAGATGCTTGATTTTCTCAGGGGTCCGAGACCGTTGAGTAATATGGAAAAATCCTTTATTGCAGACAGATTCCGCGATAAGGATTATGTACCACGTTCGTATTTTGAAGGCTCAACACCTGATAATGATTATACCCCCACAGAGCCTTACAGAATAATTGTAAGCGAAAGCCCGTATTCATATCAGAACGAGGGTTATGCAACTCTTTATATGAAATCGGGCGGAGCTGACAGTCCGCGAAGTGTTCAGTTTCGAAAGGCAAAAGACGGCAAATGGTATCTCTGGGATCAGTTTATCCTTTCTGATATCCGTCAGCCTGAAAGTGCAAACCCCTGGGCATAAAAGCTTATATTTTACAAGGAGTGGCTGTGTATTCGGCTACTCCTTTTTATTATGGTGTTACATTTGCTGGTTTTGAGTGATTATAATATGATGTTGTTTTTTATATATAGGTGTGCTATACTTTAGTGAAGGAAGTTTATGGCAATATTTTGCTGAATATGCTTTTTATTCAGTTGGGTTCAATAACATAACACCTGAAAAACTCACGAGGGAGTGTAAAATAAATGAAAATAGCACTTTTCGGCACAAATCAGATTCAGTTTTCAAAGGTTTACACACCTGAAGTTCTGAAAAAACTTGGCGGATACGGCGAATTGTCACAGAAAATAAATCAAAAGAATCTTGAAGAAAACGCAGCTTTTCTCGCAGATTGTGAAATTGCCTTTTCAACCTGGGGGATGCCTCAGTTCACAAAGGAAGAAATTGCAAAATATATGCCGAAGCTAAAAGCTGTTTTTTATTCAGCAGGTACAGTTCAGTATTTTGCAAGACCTTTTCTTGAAAGCGGTGTGAAGGTTTTCAGTGCGTTTGCAGCGAATGCAGTGCCTGTTGCAGAATACACTTTTGCGCAGATTTCACTTGCGGCAAAGGGCTTTTTTCAGTCTGCCAAAAGTTATCGGCTTCTGCCTTTGCGTGCACTCTCACATGCAAATTCCGCAACGGGTAATTTTGAATGTAAAGTAGGACTTGTGGGGCTTGGTGCAATCGGAAAAATGGTTGCGGAAAAGCTCAAAGCTCTTGATGTGGATGTTTATGCCTGCGATCCCTTTGTTCTCGAAGAAACAGCAAAGGAGCTTGGTGTTACGCTTGTTGATATGGAAACTCTTTTCAGCGAGTGCGATATCATAAGCAATCATCTTGCAAATAAGCCTGAGCTTGAAAATATATTTGACAGTAAACTTTTTAAGAGAATGAAGAAGCATTCAACCTTCATCAATACAGGCAGGGGAGCACAGGTTAATGAATATGCTCTTGCACGGTCGCTCTGGTGTCATCCCTCAAGAACTTTTGTGGGCGATGTTATCAAAAATGAAACTTTTCCGTATATCTGTCCGCTTTTCTGGTGCCATAATGCTTTTCTCACTCCCCATATCGCGGGAAGCACAGGCAAAGAACCGCAGAGAATGGCTTATTATATGATGGAAGAAATGGAGCGGTTCAATCGGGGAGAGCCGCTGAAATATGAAGTCACTCCCGAAATGCTTGAAAGAATGGCATAAGTCGCTGATGCAAGCAGCAATAGATTTACTGTAGCAAAAACAACAATACTTAAAAATCTGTTATTGTGAAAAAGAACGAGGTTTTTTATGAAAAAATTTATATCAATCATATTGTCGATGGCAATTATTATATCAGTATTTGCTTACGAAACAAAAACGGTCTCACTTGAAGAAGGGAAAAATGCACTTGTCAGGCAGTTTGAATATGGTGAAGGCCCCAAGGCTAATGGCTACGCAATAGACTATCGCTATTATTCTCCTGTTAAAGAAATACAGGAAGAAGAAACCACATCTCCGGATAATTCCCCCGAGGAAGATGTTACTCAAACAGAGGACCCCGAACAGGACTTTTCTGAAGAAGAAACAACGGAGAAAAACGACAACGAAGATATTCAGGAAACTGAAAACGAAACTGAGACCGAGACTGAAACCGAAACTGAAACTGAGACCGAGACTGAGACTGAAACTGAAACTGAGACCGAGACTGAGACTGAAACTGAAACTGAGACTGAAACTGAAACACCCGAAGAAGAACAGACAACAAAATATCCTCTTGTAGTGTGGGTGCATGGCCATTCTCACGGACAGTATGACGGTTATCAGATTAAGTCAACCGCTATCAGTAATTGGTCTTCGGATGAATTTCAGGCTCGTTTCGGCGAGGCAGGCGGAGCGTACATAATGGCTGTCAGAGCACCTGAGGATAAAGGTGTTTCATGGGATGATGATATGATATTGCCGTTAAAGCTGGCTATTGATGATTTCATTCTGAAAAACATTGAAACTGTGGATACAACAAAAATCTACATCGGAGGGTTTTCTCTCGGTGGAAAGATGACGTTCAAAATGGCAATGGCTTATCCCGAAATGTTTGCAGCAATTTTCCCGATATGTGCCCATATAAAAATAGATGCTGATGATGCTGAAAACTTTTCAGACGTTCCTGTATGGTTAACATCAGGAAAGAAAGATGCACTTGTCAGTTATAATCTGAAAACTCTCAGAAACTGGAGAGCAATTGTTGAAACAACTTCTGTTCCGGAACATTGCAGATTATCAACTCTTGCAAAAGTCAGATATCCCGATGGTTCAGCTACACCAACTGCTCATTATTCCTGGGAAGCCGTAACCGCAGATATGTTTTCAAGTACAAACGGAGATTATCCCTATATGACTACCGTTAACGGCAACGGCAAAACTGTTGAACTTGTTTATCCTGACGGAATGATCTCATGGTTATCGCAGTTTTCATCAGATTATAGCCCGGAAGATGTTACATTGGCCGGAGCAGGAACAGGGAATGATAGAGTTTACATCTTCAAGCCAATTAAAAACGCATTTATAGTTATATACATCTTTTTCAGAAACCTTATCAGACCAATTGCAAAGTAATGTGTTCATAAATGTTATTATAAACTTTGTTAAAAACCGTTTGTTATATCAGTAAAAGACAACACGGCACTTCGTTTTTACGGAGTGCCGTGTTTTGCTGATATTTCACATCAGCTATGGGGGTAATTATTTAAAAAGACTAACAATAAGATTCCAGAGATACTTGAAGAATGCCTCAACTCGTACAAAGAAGCTTGCGTTCATTGTAAGAGTCTGCGAAGCGACTGCATCGTTGCCATATTCGTCAGTAACTGTGTTATCTTCTGTGTCAACTACCGTTGCAGTAACAGTAACTTCACCTGAATCAACACACTTGACTGTACAGGAGAGTGTATCTTCGCTGACCGTAATTTCAGCACCTGTGCCGTCAACTGTCCATTCAACCTTGCATCCTTCAGGAAGACCTGCTTCACCAAGGTTTGCAGTGAGAGTAAGTGTTTCACCGAATTTTACTTCAGCGTTTTAGATTTCATCAATACCAAATCCAACCAAAAAGAATGATTACAACAATCCACTGCCACCAAGTATAAGCAGATGTAACAGTTACTTCATCTTTAATCACTTCGCCGTCAACTGTAGCAGTTGCGGTGATTGTAGCTGTTCCTGTGCCGACTGCTGTAATTGTACCGTTTTCGTCAACTGAAATAATTTCAGGTGCAGATGATTCGTATGTAACATCAATGTTTTTAAGGTCTGCTTTGCCGATTGAAACAGAGCCTTTATAGTTGATTGTAATTGATTTTGCGTCAATAAGCTCAGGGATTTCAGGTTTTGCAGGAGTGTCAGGTTCAACAGGTTTTTCTTCTTCTTTGCAAGTCCATGTTGCATTGATAAGATAGTCATTATTTTTACCAAAAACAATTTTTGCTTTATCTTTTTCTGTGCCTGCGTAGTTAACTGTTTCAATGCTTGAGCAGTTAAAGAATGCATTGTCACCGATTTTTTTCACAATGCCGTTGAATTCAACTGTCTTAAGGTTAGTTGCGTAAGCGCAAACAGCATAGGGGATTGCAGTTACTTTTTCACCGAAAACAAATTTTGTAAGGTTATTACAGTTTGCGAAAACTGCTGTCGTGTTGGCAGCTCCAAGCACACCGCAATTATTAGCATTGAAATATACAGTTTTGAGATTTGCACAGTTATTAAATGCTCTGTTACCTATTGATGTTACTTTTTCAGGGATTGTAATTTCTGTCATTATGCAACCATCGAAAGCTTCCCAACCGATAGTTTCAAGATCTTTTGTGAAAGTAAAGTTTTCAATTGATTTACAGATTTTGAATGCACACTCACCAATTGTTTTTACTGTAGAAAGGTCAACACCTGTAAGTGATGAACAATTATCGAAGGCGTAACCGCCGATTGAAGTTACATCAGCTTTAAATTCTACTGTCTTAAGGTT
>JAFUIO010000028.1 GCA_017468425.1 Clostridia bacterium | reverse complement strand
ATTCCAACACTTAAAGTAAAAAGCAACACCAATTTGCGGTTGATGTTGCTTAGATGCGCCTTAAGGCGCTGCTGGTATTGTTTACCCTTATAGGGTTATTATTCAAACCACGTCCTTTCGGGCGTGGTTGGTGATTTATTTTACATTTTCTTAACACCGAAAGTTACTTTTTCGCCGTTGATATCCCATTCTGCAGTGTGGCCGTCAAGTGAGCCGATTACAAACTCATCTGCAAGAACGTCTGTCATAATTTCTTCTTTATTCTTTGCGAAGATATCTGCAAGTTTTTCGTTACCGTCGATGTAAACTGTAATATGGTCAGGTACATCGAAATCAGCATCTTTTCTCATTGTCTGGATTTTTGATACCATTTCACGAACAAAACCTTCTTCAATAAGTTCAGGTGTGAGAGTTGTGTCAATAGCAACTGTTACACCACCTTCTGCAAGTGAGAAGAAGCCTGTTTTCTGTGTTGCTTCAATAAGAAGATCTCCTGCTTCGAGGTCGATAACCATATCACCGAGGTCAAGCTTAAGAACACCTGTAGTGTCAAGTTCTTTCTTTGCAGCACTGCCGTCGATTTCAGAAAGTTTTGTTCTGATATCGTTAAGGCGTTTGCCGTATTTCGGACCGAGAGTTTTCATCTGCGGTTTGAAGTTGTAAGAAAGCATACCATCAACATCATCGATGAATGAAACTTCTTTGATGTTAAGTTCATCTTCGATAATTGTTTTGTAGAAATCGTTAAGTTCTCTTTCGCCTTTTACGAACATTTTGCCGAGAGGCTGACGGTTTTTGATATTTGAACCGTTTCTTGCTGCACGTCCGAGAGTAACAATTTTGAGAACTTCGTCCATATTTTCTTCAAGTTCTTTATCAATAAGGTCTTCCTGAATTTCAGGGAATGAGCAAAGGTGGATACTTTCTTCTGCATTTTCGTCAACTGAGCGTACAAGGTTCTGATAAATTTCTTCTGAAATAAAGGGAACCATAGGTGCTGCAGTTTTTGCAGTTGTAACAAGTGCTGTATAGAGAGTCATATACGCATTGATTTTATCCTGAGTCATTTCCTGTGCCCAGTAACGTTCACGTCCGCGACGAACATACCAGTTACTCATTTCATCAACAAAGCTCTGAAGTGCTTTTGCTGCTTCAGGAATTTTGTAGTTTTCGAGGCAATCGTCAACATCCTTAACCATTGAGTTAAGACGTGAAAGAAGCCATTTATCCATAACTGAAAGCTTATCAACTTCAAGTGAATACTTTGTGGGATCAAATGAATCGATATCTGCATAAAGCACATAGAAAGCATATGTGTTCCACAATGTACCCATAAATTTACGCTGACCTTCTGTTACTGCCTTTGCGTGGAAACGGTTGGGAAGCCAGGGAGCAGAGTTAGTGTAGAAATACCAACGGATAGCATCTGCGCCGTGTGCTTCAAGAGCGTCAAAGGGGTCTACTGCGTTGCCCTTTGATTTAGACATTTTCTGACCGTTTTCGTCCTGAACGTGACCGAGAACAATAACATTTTTGAAAGGTGCTTTATTGAAGATAAGTGTTGAAATTGCAAGAAGTGAATAGAACCAACCTCTTGTCTGGTCAACTGCTTCTGAAATAAAGTCTGCGGGGAACTGTGCTTCGAACAAATCCTTGTTTTCGAAGGGATAGTGGTGCTGTGCAAAAGGCATTGCACCTGAGTCGAACCAACAGTCGATAACTTCGGGAACACGTGTCATATTCTTACCGCAAACGGGACATTTAACATTAACTTCATCGATGTAAGGTCTGTGAAGTTCAATATCGTCAGGGCAATTATCTGACATTGATTTGAGTTCTTCAATACTGCCGATTGAATGTCTGTGTCCGCATTCGCATTCCCAGATATTAAGAGGAGTACCCCAATAACGGTTACGGCTGATGCCCCAGTCCTGAACGTTTTCAAGCCAGTCGCCGAATCTGCCTTTACCGATGCTTTCGGGAATCCAGTTGATTGTGTTGTTATTTTTAATAAGGTCATCGCGGACTTCTGTCATTCTGATAAACCATGATTCTCTTGCATAATAGATGAGAGGAGTGTCACATCTCCAGCAGTGAGGATAGCTGTGTTCGAATTTGGGTGCATCAAAGAGAAGTCCTCTCTTATCAAGGTCGATAAGCACTTCCTTGTCTGCATCTTTACAGAACATACCTGCAAAGGGAGTTTCCTCTGTCATATTACCCTTACTGTCAACGAGCTGAACAAAGGGAAGGTCATATTTTCTGCCTACGTTTGCGTCGTCTTCACCGAATGCAGGAGCAATATGAACAATACCTGTACCGTCTGTAAGTGTAACATAACTGTCGCAAGTTACGAAATAAGCCTTTTTGTGCTGTTTCTCGATAATTTCGCCACAGCAGTCAAACAAAGGTTCATATTCTTTATATTCAAGGTCTTTACCTACATAAGTTTCAAGAATTTCGTAGGGTGCAGTTGCCTTTTCACCGCCGAGAATTTTTTCGCAGAGTGCTTCTGCAAGGATATATGTGTATCCGTCTGCAGTTTTAACTTTAACGTAATTTTCTACGGGGTTTACGCAAAGTGCAAGGTTTGAGGGCAGAGTCCATGGAGTTGTTGTCCATGCAAGGAAGAAAGCGTCTTCGCCTTTGATTTTGAATCTTGCAATGGCTGAGCGTTCTTTAACGTCCTTGTAGCCCTGTGCAACTTCGTGTGATGAAAGAGGAGTTCCGCAACGGGGGCAATAGGGAACAATTTTGAAGCCTTTGTAAAGAAGACCTTTATCAAAAATCTGTTTGAGTGCCCACCATTCAGACTCAATAAAATCGTTATGATATGTTACATAAGGGTCGTCCATATCAGCCCAGAAGCCGACTGTTGATGAGAAATCTTCCCACATTCCCTTATATTTCCACACGCTTTCCTTACATTTATCAATGAAGGGAGCAATGCCGTATTCTTCAATCTGCTCTTTACCGTCAAGACCTAAAAGCTTTTCAACTTCAAGTTCAACGGGAAGGCCATGAGTATCCCAACCCGCTTTTCTCGGCACCTGATAGCCTTTCATTGTGCGGTAACGGGGAATCATATCTTTAATAACACGTGTTAAAACGTGACCGATGTGAGGTTTACCGTTAGCAGTGGGAGGACCATCGTAGAAAACGTAAGGTTCACCCTGACGTGCTGATGATTTTTCAAAGATTTTGTTTTCTTTCCAAAATTTCTCAACTTCTTTTTCACGCTCAACGAAGCCGAGGTTTGCAGGAACTTTCTTGTACATTTAAATCTTCCTTTCAGAAAAGTAAAGAATATCAATATATGTTACCATAATAAAGGCAAAAAGTCAATTAAACTGTTTAAAGTTTTCGTCGTCATAAACTGATTTGATGTCATCATTTTTAAGAAGCAGTCCGCAAAGTCTGAGAAGGTGGTCTGTTTTTGCTGCACCCTCGTGCTCCATACCTTTATAAAGCCACACGCGGTCCTTTATTGCACTTGTTGAAATATCAACTTCCTTTTCAAGGTCAGGGCAGGTTGCACCCATTGTGCAGGATGCTGTATCAACAATGCCGTCGGAATGTCTGTTATCAAGCCTGAAAACTTTTTCCATCGGAAGACCGTATCCGCAGAGAGAGAAAAACTCAACTCCGTTTTTCTGATTCTTCTCAATAAATGTAGAGAAATCATTTCTGACTTCAAAATTTCCGTCACAGATTTTTCTCAGCTTTTCGCTCATTTTATGTGCCGAAGAAAGTCTTTCGTATTCTTCGTGTGGCACTGCACCCCAGCCTACAGATGTGCGGTAAAGCACTACATCGCGGAGTGCTCTGAAAACACTGTCGATTATGTTTTTTCTTGTTGCAGGTGTAAGAAGTGAAGTAAGTTTTGTAAGTTCTTTCGGGATAATATCTTCTTCATATTTTGAAAAATCCCCTTCAATAAGACCGAGCACAAGGCTTGAGCCATCGTAAGCCGGCACAACGCCCACAACTCTGTTTATGTTGTTTTTATCTGCATATTTGTTAAGATAAGCCGTTGAAACTGTACCGCCGAGGCTGACAGGTACAAGGTTTACTTTGTCAACATTTCTTTTTTTCATTACGTTATCAATAAACTCATCAAGCTCACCAATAACTTTTTCTATATTGCCGAAAGAATTATATGTGAAAAAGTAGAAATTTTCTTCGCCGATTTCCGTTGCGATTTTATCAACAGGAAGCATACGTTTTATGTATTTTCTTTCTTCTTCCGTACATTCCTTAAAACTGTTAACATAGCGTTCAACTTCAAGCTTGTGCACCTCGTTGCCGTCTTCGTCAAGGCGAAGCCCTTCAATCTGCCTTGAAAATTCTTTGTAAACCGCTTTTGAAATACCGCTGTCTTTTCTTGAAACCACAGACGCAATAAATGGAAAAACTATTTTCTTTACAAGTGCTTTTGCGTCAAAATCAATGGGCCACACACGTTTGTTGTTTTCAGTGTTGATAACTCTTGACTGCCCTACCCCTGCTATTGCTATGGCAGGATAAATTTTTTCACTCATAATATCCTCTTTCTTTAAAAGCCCCCTGTGAAAGGAGGCTTTTAATTATCTCATTAATACAAATTGTGCTATTGCAAAATAAATTGAAAGTGTTGCAGCGTCAACAATTGTTGACAGAAGCGGTCCTGCCATAAGTGCAGGGTCCAGTTTTACTATACGCGCAAGAATTGGAAGCGTACAACCGATTACATTTGCAATTACTACCGTTGCAAACATTGCAGCACTTACAATAAGATACTGGGGAATATCTCCGCCGCCCACAATGAGAAGCCTTAAGAAATTAAGCACTGCAAGGACTGTTGCACAACAGAATGCAACCCTGATTTCTTTGAAAACAACCTTGAAATAGTCGCGTATTTTAATTTCACCCAGCGCCAGACCACGGATAACAAGAGTTGAAACCTGGCTGCCTGCGTTACCGCCTGTACCCATAAGCATAGGCATTGCTGAAATGAGAAATGCAAAATCTGCAAGAAGTGCTTCTTTCTGGCTGATAATCTGCCCTGTAAGTGTAGCAGAAACCATAAGCACAACAAGCCAGATAATTCTGTTTTTTGACATTCTGAAAACGCCTGTTTTCAGGTAAGTATCGTCTGACGGATTAAGAAGAGCCATCTTTTCAAAGTCTTCCGTGTTTTCTTCTTCGATGATATCAACGATATCGTCGATTGTGATAATACCTACAAGGCGGTTTTCGCTGTCTGTTACAGGCACACTCAACAAGTCGTATTTTCGTGCAAGGTCTGCAACAGTTTCCTGGTCGGCAGAAGTTGTTACTGAAATTATCTGCTGATCATCATCCATAATCTCCGTAAGGGGAGTTTTGGAATCACACAAAAGCAAATCTTTAAGATCAAGTATACCGACAAGGTGACGTTTATCGTCTATACAGTAACAGGTGTAAATTGTTTCTTTGTCAACACCTGTTTTTCTTATATGCTCAATGGCCTGCTCTGCGTTGAGATAGGTATGAAGCTGTACCATTTCCGTTGTCATTATGCTGCCAGCAGTATCTTCTGCATAATTAAGGAAACGGTTGATTGTTTCGCGTGTTTTGGCATCTGTTGCCTTTAAAACTCTTGTTACAACATTTGCAGGTACGTCTTCGAGGAAATCCACCGTATCGTCAATATACATATCGTCAACAAGTCTGTGAAGCTCACTGTCTGTAATTGAACGCACGATATTTTCCTGACCGTCGGAATCCATATAAGAGAAAACTTCTGCGGACACATCTTTCGGTAAAATGCGGAATGCCGCCACGAGATACTTTGTATCAATCTCGTTTAAAAAGTCTGCTATGTCAACAGAATTCATCTCTTTAAGCACTGCATGCAGGACATTGAATTTGTTGCTTTCCAGCAAATCCTGCAATACTTCAAAATCTTTTTCTTCCATTATTGCCTCTTTTCCGCAAGAGGAAATACAGTCAGATTAAATCAGATATCTGACGCAAAAGAAGTACTCCTCCCGCTATTGAATTTTGCCGTTAAATAACACCCATCAGGTTCCATCAGGAGCACCTCCGTTTTTTCATATTTAATTATATTTTACGCCCCAAAACGCCTCTAATTGTGAACTTTTTGTGAACATTTTCGCTTTTTCAAAAAAAATTCTACCGTTTTCGGTAGAAAAAAAGGGTTGTCCGCACTATATATGGGAGGACAAAATTTCAGAACAAAATTTTTCAGGAAAGGAACAAGAAATGAAAACAAAAAAACTGACGAAAAAAGAACAGCTTTTCTGCCTGAATTTCGCAGTGTTCGCCAATGCCCGTGAAGCGGCATCGAAAAGCGGATATGCAAGCCCCGAAAGTGCGGGGATGAAACTTATAGCGAGAAAAGAAATACGCGATGAAGTTGCAAAACTGATTTCACGCAAAACAGGAAATGAGGAAATTATCTGCGGATTAAAACGGCTTGCTTTCGGCTCTGTTGCCGATTGCCTTAAACTGATTCTCTCCGACACAGATGAAAATTTCGACACGGAAAATATGGATTTTTTCAATATTGCCGAAATAAAGAAGCCAAAAGGCGGCGGAATTGAAATCAAGTTTTTTGACAGATTGAAAGCACTTGAAAAGCTTTCTTCAATCTGCGAAAACAGCGACGAAGAAAATTCTATGCCTTTCTATGAAGCAATAAGGAAATCTGCAAAAGCGTTGGAAGGAAAACACCATGAGTAAGCTTAAATTTTCTCCTTTCTCTCCAAAACAGCTTACCGTTCTTTCGTGGTGGCATCCCGATTCTTCTTACAGCACTTACGATGCACTTATCTGCGACGGTGCAGTAAGAAGCGGCAAAACGCTGTGTATGTCTATTTCCTTTGTGGCATGGAGCTTCTTCGCTTTCACAGACACAAGCTTTGCAATCTGCGGAAAAACAGTTGCATCCATAAGGAGAAATATTGTTACACCCGTTATACCCGTATTAAGACAATTAGGTTTCACCTGCGAAGAAAAACTTTCACGCAACGAAATCACAATTACTTACGGGAAACGTACAAACAGATTTTTCCTTTTCGGCGGTAAAGACGAGGCTTCCGCTTCGCTGATTCAGGGTATGACTTTAGGCGGTGTGCTTTTTGACGAAGTGGCACTTATGCCACGCTCTTTCGTTGAACAGGCACTTGCACGATGTTCACTTGAAGGTGCAAAATTCTGGTTCAACTGCAACCCGGAAAATCCTCAGCACTGGTTCAAAAAAGAATGGATTGAAAAATCACATTCCAAAAATGCACTTCACCTGCACTTTCTGATGCAGGACAACCCTTCCCTTTCTAAAAAAGTTATCGAAAGATACCATTCACTCTATTCAGGTGCATTTTACGAAAGGTTTGTGGAAGGTAAGTGGGTTGCTGCTGAAGGCGTCGTTTACCCCCAATTCAGCGAAAAAGAACACGTGATTTTTCCGCCTGAAGAACCATTTGAAAAATATTACATTTCCTGCGACTACGGCACAGTCAACCCTGCATCATTCGGATTGTGGGGGAAGAAAAACAGCAAGTGGTACAGAATACGCGAATATTACCACGATTCGCGACGGGAAGGTTTCCAGAAAACTGACGAAGAACATTACAAATCTCTCGAAGAACTTGCCTCAGGACGTGAGATTGAGGGTGTTATCGTTGACCCGTCTGCCGCAAGTTTTATTCAGTGTATCAACCGCCACGGAAAGTTCCGCGCCATACCTGCAAAGAACCAGGTCCTTGACGGAATACGTCTTGTTTCTGACTGTCTGCAAAGCAAGAAGATTCTTTTTTCACCTGAATGTAAAGACTCTATACGCGAGTTTTCCCTTTACAGATGGGATACAAATTCCACCAAAGATTCTGTAAGGAAAGAAAACGACCACGCAATGGACGATATACGTTACTTTGTTTCAACCGTTCTTGAAAACACACAGACTGAATTTTTTGTTCTCTCAACTGAAAGAAACCACTACTAAAAGGAGGAAAATTTTGGGCATTAAAGATTTTTTTGCTAAAAAGCAATCCGCTTCTCCCGTAGCGGCTGTACAGACAACTGCGGACCGCGGTTTTTTAAACACTTTCCAAAGCTTTGCTCCCTTGTCATCTGCACAGTTGAGACTTTACAGAGAATTGCGAAATACTGTACCGATTATCGATGCCGCCATAGACAAGCTTGTCCGCCTTGTGTGTGCCTTTTCGCTCAAATGCGATAACGCTCAGGCCGAAGAAGAAATGAAAATTTTTTTCAGAAGTGTGCCTGTAGGCGGTAACACAAAAGGTATCGAGGCTTTTATTTCAACTTACCTGGATGAACTTCTTACCTGCGGTACTGCCGTAGGCGAAATTATCCCCACGGTTTCAGGCACTTTCGGTGCACTTTATAACACAAGACTTGACGATATTGTGCTTAAAAGAAACGAAAACGGATTTGATATTGATATCTGCCTTGGCGGAGTGGGTGAAAACCTTCCGCCCAATCCCGAATTGATTATGATGTCTGTGCTCAACCCGTCCCCCGGCCACCTTGAGGGAAATTCCCTTCTGAAAGGTCTACCTTTTGTAAGTTCGATTCTTATGAAAATCTACAGCACTACCGGAACTAATTTTGACCGTGCAGGTAACGTAAGATATGCCGTAACTTACAGACCTCAGAACGATGCGCTCGACAAGGCTTATGCCAAAGACAGGGCTTTACAGATTGCTTCTGAATGGAGTAAGGCTATGAACTCATCTTCTTCCGTTCACGACTTTGTGGCTGTAGGCGATGTGCAAATCAAAGCAATAGGCGCAGATAATCAGATTCTCGATACAGAGGTACCCGTAAGGCAGATGCTTGAGCAGATAATTTCAAAAACAGGTCTTCCCCCGTTTATGCTGGGACTTACGTGGTCATCAACGGAAAGAATGTCGGCTCAGCAGGCAGATATCCTTACAAGTGAACTTGAACACTACAGAAAAATTCTTGAACCTGTGATTCTTAAAATTGCAAACTGCTATTTAAGAATGAACGGCTACACAGATGAAGCAGAAGTGGTGTGGGATGACATCTGCCTTCAGGATGCAGTTGAAACTGCAAAAGCAAGGCTGTATACAGCTCAGGCTGAAAAAATAGAAAAGGAGGTCGGTTCAGTTGAAGAAAAACTTTGATAACGCAATTTCCCTTTGCTCTGTAACAGAAAAGGAACTTGAGCTTATCAACAAGTACTCCCTTACAGAGCTTAAAGCAGAAGATATTTTCGCTTTCAACGTGGTATTGTGCGACAATGAAACAGACAGAGATTTTGAATGTTTTGATATGGATGCACTTAAAACCTTATCAGAACTTTACATCGGAAAAACAGGCATTTTAAACCACGAAATGAAGGCCGAAAACCAGATTGCAAGGATTTATTCTACCGAAGTTGAAGTAATTGAATCGCAGAAAAATTCCGCAGGTAACACCTACGCACGATTAAAAGCAAAAGCATATATGCTGAAAAACGAAAAGAACAAGCCTTTGATTGACGAGATTTGTGCAGGTATTAAAAAAGAAGTGAGCATCAACTGTGCTGTGAGCAAAATTGTGTGCAGTGTTTGCGGAAAAGATGTAAAAAAAGGAAGATGTGAGCATAAAAAAGGTCAAAACTGCTACCACATTCTCAAAAACCCTACAGACGCATATGAATGGTCTTTTGTTGCTGTTCCTGCACAGAAAAACGCAGGTACGGTAAAGAAATTCACCAACGAAAATATCAGCGCGGAAAGCGAAAATCTCGTTGAGATTGCAGAGAAATATAAAAATTTCCTCAGGCAGGAAATTGTAAAACTCTCAAACGTGATTTCACCTGAAATCAGCGTAAAGAGCGTTGAAAACATCTGCTCTGCACTTTCCGTTAACGCACTTGAAGAATTGCGTAAAGACTATCTCAAGGCTGATAAGGCCAGAATCAAACCTCAACTTTTACCGCGGAAAAACGAAAATTCCATTGACGGATTTATGATTTAAAAGAAAGGATTTTTTATAATGAAAGTATCATTTAACGGTTTTAACGATAAAGCCCTCACTTTTATGTGTGAGGAAGAAATCACAAAAGGTTACCCTGTTAACATCAAGAGCAACTGCACTGTAGCGAAAGCTGATACTGCAGATGCATTTGTGGGCATCTGCCTTGAATCAGACAACGAAAATGCAGTTGTGCAGGTATCAGGCTATGTGAAAATGAATTACTCTGACTCAGCACCCGCTCTCGGCAAAAACTATCTTGTTTGTGCTGCAGACGGCACTGTTCAGGAAAATTCAACAGGTACACCCGTTACTGTTCTTGCAGTTAACGACACAGACACAACTGTTGAATTTTTGTTTTAATTAAGAAAGGAGTTTTACTATGGCAACATTTGACACTTTAAGACTTGAAAAAGGACTTTACAACACTTCATCATCTTTCTCAGCAGAGCTTGAAAAACTCGACCCTTCCGAAAACTACAAAGGCACTGCCCTTGAAGGTCTTGATGCTTTCCAGCGTCAGCTTAAACGTTTTGATATCAAGGTAAGCGGTCCTAAAAGCGACACTATTGAAAAGTTTTTCAGCACATCAGATTCAGCTGCACTTTTCCCCGAATATATTTCACGTGCAGTAAGACAGGGCATGCTTGAAGCAGATGTACTTCCCGGTATTGTTGCTTCAACAACAAACATCAATTCACTTGACTACCGCGCAATTACATCTTCTCTTTCAGATGACGACAAGGAGCTTGTACGCGTAGGTGAAGGTGCATATATCCCCGAAACAACTATCAAAACTCAGGACAACCTTGTTACCCTCAGAAAACGCGGCAGAATGCTTGTTGCTTCATATGAGGCTATCAGATTCCAGCACCTTGACGTTTTCACTGTAACTCTCAAGCAGATTGGTGCTTACATCGCCCGTGCACAGCTTAAAGATGCGGTAAACGTACTCATCAACGGCGACGGCAACGATAACGTTGCTGAAGTTATGGCAGTTGAAAATGCAGGTACACTTACATATTCTGACCTTGTTGATTTCTGGAACAAATTCTCACCCTATGAAATGAACACAATTATTGCAAGTGCCGACGTTACTGCACAGATGCTCAAGCTTCCCGAATTCAGAGATTCAAACGCTTCTCTTGATTTCCATGCAACTGGCAAAATGATTACACCTATCGGTGCAGAGCTTATCAAATCAAACGCAGTTGAATCAGGTAAGCTTATCGGTCTTGATAAAAACTGTGCCCTTGAAATGGTTACTGCAGGTGACGTTTTAACTGAATACGACAAGCTTATTGACAGACAGCTTGAACGTGCGGCTATCACTTCAATTGCAGGTTTCTCAAAAATCTTCACAGACGCTTCCAAAGTTCTTGAAGTTTAATCAGGGTGACTGATATGACAAGTCAATGGAAAGTTCTTGCAAGGTTCAAGCAATTAGTTCCCATGGACAACGAAGAGGCAGAAAAAATTCTGCCTCTTTGTGTGATAAACCTTGAACGTGTTATTGCACAGTTGAGCGACAACGCAGACAAAAACGATATCAGGGTTATTAACGGCGCTGCAGCATTGACTTACTACGACTATGTGTTGAGAAGCTCTGCTGAGCAGGATGCTGTTACAAGCTTCAAGGCCGGTGATATCACAGTAAGCAAAACCGCCTCATCTATGACCGATTCGGCACAGAAAATCAAAACTGATGCAATGCTTGAGCTTGTGCCCTTAATGAAAGACACACGATTTCTTTTTAAAAACATTTAGTTTTGCAGCTACGGTGAAACTGAAGTTATTTCAGCAAGTTTACCTCGTAGCGGAAAGGCATAAAATATGACACTTGATAAATTATTTTCCACATACGGCAGAGAGGCACAGATGCATAGCGAAGACGGTTGGAACAGCGAAATTTATCACTGCTTCATTCAGCCCCTGAGATACAAGAATAAAATGTATCTCGACGGAATCAACACCCCTATCGGTTATAACAGTCAGGGACATTACCTTTATATCGGACCTGCAAACCACGACCTGACAGGCATTACCGACTCAAGCACGTGGATTTCGTCAAACGGAGTGAAATACAAGGTTGACAGAAGCGAGAAAGTATATTTCGGCAATCAGGTGCTTTACATCTGGGCAATTATCAAAACTATCGTAGAAGTGTAAAGGAGGTATTTTTTGAGCAGTTCTATAAGCGGAATGCCGCAATCAATCGTTAACTGGTTAAAAACTATAAACGACCTGAAATCAATTACTTTTATGACAGAATATCCTCCTCAGGCAAAGGCTGTGCCGTTGAGAAACTCTATTGTTTCGGTAGGTCTTGCAGAGGTGAAAATAACTGATATTTTCCGCGAAAATGAAGATGGCGAACTGGTAAGAGATGAATATTGCCGTCAGGCTGATATGCACATTGTGCTTGGCATTCACGTGCCTGACGCATCAGGCGGCAGCACCTGCCACGAGGTTTTTTCAAAAGTTGTGGATTATATGACTTTTTCATCAGACCTTAACATTATTTCTTCTACCTGCGGCCATATAACGTCTGACAGAAACACAGAGTCCCTTGTTATGGATGCCGATATACATATCGGTTCGGAATTCTGCCCTGCAGATGAATCAGATATTAATTTCAAATCTTTTGAAAGCAAGACATTTTTCTGCAAAGGTCATATGGACGACAGTCTTATCCACGTTTCAACAGACGACAGAGCCCGTTGGGATGCACCTTGCGTAACAGGCACATATATCGGAAGCGGTAATGCTTCGCGTACAATAAATCTTGGTTTCCATCCGAAATTTGTGTTCGCCTTTGCTCTGGGATATTCCCCTGTCGGCATTGATTTTGACCAAAAATCAGGCATTGCTTACTTCGGATACTCTGTTACCGATACCCACGGCTCAAACGGTGTGGAAACAACAACAAACGGTTTCAAAGTTCACAACAGCAGCACATATGAAGTTGACAACATAACACCTATGCTCAATTCCACAGGCTGCACTTATTTCTACTTTGCCGTTAAATAAAAGCAAAAACCGGATTACCTTAAGGTAATCCGGCTTTTTACTTAACAATTAAATTATGCCTGTTCAGGAGCTCCTACGGGGCAAGCATCTGCACAGCTACCGCAATCGATGCAAGCATCTGCGTCGATAACATATTTATCTGCGCCTTCAGAAATTGCCTCAACGGGACATTCGCCTGCGCAAGCGCCGCAAGAAATGCATTCGTCGTTGATGATATAAGCCATTGTCCATAACCTCCCTTTTCATTTATACACCTATTCTATCACATATTTCATAAAAATCAAGTGTTTTTTTATAAAGACAATAATTTCTTTAATAAACTTCCTTTTTCAGGATATAATATAAAGTTTTTCTTTTTTGAAAAATCAGTTTTCAATACCTTTGAGTGCTTCAAGTTCTGACTTATCAATCTTCATATGGCCGTCTTTGATAATTTTAACATCGTGGCGGTCAAAAGTCTGCGGTGCTGCACCGGGACGGCGGTCAAGGCTTACCTTAAGTTTGCCTTTAAGAAGATTTACTTCCTGAACAGTACCCCTGCCCTCATCTGTTTCAACAATAGCACCTACTTTGGGAGTTACACGCAGAAGATGCTCGTATGCTTCCTGCTCATACTTAAGGCAACACATAAGTCTGCCGCAGGTACCGCTGATTTTTGTGGGATTAAGTGACAAGCCCTGCTCTTTTGCCATTTTGATTGAAACAGGCTGAAAATCACCGAGGAAGCTTGAACAGCAAAGAGGTCTGCCGCACATACCGAGTCCGCCTACCATCTTTGATTCATCTCTCACACCAATCTGACGCAGTTCAATTCTTGTTCTGAAAACAGATGCTAAATCTTTGACAAGCTCTCTGAAATCCACTCTGCCGTCCGATGTGAAATAGAAAAGAATTTTGCTGTTGTCGAATGTATATTCAGCTTCAACAAGCTTCATGTCAAGGCCGTGTTTTTCAATTTTTTCAAGGCAGATATCAAAAGCCTTTTTCTCTTTTTCTTTGTTCTGTGCAACAATCTTCAAGTCTTCTTCCGTTGCAATTCTGATAAGTTTTTTAAGGGGATGAATTATTTTATCATCCTCAACTTCGCGGTTTTCTGCTGCAACTTCGCCGCATTCAACTCCGCGTGAAGTTTCAACAATAACTCTATCAAATTTTTTAAGCTGTTTTCCGTCAGGGTCAAAGAAATAAACTTTGCCTACATCCTTGAATCTGACACCGATTACTTCAGCCATAATTTTTCCTCTCTTTCAAATATATCAATCTTTCAGCCGGCTTGAAAGCCTTGCCAAAAGCAAATTATGATTTGCGTAATACTGCATACTCTGCAGTGTATCGTTAACAATTTCCGTTGCTTTTATAATTTTTTCGGAAGTCATTGATGATGCAATTTCTTTTGCAACATCTTCATTCTGCGAAAGGCAGTTTACCGCACCGCTTTTAAGTGCAATACTGTCCCTGAGAATAAGTATAACTTCTTCTAAAGCTAATTTCAAGGCATCTTTGTCTTTTTCAAACATTCCCAGCGTTTTCATCATTTCAATTTCACTGTCTGATGAAATCGCCTTTGCTATTTTAACTGCGTTTTCAAAAGATGCTTCAAGTTTCTTTTTAGTAACACTGTCGTCTGTCAGGTCGCCTAATCTGAAAGAAGCACAACGGGATTTCACCGTCTGCAGAAGCATTGCCTTATCTTCACATTCAAGAATAAAATTAACATATGACGGCGGCTCTTCAAGCACTTTTAAAAATGCATTCATTGCCGTTTCGTTCATTTTATGTGCTGATGTGATTATATAAACTTTACGCTCTGCTTCATTGGGAACAACGTAAGCGTCGCTTCTTACATTTCGTATATCTTCAACTGAAACTGTTTTTGACTTATTAGTGCCGATAACCGTTTTTATATCGACGTGGGAATCTGATTCTGCTTTTATACAATCGGGGCATTTTCCGCAAGGACGGAGAGATTTTTCACTTTCTTTGCACACAAGTGCTTTTGCGAGAAGTGATGCCGCCTCAAGACGTTTTGATGCGTTTGCACCTTCTAAAATTATTGCATGAGGAAGCCTTCCGCTGTCAAAGGCAGAAGAAATAAGCTCTTTAAATTTTGCATCGTATTCTTTGTTTTCAAAATTCATTACTTACTGTCCTCAGATTTCTTTTTATAACTTTTTCACCACGCCAGGCAAATGCTCTGCCTTCAATCTGTGTATCTTCCGTAACGAAAGGCTCTGCACTTTTTATGAATTCTTCAAGGGTGGTTTTTTCTGCATTCTTATTGTACGGACACGCTTTCTGACATTCGTCACAGCCCCACGCACAGCCGAGATTTTTCATCATCTGTCTGTATTCTTCGGGGATTTCGCCTTTTTTCTGGCTGATGTGAGAAAGGCATCTGTCAGGGTCAAATTTTTCGTCTTTCAGCACTCCCGTAGGGCAGGCTTCAACACATTCGTAGCATCCGTGACACAGTTTTATTTCTTTATTTTCACAGGGAATATACAAATCCGTTACTATTTCGCCAATGAAAATCCACGAGCCGTATTTTTCGTTTATAAGCAGTCCGTTTCTGCCCTTCACTCCCACACCGCTTTTTGCTGCAGCAAAAACTTCGGGTATGGGGGAATTATCTGCAAAAAATACAAACTCATTACAAGGATAAATTTCTTTTAATTTTTCTGCAATCTGCGACAGATACAAAGACGCAACCTCGTGATAATCTCTTACTGCCGCATAGCGTGAAACATTTAAGTTTTCATAAGCTTCTTCTCCAAGATAATAGGGAAAAAGAATTGTGATAACTGTTTTTGCATTCTGCGGAATGCGGGACTTTGCCCTGCAATCTATCAGATGCTCTTTTATTTCGTCAAAACTGCAGAAGCCGTAAACCTCGCAGTATTTTTCAAGTATATTTTTAATATCTTCCATAACTACATCTGCTGTGCCAAAGCAATCATAACAGGCATTGTGACAATGCTGATAAAGCTTACAAGCGCCACCACTTTCGACGCACAAGGCGCATCTTTATCATATTTTGCAGCAAACATTACTGTGTTGTTTGCGCTGGGTGCCGAGCTTGAAAGTATAATTGCGGGAACCAGAGCACCTGTCAATCCGAAAATTCTGAAAATGCCCATCATACAAAGAGGAAGCACAATCAGTTTGAGAAGTGCGGTAAGATAAACCCTTTTATCGCTGAACATCGTTTTCAGATCGGTGTTGGCAAGGTATGTGCCGAAGAAAATCATTGCTAAAGGTGTGTTGAGTGATGCCAGATAGTCAATGGGTGTATCAATAATTTCAGGCAGCTTGATGCCGAAAATAAACAACGGCAAACCGATTAAAACTGCAATTGTGCCGGGGTTGAGAAAAAGTTTTTTAACATCAAAATTTTTTCCGCCTGTCATCACTTTAATGCCGTGAGTGAATGAAAAAACATTGAACACCATTACAACCACAGAGCAATAGAAAACGCCTTCTGCACCTAAAACTGCATTTGCAAGAGGCAGAGCCATATAGCCCACATTGCCGTAGTTTGATGCAAACTTGAAAATAGGATTATCCGTTTTTGTTTTATCCCTGAAAAACGGCATTGCGATAATCGCACCCACAACCTGCAAAACAACTGCAAAAATAAATGCAAGCAGGAGTTTTTTATAGTTTTCAGGGGTGTTATCCATAGACATAAATGCCGTTATGATAACTGCGGGAGTTATTATGTAAAAGAGAAGGTCGTTTGAAAGTCTTGCAGTTTTTTCTTTGAACAAGCCTACTTTATCGCAGATAAAGCCCACTGCAACAAGTATGTAAAGAATGCCTACCTGTTTTGCGGCAATGGCAAGATTTTCTAAAAACACCTTATTTTTCCTCCTCTGAAGATACTGCTATAAGTTTCTCTGTTTCTTTTAAAGTCATATTTTTAATTCTTGGTGATGCAAGGCAAAGCACAAGCATAGCTACTGCAAACAGACAGAAAGCAAGGTCTGTTGCTTCAAAGTTACATTCAAGAAGTCCTTTTTCCATAAGTTCTCTGTATGATGAATCAAAAATAAGCAACAAAGCTTTGGGAATTGACACTACGGCTGCAAGCATAGCTGCAATAAGTCCGTATGAAAAAACCTTGTATGAAATGGCTGTTGCGTTTACGTTTGAAGACATCTGTGCAAAGTACATAAAGAACATCATCATAAACGCAATCATAAACAATTCAAGCAAAAGAGACGACACGTTCATAAAGCTGATTGTTCTTGTGAAACGCTGAACCATTCTGAATGTTGCCCAGAAAAGCGGACAAAGTGAAAGTGCTTTGAGTTTTGTGAAATCAACAGTTTTAAGACCGATGTAATTAATTACAAGAGTGATGAAATAAATTATGCTGAGTGCTGCAAAAACTGCTTCACCGAGCCTCGGCAAATCGCCTGATTTCATAAGATAAGACATCATTGTCTGTTCAGGGTCTCTCATCAGAATATCTGCTGACGAATATGCTTTACTGAAAGAAGAAAACTGCTCTGTTGCATTTACTGCCAATGTAATGCCGAAAATACCTGAAAGTAACGCAACAACAGGACTTTTTTTAGCGGGCATTTTTTCCTGCGGGATTTCACCTGCAAGAAAACAAACTGCAAAAATGCCGACCGCAGCCACCGCAAGTGCACCGTATAACAGATAAGTTGTGAAGTGGTTTTCTGTGAAAAAGCCTGTTTCAAAATCCACAAGGCCTGAAAAAGCCTGATAAACTCTGGCACCCACAGCAACAACCGTTCCTATCGCCGCCAGAATAAATGCTGTATTTATTTTAAGATTTTTAATACTGCCTTTAATCTTCATCTTAATTACCTCTTGTTATCTCTGTTCGTGAGGAACATATATGCCCTGACCTACTGTTTCTGTTCTTTCATCAATCGGAATATAATCTCTTGAAAGAGCAACACTCTTGTATGCCGGACGAATAATTCTGCCTGCTGTTGTCATTTCTTCGATTCTGTGTGCTGACCAACCTGCCACACGTGCAACTGCAAACATAGGTGTGAACAAATCTACAGGGATTTTAAGCATTTCATAGATAAGGCCTGAATACATATCAACATTTGCACAAAGAGGTTTTTTAACACCTTTCACATCAGCAAAAACCTGAGGTGACAATGCTTCAATGCGGTTTATAAGCTGGAATCTGTCTTCATACTCTGTTCCCTTTACAAACTCCCCTGCTTTTTCGCGGAGAAGAACTGCTCTCGGGTCTGAAAGAGTATAAATTGCGTGACCCATACCGTAAATAAGACCTGAGCCGTCGCCCGCTTCTTTATTAATAATCTTTTTGAGATAATCGTAAATTTCACCGTCTGACTGATGATTTTTAACATTATTGTAAATTTCATCAATCATTGTATGTGCTTTGATGTTAGCACCGCCGTGACGGGGGCCTTTAAGCGAGCCGATAGCAGCACTTATTGCTGAATAAGTATCTGTTCCGCTTGAAGAAATAACTCTTGTTGTGAAAGATGAGTTGTTACCGCCGCCGTGCTCTGCGTGAATGCAAAGGCAAAGGTCGAGAAGCTTTGCTTCAGCATCAGTAAATGCTCTGTCCGCTCTTGTAAAACGGAGAATTGATTCTGCAGTTGAGTGTTCTGCTTTGGGCTGATGGATATACATACTCTTTTTGTAATATGTTCTTCTTTTAACCTGATAAGCATAAGTCATAATTGCAGGGAGCTGTGCAATAAGATGAATGCACTGTCTGAGCATATTGCTGACACTTGTTTCATCGGGGTTTGAATCGTATGAATAAAGTGCAAGCACACTTCTTGCCATCTTGTTCATAATATCAGGTGACGGTGCTTTCATAATCATATCTTCGATGAAATCATCGGGAAGTTCACGGCACGCAGCGAGAGTTGCTCTGAACATTTCAAGCTGTTCTTTTGTGGGAAGTGAACCGAAAATAAGAAGCCATACAACCTCTTCAAATCCGAAACGGTTTTCTTTCTGACAGTTTTTTACAATTTCTGTCATATCATAGCCACGGTATGTAAGCTTACCTTCTTTGGGAAGTCGCTCACCATCGTTGATATAATAGCCTTCAACGCTGCAGATACGTGTGAGACCTGCCATAACACCTGTGCCGTCTGAATTTCTCAGACCTCTTTTTACGTTATAGCGGTTAAAGTCTTCGGGATTAATCTTGTTATTTTTTCCAAGCTCCTTGCATAAACTTTCCATATAACTGTCGTCGATATATTTAATGTAAGTAGACATTCTTCTGCCTCCTATCGTTATAGTTATTCCATTATAAAAATATTTCTTTATATTGTACTATATTTTCACACTAAAAGTCAAGAAAAAAGGATGGTCATTTATATGAGATTTACCGCGTTTTTAACCCTGTGTTTGGCACTTTCAATGATTTTCACCCCTCTTATATCCATAAAAGCACCAACAAAATCTCCCACAGAAGGAAAAACAGTTTCCGCAACACAGGTAAACCATACCCTGAAAGAAGAAAAAATAACCATATTAAGAAGCGAATCAGGAAAGAAAGAAACTCTTCCAATGCGGGACTATATTGTAGGTGTTGTGAGTGCAGAAATTTCTCCCTTTTACTCCGATGAAGCCATAAAAGCACAGGCAGTTGCCGCACATACATATGCACTTTATCAGATTTCTCACGATGTTCAGCTTACAGATAACTACAAAAAGCATCAGGGATATATTTCTCCCGAAGAAGCCAAAGAAAAATGGGGAGAAAAATATGAAATTTATTCAAAAAAAATCACCTCGCAGGTAGACGAGGTGATGGACAAAGTTATTACATATGACGGTGAAATTATTCTCCCTGCATATTTTGCATTATGTTCAGGCAGGACAGAAAACTGCGAAGACATCTGGGGTGGTGAAAAGCCTTATCTTGTAAGCGTTACAAGCACGGGAGATGCTCTGTCGGAAGATTTAATAAGCACCGTTACCGTATCGGCAGAAGAATTCAATGAGTTTTCTTCTTTTGATTCAGCCACTGTTCCCGTAATTTCCCTTGACTGCACCGAAGGTGGTGCTGTGAAAATATTCACCATAAACGGAAAAGAATTTTCAGGCAACGAGATACAGAGTGCTTTCGGGCTGAAATCGAATAATTTTACCGTAAAATACGCAGACGAAAGCTTTATTTTCACCGTAACGGGCAACGGTCACGGTGTGGGAATGAGCCAGTACGGAGCCGACTTTATGGCCCGGCAAGGCTCAACCTATGAAGAAATTTTAAAGCATTATTATACAGGTGTGAAAATTGAAGAGATATAAATTATAAAAAGCTGTCGCGTTAATCGTATCAGCTCACCTTTTTCTGCTGTAATTAAGAACAAGGTTGCCGTTTATAATTTCGGATTTTACAAGTTCAAAATTAGAAACAGTGCTGTCCGTAAACAACGGTTTATCGTTTTTATCAGCCACTATCGGTGCCGTAACAAGGCTTATTTCATCAATTACATCTGCTCTCTGGAATGAACCGTTTATAATACTTCCGCCTTCTAAAAGCAGAGTTTCACAACCGATGATGTTTTTAAGCTTAAATAAGGCAAAATCCACGTCAATTTCATTTTCACCTGCAAAAATGTACGGAATTTCCATACTTTCAAGGTAGCCTAAATATCGTTCGTCAACCTGCTCTGTAAGCACTTCAATAATCTGTGCACCGTCGTAACCGGGGTCACCGTCAGGGTCAATAATTTTATTTGATTTCCAGCCGAGTCTGCCTTTCGGGTCGAAAGCAACTGCATAAAAGCCTGTCAGATCATCAGTTATAAAATCCATTTTTAAATCCAAATCGTGGTGCACCGGCTCATATTCTGATAAATCAGGGTAATACCCTTCCGTAAAACTGCCTTCCATAGTAATTCGTCCGCAGATAAATCCGTCGGATTTAAGTTTTCTGTTAATATCGTAATAAATTTCACAAGCATCTGCACATTCAGGTTTCGACAAAAATTCTCCCGTAACCTTTCCGTCAAGAGACGTTACCATATGGCAGATAATGTATGGTCTGTTCATATTATCACCTTTCAAAAAATATTTAATATGCTATCAGCCGAGTGTCACTTCTGCCACTGACTGATTACCTGCTGCGTCAACTGCGGTAATTGTGTATGTGTCGCCTGAAACGCCATTAATATCCGTTACCGTAAGCGGATAATCCCACTTGTAATTTTCTACACGCGTTAAAAATTCACCGTTTCTGCAAACGCGATAATAAGCAATTCCAAAATTATCTTCCGACGCTTCCCAGCTTACCGTTACACCGTTTTCATCAGAAACTGCCGTTGCGTTTGCAGGTGCTGTAGGCTTTTCAGTTTCAAGCACATATCCGTTTTCAACGTAATCGCGGTAAGTTTCAATATACATACTCTTCACAAGATTCGGAGAATAATAGTGAGAGTAAGAGAAAGTAATAATGTTCTCGCAGTAACGCGAAGCCACATCCATCTGCATAACAAAGCGGTCAAGGGTTGCAGTTACAGATTCAATATTTTCAGTCTGCGGACGGAGAATTGTACCGCCCAGGAAGCTTGGGCCTGTTGCAATATCGAAATTCTCGCAATTCGCCCACAGTTTTATGTCTGCATCAGCCTTTTCTGATGCTGCAGAATACATTTCCCATATGCTTACAAGGTCATCTTCTTCAACCCAGTCTGCACCTACTGCATCCTGCGGTGCAACAATGTCGCCATCTCTGAAAGCAGTGCATTCAAAGAAAGTAAGCCACTGTGAATAAGTTGCAACATCACCAAGGTCAAGGTAATGTGCAGTATACGGACTTATCATCATCGGCAGAGAAGAATCAACTTCGGTTGCTCTGTCAAGCACAATATTAAAACCATTTACCATTTTGCCCATAAGCGGACCGCAATTTATCTGATTATTAATTTCGGGAGTAAAATACCAGCCGTAGAAATTTTCAGGGCTGACAGAATAGTAATTATCATAAATATCCTCAAGCATATCAGCCGTAGTTTCACAAACCGACTTGTATTCTCCTGTGAAATTGCCAACAAGCCAGAATGAATCAAACATTGCAAGGCCTATAAAAATTCTGATATCAGTCCCCTTACATGCGTTAAGAGCCGCACCCACAACATCGCCACCGAAAGCGGCACCGTCAAAAGCGGGAATTGTGCTGTTATAATAAACAGTCCAGTTTCCTTCAGCATCCATATTGGCAACATCCTGCAGAACAAGATATTCAACACCGTCGCGTTGCATACACTCAACTTCTGCTTTCCATCTTTCTTCATCCCATGAACTGCTCATCCAGGACTGCAGAAATGTACCGCTGAATTCAGGTGCACATTTTCTTTCAGGCATCTGCACATCGCCGAATGGTACAGAAAATGTAATCACTGCCATCAACGCAACAAAAAAATTCTTGATTAAACTGAACATACCAAAACTCCTTATCTGAATAAAATAGCTTTAATTTTGTATTTAAAAATATTATACCACATCTCCGCAACTTTCTCAACCACCCTGAAACAGCAAAAGAACCAAGACAGAAAATGCCTTGGTTCTTTGATTTTGTCTGACTGCTTCACCAACTATACAAACAGAAAATTATCGATTTTTATTTTTCCTTACTCTGGAAAAACCTATTGCGAAAAGCACAACACTGATAAACAGCAATGATATCAGCATAATGAGTTGAATGTTTCCGTTCAAACATTGTTCCCAGTTATAAAAATCCACCCGATAAGAATTCACGGAAGACGGGCCAAACAAAGCTGTTGCCACATAATTTGTAGAATAAAACATAATTCCGCTTATGACAGTACAGCTTCCCGCTTTAAAGAATGCAGAAAAACGAAAGGCACATATCACAGCACAGACAATAACAAGTGAAAAGCCATATGCAGCCATTAAAATTGCGTTACCAAGTATAAACGGCTGCCAGATACGGATGTTTACCATCATCAGAACGGTCAGCACAAATGTAACTGCAAAAGAAATGATGAACTTATATCGCGAGCAGTTTGTTTTTGACAACAGGACAGGAACAAATATCAGCACATATCCCATCAGTATACCGATACAGGCAGTTAAAAACCACGACAAGTCATTGGTATATACTGCACAAGTGAACAAAAGCAGACTAATCGACAGATATGTTGAAACAGTAAATGCAAGCAGCTTCTTTGACTCAAAAAACGAAGTAATCGTGGGTATAAATGTATAGGCACAAATCAGCGATGACAATACAACAAAGAACCAGGAAAGAGTACGGTTTACGGCAAGGTTGCAAATGAAACAAACTAAAATCGTAACTGCATATAGAACCGTCGGAACCCAGAACCATGTACCGCGGATTACACGGAATTTTCTTGCTTCGTTCTCAATCTTCCTTGACTCAATATCGTTTGATGCCGTAATCAATTCGTGTTCACTTATATCAAGAACACGGCAGATATCAGAAATCAGAGTAATATCAGGATAAGATACTCCTCGTTCCCATTTACTGACCGCACTTTCGGTAACATACAGCTTTTCTGCCAGATCTTTTTGTGAATAGTTTTTCTCGGTTCGCTTGATTTTTATAAATGTACCGAATGTTTTTTTATCTGTCATTTCGCATCACCTCACCTGAAAGTATATAAAAACCAATATCAGTTGTCAATGGATTGTTAAGCCACCCCTGTTTTGATACGTTGGCGGTAACTTCTTTCTATCCAAAAAGGACAACCATTTGTTTATTGCATACGAATACACATAAAATAGCCCCACCTGAATGTCATTTTCAGGTGGGGTAACATTTTGCCCGATAAATCGGAATTTGACGGTTTGTTGATTATGAGAAAAGCACTGTTTTAAATGAATATGTTTCTGCGTGACATTTTATTTACCATTATAAATCTCGCCTGAATTACAAACCGTATTTTCGGATGAAATATGACGGTGTGCAACTCCACGCGTGGCAGAGACTGTTTATCATTCTGTCCTCGTATGGTGAAAAATCAAGGTCATCGGGAATATATGCTTCCCAGAATGTATCGGCACCGAGTTCAAGCATACCACCCCAGAATTTTTTCAGATATAATACCGCTTCATTCTTCATACCAAGTTTTATCATAGCCTCTGCAACGTAATGGCGCATATAAGGAGTAACGGGTTGTTTTGCCTTATCGTTATCAAGGCAGTTTATCAGAAGATTTTTGGCTTCTTCTCCGTTTATCACACCACCCAATATCATCCATACTTGCGAATGTACACTGAACTGCCTGTTATCCAAATCATTTATGTAAGCGTTTGTGCTTTCATCATAAAGATGTTTTTTACAAGCAGAACGAATTCTTGAAAGAAGCGATGAATATTTCTTGAAATCTTCATCGCCGATTGCTTTCAATAATTCTGAAAAACGTTCAAGAGTATAAAGATATACACCCTGCAAAGATGTCAGTTTTTCAAGTCCCGGGCACCAATCGATAAAAGCAAACCAACCGTCCTGATTTGTAACAATCATATTTTCATCAAGTATTGCTTCAAAGCTGTCAAGTTGCGATTTGCAGATCTGCAGAAGGTCATTTATAACACTGATGTCTGCAGTGTGTTCATAATAATCGCATACGCATACAACATATAACAGTGCATAGTCTGCGATATGTGCTTCGCCCGAATGATAATAAGGCGTTTCATAAACATATGACGGCAGAAATCCGAGATTATTATATTCACCTGCAGCAAAAAGATATAAACATCTTTTTACGATTTCAAGATTGTTGAATGTGTAATAATTTGCAAGTGCTTCAAGACGAAGGTCACCAATCCAGAGACGGCGGTCACGCTTCGGGCCGTCTTCAAAGAAGGTCTGCATACATTCTTTAAGAGTATTGGTTGCAACAATATCAATTTTATTCAGCAAAGCATCATCAGTATCTGCAGATTTCAGAGCAGACACATCTGCACTTGTAGAAGCACAAAAAGAAAAATCAAACAGCTTTATCGGTCTGCAGGCTTTTTCTACTGTTATTTTTATGTATCTGCAAGCGTATCTTCGTGGCATAGTTATTTTCTGAGGAAAATCGAGATTGATTATTTCCTCCTGAAACCACGTTTTTGAAAGTGTACCATTATATTGAGAAAAATCGTCATTGATTTCTCTTATATCTTCACCAAATCTGATAATTAACCGAACGGGAGCATCAACAAAGACATCAACCCTGTCAAAAGCAAAAGAAAAATGTCCCACCGCGTGCTCACCAAGGTCAAGAAGAATGCTGTCACCGCTTGTTGCATTGACTTCGGTTATATCGGGAGTAAGAACGGTAAAATTAAGTTCAGGATAATTTCCCTGAGCTTTGCTCAGAAAATAATTTTTGTCTTTCATAATAAAAATCTCACTTTAAAAGTTATAGTTTTGATTGATAAATTCTTGTTTGACGAGATAATTATACCACCCACTCCAACAAAAACGCAACTCTTTTTTGCACTGTTACAAGTGGCAGAGATGGTATCTCCACCTACCGTTCAGATTTGTTAATGATTTTCAGGAGCAGTTCGTCAACATCTTCCGTAGGGATGCCGTCCGAGAGAAGCATATTTCGGAACTCATTCATTCCGTTAATTAAAAGGTTGCACTCAAAGTCCGTGAGCTTCAGTTTGGTTTTCTTACTGAACATAAAAATGACCTCCTTGTATTTGGTAATACCATTTTACAAGGAGGTCTATGTTTTGTCGAATGTGTGGATGTTATGCTTTGATTTATATAAATCAATCACTTCTTTCAAAACTGAAGTCGTATTACCATTTGGTAATTTTTACTTGACAATATTTGCAAGTTGTGTTATACTGATAAAAACGAAGGGAGGAAGGTATAAATATGAGTAAGAAAATAGGAGACAGAATATTAGAGTTAATGAAAAAAAGTGACTTCACCCAAAGAGAACTTGCCACAATGGTAGGTGTTACAGAAGCAGCAATATCTCGCTATATAAATAATGAACGTGAACCCAAAGTTGAGGTTATTGCAAATCTCGCTACTGCACTTGATACTACAACAGATTATTTAATCTACGGAACATCTTCAGAAGAAGATTTTTCAGAGATTTATCGTCTTGTGGCAAGAAGTACTACTAGTATGACTACAGATGAAAAAATGAAATTAATGAAGGTATTATTGGAACAATGATAAGCGATTGTGAATATAACGATATAAAACTACCTTATAAAGTATATCAAAGAATTGAGGAGCATGTTACGGCTTTATATATTGAGCAGAACATCAATAAAGTTCCTATAAATCCTTTTGATATTGCAGATAGAAGAGGTTATATTGTGAAGCCGTTTTCGGCTCTGAATAAACAAGCCAGGTTGGATGTGTTTACGAAAGGATTAGATGGAACTAGTTATTTTGACCCTGAATTAAAAAAGCATGTTATATGTTATGATAATTCTCAAATTATTCAACGTGTTAGATTTACATTGATGCACGAAATAGGTCACATTGATTTAGGCCATCGTCAAGAAAGTGACCTCGCTAGGAAAATGGCTGACTATTATGCGGCCTATTCTTTGGCACCTTCACCTGTAATACACATATGCAATTGTGATGATTATATTGATGTGGCGAATATGTTTAATATATCTAATCCTTGCGCTGATAATTGTTTTAGACGATATGAGAATTGGTTTAATTATGGCGGAAAAGCTTATAAAGATTATGAACTACGTATGTTAAATCTTTTTCAATAAAATTTGTTTGAAAAGGTGGTGATGCCTATTGCTTGGAAGTAAAAACAAAAGAAAAAAAGCACCGTAAAGATTGTTGCCGCAATCAATACTGTGCTTACATCTCCGAATGTTGCCATTCGTACATCTGCAAGTACATAATAGCATCCCTCGGAGAAAAACGCAAGACATTTTTGGAAAAATGTCAACTTTTATGTTGTAAAAACAGCAACAAAAAACTAGTTTTTTTACGGGAGGTAAAAATTATGGCTGTTAAAAACTGCACTCGTAATGGGTGCAAAGATGTTTTTCACACATTTTTAGTAAAAAATGCCACCTACGATAGTTTGATTGAAATTCCTTGCTTAAAAAAGGAAACAAGCAAGCCAAAAAAACTCATAGCATTTACTAAAGCTATAAAAAGTAATGATTACGATGCTTGGGTACACTTTTTTGAAGATGATGTTGCTTTTGAAAGGGTATGGAATAAACCTAACACCTACCTTCCAATCCTAAAAAAATTCAAAGGTGTTATAACTCCTGATTTTAGCGTGTACCGAGATATGCCTTTAGTTATGCAATATTGGAATATTTACCGAAGCCGTGCAATTGGGCATTGGTTGCAAGAAAATGGTATATCCGTTATTCCTAATATTCGATTTGGTGACGACCGTACTTTTGAGGTTGCTTGTGCTGGAATTAGCAAATATGGAGTGATAGCTATTGGCTCTCACGGCTGTATAAAACTACTCAATGAACGTAACTATTTTAAAATCGGGTTGGAATATGTGGTAGAAAAATTAAAACCAACCACAATTATTGTATACGGTACCTCGCCTATAGAAGTGTTTGCGCACTATAAAGATATGGGAATTGAAATATTGCAGTTTGATAGCGACTTTATGCAAAGCCGAAAGGCGGTGGGCGCTTAATGGGAGCTGGGATTCACGGCGGTTTTGGCAATACCAAGGGTTCAAGTAAAACTGATGCTCCTGTTAATTCACCAAAAGATGTTCGCTATAGTAAAAAGAAAACAGAAGGATATTTATTAAATATCAACCATCCAAAAGGTGGCAGCAAGGCAAAGTTTATGAAAGATGTTTTAGGATATTCTCAAAGTGACTCGAAGATTTTTTATAAAAATGTTGTCGCATCACTAATAGGTAAAACGCCAAATAAGAGTGAAACAACACCTTTTGGCATTAAGCACACCTACAATACTAAAATAACAGGCAAAGACGGTAAATCTGTTAGTGCCAATGTAGTTGTTGTTATTCAAAAAGATAACAACCGAATTACGCACAAAATAGTAACCGTTTACCCTGACAAAAAAGGAAAATAAGCGATGAAAGAATTAGATGTAGTAAAATTAATAAAAGAATTTAACAGTTTGCCAATAGGAACAGAAGGCACTATAGTTTTAGAATATGACGGCACATATTTTGAAGTGGAATTTTTCGATTCTGATGGGGATACTATTGATGTGTTTACAACACCCGCAGATGTATTAGAACTTGTTGTAAGCAATTAAAGATTTTCGCATTTTAATCAAAAAATAAAACTCCGCTTACTGATTATCTACAGTAAACGGAGTCCATTTTTTATATAGCATTTTATTTCCAACAAAAAACCAAGGTCATTTCTAACCTTGGTTTTTTCTGTTTTGTCAGATGTCCACTCTCACGGCGATGCCGCCTGTGAAGAAGTAGTAGGTGTTCGTCTGACTTGTGTTTGTCTAACTACTCCACCTATGATACAAATTACCCCAAGGTTGCAAATTCAAGGGGCAGGTTGCATTTTCAAAAGGTAGGTTGCAAGTCAATAAGTCGGGTTGCAACGAAACAAAAAGCTACTTCTCTGAATAAGATTTT